>CALUXU010000005.1 GCA_944324825.1 Candidatus Gastranaerophilales bacterium
AATATGGGAGCGTAGCTCACACGGCAGCCGAGGAAATGTTCAAAGGATAAAGCCGAAGGATGCCGAGGTTAAAAATAGAAACCAAACTGAGCTACAATCTAACAAACAAATTGAAAATTAAATATGGGAGCGTAGCTCAGTTTGGTTAGAGCGCATGCCTGTCACGCATGAGGTCGCGAGTTCGAGCCTCGTCGTTCCCGCCATTTATAAAAAAAATAAAGCCCGTTTTGCGGGCTTATTTTTTTATCTAAATTATGGAATAAAGAGGCGAGAACTCCGCAAGGCAAAGCCTTGCTTAATAGTTCGAGCGACCTGCGAGCAGAGGGCGAAGGCTTGTCTGCTTATGGTTTTAGCCATACAGGCAGACAACCGAAGACCCGTTTAACGCGAGCAGGTCAAGACAGCCTCGTCGTTCCCGCCATTTATAAAAAAAATAAAGCCCGTTTTGCGGGCTTATTTTTTAGCATACAAAATATTTACCTTCCTCCATTAAGATTAGAAATTAAAGTCTTGAAAAATCCTGGGGCATACGGACGATTATCTGAACGTAAATACTTCGCAGTTCCTAAAGTTATAATTTTTTCAAGTAGAGATATTTTAGGTTGATAAAAATGTTGTTTACGCTCCTTTGTAAATCTTTGTTTTGAGTATTGCATTTCTTCTTCAATATTTCCATTAAAAATATCTTTGGAGCTCTTTGCTAATCTTTGAGATTGTTCTTTGGTCGAAAGTTCTTGTTTTTCTAAGCTTAAAACATACTGACCATTTTGTTGTTTTGAGTAGAAAACAGCTTTTTTGTTTGTGACTTGTTTCGTTTTGGGGTTCATAAAGTATTGCGCAATTAATTGTTTTTCAATTAATTGCGGTTTTCCATTAACTATTTTTCTTTGTATTTTACGATATAAAAATACATCATCATAGTATCTTGGCTGCAAACCAAAAGAAGTTTTTATCATGTTGATTTCATTTCTATCACTACCTTTAGGATTTTTTAATAATTTATATCCTTGTAATCTTTTACGTATTACGTAAGCTACTGTATTTATATTTTTACATGTAATTTGCATTTATTTTATCTCCAATATTTTATTTAAATTTCTTTCAACATACGGCTGTTCAAATGTTCTAACTATACAAGCTTACATTTATATCAAATTAGTAAAATCAAACATACCCTCTTCACAATAATGTCATTGTATTATTTATTTAATAATCGTAATAATAAACACCGGTATACCCAAAGTGCCTAATCTTTTCGCTTTCAAACAAACCTAAATTCCGTCGGCGGATTTCTTCCTGTTGTTCAAATTGCTGCTGTCTGTTTTGCATAACTCTGTTTTGGTATGCTTGCTGCCGGTCATAATATCTTTGTCTTTGCTGTTGAAAAAGCTGCATCTGAGAGTTATAATCCGCCCAAACAGGTTCCATTGTTGATAATATTAATAGTAGCAAAATAAATTTTTTCATACACTAATTCCTATCTGATGGTAAATGTAACATTTACCACAGCGTTAATCTTTTTATCCTTAGCATTGGTATTATAAATCCCGTAATCCGATACATCCGTTGAATTTTTTGCAACAATCTGGAACACACCCATCTTTGCAGATGTCATAGCTCCAATATGTCCGCCGGTACTTTCAACCATACTTTTTGCTCTTTGTTTTGCATCTTTTGTTGCTTTTGCAAGCATTTCAACCTTTAAATCATCAAGGTTTGAAACGTAGTATTCAATCATATTAGAAGATAAAATAACGTTTTTATTTATTAAACTGCCGGCATTTTGAGAAAGATTGGTTATTGATTCAACATTAGAGGATGATACCTCCACATTTTGAGAGATGTTATAACCGTCTATCTCATTTGATTCATAACCGTTAGAAAGTTTTTTATACAAAGGGAATGAAGATACAGGAGTAAACTTAATATCTTCTCCTTTCATACCGCCTGCAATTAAATATTCCTTTACGGCTTTTTTATTTGCTTCTATTTGTGCATAACCGGATTTTAAGTCCTTGCATCTGACTGAATAATACCCCTTCCAAACTGCTACATCGGATATG
Source organism: Candidatus Gastranaerophilales bacterium (assembly GCA_944324825.1). Classification (GTDB taxonomy): domain Bacteria; phylum Cyanobacteriota; class Vampirovibrionia; order Gastranaerophilales; family Gastranaerophilaceae; genus UMGS1585. Next base: position 2,064 of record CALUXU010000005.1, read on the forward strand.
ATATCTTTAGATGCAGAACCGGTTACGGTTATTGTATGATTCTGCAGTTTTTGGTATGCAACAACTGCATGAGAAAATATGAATGTTGATAGTATTGCTCCAAATGCAATAATTAAACCTAATATTACAATTTGATAATCTTTTATTTCTCTTAAATCTTTCATAACACACCTCACAGCCCGTAATTTATTTATTAATTATAGACTATTTCAAAAATTAATTCCAGTATATATTTTATAAATTCATCGACTGAACTCTTACACCCTCTAATCTTGATAAATCCCTTGAAAGTTCTGATGTTATCGAATCATCGACTATTTCAAGCAAAATAATTCCCCAATTTGAGCAAACATAGCTGCAGGTTGAATGTAATCCGATTCTGGTTTTTATTCCGCAGCCGAATTTTGATAATATATTCTGGAACTCATTTGAATGTTCCGTTCTGTCTGATAATCTTACACCTACTATCGTTGTCATACAGGTATAGTAAAAGACCGTATCAAATTTTACAATTATCCGACAGGGTAAATATTTTTCCCGTCTTTATACATATTTTCTCTTGATTGTTTTATCTTGTGTATTGTTTCAGGATAATTTTCCTTGATTAGTTTTCCGATATTCGAATAAAGTTTTAAAAGAGATTTTTGTATATTTTCATGGTTTATTTTAACCATATCACAAGCCATTTCTTCACTTGACAGCGCAAGTCTTGTCATATCTCTAAACCCTGATGATGCAAGTTTTTTTGCAAGCTCATTATCGTCTGCAGTCATAAATAATGCCTGAGCCAAAACCAATGGAGTATGCGAAATAAGAGCCGCTGCTTCATCATGTTCTTTGGCTGTTGTAATAACTATTTGAGCACCTAAATCGGTAATAACTTGTTTCAAAATATCAGGAACCACTCCATCCAGAGGTGTTACAACCCATTTTGCGCCCTTAAATAATCCTTCAAATGAGTTTTCAAATCCTGAAAACTCTGTTCCTGCCATTGGATGAGAAGGGACAAAATTATACTTGTATTTATTTTTGCATACAAATTCTTTCAAACTTGAAACATCCGAAACGACAGTATTCGTATCAAGATATTGTTCAATATCTTCTAAGTCTGAAAGCACCTTATTCATTGGTGTACATACAAATACTAAATCACAGCCGGATAATTTACTTCTGTCAGAATATATATCATCGTATTTGCCGCCTTGAGAAGATGAGATTCCGATAACGTCATAATTCAATGCTTTTAATGATTTAAATATTGAGCCGCCGATAAGTCCAAGCCCGAGAATACCTATTTTCATAATAAATCCTTATGAGTAAAATGCTTTTCACCGTTGACGTATTCTATAACAGTATCACCGGAGCCTCTTAGTTTGTATTTATATATAACAAGTCCGTCCATACCTACAGGACCTCTTGCGTGTGTTTTGTTTGTAGAAATTCCGACTTCTGCCCCGAAACCGTATCTGAAGCCGTCAGCAAACCTTGTTGATGCATTATGATAAACTCCGGCAGAATCAACCATATCCATAAAGTGTTCTGCATTTTCTTTATTTGAAGTAATAATAGATTCAGTATGCCCTGAGCCGTACTCATTAATATGGTCTATCGCTTCGTCTGTTGATGACACATATTTATATGCAAGAATTTTGTCCGAATATTCTTTGTGCCAGCTCTCCGGATTAGAAATTAGTTTTATTCCTGCATTTTCTAATTCTTTTAACAGCTCTTTATTCTTAGAAAATTTGTCGCTGATTAAGAGTGTTTCAACCGAATTACAAGCGCTTGGATATTGGGTTTTGGCATCTATGATAATTTTTTTTGCCATATCAAAATCTGCGGATTCATCAACGAAGATGTGACAGATACCGTCTGCATGACCTAAAACAGGAATTTTGGTATTTGATTTAATAAACTGTACCAGAGAATTACCGCCTCTTGGTATAATTAAATCAATATACTTATCCGCTTCGAGCATTTCTTTAACATCATCTCTGGAAAATACCTGATTGAGCATATTTTTAGGGAATCCTTCAACTTTATCCAAAGCTTCGTTAATTATCCCTAAAATTGCTTTGTTTGTATTAACAGATTCTTTACCGCCTTTTAAGATAACAGCGTTTGAAGATTTTATAGCAAGAGCAGAAATTTGGGAAATAACGTCTGGTCTTGCCTCAAAAATTATACCAAGAACACCTATAGGGCAAGATACTTTTGTTAATATGAGCCCGTTATCCAATTCTCTCTCCAAAAGTTTTTTATTAACAGGGTCAGGAAGCTCAGATATATCCAAAAGTCCTTGTATCATATCGCGCATTTTGTTCTCATCAAGCTTCAATCGATTATATATTGCTTGTGTTATTTCTCCTGATTCTAATAAAGCTTTTGCCTCCTGCATATCTTTATTATTTGCATCAAAAACTTCGGACTTATGTGTTTCCAAATTTTCTGCGATTGTTTTTAAGGCTTTATTTTTAATATCATTAGATAATTTTTGTGCTTTAATAGACGCTCTTTTAGCGTTCTTGGCAATTTCTAAAAACTCTTTATTCAAAATTACACCTCTAAAGAATAGTTATATTATCTCTTGTTATGATTGCATCATAATTTTTAAATCCTAATACCTTCAGGATTTCATTAGAGTGGTTTCCAATAATACGTCTGCAATCTTCCGAATTATAGTTCACAATACCGCGGGCAAATTCAATATCATCTTCATCATGAATAGATATAACTTCTCCGCGTTTGAAATCGTTTACAACTCCTATAACACCGATAGGAAGCAGACTTGATTCTTTGTTTAATATAGCATCTTTTGCGCCTTTATTAACAACGAGTTTTCCGACAATATTTGTTGCATAACCAATCCATCGTTTCTTTTCTGATAGGTTTTCGTTATTTGGTACAAACATTGTTCCGATATCTTTGTAGCTAAATATTTCGTTAATTACATAAGGAATTTTACCGTTTGCAATCAACGCTTTTCCGCCAAAGCGGGTAACAAGTCTTGCCGCTTCAAGTTTAGTTCTCATTCCGCCTCTGCCGCCTTCTGATGCATCAGTTCCTAAAGCTCTTATTTCATCCGTAACGCCTATAACTTCTTTTATCATTTTTGCATTCGGATTAGTCTTAGGGTTAGAATCATATAATCCGTCTACATCGGATAAAATAAGTAACAAATCGGCATCAAGTTCGCTTGCAACAAGTGCAGAAAGTTTATCATTATCGGCAAAACAAACCTGCATGTTGTTAAACGTATCATCAAAATCTATAACAGATACGGTATCATTTTGATTGATGATAGGAACCGCTTTCATCTCAAGGAGTCTGTTAAGAGTTGTTCTGAGGCTCAAATATTTTTTTCTTTGAGAGAAATCGTCTTCAGTTAAAAGAATTTGTGCTGCAACAACGTTATACGTATCAAAACCTTCTTCGTATAAAGACATTAAACGGCTTTGACCTATAGCAGCACATGCCTGTTTCAATGCAACACCGTCAGTATTGGAAAGCCCTATTTTTTTCTTACCCAATCCGACAGCACCTGATGTTACAAGAATTACCTCTTTCCCTGCTTTTACCAGTTTTGAAATATCTTCAATATAAGAGTAAATTCTCGGTAATGCAACATCACCGTCTTCGTTTCTTAAAACATTTGTCCCAAGTTTAATAACAATTCTTTTAACGTTTAAAAATTCTTTTCTGTCCATATTTTAATTTTACTATAAAGATAAAAATTTATTACTTTTATGTAAAAAGCTGAATATAAAAATATTCAGCTTTTCGATTTCTATTTTAATAATGTTTCAAATGCTTTTTTCTTTTCTTCCATTTTGTTTTGGTGAGCTCTTTTTGCTGCTTCCATTTCTTTTTGGCGTTGTTTTTGCATTTGCTCTCTTTCTTTTTGACGTTTTTGTTGTTCCATTTCTCTTTGTTTTCTTGCTTTTTCAGCTGCAGCTTTTTGTTGTTGTAATTGTTTTTCTTTTTGTGTTACAGGTGAAATCCATTTATTAACAACAGATTCAGTATAAGTTTCTGCAGCAATTACACTTCCTGCGAATGATAAAACTAATAGTGTTGCTAAAATTTTTTTCATTTTTCATCTCCTATTCTCGAAAATAAAATATCGAATGTTTTGTGTTTTTTTAGTATAATAATTGTTATGAAAAGAGTCAAGTTGTTAGGTTATGAAATTGATAATTTTGATTTTGAAGGTGCCGTTCAATACGCGCATGAATTGATGACTAACAACAAAGTTAATCAGGTTGTAACAATCAACCCTGAAATGTTTACAACCGCCCAAAAGGATAAAGAGTTTTCGGAAATTTTAAAGTCTGCGGAAATGGTTATTCCTGATGGTATAGGCGTAAAAGTCGGACTAAAGATTATGGGCGAAAATGTTGCAAGGATTGCAGGAATTGATTTTGCACGCAGGATGATTGATGTTGCCGCAAAAGAATCTCTGCCTGTTGCATTAATAGGCGCAAAACCTGAAATCATTGAAAAAGCAGTATCAAATCTCAAGTCAGAAGTTGAAAACTTAAATATTGTATACTCTCATGACGGTTATTTTGATAACTGGGATGAGATAATGGAGGACTTAAAACAAGTTTCGCCAAAGCTTATACTTGTCGCCTTAGGTTCTCCAAAACAAGAGAAGTTTATATATGAAGCAAAACATTTGCTTAATCCTGCATTAATGATTGGTGTTGGAGGAAGTTTTGATGTTTGGTCGGGAGTTGTGGAGCGCGCTCCTGAAATTTATCAAAAATTAGGTCTGGAATGGCTTTATAGAACTATAAAGCAGCCTGAACGCTTTAAGCGTATATTTCCTGCACTTCCTCTATTTGTGTTAAAAGTTTTACGTTATCGTATTGGAGGTAAAGAATGTTAAATCCAAATGAAATTAATGAATTAAAAGAATTGGCGAAGGAATCAAGAATTAATATTCTTAAAATGGTTCATAATGCAAAATCCGGTCATATCGGCGGTGCATTTTCCGCTGCGGATATTTTGACAGTTCTTTACCACAAGTGTATGAATATCCCGGCAGATTTCAACGAATCAAGGGACAGATTTATACTTTCAAAAGGTCATGCTTCTGCTGTTTTGTATTCTGTATTATCGCAGAAGGGATTTATTCCAAAAGAAGAATTAATGACATTCAGATTATTCGGTTCAAAACTCCAAGGACATCCGTGTAAAAAAATGCTTAAAGGAGTTGAGGTTTCAACCGGTTCTCTGGGACAAGGCTTGTCAATCGGCTGCGGTATGGCAATGGGGTTAAAATTAAATAACAATCCGGCACATGTATTTGTTTATATGGGAGATGGCGAGCTTCAGGAAGGTTCTTGCTGGGAAGCATTTATGCAGGCACCGCACAGAAAACTTAATAATTTAATAGCTATAATTGACCGTAACAGATATCAAATAGACGGCTGTACGGAAGATGTTATGTCTGTTGACCCTCTGGAGGATAAATTAAAAGCTTTTAATTGGCAGACTATTGTAATAGACGGACATGATATAGAACAAATTTATGAAGCAATAGAAAAGGCAAAACAAAATACATCTGATAAACCGGTTGCTATAATTGCAAATACAATTAAAGGCAAGGGGGTTTCATTTATGGAAGATACTGCCGCTTGGCACGGTAAAGCTCCGAATGATGAACAGTTTGAAAAAGCGCTTGCAGAATTAAAATAACGGTTGCTATTTATGAAGGGTGTAATTCCATATAACGGTTTTGTTAAAGTTATTGAACGGCAAAATCCTGAGATAATAGAAAGTTCTGATGCTATAATCAGGGTCACTCGTTCCGCAATTTGTACAAGTGATTTTCATATAATAAATAATGCAGTTCCAAGATATGTTCCTGATACAATTTTAGGTCATGAATTTGTCGGTGAAGTTGTAGAAACAGGGTCTTCTGTTTCAAAATTAAAAGTTGGCGACAGGGTTGCGGCTAATTGTATAACATTCTGCGGTGAGTGTTATTTCTGCCGTCATGGTTTTATAAATAATTGTATAAAAGGCGGCTGGGAGCTCGGATGCAGAATTGACGGCGGACAAGCAGAATACGTAAGAGTTCCTTATGCGGATATGGGCTTGAATAAAATTCCTGATAATGTGTCTTTTGATAGCGCATTATTTGTCGGAGATATTCTATCCAGCGGATACTTTGCCGCTGACGGTATAAAAAACGGAGATACCGTTGCTGTTATAGGTGCAGGACCTGTCGGGTTATGTTCAATGATGTGTGCAAGATATCTTGGCGCAAAGAAGGTTATTGCAATAGATATTGATAATGCAAGATTAGAATTTGCCAAACAATTTGCCGATTATACAATAAATCCGCAAAGCGAAAATATTGAACAAACGATACATGAGATAACAAAATATGGTGCTGATTATGTAATAGAGGCAGCAGGCGGAAATGATACTTTTGAAACCGCTTGGAAAATTGCACGGGCAAATGCGGTTGTTTTTGTTGTTGCTATGTATGAAACACCTCAAATTTTACCATTAAATATAATGTACGGTAAAAATCTTACGTTTAAAACAGGCGGAGTTGATGCGGTATATTGTGATAAACTTTTACAGTTGATATCAGAAGGCAAAATTTCTACAGACTTTCTTATAAGCAAAACTTTTCCTTTTGAGAGGGTAGAAGATGCTTATAGAGAATTTAGCAAAAAAGAAATTTATAAAGTTGTATTAGAATATTAAAAAGACCGGTATTTAAACCGGTCTTTTTATCTATGCAGCTTGTCTTGTTTTTGATGGTTGTAATGTAAGATTCATTTTTGGTTTTGGTTGTGCAGTTTCTTTTGAGTTAAGAGCTTTACCGATTTTACTTGCAATCGGTGTTACAATAACCGGTGCAACGTATCTATACATTAAAGAGAATGTAAGTAGTTTTTGAGCAACTCCAAAACCGTGCATACGTTTTTCCAGGTTATGGTGGTTAATATTTGCGTTTCTGAATTTGTAACTCATTTGTTTAGTGAAGTTTGCAATATAATCATTGATTGTATAAGCTCCGACAGTAGAAAGTGCTGTTACAAGAATTTGGTTTAAAGCAAGAGTTCTTGCAGGTTTCTTTTCTAATTTTTTGTTTGCAAGAGTTGTTCCAGCATAAGTTGTTGTTGTAACAAATGAACCAATAGTTGCCATATGGTCAGTCATTTTTGTTGTCTTTCCGAGTTTATCTGCCAACTTTTCCATCCATTTAGAGTTTATAACCGGTGCAATAACTTTTTTAGCCATTACATTTTCAATAAATGAATTATAAACGTTTTTAATATGATGAGCACCAATAGCAGATCTTGTTGCAAGACTGATAAACGTTGATGGTTTTTTGCCCGGATTAGCTTTGAATGCCGGTCGATTATTATAATTGTTATAGTTTGTTGTTGAAAAATTATTAATACTGTTCATTATGCAGCTCCTTTCTTAGGTGCTGAAATACTGTGGGCTTTAATATTTGTAAATGCTCCCGGATTCATTTTTATTTGCATTGCCGGTTTTTGAGCCGGAATGTTATTTTTTTGTACTTGCGGTGTTTGTGCTGCTTGTGCAGTTTGTGCGACTTTTTTCTTCGGTTTTTCCATACCTAATCCTTTTAATAACCAAGGAATTAGTTTAATAGTTATCCAGGCTCTAGGTACAGCAAGAATACTGTCAGGAACCCAGTTAACCATATCTTTGACATTTTTCTCTTTGTTCGCACCGATTTCCATTTCTTCCGTTATTGGTCTTACTTCAAGTGCTTCCTGACCGTCAAGTACACGTTTTAGTGTGTCTTTATCTTCAGGTTTTTGAACCGCACATCCGACTTTTTTGCCGTTTTTGATAACAAATTTACCGTCTTCTGTTTTAAATACTTCTTTAGAACGAACGATACCGTGATCGTCTACTTCTAATTTCGGATTTGCTGCTTCAAAAGCTGCTTTTGATTTTTCAAATTTAATTTTTTCTGCTTCTAATATTTCTTTTTCTGCTTCCAATGATGCTTTTTTAGAAGCATTCTTAGTTTTATTTATCTTCTTAACAAGTTCTTCAATCTTAGTTGCGGCTTCTGCGTCACCTTTAACTTTTAACGGTTCTAAGTTTCTGAATAACTTGCTTCCGTCCTGTCTTAGCATCTCTCCTTTAGTATTTGTCATAACTCTGGTAATTTTCTTTCCGTTTTCCATAATGGTTTCAAGTCCGACTTGCGGATAGAATTTCTTAATTATTTCTGGTTTTAAGTATTTTTGCGGATGCTTCAATACGAGAGCAACACCGGCAGCCAAAGGAGTTGCTGTAAGAAACGGCCAAATTAATCCGGTTACACCGGATGATATAGAGTGACAGGATGCATAGGCCGCATCCTTTTTATCTTCGGTTATTAAATAGTTTGTTGCAGGTCTGGCACCGCAGCATATTGCAAGTGAAAAAATCGACTGGCACATAACCGGATTTTTATCTGCAATATCACATATTTTACCGACCATTTTATTTTTCATAAAACGAGTTACCATATCAGGCTTGTGAGTCGTATTTGCAGTCGCGTGCAAAATTGTTTTTGGCCTGATAATAGAACTGTATAATCGATTGTTAATCATTACTTGTTCCTTTTCCTCTGTAGTCTTCTAACAGTCGGGTAATAATGTATGTCTATATTAAATTCAAATGGTTGATAGAAAGAGACACAATAGTTGTTAATTTTGTCTATACTATTTAGATTTTGCGTTGTATGCGAATAACTCATCATAGTTTCCAATCTAAAAAAATAATATTTTCACTACCTTCTACATTTATATTAAAACAGATAAAATAAAAATTTGTTAGTTTGTAATAAAAATGTTACAATTAATTTTTTTTGTAATATTTACTTCATACTCTTTACAAGTTTTTTTGTAGATTGTATGATTATATAAAGAATTAATGTAGATTGGAGCAGTTTTGGCAGATAAGTATAGGATACAAGGCGGAACTCAATTAAAAGGTGAAGTCAATATAGGCGGTGCGAAAAATGCTGTATTAAAATTAATGGCATCAGCTGTGTTGGCAAAAGGCGAGTCTAAGATATATAATGTGCCGGATTTAACCGATGTAGGCATTATGCTGGAGGTTATTAACGGTCTTGGTGTCAAAACTTCTCATAATAAAATTGAAAAGTCAGTAACAATTGATGCATCTAATATTACATCCGTTACGGCAAAATATGAGTATGTAAGTAAAATGAGAGCTTCATTTATAATACTGGGAGCTCTGGTTTCCCGTTGTAAAGAAGCTATCGTTGCATTACCGGGCGGTTGTGCGATAGGTGAAAGAAGAGTTGATTTTCATATCAAGGGTCTTGAGGCATTAGGTGCCAAAATAAAAATTGAAAACGGATATGTACATGCTAAAGCTCCAAAACTTGTAGGTACAGATATTTATTTAGATATTCCGTCAGTTGGTGCAACAGAAAATTTGATGCTTGCGGCAATATTGGCAGAAGGTTCTACAAGAATTCAAAATGCGGCACAAGAACCTGAAATTATTGATTTAGCCAACTTCTTAAATACAATGGGGGCTGATGTTAATGGTGCCGGAACGTCTGAAATTGTTATTAACGGGGTTAAACAATCAGATTTACACCCTATTGAGTACACGACTATTCCTGACCGAATTGAAGCCGGAACATTTATGAGTGCTGTTGTAGCATCAAAAGGTAAAGCTATTATCAGAAATGTGTTCCCTGCACATTTAACATTTTTCACAGATAAACTAATCAAAATGGGAGCAAGTATAAAACTTATTGAGCCTACGGCAATAGAAGTTTCTTGCAAAAACAGATTAAATTCAATAAACTTTGTTACTCAGCCTTATCCCGGGTTCCCGACAGATTTGCAGTCAATGGCAATGGCTTTATTAACAACTGCAAATGGTGTAGGCATTATTACGGAAAGTTTATACGAAAACAGATTTATGCAGGTTCCTCATCTTTTGAGAATGGGTGCTGATATTCATCAGGATAGAAACCATGCAATTATTAAAGGTGTTAAGAAACTTACGGGAGCGACTGTTTCCGCAAGTGATTTGAGAGCGGGGGCATCGTTAGTTGTTGCAGCAATTATGGCAGATGGTACCTCAATTGTTGAAAACTTACATCATATAGACCGTGGTTATGAAAACTTTGATAAAAAATTATCTGCTCTTGGTGCAAATATTATAAGATATAACGATGAAACCGAAAATGCGAAAGGGTTACAAAATGAGTCCCGTGTATAAGAGATGGTATGATCATGACCCTAAGTTATTAGAGGTTATTGAGCTTTTAAAAAATTATCAGGATGAATTAATGGAGCAAGCCGAACTATTTCTTGCAAAGCTTGAAGAACAAGTATCTAAAGAGGCTATTGACAGGTTTTATGAATTGGTAAAACCTATAAACGGATGCCGTTGGTACGATAAGAATCCGACAATTTCAAAAACAGTTGAGATTTTAAGAGTTGTACCGCCTGATGTTCAAAAGGCTTGTGCCGAAAGATTTATCTCTACTCTGAAGAAAATGGGTATAGATTACGAAAGTCAAAATCAAGAATAATGAATATTGATTTTTCTGAATTTGAAAAGAACGTAAAGACCTCAAAATCTTTTGTTGTTACAGGTTTAACAACCTTTTTGAGACTTTATCTTGTGCATTTGCTTGCAAGAAAATGCGGTAAAAAAGTCTTGTTTATAACATCAACCGAACAAACTGCACTCAGGTATCAAAGTGATTTACGTTCGTTTTTTGATTTGCGCTCTGATATACTACCGTACCAGAATTCTTCAATGTATGAACCGGTGCCTTCAAATATCTATGATTATTCATCGCAGATTAATATATTAATGAACCCTTTGGATATTGTTATTACCCCGGTCAAGGCGTTATTAGAAAAGTTTCCTTCCAGAAGCTTTTTAAAAAAAAACAGTTTTACTCTTAAAATAGGAGACGAAATTTCGCAGCCTGAATTACTGAAACGGCTGACAAATCTCGGTTATAAACGCTCTACAATGGTCAATGATATTTCAGAATTCAGTATCAGGGGGGATATTGCGGATATTTATACATTGAAGGAAAATCCTGTAAGAATTGAGTTTTGGGGTGATGAAATTGTAGATATAAGATATTTTGACCGGGAAACACAAAAGTCGATTGAAAAAATCAAATCAATCGAAATCATGCCGGTGTATAAATTTGTGTTACCTGATACTCCGCCAAAAGATTTGCCAAAGGAATTGATTGATAAATTTACGGAAGAAAGATATTTTGAAGGGGTTGAAGTTTATCAGAGTTATTTTAATAGTGATTTAGAGAATATTCTGGATTATTTTGACGAATATATTCTGGTGTTTGATGAGAAATCAGAAATATCTTCAAAATATCAGTTTATAGAAGAGGGTTATGAAAAGCAGATAGATGAGAATATAAAAACCGAAATAATTTATAACCTCAGAGATGTTAATCATGTCCCTTATAACGATTTTATTGCAAAAGTTATTCGTCATCAGCGTGTAGAACTAAATAATTTTATCGATAGCGAGTTTGATGAAATCCTTGATTTCAATGCTCAGGTTGTGAAAAACTTTAACGCCAATATGGAGGAGGTTGCGGAGTTTATTTCTTCTCATAAAGGTTATGAGATAGTTATAGCAACGGATTATCCGGAGCGTGTTAAGGAAATTCTGGCACAGCATAATATTTTTGATGTTAATTATGCAAATAATATCTCGGCAAACGGAACTATTGTAGAGGACGCAAAATTTATTCTGTTGACGGATAGGGAACTGTTTAATAAGCGGAATAAGGAAGTAACCTCGACAAAACGTACTTCTTATAAAGAAAAGGCTGAATATATTGAAAGCATTAACGACATAAAAGAAGGCGAGTATGTTGTACATTCCGTTCACGGTGTCGGTATATATATAGGGTTAACCCAACAGGAGCTGGACGGGCAGTTAAAAGATTATTTAACAATAGAATACGCTCAAAAAGACAGACTTCATATTCCTGCGGAACAGATAAATCTTTTGTGTCGTTATAGAGGGGCAGGAGCCGCAAAACCTAAACTCTCCAGAATGGGCGGAACCGATTGGGAAAAGACGAAATCCCGAGTCAAAAAAGAGGTTGAAAAGGTTGCGTATGATTTGCTGCGATTGTATGCAAGGAGAAAAATGCAGGAAGGGATTGCATTTGAACCTGATACGGCGTGGCAGATTGAAATGGAGGATGCTTTTGAGTATACGGAAACACCGGATCAAATGCGTGCAATTAATGAGATTAAATCGGATATGGAGTCATCAAATCCTATGGATAGACTTATCTGTGGCGATGTCGGATTCGGTAAAACGGAAGTTGCCATGCGCGGTATATTTAAAGCTGTAGCATCGGGGAAACAGGTTGCCGTTATTGTTCCGACAACAATTCTTGCCTTGCAGCATTATCAGACAATATCAGAAAGATTCAAACCTTACGGTGTAAATGTTGAATTGTTATGCCGTTTCAGATCTCCTAAGGAACAAAAAGAAACTTTAAAAAATATGGCATTAGGAAGCTGTGATGTGGTTGTCGGAACTCACAGGTTGTTACAGGACGGCGTTATATTTAAGGATTTGGGGCTTCTTGTTATTGATGAAGAACACAGGTTTGGAGTACGCCATAAAGAGAAATTAAAAGAGTTCAGAGAAAATATAGATATTATATCAATGTCTGCAACACCTATCCCGAGAACACTTTATATGTCTTTATCGGGGATTAAAGATATGTCTGTTATTAATACTCCGCCAAAAAACAGGCTTCCGATTAGAACGTTTGTCGGGGTATATAACGATAATATTGTCAAAAATGCAATTATCCATGAACTCGATAGAGATGGTCAGGTTTATTATCTTTATAACAGGGTTGAGACAATAGAAGAATTCAGATTGAAGCTTAAAGAGCTGGTTCCAAATGCAAGAATTGCAATCGGTCACGGGCAGTTGTCGGAAAAAGAGCTGGAGGAAGTTATTATCGGGTTTGCAAATCACGAGTACGATGTTCTTTTATGTACAACTATTATTGAAAACGGGCTGGATATTCCAAACGCTAACACAATGATAATCCATGATGCGGACAGATTTGGCTTGGCACAGCTTTATCAGTTGAGAGGAAGAGTCGGAAGGTCTGAACGTCAGGCATACTGTTATTGCTTGTATAAACCTAATAAGAATATTACTAAAGAAGCTATGCAAAGATTGTCTGCAATAAAAGAATTTACAACTTTAGGCAGCGGTTACCAGATAGCAATGCGCGATGTTGAAATAAGAGGTGTCGGCAATATTTTAGGTACAAAACAGCACGGACATATGGTTAATGTCGGTTTTGATACGTATTGTCAATTACTGGAAGAAACCGTTCAGGAATTAAAAGGCGAGGTTGTCAAAGCAAAACCTCCGACTATTGTTGATATCAATGTGACTGCATATATTTCAGAGGACTGGGTCGGCTCAAAAGAACAAAAAATGATTGAGTACAAACGTTTGGCTGATGTACATAACGAAACGGAATTGAATTATATTGTATCAGAATGGAAAGACAGGTTCTCCAAGATTCCTGAGGAGGTTGATAATCTGATTAAACTGGTCCAGATTAGACTTATGGCAGGTAAAGTCGGAGTTACTTTGATACGAGAAACAATGAATAATATAAGAGTTTATACTCCATTTACCAAAGAAGAGTGGAGAATATTGCAGAATAAATTACCGCGTTCTATTACCAAAAATATTCAGTGGACACCGGCACCTAATACAACAAAAGATGCGGCATCTATATTACTGGTAAATAATTCTGTTATGAATTTTAATGAACTATTTAATTTGTTATATGATTTGTTCTATAATATAGATAAAATTAGTTACGAATACGAAACAAGAGGGTAATTAAATGAAGAGAGTTTTTTTAACAATGTTGGCTTCCATGCTTCTTTTTACAGGCTGTGTGGCTAAAAAAGATGTAATAATTAAGGTTAATAATGAGCCTATTACTCAATCACAATTTGATACTGCTTACAAAAAAGTTGCAAGTGACGGCATGCTTAAGCAGTTAAATATTCAAGTACCTCAAGATGACAACAATTTTATGTACTTGATGTTAAAAGACAAAGTTGTTAACGAATTAGTTGTAAAAAAACTTGTTGACCAGGAAATTGCCAAAAGACATATTAAGGTATCAAATGCGGATTTGAATAATGAATTGAAAGCAATGATAGACAAAGTCGGTTCAAAAGAAAAGTTCAATGAAATATTAAAACGTAACGGTGTTTCTAATGAACAGTTTAAAAATGATTTAAAAGAAGAAGTCAAAGTTAAAAAACTTGTTAATATGATAGAAAACGTTAAGATTTCTGACCATGAAGCAGAAGTATTCTATAAAAAGAATACAAAAAAATTCACATATCCTGATAGAGTAAGAGCTTCTCATATCTTGATAATGGCAAACCCAATGGAAATTGCCCAACAAATCAAATCAAAACCTGAAAATAAAAATCTTTCTGACACTGTTTTAAAAGAAAAAGTTGCTGCCGAAATGCAGGCAAGATATGCTAAGGCTCAAGCAATTGAACAATCTATCAAGAATCTGCCTGATGAATTTGAAAAAGTTGCAAGAGAAAAATCTGATGATACAACTTCTGCTAAAAATGGCGGTGATATAGGATTCTTCTCAAAATCTGAGATGGTAGAACCATTTGCAACTCAAGCTTTCAAACAACAGCCGAATACAATTAGTCCGGTTATTCAAACACAGTTTGGATTCCATATTATCAAGGTAACAGACAGAATGGCTGCCGGACAAGAACCTTTTATTAAGGTTAAAGAACAAATCAAATTGTACTTGCAAACCCAAAAACAAATGGTTATTTTAGAAAAACTTATTAACCAGTTGAAATCAAATGCCAAGATTGAATACGTAAATGAAAGCTATAACCCTGTAAAAATTCAGGAAAAACTAAAAGATATGGCAAAACAAAGACAACAAGCTGCAGAAGCGGTCAACCCAGAAAAATTTCCTGCAGGTGCCCAAAAGAAATAGGGCCATTGGCAAAAAAGAAAAATTTCCTGCAGGTGCCGGGGTAAATAAGGAAAATAATAAAAAATAGAGCAAAATACAGTGTATAAAATACTAAAAAAGCAATTAACAACCAATAAGAATGAACTCCTGTTACTCGGGGGTTCATTCTCTTGTAATCCGCCTCTGGTTGTCGGAGTTGTACATGGCGATGAGCCTCAGGGGGAGGAGTTGATTAACAGGTATCTTTCAGAGGTTGAGGATACCGGCATGTTGTTTATTCCTTGCTTGAACCCTGACGGCAAGGTGTCGGGTACAAGGGTTAATTCTAACGGTGTTGATATAAACAGAAATTTCTCGACTAAGAATTGGGAGCGTTCAAAGAAAGACAATTATTACGGCGGAGATTTTCCAAAAAGTGAGATTGAGACAAGGTTTTTGATAGAGGTTATAGAGGAGTATAAACCTTCAGTAATTTTGACTCTGCATACCCCATACAAGATTGTCAACTATGATGGTCCGGCTCGTGAGATAGCAGATGAGATATCAAAAATAATTGGTTATCCTGTTGAAGAGAGTATCGGGTATCCGACTCCCGGTAGTTTTGGAACTTATGCCGGAGTTGAAAGAAATATTCCGACAATAACGCTTGAGATGGACGAAGAAGAGAGTATTAGTTTACTTTACCCTAAAGTTAAAAAGATTTTTGATTATTTAGAGAAACATTAATAAATTATTAACTAATAGTAAAAATCTGATTTGTGGGTTATAATATCCTTATTGAAAAGAAGGAGAATTACTTATGGCAAATCCGATTTTAAACGATAACTTTGGGCAAACAGAAGAAAGAGTACTTTCAGGTGCTCCAATGACTATTAACGGAACAATTAATAAAACATTTTTGTTGTTTTTATTTGCTGCGGTTCCGGCATTCTACACATGGTCACAATTTTTAGCCGGTTTTATGGATAAGGCCATGATGCTTACAACTATTGGGGCTATTGTTGGATTTATTGTTGCTCTGATTGTTGCATTTACAAGAAATGTATTCTTTATACCTGTATATGCGGTATGTGAAGGCTTATTTTTAGGCGGTATTTCTGCTATGTTTGAAAAACAATATCCTGGTATTGCTTTTCAGGCTGTTTCCGGAACCTTTGCCGCAATGTTTTCAATGCTTGCATTGTATAAGCTAAATATTATAAAATGTACTGATAAATTCAGAAGTGTAATTTTTACTGCGACATTATCAATAGCAGTATTATATTTGATGCAGATTATAGCTTCATTCTTCCATTACAGTATTCCTGGAATTTTTGAATCCGGAATGGTGGGTATCGGATTTAGTATAATTGTTGTTGCAATAGCTGCTTTAAATTTAATTATTGATTTTGATTTTATTGAACAAGGTGCACAAAATATGATTCCTAAATCTTACGAATGGTATGGTGCATTTGGTTTAATGGTAACTCTTGTTTGGTTATATATTGAAATACTCAAGCTTGTTGCAAAATTAAGAGATAATAATAATTAACGAGCTACATAATTATGTAAGATAATTTATAAGGGTTAGGCATTATAGTCTAACCCTTTTAACTAAAAAAAGAGTATCCAAAGACTTGGATACCCTTTTTTTATGAAACTTGTTTATTAGTCATCAGCGTGACCGGCTGTTCCTAATACATCTCTCATTTTGTGCATAACAAGTTCTTTAACGGCAGTTCTACCAGGTCCCATGTATTCACGTGGGTCAAATTTTTCCGGATGTTCCATGAAGAATTCTCTGATAGTAGAAGTCATAGCTAATCTCAAGTCAGTATCGATATTGATTTTAGCAACACCGTGTTTAGAAGCGTAGTTAAGCATATCTTCTGGAACACCTTGAGCGTTAGGTAATTGACCGCCGTATTTGTTACATTTAGCAACTAAATCTTGCGGAACAGAAGATGAACCGTGAAGAACGATTGGATAATCGCCAAATCCTGCTTCTTTTAATGCATCTTTAATTTCTTTTAATCTGTCGAAGTCTAATTTAGCTTCACCTGAGAATTTGTAAGCACCGTGAGAAGTACCAATAGCAATAGCTAAAGAATCACAGCCTGTTTGTCTTACAAATTCAACAGCTTCTTTAACGTTTGTATATTTAGCATCTTTAGCATCAACGTTAACGTCATCTTCAACACCTGCTAATTTACCAAGTTCAGCTTCAACTGAAACACCTCTTTCATGAGCGTATTCAACAACTTTTTTAGTAACAGCAACGTTTTCTTCGAATGGGAAACGAGAACCGTCAATCATTACAGAAGAGAATCCGCCGTCGATACAAGCTTTACAAATTTCAAAATCAGCACCGTGATCTAAGTGTAAAGCGATAGGTACAGTAGTTGTAGCTAATGCTGCTTCAACTAATTTGATTAAATAAGTTTGGTTAGCGTATTTTCTTGCACCTGCAGATACTTGAAGAATGATTGGTGATCTTGTTTCTTCAGCAGCTTCTGCGATACCTTGAAGAATTTCCATGTTGTTAACATTGTAAGCACCGATAGCGTAACCGCCAGCTAATGCTTTTTCGAACATTTCTTTAGTTCCGACTAATTTTCTTTCGCTCATGTGAGCCTCCTTCTTATACTGTAAAATAACTTACACCTTAAAAAATACAATAAAGATGATGTTTTTACAAGTGGTAAAAAATCGTGATTTTATTGACATAAAGAAGTTTTATTAATAATATTTTTATATGAGTGAGGCTAAATTATTAGTAGAGATGTATACAGACGGTGCCTGCTCCGGTAACCCGGGGGCAGGTGGTTACGGAACTATTTTACGTTACAAAGATTCGGCAGGTAACTATCATGAAAAAGAACTGACAGCTGGATATAAGTTGACAACAAATAACCGTATGGAGCTTCTGGCTGTTATTGTCGGTCTGGAAGCGTTAAAAAAGCCTTGCAGAGTCAAGATAACTTCTGACAGCAAATATTTTATAGATGCCTTTGAACAAAAGTGGATTGATTCCTGGCAAAAGAATAATTGGAAGACTGCATCAAAGAAACCGGTTAAAAATGTTGACTTGTGGCAGCGTCTTCTTGCTGTTATGAAGCAGCATGAAGTAGAATTAATCTGGGTGAAGGGGCATAACGGACATGAATTCAATGAACGCTGTGATAAACTTGCAGTAAATTCTTCTCAATCAGACAATTTACTTGATGATGAATTATTCGAACAGTCCGTGTAATCTAAAAAGAATATCTTCTTCATTCATTTCAAATGTTATTTTGTTCAAATCTAAAGCCATCTGGTAGTATTCAGCAGAACTTGTTTTTTCGTCCATTGCTTGATATGCTCTGCCGGTATTAAAATATGCCAGAGTATAGTTCGGATTAATTTCAATTGCACGAAGGAAGTGTGTTATTGCTTCTTCTGCATCTCCTATTCCATCTAAATATACAACCCCCAGATTGTTATGTGCGACATCAAAGTCAGGATTCAAATCTACGGCTTTATGTAAAGACACTAGTGCTTCTTCAATATAATCTTTTTCCCAGAGAGCTAACCCTGCTTTTGCGTATGCAAGAAAATTGTCAGGATTCATAGTAATACCGTCACAGTATGTTCGGATTGCTTTATCCAGATTACCTGTAGCCATGAATAAGTCGCCCAGTGACATTAATAGATCATAATTGTTAGAATCCAGTACCAAGCCGGCCTGGAATGTAGCTTCCGCAGCTTCAAAATTTCCTTTTACTTCGCCATATAGTGCACCCAGAGCATGGCATACGATTGATGTCCAGCCTGCATCAGGATTAAGTTGAATAGCTTTTTGATAATATTCAATTGCATCATCATATAATTCTGCTCTGACAAGTGAATATGCAAGAGAATTGTTGTAATATGGATTTTCTGGATCTTCGTTGAGTGCAAGTTTGAATGCGGAAATAGAATTCACTTTATCGTTTCGGCGAAGATATAAGTGACCTAGTTCGTAATAAATTTTGCCGTTATCTATTCCAAACTCTAACAGCTGGTTATAGTAATCAATGATGGTGTCTATTTCTTCAGGAAAATACGTTTGCATAATTGTTGCAAGTTTAATTAATATTTCTCTGTTTTTAGGTGTTGTTTTAAGGGCATTCCTGTAGTATTCAAGACTTGAAACAACATCATTGCATTCTAATGATAAATCTCCTAATTTTTTATAGAAAATATCACCGTGCTGAGTGCGTTCCATTCCTATAGCATAGGTGTTGAATGCGGTTGGAAACATTCTGATTTTTTCCAGTGTTGCTCCTATTGTTTTGTATGAGAACACAGAAAAATTATCGGCAATAGATTCGTACATCATTTTTAACGCAGGATAATCACCCATGAATAGAATACTCCCTGTTAAGAAATAGTATAAAAACTTCACCATGCCGCTAAAAGTTTTACCTTCTTGCTGCATTTGTTTTTGTATTAATTGGGATAAAAATAATCTTGGTCTTGCAGAATTCGTTTTGTGTTTTGTAATAGCAATTTTAAACTCTTTTTCTGCGTTCTCGTAGTCTTCCGCCAAAGAATAGAAATATCCGGTATAGATATGTGCATTAACATTTTCAGGCTCCAGTGTAATAGCGGTTTTACACTGTTCAATTGCACTTTCAATAGAGATTTGCCCTTTTTCCCACATAAGACTGGCAAGTCTGTAGTACGCTTCTGCTAATTTGGGGTTGTATTTTATAGCATCGACATAGAATAGAATAGCTCTGTCGATATCTTCTTGCTGCTGCTTGATAAGATATCTTTGATGGGCTAAACGGGCACTTTCCAGTGCCTTCTCTGCTTCTTCTGCCTTGTCGATTGCAGGTATAATAAGCTGTTCGGACATTACCACTCCATAATGCTGTTTGCTGTAACATGGTAGACGGACTTAATTTTTGAATCTTTAGTATAAAAAATCGAATATCAACTATATAGTTTAGAGTTTGAATATTGCTGGATTTTAGATTATTAATCAGATTATTATATCTGCATATTATTGAGTCCTCACAAGGCTTTCAACCTTGCAAAAAATTTAATATACCTATTCATTTTTAAGGGATTACAGGCATAGTATTTCAGTTTATAATGTTAGCGAAGTAGATTGGGGTCCTCTTCAGCTGCGCTGAGTATGTCGAGCAGCTAAGATAATCGACACTCTGAATATTACAATAATTTCGCCTGGCTTCTTGACTTCATAGCTGCTTAGCTGCTTAGCATGAGTAAGCGCAATTCCAACTAAATATACATTTACCCCTAGGCAGAACTCCAACCAAATCCATTTACCCCTTTACCCCCCACTATCTTATAAAATTCCAAAAATATCTTTTTAATCTGCTTGTTATTGTTGTTTTGATATCTTTGTCTTTTATGTAAGAGATAGGGTATTCTTCCGGCTGAGTACATCTAGGGTATTTTAAATCGGTCGGACCGAACAACATAACGTACATTGGTTTATATCCGTCAGGTATTTCCAAATATTCGCATAAATCAGGAAATACCTTCAAGCATATTTCTGCAAATCCGCACCATAGAGTTCCGACATTCATTGATTTTGCGTAGAGTTCAAAATAACTAAGGTTTATTATTGCATCTTCCGGGGCGCAAGGAGCATTCAAAGGGGCAGATACTACAATCATATGCGGAGCATTTCTGAATATCACATCTTCTCCGTTCAGGAATGCATTGCGGTATCCTGCAAATTTTTTAGATATAGAGTCAAATTTATTTGATGATAATATTTTTTTTATCTTGGAATTAGTCATTTCTCTGAATTTATCCATTACTTCAATGTCATCAATTATTGAGAAATGAAGCTTGTGAAAATTACACCCTGTCGGCGGGTATTTAAGCATATTTGCCAATTTTTCAATAGTATCTTTTGGTAAATTTTCGGCTCTGTATTGTCTTATACTTCTTCTTGATTTTATAAGTTTGAGTACACTTTTTTCTTCAGGCAGATTTTCTGTATTTTCTGAGTTCTCCGGATTTTTATTCATTATAGATAAAGCCCCTGTTGGACAGATAGCTAAACAATGCTGGCATTTTATACATTTATTTTCATCCGTTATGTACGGAATTTTTTCATCATCAAATTCTATAATATTAGAGATACAGTCTTTGATGCATTGACCGCAATGAATACATTTTTCTTTATCTATTTTGAAGTGCATAGTACTCTCCTTATAATATAAAAAGGCGGAATATTTATCCCGCCTTTTACCTAGTCTTATTGGTTAATTAAACGTTTGCAGGTTCTGCAAATTGTGCTTTTTCAGAATCTGAAACGCCTTTCATTGTTAAGTTAACTCTTCCTCTGTCATCGATTTTTATAATTTTAACAATTACTTCGTCTCCAACGTTAACATGCGGTTCGATTGTTTCAATTCTTTCGTTGCAGATTTGAGATATATGAACCATACCGTCTTTGCCTCCGCCTAATTCAACGAATGCGCCGATAGGTATAATTCTTACAACTTTACCTTTAAGAACCATTCCCACTTCAGGTTTGAAGGTTAAGTCACGAATCATTTTTCTTGCAATTTCTGCGCCTTCTTGGTCGTTAGAAGTGATTGTAACCACACCGTTATCCTGAATATCAATTTCTGCACCTGAAGCATCAATAATTGCTCTGATTTGTTTACCGCCAGGTCCGATTACTGTTCCGATATCTTCTGTCGGTATAGTCATTGTAGATATGCTTGGTGCATAAGGTGACATAGGTCCAGGTTCTGTAATTGCTTTTCTCATTTCGCCGAGGATATGAAGTCTTCCTTCTTTTGCTTGTTGAAGAGCACGTCTTAGGGTATCATTCGGAATACCTTTAGCTTTCATATCCATTTGAAGAGCTGTAATACCTGTATCATTACCTGTAACTTTAAAGTCCATATCGCCTAAAAAGTCTTCAATACCTTGAATATCGGTTAATACAACAGGTTCTCTGCCTTCTTCTTTAATCATACCCATAGCAACGCCGCCAATCATGCATTTTACAGGAACACCTGCATTCATTAATGCCATAGAAGATCCGCAAGTAGATGCCATAGATGTTGAACCGTTTGATTCCAATACGTCAGATGTTACTCTGATTGTGTATCCAAATTCTTCTTGAGAAGGCAGTGCCGGAATATTAGCTCTTTCAGCCAAATTTCCGTGTCCTACTTCACGTCTTCCAGGTCCTCTCAATGGTTTTACTTCACCAACAGAGAAACCTGGGAAGATATATTTATGCATGTATGTTTTTTCTGTTTGCGGGTCAACGCCGTCAAGTTCCTGCTTCATGCTAGGACCTGCAAGTGTTGCAACAGACAATACCTGAGTTTGACCTCTTGTAAATACAGCAGAACCGTGTGCTCTTGGAATAACCCCGACTTCACACCAGATAGGACGAACTTCGGTTGGTTTTCTGCCGTCTGCTCTGACGTTTTCGTCAAGAATCATTGCTCTCATGATTTTCTTTTCTGCAGCTTTGAATTCTTCCGCTACAAAATCAATACCTGTTTCTTCCATCATTGTTTTAATTGCATGGTCTTCAGGCAGAGCATCAATCTTTTCTTTTACAAGATTTTTTGCTTCTTCAAGTTTATTTTGTCTGTATTCTCTATCAAAGTTGTGATAAGCATCAAATATCATATCATGTGCAGTTTCATTGATGATTTGTTTGATTTCTGATGTATCATAAGGATCAACAAATTCTTCTTTTACTACTTCACATTGTTTTGCAAACTCAACCTGAGCATCACATTGTTTTCTGATTTCAACTTGTGCAAATTCAACTGCATTCATAATATCGTCTTCTGTAACAAAATTACATCCTGCTTCGACCATGATTACTGAATCATGTGTACCTGCAACAACGATGTCTAAATCAGAATTTTTAGCTTGTTGGTGAGTTGGGTTTGCAATAAAGTTCCCGTTTTCGTCTTTTGAAACTCTAACTGCACCAATAGGTCCTTCGAAAGGAGCACCTGTAAGCATTAATGCACAAGAAGCACCTAACATTGCCAGAGTATCAGGTTGATTTTGTTGATCATAGCTGAATAATTGTGCAACGATTTGAATATCGTTTCTATATCCTTTAGGGAAAAGCGGTCTTATTGGTCTATCGATTAAACGTGATACTAAGATAGCTTTATCACTTGCTTTCCCTTCAGAACGGTTGTATCCGCCAGGAATTCTGCCAATTGCAGACATTCTTTCTTCATAATCAATCAAGAGCGGGAAAAAGTCTATTCCTACTCTAGGTTCTTTACTAACAACCGCATGTACAAATAACATTGTGTCACCACATCTTACGGTTACACTTCCGTTAGTTGATTGTGCGTACTTACCAGTTTCGATTGTAACTGTTTTGCCCCCGATTTCAAGGGTCATACTTTTTGTTTCTGGTATCATCTTTTTTCCTTCTTTCTTCGGCTGCTCGATAGCCGAAATTAATTACTATTACTTTATTTCTTTCTATTTAATTATACTATAAATATTTATATTACCTAGTAGTATTTGTAAACAATTGTAACAAAAGGATTGACAAAAGTATATACATAAGTATATACTGAGTATATAAGAGGAGCTGAAATTTTTTAAGGTTTGTGTATAAAGAATTTTGCTCAAAGGATAGTGTACCCCAATTAAATATTAACGATAGTGTATAGTGTATTAAGGAGTTTATGTATGGCAGATCAGTTACCTATTAAAATGAAGAAAACTAACAAATCATCCAACCCTTCAAAAAGTTTAGTATTAAAAGCATGTACAGATTCAGATTTATCCCGTTATATCAGAGATATTTCAAAATTTCCGGTATTATCTGCAGAAGAAGAAAGAGAAGTTGCAAGAAAAGCTAAAGCCGGTGATGAAGAAGCTAAGAAAACATTAATTCAAGCAAATTTACGTTTAGTTATTACAGTTGCTAAAAAAGCAATCCATATGTCTGCATTACCTATGATTGATCTTATTCAGGAAGGTAATTTAGGCTTGATGGTTGCGGTAGAAAAATTCAACTGGAAATTAGGCTACAAATTCCAAACTTATGCAACTTGGTGGATTAAACAAGCTATGTTCAAAGCAATTTCTGAACAATCTCACAGTATGAAAATCCCTGTTTATATTCAAGAAACGTTATCAAAATTTTCAAAAATTAAATCCGAAATGGAAAGAAAATACAATTGCCAGGTTAAAAATAAAGATGTTGCAGAAAAAATGAATATTTCTCCGGACAAACTGGATACATTCTTGTCTGCATACTCTAAAACAATATCAATTGAAGGAAGTATGGAGTGTCAAAACGGGAAAGAACTTAACGTTGCTGACATTTTAGAAGATACAACGGCAGATGTTTCATCTTCTGTTGAATCAGAAAATCTTAAAAAAGATTTAGAAATAGTTATTTCAACCCTGAAAGACAGAGAACAAGCAATAGTTAAGATGCGCTACGGACTGGGAGATATTACACGCAGAACATTGGAAGAAATCGGTAACATTTATGGTGTAACCAAAGAATGTATCCGTCAAACAGAATTGCGTGCATTGAAAAAAATGAGAAATAATACACTATTAAGCTGTTATGTTGATTAATTGGGCGGGTAACAGCTATACAAAAAAACTAATCTCATCACTTATCTATATATTTAAAAGAGCGTAAATTTTATTTACGCTCTTCTTTTATTCGCAAAAAAAAATATTTATGGGGTTTATAATTAATATGAATACATTAAACTTCAAAGCGAATTTTATAAATCCGGTTCAAATACAAAAACTTGACGGTAACAACTATAAACCGGTTGAGGCTTCGTTTACGGAGCTCAATTTACAGGATAAAAAAGATATTTTTTCTCTAAAGGAAGCATCACAAGATTGGGGAGAGTGTTATGCTACTGATATGTATATATGTTCACGAGATGAGGTACCTGACGGGAATAAAAAACACATATATGCACTTACCACTCAAAAACAGAATTTTGAGTATTTGAAGCCGGATAATATTTTGGGTTTAGTTGAATTTTATGAAAAGCCTGATAAGACAAATAAAATAGAGTTATTGCAGGTTCATCCGGATAATATTGCGATGCAATTTGGACGACCAAAATACAAACGTGTCGGTTCTGCAATAATTGATTCTCTTAAAAATTTATTCCCTAATAATCCAATAAAATTACATTCTGTTTCGACTGCAAAAGGTTTTTATAAAAAACTTGGTTTTGTTCCGGATAAATCTTCTTATGATTCTTTAGATTATATATGGAACGGGTAGCAAAAAATATTTTTACCCGTTTTAAAATATTATGCCCCAGATAAGTTTTAAAGCTAGTTTTGTTAATACAGCCAATATCCAAAAATTGCAACAAGATGGATATAAGTCTTGTAATGCTGCGTTTGTTGAAATGCATCCCAATAGTAAAAATGATATTTCTACATTAAAATGTATTTCTAATACCTGGGGACAGGAGTCTTATGCAAGTTCTATATATAATGCAGCCTTGGGGGATTCAAGACTTGATGATTTTGTAATAGAAAAACCAATTGCCAGAAAATTTTATGCTTTAACTTCTCAAAAAGATTCATTTGAAAAACTTAATCCGGAGAATGTTCTAGGTATGGTGCATATTAATAATTACCCAAATTTTAATTCCATAGAATTTTTACAGACAAATCCGGAATATATAATTCCAGCAAAAAAAGAATCTTTTATGGAAAAATGTTTGAATAAAATTTTTAAAACTCCGAAACCGGAGGTAAAACAGCCGAAATATAAACATATCGGCTCAGGTATTCTTGATTCTTTAAAACAAACTTTTTCAGACAAGCCTATGACTCTCTTATCTGTACCCGAGGCTAAAAATTTCTACAAGAAAAACGGATTTGTCCGCGAGTTATTCTTTAATCCTTACGGTTTAATTTGGAAAAATAAATAAACATGCAAATATATTAAAATATCTTTACTTTTTTAAATATTATGTTATTATGATAATGTAGAAAATTAATTATTTGGGATTTAAGAATGGAAGAAAAATTTATTGATATCGGCGTTCAGTTGAATGTACTGGAAAGTTTGTCCAGAATCTTGCTTGAGGCAATACGTGACGGAGAAAATCTTAAAGATTATGATATAAGTAATTTGGCACTTATTGTTTTAGGTGAAGTAACAAAATTAAAAAATAATGTAAATAGTATAGAATTAGAGATGGGGATTTAGTTATAAGGCCATTGCAACTGATTTGATATTTTCATCGGTTATATTTGCAATACCGGTTTGTTTATATTCTTCGGTCAATTGTCCCATAGATTTTAGCAGGCTCATAGCTTTTAATATAACTGTTTGATTGCTTCCGGTAAGAAGTGATGCAATGCTGTCAGAATCTTTTATTAATTCCATAACAAAGTATATAAAATCACTTTCTTCGTACAATTCTTCATATAAGAATGATGTGTATTTATTGGTTTTGATTGAGTTCAATAAAATATTGATATCATTCACTTCGTTTTTGGTATTTTTATCTTCATCAAATAAATACTCTTCATTTTCAACAAAAAGATTGAATTTTTCTTTTGCAGTCATCAGTGCAACAGCTATTGGACCTGTCGGCGATGCTTTCATTAAGGTATCAATAAAACCGTAAAATTCATAATCAATAATCTGTGATATTGGGATTAATTCAACAAGTCCGTTTAATATGTAGCAAAAAACTAAAATTGCATCATCGTTATAATCCGTATTAAGTAAACTGTTAAGAGGGCACAAATAAGGTATTTCTGCGGCTATGTTTTCTGCCATGCCCGTATGCTTCATTGTATAGAGCAAATCTTTTATCGCATTTGTATCCTGATAATTTACCAAAAATTTTACTGCTGCATACTGTTCAAAACTATCATTAGATTTGAGTTTTTCTATTGCTTGATTGCAGGATTCTCTATCTTCAAGTTTTGAGAGTGCTCTGGCACAATTAACCGCTAAGTCAGAATTTTGCGAATAAGCGTTTTTTCTTAAATCTTCAAGAGCTGAAGGATTTTCAATATAAGAAAAGAAGCTTGCAGCGTATGTTTTTTCTGGTTCGGTTCCGTTTTTAAGCAGTTCAAGCATTCTGGCTTCATCTTCTTTATCAGCGTATTGCGCCAATGTTGATGCGATAAAATCATCATAATATGGCGAATAAATTTGTAAAAAATTGAATAAGTTTTTATAATTTGATTTATTACATGCTTTTGCAAGCCTTTGTGCTACATTTTGTTTTATAAAATCAAACAGAAAATCATCTCTTGAAACAAGTTCAGAGAATAATTCTGTATCAGATGTGTTTATAATACGTTCAGCTACAGGTTCATAACCTTTCGGGTCTTTGCCTGTTAAATTTTTAATTAAGTCCATAATCGATTAATCTAAATAAAATACTGTAACAACTTTGTGACCTTCTTCTGCATATTCAACAGCAGTATGTAAGGTTTTACTTGTATGTGACAGAAAACAAATTAATTGATTACAGTCATCAATTATTTCTCTGTTACAAACTCTTGAAGCATCTGCCAGTGTCATCATGGCACGATCTGCATGTTCTACAATATTTGGAACACCGATTAATTGATCTTGTACATCGCTAGGCTGCTGGCCAATAGTTTGAGGTAAAATAACTTTCAATTTTTGAGGGTTAGATTTCATTGCCCCTCTAATAGCTGCGGCGTTTGTTCCGTAAGAACCGCCTGATGTAATAATTGTATTGCCTTGATTAACAAGAGCGGTTGTTAATGTTTCAATCATTTGCTGATGAGTAATTGCAAGATTTCTTGAGCCGATAATAGCGATTCTCTTAGCAGGCTGCTTAATTGTTGCCAATTCCATTGATAACTCATCCACTGTATCAGGAGATGAATCTCCTGCATCGATTTTATCATCGATTGGAACCATTATAGACGTTGTCTGGTTATCGTTATTATTATCTGCTAAATTCATATTATCTGACATTTTTCCACCTTCTAATTGCAATGTTCATTCTTTTCGTGTATGGTAATGATATCATAAAACTTTGATTTTGGAAATAGGGGATGGAAAATTTATTATCAAATTTGAATGAACAACAGCTGGAGTCCGTCAAGACTACACGCGGTGCCTTGCTTATTCTGGCGGGTGCAGGCAGCGGCAAGACAAAGGTTTTAACTTCTCGTATTGCATACATGATTAAGAATGGTGTCAGGGCGCATAATATTCTTGCGGTAACTTTTACCAACAAAGCTGCAAAAGAAATGAAAGAACGTCTTTCGGCTATTTTAGGCGAAGATGTCGTTCGATATATGTGGGTTGGTACATTCCACAGTATTTGCGGTCGTATTCTAAGACAAGATATTGATAAATACGCTTTCCAGTCAGGAAAATCTCTTGATAAGAATTTTTCCATATACGATGAGCAGGATTCTATTGCTGTAATCAAGCAGGCTATTAAAAAATTAAACCTTGATGATAAAACTTATCAGCCAAAGCTGGTTAAGGCCGTTATTTCCAACGCAAAGAACAAAATGCAGGATGCGTATTCTTTTGCAACTTTTGCAAGAGATTTTAAATCTCAGAGAATTGCTCAAGTTTTTGAAGAGTATGAAAATACTTTAAATAACAATAATGCAATAGATTTTGATGATATGTTGATGCTTTGTGTAAAGCTTTTAGAGCAAAATCCTGAGGTTAGAGAAAAATACTATTCAAAGTTTGAACATATTTTGGTTGACGAGTTTCAAGATACAAACCAGGCTCAATATAACCTTATAAGAGCTTTGTATACAAACTATCAACCGGAAGAAAATATCCCGGAAAAACGTTCTTTATGTGTCGTCGGGGATGTTGACCAATCTATTTACAGCTGGCGCGGTGCGGATTTCAAAATTATTTTAAATTTCCAAAATGATTTTAAAAAGTGTAAACTTGTAAAACTGGAGCAAAATTATCGTTCAACTGCCTGTATATTAAAAGCTGCGAATGCAATTATTGAAAATAATGAGGAGCGTGTTGACAAGGTCTTGTATTCCAATAAAGGCGACGGTGAAAAAATTACCTATTATGAAGCAGATGATGAAGCGGATGAAGCGAATTTTATAACCTCAACCATCAAAAGAACTTCTGCAAATTATAATCAGTTTGCAATATTATACAGAACCAATGCACAGTCCCGTGCTCTGGAGGAAGCTTGTATTGCCTCCGGTATTCCATACAAAATATACGGCGGTCTAAAATTTTATGACAGAAAAGAGATAAAAGACGCTATTGCTTATCTTAAACTTATTTATAACCCGAATGATTCGCAAAGTTTCAGACGAATAGTCAATGTTCCAAAACGTTCTATCGGGGAAACAACTCTTAAGCATTTGCAAGAGTACGCCGATTCTAATGATATAAGTTTGTTTGAAGCTATCGAAAGAATTCAGGATGTAACGACAATTGCGCCTAAAACCCGTTCTAAATTAATAGAATTTGGAAAACTTATCTCTAATTTTAAAGCGGTTGTAAATAATTATCCGCTGCATGAATTTATCGGTATTGTCATTGAAAAAAGCGGTTATATAAGAGAATTGCAGGAGGATGGTTCTGAAGAAGAGCTTGCACGTATAGAGAACCTTCAAGAGCTTGTGAACGTTGCAAGTGAATTTGAACCGGAGGATGAAAATAACCGACTCGGTGAATTCCTTGCACAAGTTGCGCTGGTGTCTGATATTGACGGAATGGAGGAAATCAGCAACAATGTCACGTTGATGACTCTGCATTCCGCTAAAGGTCTTGAATTTCCGATAGTATTTCTTGCCGGATTAGAAGAGGGTATATTCCCGCATTCAAGAACCTTTAATTCTATGTCCGAACTGGAAGAAGAACGCCGTTTGATGTATGTCGGTGTTACACGTGCGGAGGAAAAATTATACATAACATCTGCAAAGCGCAGACAAATGTGGGGTGAATATAAATACTATAATCCAAGCCGTTTTATTGAGGAGATACCGACTCAACTATTGGATTCCTTCTCTTCAAACGGTGAATATTCATCCGAGAGGACGTTTAGAAGTGCGGTTAATAAACTTCGTTCAAATTCGGAATCTTCAACAAAAACTACTTCAATTCCGACCGGCAGTTTTGGTACCGGATTTGTTGCTCCTAAAGGTGTCCAAAGTCTGGGAAATCCGCAGCGTAAATCCGGAACCGGATTCGGTTCTGATTTTGTCGCGCCAAAAGGTGTAACCGGTTTAAGTAATCACCCTAAACGTACACCTCAAAGAACTATTCTTGTAAAGAGTCAAAAGAACAAAGAACGTGCAGCGCAAAGAGCGGAAGAGAGTGCAAAGAAATTTTTTGAAAACAATTCTATAAAACGCATGCTTGAAGAAAAACGCAAACAGGAAGCTATGCAGGCTCAAATAGACAAAGAACGTGAAGAAAAACAAGCCCAAATTGATTATTTCTTTAATGTCGGGGAACGCGTTTTCCACGAAAAACTGGGCGTAGGGCATATTATGGATGTTGCGCAAATCGGTGACAGTACTATGTATACAATAGATTTCGGTAAAATGGGTAAAAAAGCAATGGATGCAGCTTATGCTCATTTGAAAAAATTCTAACCGGCAAAAAAAATTATTTTTGTGTTTTATACCGGTATGACCCCGATTAATTTTACAGCCAACTATCTTAAAACCGTATATTTGCCTCAACAAGCCTCGAAAGGTGTTTATAAACCTTGTGAGGCATCTATTGTTGAATTTGATACAAGTGATAAAAATGATATACGGGCAATTGCCAAGGCTGCAAGTGATTGGGAAAATATTACTCCCGGATTTGCATATCAGATTTTTAATGATGCAATAAAAGACAGACCTTTTCCGGATATTTTACAAGAACATTATTTAGGTTTGACTACTCAAAATTCTGATTATGAACATATAAATCCGGATAAACTACAAGGTTTGGCTCTATTTTCAGAAACAGCGAATCCTAAAAATGAGCTTAACTGGCTCCAGGTTAATCCGAATACTAATACAAAAAGCTCTTCAAGTCGAACTTACAAAAAAGTTGGAACAGAGCTTGTGAATTATATGAAGCAAATAACTGATAAACCTATACTTGTTCAATCTGCTGATGATGCCATAAAATTTTATGAAAAAAATGATTTTCGACATATTGATTCAAAACACAAATCAATATTGGTTTGGGGTTAAGGTTATCCTTTAATAACTATTTTCTTTGCTTCATTTATTGGTATGGCAAATCCTATCCCGATATTTGATATGTTGTCATCAGGATTATATATTGCCTGATTTATACCTATCACCTCACCTGTTGTATTGACTAAAGGGCCTCCTGATGAACCCGGATTAATTGCTGCATCTGTCTGGATTTTATTTTTTTTGTAGTCTATTCTTGAAACTATTCCCTGAGTTAAAGTTCCGCTAAATCCGAACGGGCTGCCGATTGCCAGAACTTTTTGTCCAACCTTTACATTTGAAGAATCACCGAATTTTACTGTTTTTAACGGGTGTTTAGGTGAAATTTTTATCAGTGCCAAATCTTTACTTAATCCTGTTTGCTCCAGAATAAGTGCATTATATTTTTCTCCGTTTGCAACGGTTACTTCTATATCGTTGCTGCGGTCTATAACGTGTGAACTGGTTAAGATAGTCCCGTTTTTATTTATAATACAGCCGGAGCCGCTTGAAACACCGTTTGGGATTTTGGCATCAATTGATACAATTGCAGGATTAATTTTTTCATATACGTTTATATTTACAATTTCTTCTCTATCAAAACAAAACCCGCTATTTGTTATACCTGTTAGTATAATGCACGTACAAATAATTTTTTTTATCATAACCTCACCTCTGATATATTTTGGGGTAAGTTAATTATTTTTTCTTCACTTGTTTATAAAATCCGGTGGGTACTATTGTTAATATTAAAGTTTTATTTTAGTATTGAAACGTATGAAAAAGTTTCTTCTGAATTTTTTAGACTGGATATATAAAAAAAAGTGTTATTGCTGCGGCTCTTCAAAAGAGTCTTTACCTGTATGTTCAAGATGCTATACCGAGCTTGATTTTAATCCCCCGAGAGTTGATAGAATTATATTAAATACGAATGTTTATATTGCCGGCCAGTATGATAAGAATATGCAAAAAATCATTAGGGGTTTGAAATATCATAATAAAAAAGATTTAGCATATTATCAGGCAAAATTTATGTACGAATATTTTCAAATGTTGGATATTAATAAAATATGTCAAGTTGTACCGGTACCTTTACATAAATCAAGGCAGAAGAAAAGACACTATAACCATATGGAGCTTGTTGCCGATGAATTCTGCAATATGTCCGGTTTTATAAAAAATACCGAATTAATTAAAAGAATTAAACCGACAAAACCTCAGTACAAATTATCAAAGCCTGAAAGAATGGAAAATTTACAGGGTGCTTTTCTTGTAAACAAAGAGGCGGATAAAAATTTACCGATTTTATTGATAGATGATATTTGTACGTCAGGTGCAACATTTGAATCAATTATTTTAGAGCTTCATAAACAAGGAATAAATGATATTACTTGTTTTGCAACATCTAGTCCCTGCTCATAATCCAAAATGCGCAGCCTGCTAAAAGTAAAAGAATGCTTGCTGGTATCAATTCAAGTTTAATAATATCTATAGTTTGATTTTCGACAACAAAGTACAAATCATTTATTAGTAAAAAGATTTCTTTAAGTATATAAATACACATACAAAATACACCGACTTTTACACCTGATGTGATTATTTCAACAAAAGAATACCAGGTTGAATCACTGTCATCATATGTTTCAATCTTTTTTGGGGTTTTTGTTCTTGTTTTTGCCGGTGCCATTTAAATATCCTTATACTGATATTTTAGCATGTTTTTTGGACTAATACAATTCCTTGTAACAATGTGGAAAGTTTTTTATAAGACAGGTATAATAGAAGTATGAAAAAAGGTGTAGTCAAATTATTAATAGCAGCACTGTTATGCTCAAATTGTGCGTGTTTTGCGGAAGGAGATGTATTCCAAGGACATGCGCAAAAAGATGATGAACAGCAGGTTCAAGATGAGTTATTTACCGGACAAATAGAAACTCTTGATAAGCATGACGTGATAAAAATGACTGTATCACAGGTTATTGATGGGAACTATTCATTAGAAGGAGATGAGTTTTTTGCTAAAGTTACAAGCGATGTAATAGGAGAAAACGGGGTCATAATACCTAAAGGTACGCTTGCACACGGGGTTATATCGCAATCCTCTGAGGCAAAACGTTTAGGGCGTGACGGGTATATATCATTAAAGTTTGATTACCTTGTAACGCCTGACGGGCGGCAAATTCCTATCGAAGGCGGTATGTCGACTAAGATGCATCCTGTGAAAGCAGTTGGTAAAATTGTTGCAACAGATATCGGCTACACTGCGGCCGGCGGAGTGATAGGCGGCTATACTGCGCTAAACGCTCTTGGTCTGGAAGCAGCTATTGCTTCTCAAGGTTATACTGTCGCAGGCGGTGCCGCAATAGGCGGTACGGTTGGTCTTGCTATGTCTTTGTATCGTAAAGGAAAAGATGTTTTAATAGCACCCGGTGACGAAATCAGAGTAAAAGTTTCTACATCAATGAATCTTCCTGTATATAAAGAGTCAGCTCTGAAACAGGATGAGGTTATGTTTCCTGGATTAAATGTTCGGGTTACAAATATTCTTTATGAAAAAGATCCGTTTGGAGAATTGAATACTTTAACATTATCAATGTCGATTTCTAATATGTCAAAAACGGTTTTCTCCGGCATGGATGTTGCTCTGGTAAATGATTTGGGACAGACCTTCAATCCGACAGTTTTTGGTGATACCAGATTGATGTTTGCACAGATAAAACCGGGGGACAGAATGGCGGGAAGAATGTCCTTCTCTGTTAATAACGTTAATGATTCATTCTGGCTCACGTTTTATGATAGATTAACGAAAAAAGAAGTAGCAAGAATATCTCTTGATAATGCGTATAAAAATGTTTCTAAAAAAGTTAAGAAACGCAATGACAAAATACGTACTAAAAAAACAAACTATTATAAAAATTCACCGTTTGATATTTAATTTATGCAATATAACCAAAGCTATAGATAACGCTGTAATTGCATAACTTGCATATCCGGCAGTATTAGTTGTTTTTAAAATATTAAAAAAGAGCACCTATATATTTTAGGTACTCTTTTTAGTTATAAACAATTTCGTTTATTTATTTTTCTTCTTCTTCTTCTGAATCATTTTCAGGCTCTTCTTCATCAGGAGTATCAGAAGCATTTTCTTCGCTTTCGTCGGTTTCTTCTTTTTCTTCTTGGACATCATCAGAATTATCATCCTCATCAGATTCCTCGTCCTCATCAACCTCTTCTTCATTTACCCCTGCCTCTTCAGCTTCAAGGAGTGCAAGAATTTCGGATTCTTCTTTGGCACGAATGACCGGAATAGAAAGCATAAGAGCCATTTGTTCATCTTCTTGTTCAAAGTTTAAATCAAGAAGCTCTTTATCAAGTTCAAGGTATTTTGATAACAAATCAATAAGTTCATTTCTCATTCTATCCATAATGGCAGGAGAAAGATTTGTTCTGTCTTGCATCAAAACAAGTTTTAACCTGTTACAGGCAACATCTTTTGCAGACTCTCTGTCTTTATTTTCTGATTGATGAAAGAAACTTAATACCTTGTTATATAAGTTAGCAAAAAGGTCTTTCATCTTACACCTTGCCTTTCAACTTTGTGAACAGATTTTTAATCTTAGCCATAAAACCTTTAGGCTGTGTCAGGTCTAAGAACGGAACATCTTCACCCATGATACGTTTTGCAACGTTTCTGTATGCTTGCCCTGCAAGTGAGGTTTCGTCATTTACAATCGGTTCACCTTTATTGGTTGAAGTGATAATACCGGTGTCTTCCGGAATAACTCCGATTAATTCTGCCGACAGGATTTCAACAACGTCTTCAACACTCATCATATCGTTAGATTCAATAAGGTTCGGGCGAACTCTGTTTAAAAGGAGTTTGTAGCTTTCGATTTCTTCTTTTGCTTCTAAAAGACCTATGATTCTGTCAGCATCTCTTACTGCAGACATTTCAGGTGTTGTAACAACTATTGCTTCTGATGCACCTGCAACTGCGTTTTGGAAGCCTTGTTCAATCCCTGCAGGACAGTCAACAAGAATAAAATCATATTTCTTCTTTAACTGATCACATATATCTTTTAACTGTTCTTGAGATACAGAGGTTTTATCCCTTGTTTGTGCTGCCGCAAGCAAGGAAAGATTAGGATTCTTTTTATCTTTCACAAGTGCTTGTTTAAGTTTGCATCTTTCTTCTACAACGTCAACAATTGTATAAACAATTCTGTTTTCAAGACCAAGAAGCAAATCAAGGTTTCTCAATCCTATATCCGTATCTATTAATACAACTTTATTTCCGGCTTTAGCAAGTGCAGTACCTATATTTGCACTTGTTGTTGTTTTTCCTACCCCGCCTTTACCGGATGTTATTACTATTACACGACCAGTCATTAATCTTCTCTCCTTAATGTTTTATAAACTACGATTTGTTTATTGTTAATTCTTGCCTCTTCCGGCGTAAACTCATTTGTTTTTTGAATATACGGAACGTTAACCGTATCGTTTCTTCTTGAATAAAGCCCTGCTATTCTTAATTGAATCGGGTTAAGTTTTAAAGCTCTTACTTTTGCCGCTACGTTACCATGTGAGCCGGCATGTGCGATACCGCCAAGGATACCCCATACGGTAATGTCACCTGTCGCAATAACTTCACTGCCCGGGTGTGCATCTCCTACAATGAAAATATTTCCTTCGTAAGTAACTGTCTGTCCGGAACGAAGTGTTTGCGTAACATATAGTGTCGGTAACTCCGCTGTGTTTTCACTGAATTCTTCCATATCATCAGGAGTAATTCCGTCTGTATCCAGAAGAACATATTTACCTTCAGAGCTCCTTTCTTTAGTTTCTGTTTCTTCAAAACTTTTATCCAAGCTCTTTGGTTCAATTAATTCAATGTTTGTCTTGATAATATTTTCATTTGTATTGTTGTTTGCAGGCTGTATACCTAAAACCTTATCAAGAGCAGCCTGTACTTCAGGGTTTGAAAGTATGGTTTCTTCGTCTAATTCTTCTTTTGGCTGTATTTCCGAAATGGTTGTTTCATTATTTACAGATTGATTTTCTGTAATCGTTTCTTGAATTTCTACAGGTGAAATTGTTTCTTGCTCGCTGGAGAAAGTATTATTTAAGTTTTCTATATGTTCTGAAATTGAATCTTGAAACGGTAATTCCACATCTGCTGATTTCTTGGAATTAATAGCAATTCCTAAGCTGACGGCAGATGCTTCAGTCATTTCAGAATTTGTAGAAATAGAACTAATAGAAGACTCTATTGATTCTATCAATGCTTTAATACTTAAAAGCTGAGATTGTTTTAAATCTAAATCACCGAGATTAAGACTTACATTTTTACCTTTTGTTTCGTTTGATTCTAAAATTGAACTAAGTTCAGTTGCCAGTTGAGCAGTGTTTTTAGTTTCGCTTAAATCAATAACGAATTCGTTTTCTGTGTAATTTTCCATATCCCTACCCATATTAACTAATACTATTTAAGAATAACGTAAATACATCTTATGTTCAATAAAATGTATCTTTATTTTAAGTGGAGAAAATATGGCGTTTATTTATTTATGGATTTTAACTGTATTTACAATTTGTAATAATGTAGCAATTATAAATTTTTGAGGAGTTTTATAAATGTGATAAAAATTGTAGAAAGGTTAAATTATGGTATCAATAAATCCTGAAAATGTTAAAAATATTGTACAGTCTGCAGAAAACGGATTAAAGAAAAAAGCCCTGGGAGGTTTTACTCCTGAAAGTACGAAAGAAGCGTTACAAAAAGTTGCTGATGGTGTAAAACAGTTAGCCGATAATGCAATCGGTGCCGTACAAAGAGAATTACAAATGTATAAAGGTAAATCCGCACAGGAAATGGCAGAATTAACATCAAAAAAAGATGCCGTAATTTTAGGTAAAGATAAACAAATTCAAGAAGCTGCCGAAAAATTGGCAGATGCAAAACAACAAATAAAAACTGCAAAATCAGTTAAGACAGGTAAGCCTAAAACTCTTCCAAACGGAAATATTGAAACGGTAAAAGTCAATAAAAACGGTGCAAGAATGACAACTGAAACGACACCTGACGGAAGAAAAGTAAATGTTTCTGTGGAAACTTTGGACGGAGATATTCGAAAAACAAAATACGATCCGGTATCCGGGAAACCTGTTAAAACATTTACAAATATAAACGGTGATAAAACGATTGAATACGGTGAATATGAATCGAAAATTAAAGATGTAAATGTGAAAAAATCTAAAACAAAACCGACTGTTGTCAATAGGGTTCAAGAAGTTGATAACCGGACAGGTGAAAGAGTTATCCGCCAAACATATTCAGACGGAAGTTATAAAATTGCACACCCGAAAAATAATTATGGTGCCGTCCAGGTAGAATCCTTCTCTCCAAGTCAAAAATTAACAAAACGTGTAACAACCTGGGACGAGGCACAACGTATAGAAAAATTTGGGGATAATACTTATACCTGTACTGATAAAAATTCTCATTTTACTACAACTCAAGTTCAGAAATATGATAGTAGCGGAAAAAATTACGTAGCATCATTAAAAACTGTTCTCAAAGATGGAAGCATAGAAAAATATAGACGTGATGTTGATGAATTCGGAATAGTAAAACCTGAGTATACCGAGTTTAAATATTTCCCGAAAAACTCTAAAGTTGCATATTCTCACCGTGATGTAGAAGTTGACGGTCAATATTCAAAGAAAAATAACCGTGAAACGTATGTGATGAAAGACGGTTCCAAGTACATAGTTAATTATCAGCCATCTTTGTATGATACCTCTCTTATTGTTAATCAAGGGAAACAAGTTGCACTTGAATACCAGCCTAAAGATGCGGAGAAGAGTTTGAAGGTTGATGATACTTTAAAAATGAAAGAATTCTTTTCTCATGTCGGGATGTTAAAATAATTTGATAAAAAGAGGAACAATTTGTTCCTCTTTTTTGTAAAATCTTGTAACCAAAGACTTGTAACTATTTTTTGTTTATAATATTATACCTTTGTTGACTGCCGAAATACGTTCCGGCGGGAGTAAATAAAAGGGCAAATGCCTTAATAGTTATTCTCAATTCGGAGCACAATTGATTCGGTAAGAACGAGTAGAAGGGGCCGGGAAGGTCGGTTTGAATATAGTCCGAAACCACTCAGCTGCCGCAAGCAAAAAGGAAATAAATATGAACACAGATCCTATAGCAGATATGCTAACAAGAATCAGAAACGCTAACCTTGTTTCTCATGAAACAGTGTCTATGCCGCTTTCTAAATTGAAACTTTCTGTTGCAGAATTATTGAAAAGCGAAGGTTTTATCAACGGTTATTCTGTAAAAGAAGAAGGTAAATTCAAATCTTTAGTAATTGAATTAAAATATGATGAACACGGAAAACCTGTTATCACAAACCTTCAAAGAGTTTCAAAACCTGGTTTGAGAACTTATTGTAAAGCTAAAAACTTGCCTCAAGTATTCGGCGGTTTAGGTATTTCAATTGTTTCTACAAGCAAAGGTCTTTTAACCGACAGAAAAGCTCGTAAAGAAAACTTAGGCGGCGAAGTTCTTTGTAACGTTTGGTAGTGCTACGCACGTAGTCATGTTACGTTAAAAGTCCGGTTTGGTTTTGGCTTACAAGTTGAAATTAAACCTACAAAATATCACCACCAAACCATTCTGTTCATTAATGAGTGAATTTACGAGTGAAGCAATAATTCAAGTGCTACGCACAAGAACTTTAAATTAGTAAATACTAAAAGCGGTGTAATTGGCAGAAAACCCGCTTAATCAAAAGGAGAAATTAATATGTCACGTATTGGTAAAAAACCTGTCGAAATTCCTTCAGGTGTTGAAGCAAAATTAGACGGACAAACTATTACAGTAAAAGGTCCTAAAGGTACTGAATCTGTAACCGTTAGAGAAGAAATTAAAATCTCTATCGTTGATAATCATATAATTTTAGAACCTACTAATGATGAAAGAAAAACTAATGCTTTACATGGTCTTTCAAGAACATTAGTTGCTAACGCTGTTGAAGGTGTAAGCAAAGGTTTTGAAAAGAAATTAGAAATTCAAGGTGTTGGTTACCGTGCAAATATGGAAGGTACTAAACTTAATATGCAATTGGGTTACTCTCACCCTGTAATTATCGATCCACCTCAAGGAATCACTATTACAGTTGATAAGAACGTAAATATCTCTGTATGCGGTTCTAATAAACAGTTGGTAGGTGACGTTGCTGCTGCAATCAGAAGCAAAAGACCTCCTGAAGTTTATAAAGGAAAAGGTGTTCGCTACGAAGGTGAATACATCAGACGTAAAGCCGGTAAAGCCGGTAAAAAGTAAGATAGCTCTTAGATGAGCCGTAGGCGAATCTTAGAGATATCTTATCCTGAACTTGTTTCAGGATCTGTGGCAAAGCTCACAGTAATGCCGTAGGCGAATCTTAGTAATATCTTATCCTGAACTTGTTTCAGGATTACATAAAACACAAATAGGCCCGCATAAACCCTTAGCAAGTTGTTAAGAAGGTTTGGGTTAAAGGAGAAAAGAAAAATGATTAAACAAGAAGCAAGAAAACCAAGAGTACAAAAAAGACATAAATCAATCAGAGTGAATATTTCAGGTGATGCTGAATATCCTAGATTGGCTGTTTATAGAAGTACTAAACATATCTATGCTCAAGTTATAGATGATGTTAAACATGTAACTTTGGCATCAGCATCTTCTAATGACAAAGATTTAAAAGCTAAATTATCACATGGCGGTAATATTGAAGCTGCAAAAGTTGTTGGTGAAGCTGTTGCTAAGAAAGCTTTAAAAGCAGGTATCAAAGGTGTTGTATTTGATAGAGGCGGTTTCCTTTATCACGGAAGAATCCAAGCACTTGCTGATGCTGCAAGAGAAGCCGGGTTAGAATTCTAATTTTTAAATTCTAATAAAAAAGGAGATGCTTTTATTAAAGCATCTCTTTTTATTTGGTATATATATTTGTTACAACTCCATTTTCGTGTTGGATTGTCTTTGTATTTTTAAAGTGAATTGTTTGACCAATTTCTCCGAAAAGTGATATTCCGCTTCCCAGTATAACCGGCAGTGTATTTATAACCATTTCATCAATTAAATCTTCTTTTAAAAATGATTGTATAGTGGCTCCGCCGTCAATATAAATATTTTTGAGCCCTCTATCTCTAATATTTTGTATAATAGTATTTAAATCACCATTAACGATTTCAACACTATCTTGCAAGTTAATAGGTATGTTTTTGAGAGTATTACTTAAAACAAATACAGGCTTGCTATAAGGATACGGTTTGCAAGTCAGAGCTTTTTCATAGGTAAATCGTCCGATAATAATAGCATCAATCTTCTTTAAAAAGTTTAAATATCCGTAATCAGTTTTAGTTGGATTTGGTATTTCGGACAGCCATTTAGTTGAACCGTCCTTAGTTGCAATAAAGCCGTCAAGACTTTTTGCAATAAATACATAATTTGCCATTAAATATAAATACCCCGTGATAATTAACTAATATAAACTCATTATAGCATATATGTATATTCATTTAAAGTGTGCATTAAAAAAGACCGGTTATAAACCGGTCTTTTTTAAATTTTTTGTTTATTTTATTAAACTGATGCAGTTGCTTTCTTTTGAACAGAAGCACCAGGAATAGATTGCCAGTTAGCAGCCATAATCTTTTTGAATGATTTAAGAGCCGTATCTTCTAATTCTCCGAGTTCTTCAGCTTCCATAATTAATTCTCTTAAAGGAAGTAAAGCTCTTTGATCTCTTAGAACACCAAGAGCTGCAGCAGCACCTGCTCTAACTAATTCATTTTCTGAACGGTTTTTCATAACTTCAATTAAAGCCGGTACAGCTTTTGTATCGTTTAATTTACCTAAAGAAGTTACTGCGTAGATTCTAACGTTAACCCATTCGTCATAAAGCATATTAATAATTTTATCAACAGCTTTTTTGTCGCCGATTTCACCTAATGCTCTTGTTGCATCGCAGCGAACATTAACTTTTTCGTGATCTAAAGATGCGATTAAAGCATCTGTTGCAACGTCGCCGATTTCAATTAAAGCATCTGTTGCAGTAATACAAACTTGAGGGTTTTCATCGTTTAATGCTTCAACCAACGGTTCAACAACAATTTTTCCGCCTAAACGACCTAATGCACGAGCTGCACGAACTCTTACGTCAACGTTACGGTCTTCACGTAATGATTCAATTAAGAATTCAGTAGCTTTTGTATCGCCTAATTCACCTAATGCTCTTGCTGCATATAATCTTACAGATCCGTTTTTGTCGTTTCTTAATACATCAATTAATGGTTCAACCGCTTTAGAGTCACCTAACTCTCCTAAAATTCTTGCGGCGTTATATCTAACTTTTTCAGAACTGCTTGTTTTTAAATCTGATAATAGTTCGTCAAAAGATTTTTTGCTTTGTTTTTTCTTACCGATAACTGATATTGTCATTACATAACCTCCGACATATAAACTTCAATTTCTTCACACTCTTATATAAAAATTTTAAGTTTAAAATAATTGCTTTTTTTCTTTGGTTTATTAAGTTTTTTTAAATTTTATTTACTTTTTGTTACTCGATAAAGGGTAAAACCTACACTTTATTTTCTGCGTACTAATAATATAACATATCTTTTATTATTATTCACAATTTTGTATTAAAAAAATATTTTTTTTATAAATTTTTATTAAGTTCCCCTTGAAAAACCGTATTATGTGCGGGTTTTATTTTCGTATCATGTTAAAAATTATTACTATCCGGGGATAGTAATAATAAATTTGCTGCCTTTACCTGCTTCACTTTCAACATCAATTTTTCCGTTGTGTTTATCAATTATTTTGGCTGATATTGCTAAACCTAAACCTGTACCTACACCGACTCCTTTGGTGGTATAACCTGCCATAAATATTTTGTTAACATCTTTTATTCCGCATCCTGTATCTTCAATTGATATAACAAGTTTTTTATTTGTGTAATTTGTAGTAATCGTTATTGTGCCGTTTCCTTTTATAGCTTGGCAGGCATTAATAAGAATATTCATAAATACCTGATTTAGCATATTAGGGTAACATTTTATTATAGGGATATTGCCGTAGTTTTTAATTACCTGAATACGTTTTTTGGTTTCGTGTCTTATCAAATCCAGAGTTAAATCAAGCTCTTTATTGATATCTGCTTCCTGTAATTCCGCTTCATCAAGACGTACAAATTTCTTTAGTGATACAACAAGATGATTAATTCTTTGTATGGCTTCTTTGTCTGTTGAATTGATGTCCGTTAGAATTTCCGCCAATTTGTTATCATCAATTTTTTTTATTAATTTAGTAAAAATTTCATTGTTGGATTTAATAGATGCAATAGGTGTATTAATTTCGTGGGCAACACCTGCTATTAATTGACCTAATGATGCCATTTTTTCTGAATTAATAAGTTGGACTTGGGTATCTTTTAATTCTTTCAACGTTGTTTTTAATTCTTTAACTGTTTCCAGATTCTTTTTATATAGTTTTGCGTGTACAATAGCTGTTCCGAGTTGAGAGGATATGCTTTCAAGTATATCTAACTCTTCTCCAAGTTCTCGCTTTTGTCTGGATAGTAAGACAACAACACCTAAAAGCTCTGATGTGTGATGAATCGGTACTATGATTCTTTGTACGGATTCTTTGAGCGGTTCAGCATTAAGGTATTCTTTTAAACATCTTGAATACGATATCTTATTATTTTTAATTTGTTTAATAATATTATTATCGTACGTTATTGTTTTATTAATATTTGTTTTTTTTAATGAATATCTAATTTTAAAAGATTTTTTTTCATACTCTGCATAATAACTGTCATAAGCTCCAAACATAAAAGCAAGTTCTTTTAATGTTGGTTTAATAATACTTGTTAAATCGATAGATTCTCTAATTATATTGGAAATCTTATTTATAAGAGCCATTTTAATAGCCTGCTCCTGGGCTTTTTGTTTTATATTTTGTAAATCTTTATTTTCAGATTCAAGAGAATTGTATTTATTTTGTAATGCTTCAAGCCGCTGTTCCACCTGTTCGCATTTTACCTGAGATGTCACATCTGTAAAAAAGATAATTGTGTATTTACTTCTTTTAACGGTATTTATGTCGTAATATAAAAATTCGTTTTGTTTATATTGATAAGAAATATGTGCCGCAAAATTTTCTTTCGAGCGCACTGCTTGAATAATCGGTGAATGAATTTCTGTGTCTTCCGAGTTCAGCGGACATATATCGTAATTAATCTTATGTAAAAACTTTTTTAGGTTTTTAAAATCTTGAAAACATCTGTTAAATACATTGTTTTTGTAAACAAGTTCAATATCATTGTTTACAACTAATACAGGGTTATTAAATTTGTTAAAAAGCTCAAATTTTTCCACTAGTTAATTATATCTTCTTTTTGTAAACGATTGCAAATAAAAATTTACATCTTGAAATATTTT
Source organism: Candidatus Gastranaerophilales bacterium (assembly GCA_944324825.1). Lineage (GTDB taxonomy): Bacteria > Cyanobacteriota > Vampirovibrionia > Gastranaerophilales > Gastranaerophilaceae > UMGS1585. The sequence goes on from CALUXU010000005.1 coordinate 45,796, forward strand.
GGACTATAAAAAAAAATTTATGATACATTAGTAAATGTCGAAGCAAAATGGGATTAGATATAGGAGATTCTAATGGCGGAGTATTTAAGTAAGGAAGAGATAAAGCAGTGGAGAAGTTCTTTGGAAAAAATTACTTTAGAAGAATTCGCTGCGCGTTTAGGTAAAGTAGTTGCCGATTCAAGACCTACAAATGATCTTGTAGATAAAGTTATGAATGGTTCTACTTCATCTAATGAGTCATTAAAGAATAAAAGAGCTGAAAGCTTATCTAATATAGCAGAACGTGCATTTGAAAGAGAAAGACAACTATCACATACGCCATTCTCATTTAAAGCACCGGTTGATGACAGTAAGCCTAAAAAAGAAATTAAGCAAGCTGTTGAATCATCTTCTCAAAATGAAATCGTAGAAAAGATTCTAAAAAGACAAGAAGTAGAAAACGAAGATACTTTGAGAGAAGAAGTTAACATTGTTTTGAAAAAGAATTTGACTGATAGAGAACAAATTGTATTTGATTACTTCTTAAGTCACAGAAATACAACGGTTTATGCCAAAGATTTGGCTGCATTGTTGAATTTGCCTAGAGATTACATATATAAGTATATTAAAAACTTACGTGCTAAAATTGAAGGCGATAAATTAAAGAATGCTGAACGCGGCGGCTTTATTTTATCTGATTAAGGTAATAATGTGTTAAATATCGGAATCTTAGACTTTTTAATGAGCAAGGCTCATAATATATCGGTATTGAATTGTTCAAGCAATTTTGAGTATACGGATGATTTGTTTGAAATGATTCTTACGGGTAAATACTGTGATTCCGATATTGATTTAGGTATTGTTTATGTAAAGCGCTTATCAGATTATCATTATTTGCTGGTTGACGGTAAACGTAGGTTATTGTCATTTATTCTTATGATAAAGGCGATTGCAGATTATTATGCTGATTTAGCTAAAGAGGATGCATTTTTGCAGCACCCTGTTCAGGCTGATTGTTTAAAAGTTTTATCAATGCTGAAAATCCGGCTTTTTGGCCTGGAAAAAACAGTATTTGATAAATTAATTAACAACGAGCCGATATCTTATAACGAAAAACAAACCGAGATTTACAGAACATTAAATCTTTTCAGAGAAAATATTAAGTATTTGGATTTTGATGTTGAACAATTTTATGAGTTGTTACTACGTTTAAAAGTAAATGTTGTATTTTTGAATGATTCAAGCGAAAAAGATATTTTCTGTGTTTTAAATAAAAATTTAAGACCATTAAATCAGTTATTACTTATAAAATCATATCTTGCTGAATTGAATTGTGCAGAGTTTGTAAATGAACTTTATTTTCTTTTCGGGTATAAAGAAGAAATATTTGTTTCATTTTTCAAAGCCTATTTATCTCCAAAATTTAACAGGATAATAACTGATAATAATCTTGTTTATGATTATTTTGTTAAGTATATAGATATGGTCAGGAAGTTTCAGGATTTTAAGGCTATTTTAGCAAGTATTACCAAAACAGCGAAAATATACAAGAAAATGTATAATGCTGATTTTATGGATTCCGAGATGAGAAATATGTTTATCAAAATAATTTCTAATGACGGACGTGATACATTTTCATATTTGCTTGAGCTTTGCGAGGATTATGAAAACAAATATTTATCCAAAGAAACTTTCCTTGAGGTTTGTAATATAGTTTATACATATATTTGGGAGCGTAATAAAAAGACTTCATTAGTTAATGAAAATATTGATTTTTCAAAAATGGTGCATGAATTGAATAAAATCATATACGAAGAACATGCAGCAAATGAAGCAAATAACAACAAAGAATCTTAAATAATTATAAATTAAAATCCCCGTTTTTCTTAATATGTTCAACTAATCCGCCGTCGTTCAGGAGTTTAATCATAACCGGCGGTAAAGGTTCAATTTGAGTAATTGTTCCTTTCGTCAGATTATTAAGAATTCCCTTTTCAATATCCAAATCAAGTTCATCTCCTGCATCAATACCGTCGGTATCACATTCAATAGCCAATAATCCGATATTAATCGCGTTTCTGTAAAATATCCTTGCGAAAGATTTTGCAAGTACTGCACCTACTCCTGCAATTTTTATAATCTGCGGAGCGTGTTCTCTCGAGGAACCAAGACCGAAATTGTTTCCTGCAACTACAAAATCTCCTTTGTTCATTGATGATGCAAAATTAGGGTCAGCATCTTCAAGCACGTGTTTTGCAAATTCCGGTAAGTTTGACCTTAAATGAAATAATCTTCCCGGTGCTATGTGGTCTGTTGAAATGTTGTCACCGAATTTAAATGCTTTCCCTTTCATAATTTCTCCTTTAATGTCCGCTCTTTAGAACTTGCAAATTTCTTGTTTCAGAGATTTCGTGTCTTGCCTCTCTGATTTTCTTTCTGTTTTCATCCGAGAGGCTGAGTCCGTTACAGAGTCTATCGATAAAACCGGTATTTAATTTTACCGCTTTATCTAAAGCTCCCAATTCCTCTAATACTTCTTTTATTTCAGAAAACTTGTATCCGAAAGAATGTTTAGATTGATAAACCATTGTTTCTCCGGATTCTGCAGTAATAGGCTCTCCTCCGAGTTCAAAATGAAGCTTGAATATTGATTTCAAATCTTGCAGTTCAGACTGCATGGTTTGTATGCTTTGTTGTATTCTTAAAAATCTTTCGAACAGGTAATCGATATTTTCAAGTTGTTTTGTCTGCCAGTCATATTTTTGCAGATAAAGTTTTTTTAGTTTCGGATAAGCCAGTGCAAGTCCCATCGCATCAGCCATTGCCCTGTGATGATTTGTTAAATCAACATGGAATTTTTCTGTTAGTGCTGCAAGTCCATGGGATTCTAAATCCGGACAAATTTCTTTAAACATTTGTTGTGAATCGATTCTTTCATTTTCAAATTTTTTCTTAAATACACGTTTGCAGGCTTCATTGAGGAATGAATAATCAAAAATTGCATTGTGAGCGACAATTGGAGCGTCACCGATAAACTCAAGAATTTCTCCCAATACTTCGCTTTCTTTCGGTGCATCTGCAACCATTTCTTCCGTAATTCCGTGTATTGCCATACTGGACTTTCTTATATGCTGCTCAGGATTAATAAGAGTTTGGTAAGTCTTTTTTATTTTCCCGTTTTCAAGTCTTACTGCAGCAAACTCAATAATTCTCTCTTTTGTATAATCAAGACCGGTTGTTTCAGTGTCCAGTACAATTTCAACTACTTTTTTTCTAGGCATATTATATAATTTTTCCTTGTAAAATATGGGTATATAAATTTATCCCTTAACATAATAGCATGAAAAAATTATATATGCTATTATGGGTAAACAAAGATGAAATTGTTTTTATTTAAGGAGATAAAGAGATTATGGCAATAGATGTTAATGAAAAAAATCTTGATTCTGAAGTTTTGCAATCAGAAGGTGTTGTAGTTGCAGATTTTTGGGCTCCATGGTGTGGTCCTTGCAGAAAATTAGGCCCTGTACTTGATGATATTGAACAATCATTTGAAGGTAAAATTAAAATTGTTAAAATCAATGCCGATGAAAATTTGGAAATTATGAAGAAATTTTCAGTAAGCGGATTACCGTCGCTGCTTGTTTTTAAAAACGGTGAAGCTGTTGAAAGAATGGCAGGATTAATTCCAAAATCTTCTATTATTAACAATATTGAAAAACATATATAGAGGCATAAATTATGATTGATAGATATTCTCTGCCTGAGATGCGTGAAATATGGACTTTACATTCCAAGTTTAGTTATTATCTGCGTGTAGAGCTTGCTGTTTGCGAGGCTTATGCAAAGCTCGGTAAAATTCCTCAGGAGGATTTGTTAAAGATAAAATCATTTGCTTCATTTGATTTAAAAAGAATTGATGAAATTGAAGCAGAGGTTCATCATGATGTAATTGCATTTTTGACAAATGTAAATGAGAGTGTCGGAGAAGAACTTGCCAAATATATACATATGGGCTTAACAAGCTCTGATGTAATTGATACCGCGTTTGCTTTGCAGATAGCGGATTCATCAAAAATAATAGATGAAAAATACAGAGCATTGTTAGATACAATGCGTGAGATGGCGCTTAAATATAAACATACTGTTTGCATTGGGCGCTCGCATGGTGTTCATGCCGAGGTTATGACATTCGGCGTAAAAGTTTTAAGCTGGCTTGATATATTTGAAAGAGTATACAGAAAATTCCGTTATTCTGTTGACAATATAAAAATCGGACAAATATCCGGACCTGTCGGAACATACAGTAATTTGCCGATGGAGGTGGAAAAATTAACCTGTGACATTTTGAAGCTAAGACCTGCAAGAATTTCTACACAGGTAATTGCAAGAGATGTTCATGCTGATTATATGCAGACTTTGGCATTAATTGCATCTGTTATAGAACAAATTGCTGTTGAAATCAGACATTTGCAGCGGACTGAAGTGAGAGAGGTCGAGGAAGGTTTTTCTAAAAATCAAAAAGGCTCTTCTGCAATGCCTCATAAGAAGAATCCGATTTTGTGCGAAAACTTATGCGGACTTGCAAGGGTTGTAAGGGCTAATGCGATGGCAGCCATGGAAAATATTGCTCTCTGGCATGAACGTGATATTTCTCATAGCTCAGCTGAACGTATCATTTTCCCGGATTCTTTAGAGTTAATTGATTTTATGCTGACTCGTCTGAATAAAGTTTTGTCTAATCTGGTTATAAAAGAAGACAATATGGAAAAGAATACAAATCTGTTCGGCGGAATTGTTTATTCTCAAAAAGTTTTGTTGAAAATGGTTGATAAGGGGCTGACGCGAGAAGACGCATATAGAATTGTTCAAAAACATGCCATAGATGCGTTTGAAAATAACGGAGATTTTAGAAAAAATCTGGAATCTGATGATGAAGTGTTAAAAATTCTTTCAACTGAAGAAATTGAAGAATGTTTTAATAAAGAAGATTATCTGAAAAATATTGATAATATGTTTGCGAAATTTGATATTTAATTATTTCCTGCAAGAAGTTCTTCTGTTAAATTTGCTATTTCTTTCGGAGATTTATAAAGAGTTTTAATATTTGACAGCGCAAATAGTCTGGAATCCATATGATTATTATTTAGGCGGTAATTTACGTTGTGGAATAAAGCTATATTTGCCGCAAATTCAGAGTTGTTATCAGGAGCCATATAAGGAAATATTAAACAGTATCTTGATGCTTCCCAGCCGCTGTTTCCAAGGGCTTCTTTAGTCAGTTTCATCAATGGTTTTTCCATATTATCGTGCCAGTTGTTTTCATCGTTGTTGTTTTTTATTATGATATCGTGGTTTTGGCGTTTTCTTTTGTGAATTGCTCTGTCAATTTTTTCTTCGGCAAAATCCGAAGCATATAAAGCCGCAAAGATGATATTGTTATTATTTTGTTTTGCTTCGATACTTGTCATTGTATATTCAAAATTTGGTTCTTCTAAAAAAGAACTCCCGGAGAGAGAACAGTCATCTAATAATACTAATACTTTATTTTCCGGATTAAGTGTCGCTATAGAAAACGGATTTTTTAATGTTACAAATTTATCCTTTTGAATATTATTTATTTTTTGATATTGGTAATCCACCAAATCATAGCTTTTTTGATCGTTTGGTATTATATAAATTATATCCTCCGGAGTTTTGCCTAAGTTTTTAGTTGTTTCAATTATTTTGGAATGAATTTCTTTTAATTCTTTTGACATTCTTTCCGGTGTATAATTTTCTAATGAATTTTCAAGGTATGTTACCAATCCGTCTTTTGCATCAATTTGTTTTTTAGGATTATCAATTTTTTTCATTACAGATGCATCAATTACGGCATTTAATTCTTGTTCGGATATTTGTTCGGGACGCAGCTGTTTGTATATATTATCTACACTCGGTGTATTCTCATTTTTAATTATTATAGGTTTGATTCCAAGTTTATCACATCGGTCTAATACATCTTTATCAACGGCTTGAGATAAAGGGATATTATATTCTTTTGCTTTATTCAATAAATCCAGTGTTGCGGATTCAAGGTCTTTGCTTCTGTCAATAAAGCTAATACCGTTTTCAAAACCTGACAGAATAAAGAATCTTGCATTTTTCCAATTTTTCAAATCATTAAGAGCCTCAGGAGATTTTTCTTTTAATTTCTCAATATCTTGTAATTTGTTATCATCTAAAAATATTCCGAAATTATACGGCTCAATTTCGTATAATTCTTTTTGATTTAGAAGATAATGCATGCCGGCATTTAGTCCAAAATTGTCGGAAAATGCTTCATTGAAGCTCTTGTCCTTTACAAAGAATTTAAACACGCTGCCGTTATTTGGGATTCTTCCTGCTTCATGATTTTCGAGAGTTTTGCCTATTATGTTAACGCTCTTCATATTCCCGAATTGGGCCACAAGCTGCATTGCTTCCGTTATATCTTTTTTATTATATTCTGTAGTATTTGCAATTTTATCAATAGTGGAATTGATATCTTCTTTGCTGGTTTCATTAAGCTTATCTTGATATTGCTGATAGACGGTATCAAATCTTTTTAATGTTGAATCTTTAAACGGCGGTCTTTGAGTTTTATCAATGTGCCCTAAAAAATATACTGCAGGATAGCAAAAGTTTCCTGCCGTTTTATTCGGACGTACAGGTATTTGTTGCTGCTTATTTATGGCTGTGTTTTGTTTTGGTTGATACAGCCCTGTTTTTAAAGGCGATATTGTTAACATTTTCTTTTAGTTGAAAACTTCTAAATCAGAAATTTTGTGTAAATGATACAAAAATGTAATAAAACTTTAGAAAATAACAATTTTTAGTAAGTTTAGGGTTTATAATAGTATACGTGTAGAAAGTTAAAGGTTTTTTATGATTTCAGCTTTAAATACTCAAAGAAGTATTCAATTCCGCGAAAATAATCAGGTACAAAAGCCTGCGGCAGATAAGACCCTAAGCGGTGTACCTCTTAGAGGTACAAAGCGTTTAAACTATTCTCCTGCAACGATTGGTGCGATAAACGGTTTTTGCTGGTTTGGAGTAGGAATGTTATTTGATAGACTATATTCCAAAGTATTTAAAGCAAAATCTAATACAAAAATATCGTTGGCTATACAGGGTGCATTCGGTTTGTTTATGGGATATCAGGCATATAAAGTTGCCAAAAACGAGCATAAACAAGCGTAATATTTTTAACAAAATCTTTTAAAATTATTCTAATTGTGAGATACTGGGAAGAATAAAGGCATAATTTTTAGAGGTAAAGAGATATGATACAAGTTGCGGTTTGCGGCTCAAACGGCAAAATGGGGAAAGAAGTTGTAAGAGCAGTACAAAATGATTCTGAATTAGAGCTTGCTGCACAAATAGATATTTGTGACGGACAGTTTTCTTCTATTGAAGAAGCTTCAAAGGAATGTAAAATAGATGTATTGGTTGATTTTACCCAACCAAGCAGTATTTATCAGAATGCTCTTTATTGCTTGAACAACGGTATAAATATAGTTATCGGAACAACAGGGCTTTCAGATGAACAAATATCTTCTCTGAAAGAGTTATCCGAGAAGAATAAAGTATCATGTTTTATTGCTCCGAATTTTTCAACCGGAGCTGTTTTGATGATGATGTTTGCAAAACAAGCCGCAAAATATTTTGATAATGCTGAAATAATAGAATTGCATCACAATCAGAAAAAAGATGCTCCTTCAGGTACGGCGGTAAAAACAGCGTTAATGATGTCAGAGGTCAATCCTGATTTTGCATCTGGAAATTGTCCTGAAACAGAAACTATAAAAGGATCAAGAGGCGGAACTTCGTATTCTAATATACATATTCATTCGGTAAGAATGCCTGGGTATATTGCATCTCAAGAAGTTCTTTTCGGTTCCTCCGGACAAACTTTTAAAATTCGTCATGACTCAATGAACAGAGAATGTTATATGCCGGGTGTATTGATGGCTGTTAAGCATGTTATGAAGCAGCCTGAATTCGTTTACGGGTTAGAAAATATTATGGAAGGTTAGATAGGGTATAAAAATGAGAAAACCAAATATTGCGATATTAGGTGCAACAGGTGTTGTAGGAAGAGAAATAACTAAGATTACAGAAGAATTAGAAATAGAATACGAAAGTATAAAATTCTTATCCAGTGCGAAAAGTGCCGGCAGTAAGATAATCTTTAAAGGAGAAGAATATACTGTAGAAGAAGCTACACCTGATTCGTTTAACGGTATTGATATTGTAATGGCATCGGCAGGCGGTTCAACAAGTAAATTGTTTGCTCCCGAGATTGTTAAACGCGGCGGTTTAATCATTGATAACTCAAGTGCATTCAGAATGGATAAAGAAGTACCTCTTGTAATTGCTTATGTAAACGATGAAGATTTAAGAAAGCATAAAGGTATAATTGCTAATCCAAACTGTTCTACTTCTCAATTAATGTTAGTTCTTCATCCCCTGCAAAAACATGCAAAAATAAACAGACTAATTGTTTCTACTTATCAGGCGGTAAGCGGTGCCGGTCTGGCTGCAATTAACGAATTGAGAGAAGATACGATTGCAAATCTTGAAGGTAAGTCTTTTGAAAATAAATGTTTCAAGAAACCTATATCTTTTAACGTAATTCCTCAAATAGATGTATTCTGTGACAACGGTTATACAAAGGAAGAAATGAAGGTTGTTAATGAAACAAAGAAAATCTTGCATCTGCCGGAGGATACACCTATTTCTTGTACTGCGGCAAGGGTTCCTGTATTTAACGGGCACTCAGAGGCTGTAGATATTGAGTTTGACAAATCTATTACTCCTGATGAGATAAGAGAAATATTAAAGGATTCGTTTGGAGTGGTTGTAATAGATAATCCTGAGGAGTTTGAATATCCGACAACCCGTGATGCAAGCGGTAAAAATCCGGTGTATGTAGGTAGAATAAGAAAGAATCTTGCATTTGAAAACGGAATTTCTTTATGGTGTGTTGCAGATAATTTGAGAATCGGTGCAGCTTTGAATACTGTAAGAATCTGTAAAAAAGTAATTGAAATGGGATTATATGGAGGTAGATAAATGAATAGAGGAGTTTCTCCCGTCGGAGTTAGTTTTACAGGGAATAAGATTAATAAATCAGCAGCAAAAGCGGTAAAAAATCCAATTGATGCTTATTATGAAAAAGAATTAAAATCTATTAGAAAACAAAAAATTGATAAAGATGTTTTTATAAAATTGGATCCTAATATAAGAATGGAATCTGTTAAAAATAAGATTCAGATTTCGATAGAAAATATGAGAACTAAAAAAGATTAATTTGTTTATTACTTTTTGTTAAATGTGCTGTCTTTAAATATTTATTTGGGTTAAAATAAATGTATATTTGATTTTTGTACATAACAAGAAGTAGAAGATGGGTCAGTTAATAAGCAGAAATAATATATCAGAATTTGTTGCCAAATTGCATAAAGCCGGTAAAACTGTTGTTACAACAAACGGCTGTTTTGATATTTTGCATGTTGGACATGTGAGGTATTTGCAAAAATCAAAAAGTTTTGGTGATTATTTAATTGTTCTTTTAAATTCTGATAAGTCAGTTAAATCTATAAAAGGTGATGACAGACCCGTTAACAATGAATTGGACAGGGCAGAGGTCTTGTGTGCATTAAATTGCGTAGATTTTGTCGTTATATTTGATGAGTCCAGTCCTGCTGCACTTCTTGATGAAATAAAGTCAGATGTTTATACTAAAGGGGCGGATTATACTATGGATACTCTGCCTGAAAAAGATATAATGATTAAGAACGGAACAAAGGTTGAATTTATAGAGTTTGTTCAGGGAAAATCTACAACAAATATAATCAATAAAATCAATAATAAGGAGTAATCTATGAAATCTTTTACATTGGAACAAATTGCACAAATAACCGGCGGTTTATTATCAAAAGCACAAGATGTAGTTATAACTAAAATAGCACCGCCTATGTTAGCAGATGAAAGCACTCTTGCTCTGGCTCTTGGAGAAGAAGAAATTGCAAATCTTGCATCATCTAAGGCTAAGGCAGCATTGGTTCCTTTGGGGGTAAATATTGACGGTTATTCTACAATAGAAGTTGAACGTCCTCGCCTGGCTATGATGAAATTAATTACATTATTCTATTCAGCGCCTGAAACAAATACAGGAGTTCATCCTACAGCAGTGGTTCACCCGGAAGCAAAATTAGGACAAAATGTTTCAATCGGACCTAATGCAGTTATTGCAAAAGGTGTAGTAATTGGTGATAACACAACAATTTTAGCAAATTGTTATGTCGGTAATTATGCAAATATCGGCTCTGAATGTTTCTTCCATCCGGGAGTAAACATTGGTGACAGAGTACAGGTTGGTAATAAAGTAATTTTACATCATGGGGTTTCTCTTGGGGCTGACGGGTTCAGTTTTGTAACTGAAAATCCTAACAATATCGAACAAGCCAGAAAAGACGGAGAAATTAAAGACAGCAATGCAGAACATGTTATTTTCAAAATAAATTCTATCGGCTCCGTTGTAATCGGTAACAATGTCGAAATTGGTGCTAACAGTGCTATAGACAGAGGAACAATTGAAAATACAACAATCGGAGATAATACAAAGATTGATGATTTGGTTATGATTGGTCATAATTGTAAAATCGGTAAAGGTTGTATGATTGTTTCTCAAGTCGGTATCGCAGGCAGCTGTGTAATCGGTGACAGAGTTGTAATTGCCGGTCAGGCAGGTCTTGCTGATCATATTAAAATCGGCAGCGATTCAATTATTGCGGCGCAAGCAGGTGTTACAAAGAGTTTCCCTGAAAAGTCAATCGTTGTAGGAGCTCCTGCTGTTCCTAGAAAAGAATTTATAAAACAATTAAAGATTATGAAAGATGCAGGGGAATTGATTAACAAGTTCAAGAAATATGAACCGTTATTAAATTCGTTTGAAGAACATCAATTGGATCCGGTGTAGTATATGGTAACAACATTATTAAAAGAAGTAAAAATATCCGGAAACACTCTAATGAAAAATTATGAGTGCGAGGTTGTTGTAAAGCCCTCAGATTCCGGGAAAATCCGTTTTTTTGTAGAAGGTGCAGATAAAGGTTTTGAAGCAAATATTGATAACGTTATTGCAACAGATCATTGTGTTGTATTGGGAAGCAAAGAGCATAGGACATTGCTTGGCGGATATAAGTATCAGGTAATGTTGTGTGAGCACTTTATGGCTGCCTGCGCTATTTTAGGTATTAATTCTATTGATGTGTTTGTGTCAAAACCTGAATTTCCTGCTCTTGACGGAAGTTCAAAATGCTGGGTTAATTTGTTTAAAGAAGCAGGTATAACAAAGAAAAAACAGCAGTTCTATACAGTTAGCGAGCCTGTTTATTACCTGAACGGCAAAACAAGTTTAGTTGTACTTCCGGATAAAGAATTAACATTATCTTATGCAGTAAACTACAATCATCCTGATTTAACCCGCCAGTGGGTGCCTTTAGATACTAAAAATTTGGATGAAATAATAGAAGCAAGAACTTTTGGTTTTTATAGGGATTTAAAGAAATTTCAGCTTTTGGGATTTGCAAGAGGGGTAAATGTCGATAACACACTTGGGTTAATGGATGACGGTACATATTCATCGGCATTGAGAAGCGATAAAGAGCCTATAAAACATAAGATTCTTGATTTATTTGGCGACTTTTATCTCACTGGGGTTTCTATATTAGATATGAAAGCCCAAATTTTAGTAAAAGAGGCCGGTCATGCGGTTCATATAAAGGTTGCAAAAGAATTAAAAAATAAATTAATAAAAATATAAAAGGAGAGAAATAATGGTAGAAGCTAGTCAAGAAGAGAAGACATTAAGTTTTGACGTAATGGAAATAATGGATATGATTCCTCATAGATATCCGTTTTTATTGGTAGATAGAATAACAGAATGTGTGCCCGGTAAATATGCAAAAGGGTACAAAAACTTATCTATGAACGAAGAATTTTTCCAAGGTCATTTCCCTGGAAACCCTGTTATGCCCGGTGTATTACAAATTGAAGCAATGGCCCAATGTTCAGCTCCGATTCTTTATACTCTGGATGAATATAAAGGTAAATTGACATTGTTTGCCGGTGTTGATAATGTTCGATTCAAAGGCATTGTTCGTCCTGGTGACAGACTTGATATGGAAATCGAACTTACAAAATTAAAAGGACCTATTTGTAAATCTCATGCAAGAGGTTTCGTAGACGGCAAACTTGTTGTTGAAGCTGATATGACTCTGGCTATGAAATAATAATCTATAATAAATATTCTATAAAAAGGACTTCATATTTGAAGTCCTTTTTGTTTATATCGTACAAATAGATTGTGTAAATTTTTTGTAATATTTTATTGTATATAATAAATATATAATATAGAATAATTGTGTATATACAACTATCACTTTACTACGTAGGAAAATAATATATTGAATTATTCAAGTCATTTAGATATTGAATTTTGTGTAGAAACACTGCAAAGCCTTGCAGTGAGAATGTTTTACACCTTCGGGGGGGGGGGGGTATAATAGCCTATTTATAAGGGTTTTAGGGGGTTGGTTTAACGTTATTATAGCTTCACAAGAAAGTGAGGTTATAATATGGTATTAGCAATTAATACTAATCTTTCGAGTCTAATGGCGCAGTTGTCAATGAAGAACTCGACTAATGCATTAAATAGTGCAATAGAGAAAATGACAACAGGTTATCGTATAAATTCTGCAGGTGATGATGCAGCAGGTTATGCAATAGCATCAAAAATGGAAGTAGCTTTATCGTCATATAATGTTGCAGAAAATAATGTAATGTTGGGAACATCTTTGTTGAGTACAGCATCTAGTAGCTTGGATATAATAACAACACATTTACAAAGGATGCGAGATTTGGCAGAACAAGCAGCAAATGAAACTTATGGAGATGATTCAATAAAAGCAATTCAGGCAGAAATTGATCAAAGAACAGAAGAGATAAACCGTGTAATGTCAACAACAGAATATAACGGGATAAAATTATTTGAATCACCGTCTGATACTGTTACAGGTAATTTTATTCAAGAGTTAACACCTTTAACAGAAGATGAAGCAATAGCTCAAGGCTATACTTTAATAAAAACTGCTGATGACTTGAATAATATTCGTAATAATTTATCAGGTAAATATATCTTGATGAATGATATTGATTTATCCTCTATTATAAATTGGCAACCGATAGGAGATGGTTCAAATGCATTTACAGGAGAATTAAACGGAAATGGACATGTTATAAAGAATTTAAGAATTGATAATAGCACTCTTAATACGGTAGGTTTATTGGGTTCAATATCAGGGGCTACTATATCTAATTTGGGTATTGAAAATGCTAATATATATTCAAATTATAATGACCGCCTTCGAACTACTATTGGTATACTTGCTGGTATGACATTAAATTCTGAAGTATCAAATTGTTATATTTCTGGGAGAATAAATTCTGTGAAAACAGGATCCGATGATGATGTTGTTGGTGGGTTGTTGGGGATGACAGTGAATACAAATGTTCAAGATTCATATTCAACAGCAAATATTGATGCTGCTGGAGCTGCAGGTGGTTTGATAGGTTATCTATATTATTTGGGAAATATATCAAATTGTTACGCAACTGGTAACGTGCATGGTGTTTCAAATGCAGGTGGTTTGATTGCTGCAGCAAATAATTGTTCTATATCAAATTCCTATGCGACTGGACGAGTTTCTTATACTAGTGTTGGTTCTGTGTATGAAGCAGAAGGAGGGCTTGTTGCAGATACAGCTACTCCAGGTTCAACTGATCCAACAATAATTAACAGTTATTATAATAAAGATACAACAGGTCAGTCAGATTCTAATTTCGGAAGTCAAGGAGTATCTCAGTCTGAATTAGAACAATTAATCGCAAATGGTACTTTACCTAAAAGTAATCCAGCTAAAATAGGTAGAGATATATCACTTCAAGTAGGAATAGATTCTACTTTAAATTCTATAATATCATTCAATACAGGAGTATCTGTAAGTGTAAATATTAATGTATCAACATCAGAGAATGCAAGAAATGCACTAGCTCAAATAGATGAAGTCTTGAATTCAATAACAGCAAAGCAAACAGAGTTTGGTGCAGTACAAAATCGCCTTGATTCTGTATTAAATTCATTGAATGTAAATATAGATAATACAACATCATCATTATCCACAATACGAGATGCAGATATTGCAAAAGTATCAGCAGATTATATCAGAGCTCAAATATTACAGCAAGCATCCACATCATTATTAGCAACGGCCAACCAAGCTCCTTCAATTGCATTGAATTTAATTTGATGTTAACCCAAGAAATGGTAAATGAATTTTAAAACTTTTCCTCTCCTTGAGGAGAGGATTAAGGTGAGGTGTAAGTTGTAGTTAAATAAGTTGTTTTTATTTATGATATTTTACCTCACCCCTTCCCCTCTCCTATTAGGCGAGGGGTTAACTAACCTTGTAATGATAGAAAACTAAACCGGAATTTAGACTTAAAATCTCTACTTTTGTGGCAAAAAAAAAAGACTACCATAGGTAGTCGTAATTTGATTATAGGGAATCAGGACAGGGGTTATGCACCCCCGCACCCCGCAGTCACATTTTAGAATTAATAATTATATTGGGGGCTGTGCCCCCCCAAACCCCGCACTCTATTTCTTTCTTTTTGTTGCGATTCAATAAGAAAGAAATAGAGGAAAGAAAGAAAAAAACGCCGACTAAATAGTGTCAGTAAAACTCAACATCCAGCCGGTGAACTCGCTTCGCTCAGACAGCACCGGCTCACTGTTGTTTCGTTAACTGACACTAATCTATTATTTACCCCTGCTCATTTCGTTGAGGTTGTAATATCAATAGATTAGAATTGTGTTTTAGTTGAATAATTAAAAATCTATTTGCTTCTTTACCCCTTTCCCTAAAAAAAAAGACTACCATAGGTAGTCGTAATTTGATTATAGAAGAACTCTATTTAGAAGATTAATAATCTTCTAAATAGAGGCAGGTGAATCAACACGGAACGTGTTGTGAACCGTATTGAAATATCTAAAATTTCCCCAATAAAAAACCATCTTTCGATGGTTAAAAATTGATTATAGGGAAATTTAGAAGAACTCTGGTTTGATGATTAATTATCATCAAACTAGAGGCATCCTCCGAAGGAGGAGTATTATAATATTGATAATTTTTCCCTAAAAAAAAGACTACCATAGGTAGTCGTAATTTGATTATAGGGAAATTTTAGGGAAAAATTATGTCAAAAAATATATTTACATCATTCATCAAATGTTGGTAAAGAAATAAAATCTAACCCATTTACCCCCCCCTTAAGCGTTGAAGGTTTTGAAAGATGTTTCGATGTTTTTGCTCAGAACTTTTTGAACAGCTTCCATTTCAGTTTGAATAGCATTGTGTTCAGTGTTGAGTTGTGAAAGTCTTAATTCAAGGTTTTTATCTTGAGCTTGAAGAATTTCGATATGAGCGTTAATTTCATTTTGTTTTTGATCGTAAACGTATTGATCATATATGTATTGATTGTAAGCATCTTCGTATGCATCGTCGTCTGTGATTGTGCTTGTGGTCATAGTATAAGTATTGCCTTCAGCATCAGTTATAGAAGAGATTCTTCCGGTAGTATCAAATTCGATTTGAACACCGGTTAATGTGTTAGTATGTTCGTTTTGCATAGAGGCAACGGCATAAGTCATAACACTGATAGTAGAGTTGTTCGCACTTCTTTCGATATCTTCTTTTTTAGCGAATCTGATACCTGTGCTAGATTTATATTGATAAAATTCGTTAATATCCAGACCTGAATTTAAGAATGCTTCTTTGTATTCAGCGCCAACTGTAGAGAAAGTAGCATCGTTAGAAGCTGCATAAGTAACAACGTCATCGTTTCCGTATGTGTTATCAGTAGTGTTTTCTTGGAACTTGTTAACGATTTCGCCTCTATCTAAAGCTGCATTGTATGAAGCTCTGTCAGCAAGTTGAATGTTAACTAAAGAGTATCCGATTTCATCAGACTCTTTATCAACTAAAGCAGTGTAGTCGTCCTTTAATTCACCATTATCTAATGCTTCAGTCGCATCAACTTGGTTCCCGTATTTATTATAGTAAGTGGTAGTTCCTGTTAATCTGGAAGCATCGTATCTATCAGATTTGTTAGTTAATGCAGTCAGAGTTCCGTGAGTATCATCTTCTCTGAAAGTTTGAACATAGTATTGTAAATCTTCGTCGTAAGCTTCATTCGGGTCAGTGACTCTGTCTAACTTCCCGTGTTTAGTAGAGCTGTTGTTAGCACTGGCTGTAATTTTGTAAGCTTGGTTTTCTTGAACGCCTATAGAAGCTAAAGTAGTAGTATATTCAACCAAGTAGTTACCTAAATTATCTTGCGGTAATACTTGTTTAATAGTCGCATCGTTGCCGCCGATAACGAATTCGTACTTAACAGTAGTGTAATCGTCAGTAGATGGCGGTGTAGGTACTGTCATAGTTAATAGGCTGTTATAATAGTTAGCAGATTGGTTAGACAAATTTGTTCTTTGTTGGTTAATTTGTTGCCCTTCAAATTCCAAATTTGATTGTCTTGCGGTAAGACTAAGCAATCTAGCTTGTGATGCTGACATACCCATAATCAATTACTCCTATAATTTTTCCTTATGTAATTGATTACGGCATATCAGATATGAAACTTTAGCTTTTTTAACCTATTTGTTACATTTCGTTACAATAATCTATTCTGAGAAAAATCCGCCCATAAACTCTTCAAGTGCCTTTTGAGCCTCTGAGTTTGATTCTTTTTTAGGCTGTGGTTTTGGTTGTGTTTTTGGTCTATTATCTTTAGATGTTATTTCCATTTTGTATAATATATCTGTTGTTGTTATACTTCCATCATCATTGTATGATGTAAATTTTGCAGATTCTGGAACAGCATACTCCATATTGATACCATTTATTTGCCTTTTTTCGACTAATTTATTATTTTGATTCCTAATTTCTACTTTTGTTGGTACAATTTGATAATCTGCAAATGTGTTTTTTTGTTCAAGTTTATTAGTTTTTGCATTTTTAACTGTTTGTTCAACTAAAAATGGAACTTCCATTACTGTATACTTATTTACTGCAATATGCTCTTCTCCATTTGCAGAGAATGTTGTTGTTTTAGTCCAGGTTCTTTGTTTATTACTTGGAGGGATATTATTTGATTGTTGAGGTGTTGCTTTAGCGTTATTTGTTGCTTCTTCCCAAGTAATAGTATTACTGTTATCCGATTCTGCCGCTTTAGGGATTGGAGCAGTAATCTCTTTAGGGTTGGCATTAACTCTTGATTCCGGCATCATAACTTTTCCGGTTCCAAGTCCTGCAAGGAAAGCTGCAGTTGTAATTAATGTCCCTTTTTTTAGTTTAGTACTTACATTTGATTTTGGTTGGTATTTTTCTTCACTTGATTCTCTTCTTTTAAATTGTAATTGTGAATAGTTATTTCGGATTGAATTTGTTGACACACTTAACATAATTTATACTCCTTATTTATCCTCTACACACCACATAAAGCTCTCTCTATTTTTAATGTCTATAATATATTAATTAGTTGTATGTTTTTTTAATTGTTCAAAAGTTGTATGTTTAACATTTTGAATCGGTTTATTTTGATTTTGGTTCATATTCATTGCAACTTGTTGTTTGTGCTGCATTTTTTCTTTTCTTGCAGCTTCCAATTTTGCTCTATTTTTAGCTGTTATTCCATAAACAATTTTAGGAAGTATAATTCCAAGGAATGCAGGAACAAGTATTAATGTATTCAGCATCTTAGGTGCAGAGTTTAATCCTCTTGCTCTTTGAAGCATACCATTTATTTTACCAGGTTTTGCCGGTTCCATAAGTTTTTTAACAGCGTTATCATCAAAATGATTTGCAATAGCTTCTATAACTTTTGAGTTCGCAGCTTTTTTATCAAGACCGGATAAATTATCGAAGTTTGCAGCTGTTCCCGCAAATGAATCTTTACCATTTTTTAGGGTTTTGAATACTTTAACAAGATTACCGCCGCGTTCGTCAATATATTTTGCAAAGTTTGTTAATTGCTCTTTGTTTTCAATATGTCCGTAAATAGATTTTAAATCTTTGTTGCTGAATGGCTCAACACTGCTTAGAGGATTAATTGTATCAATAATTTTCTTAGCCATAGACATTTCTTTTTTCGGTTTATTTATTAATACAAATCCTGAAGCATTTTCGTAAGTATTAACCATTGCTTTTGACAATACAGGAACTCCAAAAGTTACTGCTGTTGTAGATATAATATCTCTTGTTAATATTTCTGGAACTTCTATTAAGTTTTTCTTGCCGTCTTCATCCATAGGCGCACGTTTTACTGCTGTATGAACTCTTGGTACAATCAAACCACCTGTTGCAAGAGCAGTCATTAATAACGGTGTTAATTGGTTTCCGTCAAATTGTAATTGTTTCAGTACGTTACCTTTGAATTGAACGTTACCTTTTTTATCCGCTTGTTGTTTTGCTTTTGGTTTCATTTCCGGTTTGTGGTCGTGCTCAGGATTGAAACAAGCATTATCCATTGCTCCAGGAGGAACAGGATTAAGAATTGTATAAATTGCCGGAACAATTGATGTTGAACCGATAGTTCCGAGTGATGCGGCTACTGTGGAGAAGATTCTCTTAGCCATTGTTTGGTTGGCAAATTTCTTAGTAGTTTCTTCAGTTAATTTGCTTACATCATCACTTTTTATAGCATCAAATGCATAGTTTCTCATTGATTCAATGGATTCATTTGCTCCATATATATCATTATTGAGTTTTATTTTGTTAACCAAGCCAAATTCTGTGGAGTTTGATGTATGGAAATCATTTAACTCTTGCAGCATAGTTCCCTTAGTTTCTGCAATTTGAGATTTTAAGATATCTCTTTCTGATTGAACTTTTTTAGATTTTGGCTTGAATATATTTGTAATTCTGTCTTTAAATGATTTTCCTTTAGCATTTTTTAATTGCGCTTCAAGGTCATCAAGTTTTGTTACATGGTCATATATTTTGTTAATAAATTCATTTTTACCTTTTGCATTTGGAGTTGTTCCTTCAACCATTTCATTTAAAGTTGAGCGGTAGAAGTTTTCTTTAAGTCCTTTTACCGTATCGCCGGCTTTTTTGTTTTTGATAGTTTCAGTAAAGTTTTTACCTAATTTTTTAATTAAGCCTGTATGGTTGAATGTACTTTTGCCCATGAACTTCTTCGTAAGAGCAAATACTAAGAATGGAGTAAACATCATTAATGGTCCGGATAAGAATTCTCTAATGAATACTTCTCCTGCTTCTTTGAAGTTCATATCTTTAAATTTAGTCGTTTTTTTATCACGATCTCTATATAAACCTTCTCTTGTTCTTGGAACGGTCATACCAAGAGTATCCTGTATAAGGAATGATGTAACAAATCCTCCTTCTTCGATCCAGTTCATAACTCCGCCAGGAATATTTAAAGCTGCGGAACCGATACCTTTAAAGTTTGGATTCTGATTGTTTTTATTTTTGTTCGTATTATTTACACTATTATTGTTGACACTTAGCCTTGTAGAATTTGAAATCAATATAACTTACCTTCCCTATACACGTCTTTATAAATAAAATAAGTCTGTTTAGTCCATGAAATTGCTATTTTGTTACAGAAATTTTAGATATCGTTACAATACACTTTGTCCCTTTGCTATCTTTTTAAAAATCCTGTCTATCATTATAGACTATTTTTCTGATTCTAACAAGTGTTTGATTTACAATTATTCACAATTAAATATTTTTACGGCTCTGTCTAAAATCCCTAAGCAGTATGATATAACCATTCCGTAATTAGTGATAGGAATATTTTTTTTATTGGCAATAAGTATTCTTGATAATACTTCTTTTCTATTTGTCATGCAGGCACCGCAATGGATTATTAATTTGTAGCCGCTGATGCTTGGAAAATCATGCCCTGATTTGTATTCGAAGTTCAGATTAAATCCGAGTTTTTTCTTTAGCAGTTTAGGTATTTTTTCTCGTGCAATATCATCTTCTATGGTATGATGAGTGCAGCTTTCCAGTATAAGAACTCTATCATTTTCGTTGAGCGAATCAATCGCTTTGCAGCCTCGTAAAAATGTTTGTAAATCTCCTTTTAATCTTGCAAACAGTATTGAAAAAGACGTAATATCAATATCTTCCGGAACGATTTTATCAACCGCTTTGAATGCTTGAGAGTCCGTAACGACTAATTTAGGTTTAACTTTTAAGAGTTTTAAGGCTTTTTCCAGATTGTTTTCTTGAATAACCAGTGCCATGCAATCGTTATCAAGGATATCCCTGATAGTTTGGACTTCCGGTAAAATCAGTCTGCCTTTTGGTGCTTCTTTATCAATAGGTGTAACCAGTATGACTAAATCTTCTTTGTTTATTTTGTCCCCTAGAATTGACGGCGGGTTTATAAATTCATCAGGCAAAATTTTTATGATTGATTCGACAAATTTATCGACGATATTTTTATCGTTAACGGATGATGTTTCAATAATGATATTGGTATAATCAAGCAGAATATTGTATTTGTCTGCCGGAATTTGTTCAATATCGTATTTGTTGATAACAATTTGGTATGGTATGTTAAATTCTTTAAATTTGTCAATAAGAGTTATTTCGTAATCGGTTAAACCGTTTGAGTCAATGATTAGTACTGCAACATCGCATCTTGGTATAACTTGCAGAGTTTTTTCCAGTCTTAATTCTCCAAGCTCGGTAGAGTCATCTATTCCGGCGGTATCAAGAAAAGTTACCGGGCCAATAGGAAATAATTCTATTGATTTTTCAACAACATCAGTAGTTGTTCCGGCGACTTCTGACACGATAGAGATATCTTGTTTGGTTATTGCGTTAAGAAAAGATGATTTTCCGACATTTGTTTTTCCAAAAATTCCAATATGTAATCTGAGTGATTTAGGTGTCTTAATCATCGTTTCAGCCTCTCTATAAAAGTATAATACAAAAAACTTGATTTTAAAAGTTGTTCATGATAAATTAAAACTTGCGTTAAGGCTAGCTGAAATGAATCCTTTTCGCAAAGCAAAATGGGCTGCTAGCTCAGGTGGTTAGAGCGCACCCCTGATAAGGGTGAGGTCGGTGGTTCGAGTCCACTGCGGCCCAGATTAAAAAAGACAGGTTTTAGGCCTGTCTTTTTTAATCTTTGTAGTAGGACGAGTAATAGGTTTCTGGGACATTGAGACGAGGAAAATTGAATAAAAAATCAAACAGACAGCACGATTGAGGCTGTTTTTTAGTATTGAGATGTAGGGGTCTTTTCGTCTTGGATTATTCGGGGTGTCGGAAAGTTCTCAGCTTCCCGACACCTTACGGGCTTGCTCGTCAAGCCTCACATCGCCCTACCGAAAATCCGCTGCACTTAAGTACTCTTTTCTTGCACTCTTTTGCACTCCATTTGCAAATTTTTAAAACCACATTAGGCTCAAATCGCCTTGGTGTTTAAAGTTAAGCCCAGTGCAAGAGCGGCTTGTCGGCAGAGGGCTGAAGCGAAGCGTGCCCGTTTAACGCCGACAAACAAGAGAAGTGCAATAAAGTGCAATTTTATTTTTACTTGCAAATTGGGATACCCAAAATTATCAATGAGATTTAGATTTATTATTTTATTTCTATCATTCCGACAGATTAAAAATTAACGAAATTATTATATGCTTCGTGACAACACTTAAATTAATCTACTAAAAATTTATGATAGTATTAATATTATGAAAAACGAATTTATTGAAAAATTTTATAACACAATTATTAGTGGCTTTGACAGTGATGAAATTCAAAAACAAAAATTTGAGGAAATAATTAAATCCGTAAAAGCAATAACTCCATCATCTTTATTTAGATATCGAAAAATTACTGATTATACTTTAAGTGATTTAGATAATGATATTATTTCTTTATCATATCCTAGTAGTTTTAATGATCCTTATGATTCTTTAATCAAAGCAGATAAACAAAAATTTATTGAAAATGTTTTAAATGTAAACAACAAAGACAAAATAATTAATTTAATAGAAAAAACTCCTGAAATTTTAAACAAATTAAATTTAAACAAAGAAAATAAAGAACAACTTGTTACATATATAAACAAGTTAAAGAGTGTACCAAATGAAGAAATTAAACAATTATTACTATCGGCTCAAAATGTTATAGATTCTATATTTAATAGTGCTTGGAAAGATGTTTTTATTTATTTAAAATCAACTCCTCGTATAGCTTGTTTTTCTGAAGATGTTTCATCAAATGTCATGTGGGCACATTATGCTGATTCTCATAAAGGTTTTGTTATTGAATATAATTTTAATGATTATATTAATCTTTGTACCACTTGTCAAAAGCAATGTCCCAACAGACATAATGAGTCACTATATCCAGTAAAATATTCAGACGAACGTTTTGATGTAACACCTTTATTAATTTATTCTGCAAATTTATTTTTAATGAAACAATTTTTAAAAGAAGGAACTGTATTATCTGATGATCAACTTGTTATTTATAAAGCATTACTAAGTAAATCAACAAATTGGAGTTATGAAAAAGAGTGGCGTTTAATTTCACTTAGTGACAATCCAAGATGTACAGAACAAATAAAATTAAAACCAAAAGCCATATATTTAGGGATTGATATTAGTTCAATAAATTCTAAGATTTTAAAATATCTTGCCAAGGAAAAAAACATTCCAGTATATCAAATGAATATTGATATTGAGTCAACAGATTATAAAATGAATTACATCAAAATAGTTGAAACTTGATAAATTATTCTTATATAAAAAGTTCTCAAATAAACACTTGACTTCTGTCTCAAAACGAGTGATGAATGTGTTGCACAAAGCATTACAAGGATTTTGAGATAATGGAAAACCAAGTTGAGACAATCAAATACACCCCTGAGAAGGCAAAACAAAATGCTCTTGCAAAACTTGATTTAATCCGCAAATGGCAGGAGTTTCGCCGTAAAGCTGTCAACAAACTTCAAGCAGACTATGATTTTGTCAAACTGCATAATAGTTCAGATTCTTACCTTTTCAATGTTTTAGGTAAAATCTCTCGAGGAAGCTTGCATCGTTGGAAAGCAAGTTTAGACGGAACAGAGGATTACACAAGGCTAATTCCTAATTACAAGTACGTTTCTGTGAACGAATACAGAACATGTCTAACGGATGAAGAAATCAAAATATTTATGGGCTTGCTCCTGCACCCGAATAGAATTTGTATCGGCAAAGCAATAGCACTTACAAAATATAAGCTCAAAGAGCAAGGTCAAAGTTTTATCCCTGCGGATATTACGTTTAGACGCTACGCAAAATGGTTTAAGGACAATAATTACGACAAATGGGTGCTTGCTCGAGACGGCGAAAAAGCACTTTCAGACAAAGTTGAACCTTATATTAAAAGGGACGCTAGCCTGCTTGATGTCGGGGATATTTTAGTTGCAGACGGGCATAAACTGGCGTTTCAAGTGATTAATCCCTTTACGGGCAAGCCTTGTCGAGCAACTTTGGTCGGATTTTTAGACTGGAAATCAACAGCACTGGTCGGGTATGAAATTATGCTTGAAGAAAACACCCAATGTATTGCAAGTGCCCTAAGAAACGCAATAATAAACCTTGATATGATACCTAAAATTGTCTATCAAGATAACGGCAGAGCATTTAGAGCAAAATACTTCACAGATGATAAAGGATTTGGAGAATTAGGCTTTTACGGGCTCTATGCAAAACTCGGGATTGAAACGGTATTTGCAAGACCATATAATGCAAGGTCAAAGGTTATTGAGAGGTTCTTCAAAGAATTTCAAGAAGGATTTGAAAAACTAATGCCAAGTTATGTCGGCTCATCAATTATCAACAAACCTGCGTACTTGAAACGAAACGAAATTTTTCATAAAAACTTACACCAAGATTATATCCCAACTATAGAAGAAACAATCAAAATGATTGATATGTGGCTTAAGTTTAAGAACTCTCAGCCCTGCACAAATGCACCGAATATGACAATCGCAGAGGTTTTAGAAAATCGAAATAAACAGAATATTGATAAAAGCTTGCTTGACGATTTGATGTTGGCAACTGAAGTCAAAACAATTCAGCGAAACGGCGTAAGGTTCTTAAATTGTGACTATTTTGACGAAAGATTATACGGGTTAAGAGGAAAAGTTTTAGTAAAATACAACCTGTTTGATTTAACTAATGTGAAAGTTTTTACCCCGAAAGGTGAATATTTATGCACAGCAGAGCGAGTAACCGAAACTCACCCGATGGCAAAGATTTTAGGAACAGTTGAGGATCTAGAGGATTACAAACAAAAAATCCAAAAACAACAAAAACTTAAACGGAAAACGATAAATTCGGTTAAAAAATTATTAACTGATGATGAAATAAAATTTTTAGAATGTCATTCTGAATTTATTTCAGAATCTGCAACACCAGAGACCCTGAAACAAGTTCAGGGTGGCAATAAGTTCAAGCCTCGTTCAAATGGTGTTCAAAAAATAAACAACGGAGAAAAGTCTCTCCCGATTTTCAAAAACAATTCAGAAAAATATGAATATTTGATAAAACATAACCCAAGCGACACTTGGATTGCAGAATTTAAACAAACAAAGGAGTATAAACTGTTATATGAATAGCTGATTACAAGTAGTGGGTCTAAGGCGAAGCAGTACCCGTTTATTGCGAGCAACCAAGAAAGGATAAAATGAAAAAAATCTTTATAAAAACTCGAAATGTAAGGAATTTTATAGGTTTAGTTGAAGCCCTAAAAAGCAAACCCAAAAACATTCCTAAAATGGGGCTTATATATGGCGAGCCGGGGCTTGGAAAATCACAAACGGCACTTTGGCTAGCCTGCAAATATGACGGGATTTATATTCGAGCCTCAAACCTTATGACAAGCAGGTGGCTTGTTGAAGAAATTGTTAGAGAAATGGACGAACTCCCTCGGTATTTAACCTCGGACAACTTTAATGTCGTGATTAGCAAACTTATTCAAAAGCCCAAAATTATTTTTGTAGATGAAATCGACTACTTGATGAACAATTACAAAAGTGTCGAAACCCTAAGAGATATCCACGATAAAACCGATTGTCCGATAGTCTTTGTCGGAATGAGCTTGGCTCTTAGAAAACTTGAAAGATACAAGCACCTGTATGATAGATTTAGCGAGATTGTAAAGTTTGAAACCTTTGAAATAGAAGATTTGAGTCAAATTTTTAACCAACTCTCTGAAATACCGTTTACCCCAGATTCGATAGAATATATCCACAAAAAATACAATAGGTTCAGACAAATAGTACAGCTTATAAGCAAACTTGAAACTATTGCAAAAGAAAATGGTCTAACAGAAATTACATTTGAAATTATAAAGGAACTCGTATGAACATTGAAAAATTAGCTAAGAGATTAAAAGAATTTACCCTTGATGATATTGAATTAATAGCAGAATGCGATTGCAAAACAAAACTTGAACAGCTTTTGAACAGCAATAAAATACTTTTTGAAAACGGAATTTATAAATACAATGAGGAAACGAAAACAGATGAAAATTATGAAATATTCAGCCCGCTAAAGAATAAACACCTAAAAATTAGTATAGAAGATGCAAAAGAATATTTTATGAAAAATTATGTCGAAAAATACTGCAAATTCGAGACTTATAGAAACTATAACGCGATTTTTAATTTTAATATTATACCGTTTATAAACTGCTATTACCTGCACGAAATTGATATTGAGTCGATAAAAGAACTTTTTAAAGTCTGCGAATTAAGACGCCTGAAACCCCGCAGAATTAAAAATACAATGGCTCTTCTAAACCAGCTGATAAAATATTTCCAACACCTTGGAGTGATTGATAGAAGTTGCGTCTATCAGGTTAAAAAAGTACAAGACAAAAACCATTTTGGAATAGAAAACTTAATTTTTGAGGGATTTTAATGAGTAAAATGAAATTATTTAAACAAGCAGAGCAAATGTATTTAAAAGGCTCAACCGTTTGTGAAATCTCTTTAGAACTTGGGATTGCCAAAAGAACTTTGTTTTACTGGAAAAAGCAATATGATTGGGATAAAAAGCGAAAAGAATCCATGTATGATAGAGCACAATTCAAAGACGATTTGCAAAAGTTTGCCAAAAAACTAATGGAAAAAATCGCAAACAGTAATAAAACTAATAATCAGATAAACCAAGCAGAATACTATTCCCTTGTAAATATTTTGAACTTTCTCCCTGAACTGAAAGAAAACAATACTCAAACAGAAACACCCCAAATAAAAACAGAACTTTCTCCTGACTTCATCCGCCAAATCGAGTGTGAAATTTTAGGTATAGAATAACTCCTGCAAATTTTTGTGCTATCCTTGTAGAAAAAGGTAAAATATGGAAGATAAGTTTTTACAATATATTCAATCAAGACCAAAATCCGCAAAGTCTGGTTCTAATTATGTTAGTGGAATAAATAGTATTTCTAAAAAATTCTTAGATCAAAATCTTTTTTCTATTACATCTCCTAAAATTGTTGAAAAAATAATATTTGATTTAGAAAATAATGATAAATTCATGACCGAAAATTCAAAAGGGCATAATATGTACCTTCGTGCGATTAAGCATTATAAAAATTTTCTATCTGAAAATCAAGATTTGAATAGAAATAAAATATCAAGTTTATCTGAAAAGCAAATTACAAATATGCCTTATTATGAAGGTAATACAATAGAAAGAACTATTATACAAAAATCTAGAAATAGGAATATTGTTAAACAGGTCAAAGAAGGAGATAATTATACTTGCAAGGGATGTGGTTTTTATTTCTACAATAAAATTGTAGAGGTACATCATTTAATTCCTCTTTCTAATATGGATGGAGAAAAACAGATAAAAAAAGAGGACTTAATTACTCTTTGTCCAAATTGTCACGCAATAGCTCATTTATTGTTAAATGAAGATGAAAAATACAAAAATCGTAAAATTTTAATTGATAAGTTGCAGGAAATTTATAAGTTAAATAAATAACTTTCTTTGTTAAATATTGATACAACGATACGAAAAGAGATTTAGGTAGAGAATAAGTCTCCATAAATTTTTGTGCTATGCTTAAGAAAAAGGAGTTTTTGAATGGCAATACCTAAATATGATGAATTAATGATACCAGTTTTAGAAGTTTTATCCGATAAAAAAGAACATCGAATTACGGAAATTGTTGATATTTTAGCAAAGAAACTAAAATTAACAAATGAAGAATTGGAGGAAAAAATTTCTAGTGGTAGTAATAAATTCGCAGGTAGAGTAGGTTGGGCTAGAACATATTTAAAAGCTGCTAAATTGATAGATTCAACTAGAAGAGCCTATTTTGTTATTAATGAAAGAGGAGAAAAAGCCCTTCAAGATAAACCTAAAGATTTATTAAATTATCTAAAACAATATAATGAATTTTTAGAATTTGTTAAACCTAACAAAGATGAAAAAAACTCTGATAAAAACATACAAGAAAGTAAAACTGATACTCCAGACGAAATGTTAGCACATGCTCAGGATATGTATAAAGAAAATCTACAAACAGAATTGCTAACAAGATTAAAACAAATTGACCCGGTAAGATTTGAACAAATAGTTCTTCAACTTATGGAAAAAATGAATTATGGTGTCGGTTCAATGACAAAAATGAGTCATGATGGTGGAGTAGACGGCATAATTGATGAAGATGAATTGGGATTAGAAAAAATCTACCTGCAAGCTAAAAGATACTCAGACAATAAAGTTAATGAAAAAGAAATGCAAAATTTCGCAGGGGCTCTAGGCTGTTCTCCGGTAAGAAAAGGAGTATTTATAACAACCAGCTTCTTTGATGAAAGAGCTAAAAAGAAAGCCGCATCTGTTCAAGGTAAAATTATACGATTAGTAGACGGTGAAGAATTAACAAAATTGATGATTAGGCATAATTTAGGTGTACAAGTTAAAACTAAAATCGAAATCAAGAAGATTGATGAAGATTTCTTTAGTGAAGAATAATTTTAAAAATATAGGTGTTACTAGATGATTGAATTTTTTCATTCACAATTATTCGGAATAATATTGGGGGCTATATTAACTGGCGGTTTTTCTTTTTTAAGTTGTATATATAAAAGCGCTAGAGATGAAAAACTATATTTAAAACGAAAAAGAGAGTTATTGTATCAAAAAATGTATAATTTCTCAATGAGAATGGAACAAGATTTTAGAATAAAAAATAAACCCATTTTGTCAAAAGCAACAAAAGATGTATGGAACGAAATCCAAGACGAAAGTATTTTTGGAAAACATGAAACAATGGAAACTTTTTATGATTTATATGAAGATTTATATAATAGTTTTGAGTCTTGTTCAAATGAAATTGATCGACATTGTAAAAACAATGAATCAATTCTAAAGTTTTATGCACATATAAAAAATGAACTTGGAATTAAAGATTGATAGTGGTTATAGTAATTTACTTTTAATATACTTCGATATTATTAAGCTCTATATTGTATCTTTTTCCATACTTATCAACGCAAGTCGCATAATCTATCTCTGCATCGGCGAACTTGTTTTTCCAAATACAAATCAGCAATCCGATTTCTTGTGTTTTTAAATTCAAAACCTTTGTGCCATAAAGTGCATAGTCTTTTTCTGTCATTATTCTTTCCTTTCAAACATCAAGTCTGAATAGATATCATCAGGCTTTTGTGGGGCTATTAAAAACTCTTTCATAAATACAAACCTTTCTCCGCAAGTGTTTTCACAAATTACAGTGTCGAAATTGTAGAAGCAAATTACTTTGTAATACTCATTATCAGAGCTCTTAAAACCTTTAATCTTTTTAAGCTTGTATTTTTTGCCTAATTCAATCATTGTTACCTCTTATCAGCAATGACATTCATCACTCTAAACCCTTTAAATATCAAGCAAACTATTGCAAAATGTATCATTCAGACACAATTCATCTTTCGAACACTATTTAAACGTTAATAAAACAGGTTTTAAATGCCACTTAAAAATTCTTATTGTCAGGATAATTTATAAAATAAGCGTTTACAGTATCAGTATCTCGCCTTAAATTCTCAACTAGTGGAGTAAGATTATACAACTCTTCAATTTCTTGTTGAGTCCTACAAAAATAATCAATCACAGTAGCTGTGTTATAAATCCGCTCAGCTAATTTTTCTAACTTCTTAAAATCTTTTTGTTTAATTCGATATTTCTTATTTTTACTCATACGACCTCCTAACACAACACAATAGCGTGAAAGTCGTAAAACACACTGAAAATTTTACATAACAACACATAAATTTGTTAATACAATTTAAATTATTTTTTACTTACAAGTTCATTGTATGTTGCTAATAATTCAGAATCTGCCTGCTTTATCAAATTATCTAGTCTTTTTTTGTGATTATGTATTTGGTGTTTAAGAACAGCGGTGTCAAAAACTTTGTCAAAAGTTCTCAAAACATATGATATGAAATTACGTTTACCTAAATATGTATATCTTTCATATAATAGTCGTCGATATAATTTTTTATGTTTATCTTGAAGAACAATTCCTTTTTTATGCATATTCTCTAGCTTTTTTTTTGCATTTAATTTCATTGCCGAAACTGCTCTTTTAGATTTTCTTAAGTAACGAGCAAGACTAGCTTCTCTAATTCTTACTTGTTCGCCATTAAAATAAAATCCAAGATATTGAAGCGGATTAGTCATAATTTTTTTAATATTAGTAAAGTCATAACATTGACTTTTTGAGTAATCGTCCCACGCTTCAATAGGGTGTATTGACAAAGAATTGCCTCTTTCTAAAATATATTCTTGAATTTTTTCAATAACATACTTTTTTACAGTCTCATCGTGCGGACAAATAAACATTATATCATCACAATAGCGTCGATATATTCCATTAACTTCTTCTGCCAAATTTTTCATATTTATATCAAACGGTATCATGTAAATATTAGAAAGAAGTGCTGACATAGAGGTCCCTTGCGGAATTCCATATGGAAATTTATCATTTAATCCAGGATTTTTATGAAATTTTTTATGCTCAGTATTTTTATATGTCTCTTTATACCATTCCTTAAATTTCCTAAACTGTTTAGCATTATAAAAAAGAATTTTAGGTATTTGTTTATATATTTTTTTATTACATTTACAACAAGCATCTAAAGTACATTTGTGTTTGTTTATATAGTAACAAATTTCTTTCAAATCAATAAAACAATACTTTGTCAATGATCTATAAATATTTAAGTGGTCAGTAGGTAACTTGTCAGTATTTAGTACTTTTGTCCATTCTTGATATAATTTTTCGTGGTCTATATAATCATAAAAACTATGAATATCAAAGGCTAATGCATAACAATTATTTTTACGTTTTTTTATATGTTCAAAAATTTCCCTCGCCATCGTGCAATTATTGGGGCTAATTTCACTATCTTTTATGTATATTTTAGGAAGTGTACGATAAGCAAGTATTTCCGGACCTAAATTGAGCTCTTTTAATTTTTGTTCATATTTTTCATATAATAATTTTGCATAATAAGAATAAATATACCCATCAATATGAGCAGCATACCTTATCGGACGCTTTTTTATAATACCCTTTTCTTTTAAATTCTTTAAAATTTTATTACAACTTTCGAGTTCGGGACCAGATAATTCTTTTGATTTTTTTTCATAATATTTGATTTTGTTTATTATATTTGCTCTTCGTTCTTTTATATCGAAAGCTATAAAAGGATAAAATGCGTGTGTTGCAATTTTATCTGGAGAACTTAAGTAATCTCTTAAAGATTCTATATGTTGTTTAATTTTTTTTTGAGCATCAGGAGATATCTTATAAGTTGATTTTGTTTTAGAGTTCACTTTTGTTATATAACGAACAAGAGTAAAAGGTCTATCAAAGTGAGCATAGCTTTTTTGTACAAAAGATGGAATTTTACTACATATTTGATTATTAATTGTATTTTTTAGCCTATCATATTCTTTTTGTTTCTTTTTCATAAATCCTCTTATTTAGCACGGAAGACACTCAGATTCGTTCATCTATGTGAGTGTCTTCACAAACTTAAGCCCTAAAAGAGCTAATTTCTTTGACTATTCAATTTGGTTTACCTGCTTTTAAACCTCATATCCCTGTCAGCAACGAGTTTATACACTATGTTATAATGATAAATATAACCTTAGGAGGAATATTCTTATGATGTTAATGCAAACTCTAATTCAGAACCTGCTGGTACATCACCAGTCAATCCTTAACCTTCTTGTAAAGATAATGCTCTGCATTATACTTTACATAGTTTATTTACTCCCCACTTGCCTAATTAGTAATACTAACCAACAAATGGCATGATAATAATACTACAAACTTAGTGAATTTAGAAAGAATTTAACTATTTTTTAATATTTGAATCTGGAGTTAACCCTTTTCTTCTCATAAAGAGTATTCTATCCAACAAATCACTATCGTAAAATCTTTCTTTACTTTTACTCCACATTTTGAAATCAGCTATCAGTTCAGAATTTGAACAAGTTAAATTGTTATTCAAACGATTTTTCCAAACTGCATATAACGTTGCTATAGACTCACAAAAATCTGAATTTTTCCCCTTAAAAAGATCCATTAATTTATCTATTTTTGATAGACTTCCTGCAAACACATCATTGTACAATGTTTTGATTTCATGACAATTTTCTAAAGGAAGATATTTGGTAATTTCAACAGAACCGTTCGTTACTTTCTGAACATCAAACCATTTTTTTATTTTTAAAATATCTTCAACCTCATATCTTGATTTTGCATCATATGGTCCTGCTGCTTCTTTTTTATATTTCCCATTTAGAGTGATACCTAGATGAGTTTCACAAAGATATAGAATTTTTTCTAATTTTACAGCGCCAAAATACTTTTCTTCATGCATTTCATTAATAATCTTTGCACTCAAGACAGCTCTTTTATAATTTAAGTCAATAATTTCATTTGAATTCTCTTTTTGAGTAAAATAGTTTTGCAGTATAGATTGAAATAACTCAGAAGATGATTTCTGTGCAATACTGTTCTTAATTTCTAATTCTTCACATATTTGCATTAATTTATCCACATTAGTGACAATTCTCTTTTGTTCTGCTAATGGAGGAAGAGGAAGTAAATATGCTATAATTTTTTCTCTGGAAATATTTGGTTGAGCACCCCCGTCACCTCTTTTTCTTAGGTTATCCCTTTCAGAAAGCAAATAATAAAATAAAAATTTAGTTTCTATTTCTTGGAAAGCAATACAGGCACAGCAAGCTTGGTTTGTTGTCGCTGGAATTGTTAAAATCCCAAGTTTTCCAATAGTTGCCCCATACATAGCAATAAGCAGTGAACCTATTGGTTTTATCTTTACAGATGTTTGTTCTAGTGCTAATTCAGTTATTTTTTCAGGTATCTCTGTAATAAAACTGTCATTTAAATCTCCTGTTTTTAGCCAAGGAATTGTTCCATTAAAATAATAGTCTGTTCTTGCTCTATTGGGTGTTGAACCAGCACCCCAATCACCTATATCGCCAAGTCTTACCCATTGCCAGCCTTGCGGAAGGTCGTATGGGATTTCGTCCTGGGTGATTGAGGGTAGAGATTTTTCTTTTTTGATTTTGCCGTCTTTTATTAGTTGTTCTTTTTCAGCTTTTATGCGTTTTAAAAGTTCTGATGCAGGTTCATCTTGAGGATTTTGCTCGACAAGTTTTCCTTGGACTGCGTATTGCAAAATGGATGTTCTTAAATCTGTAATATAATTATTCTGTTCTTGATATTTTTGGTTTATTTTTTTTAACTCAATTTGTGATTTTTTAATAGTATTTACCACTTTGACTTGTTGCTCAATTTTTGGAATCTCTATTGTAATTGTTTTTATAGAATTAATTGTTAGTGATACATTAGCAGCACCTTTCATTAAAGGAACAATTTTGCTATCTTTGTAAAAAGTTAAATAATAATACAAATATTCTGCATTTAAGAGATTTTCGTCATTAGGAATTACAGCGGCTAATATATTTCCAAGAGCGAATTTCCCCTCTTGATAATGCAAACGCTTTAAACTTGCATGTCCATGTCCTGTCGAAGATACCAAAGGTATACATACTGCTTTAGCATCAAATTGAAACTCGTTACTAGATAATCTGTTTTCTGCAGTAACAACTAATGGATATTCTCCTGGTATAGCTTTTTTTATGCCAGTAGTCCCTTTTATAATAGTACAAATTTCGCCAAGTTTATATTGTTGCATATTATCCTTTTAATTGTTCTTCAAGACGTGAAAGAATAGCATTAATCTGTTTATTATTATCTCTTATTCTTGCTATTAATTCTTGGGGAGTTTTCATAATTTTAGTTTCTGATTTATTTGGATTTTTAAAATCAAGATTATAATTATTATTTATAACATCTTCTATCGATACTCGCCAAGCAAGATCATTCTCAATTTTGTTTTTCCACCAACTTCTTATTGAATTAAATTCTTCATTTTTAATAGGATTTGTTTTTGAGTAACTTTTTAATCCATCAGGGAGTTTGTGTTCATAAAACCATATAAAATTTGTAGGTTCTCCTTTTTTAAAAAACAATAAATTTGTGCCTACTGTTGCATAAGGTTTAAAAACAGAGTTTGGTAATCTTATAATAACTTCTAAATTACAAGTTTCAAGAAGTTCTTGTCTTATTCTTGTTTTTACACCTTCTCCAAAAAGAGAACCGTCTGGTAATACAATACCTGCACGTCCTTGTGGTTTTAACATTTTCATTATGTATACTAAAAATAAGTCAGCTGTTTCACGAGTTCTAAAACTTGCCGGAAAATTATTTTCAATACCATCTTCTTCAATACCTCCAAACGGAGGGTTTGTAACAATACAATCTACTCTATCAGCAGGTGAAATATTATTAATCGGTTTTGATAGAGTATTATCACGTCTGATATTTATCGGAGTATCAATTCCGTGCAAAATCATGTTAGTTGTGCATAATTGATGAGGAAGCGGTTTCTTTTCTATTCCAAAGATGGAATTATTTAAAATTTCACCCTCTTTTGTTGTATCTGCTTGCTTTTTCAAGTGTTCAATCGCACAGGCTAAAAATCCGCCCGTACCACAAGCCGGGTCAAGAACTTTTTCTCCAAGTTGAGGATTAACCATATCAACAATAAATTGGGTTACTGCTCTTGGAGTGTAATATTCTCCTGCATTGCCTGCTGATTGAAGACTTTGCAAAAGCTGTTCATAAATATCATTAAAAAGATGTCTATCTTCGCTTGAATTAAAGTCAATTTCATTAATCTTATTTATAACCTGTCTGAGCAGTGTGCCTGATTTCATGTAGTTGTAAGTATCTTGAAAAATATTTCTTATAATCAATGCTTGTTGGTTAGAATCATTTTCCAGATTTTGTAAATACGGAAATAAATCATTATTTATAAAGTCAATGAGTTCATCTCCTGTCATACCCTCATCATCTTGAGCCCAGTTTTGCCAGCGGTATTTTTCTTCAAGCGGAGATTTGTAATCATCTTTCATAACCTCTGCTTCATCTTCTTTATCGGCAAAGATTTTCAAAAACAGCATCCAAACGATCTGCGACAGTCTTTGTGCGTCGCCGTCAACGCCTGTATCCTTCCTCATTATGTCCTGTATAGCTTTTATTACACTTGATATATTTGGCATTTAGTTATCCTCTAATTTAAAAGTTTATTGTTTATTTCTTTTAACTCTTCTATTTGTTTTAATAATAAATTTCTTGTTTTTTCTAAATCAGCTTTTCTTTCATATATTTGTTGTAATAACCCATCGTTAGTTCCATATAAAATATTTTCTTTTTTATTTTTTTTCAATAAAAAATTTTATTTTTAACTCTACGTAAGTAAAGATTTTTATTCTATATTCCTGAATATTTTTATTTATTTCATTTAATATCTCATTTTGTTTTGGAGCATCAATTAACCAATTTTTCAGGCTTAATATGCAATTACCAAAACCTTCGGCTATTTCCATATCAATATAATTTGCTTGTTTCTCAATTAATTCACTATCGTTTAGATTCTCTTGATATGTTTGTGTTGTATGTTTAGAAAATACAGTTGATTCTAATTCATAATATTGTAAATCTTGTATATATGCATTTAATGTTTCTAATAAAGTAACAAGTTTTCTTCTTTTTTGCTCATTTTTCCAAGTATTTAATGCCTTCCAAGCAGCAACAGCCATAAAACCAGTAGCCACCATCATTAAAAAAGTTGAGATTGCTGTTATAGCAGACCAAATAATATTCCATTCCATCAAGCCACCTCATTATCATTAAAAAGCTCTTTTTCCAGTTCTTTTATAGCTTCTTCGTACTTAGCTTTTCCGCCAAATTCTTTGATTATCTCCATTGGTGTACCGATTTCATCAAACGGTTGGAATTTTAAAATTTCTCTGTTTTCAATCTCTTCAATACCGTCATCTGCAAATTTATCAATCAATGCATTAAGAACTTTTCTTGCTTTCTCTGAATATTTGCCAAAATAGTTTCTTTTCTTAATTTTTTCTGCT
Source organism: Candidatus Gastranaerophilales bacterium (assembly GCA_944324825.1). GTDB lineage: Bacteria > Cyanobacteriota > Vampirovibrionia > Gastranaerophilales > Gastranaerophilaceae > UMGS1585. The sequence continues at coordinate 81,509 of CALUXU010000005.1, forward strand.
CTTTCTTTGCGTGAGAGCGGAGGCATATCAAAGGTTATATGGCATATCAGGTCAAAAACACTCAGGTCTTTGCCTGTTTTTTGTTTAACTTCTTCTCTCAATTCATCGAGCATTACACCTTGTTCTATAAGTTCATCAATAATCGCAGATTTTTTATCAGCTTCTGACCATTTTTTGATAAAGTCATCCATTGTTGCAAATTGTGCTTTAAGATTCTTTTTTGTATAATCAATCAGGCTTTCTGTTATCAATTTGCCGTCATTACCATAATATTGAACTCTTTCACCGACTTGAACAACCTCAATCCCATTTACATAAAATTTTCCGGTAGGTTTTTCTATATTCGTAATATCAATGTCCGGAGGAATTTCTACAATCGTTTCATCAACGGAGAGGTTATCAATAATATTCTCGACCTCTTCTTTAGACTGTTCTTCTTTAGGCATTTCTTCATTTTCTTGAACTTCTTTAACCTGAACTGGCTCGCCGTCAAATTCTTTATCTTCAAATAATCTAGTAACCCCGCGGAAATCAAGAATTGTAAAGTACCATTTATTATAATCCGGTCTTAAACGTGTTCCACGACCGATAATTTGTTTAAATTCTGTCATTGAATTGATGTTGCTATCTATTGCTATAAGTTTGCAGGTCTTAGCATCAACTCCTGTTGTCATTAGCTTTGAAGTTGTTGCAATTACAGGATATGTAATTTCCGGATCGATAAAGTTATCAAGTTCCTTTTTTCCCTCATCATTATCGCCGGTAATTTGCATTACATATTTTGAATTTTCTGCAACCAAATCAGAGTTTTCATTTACCAATGCTTGACGCATTCTGTTAGCATGGTCAATGTCTGTACAGAAAACAATTGTTTTGTCATACCTATTATTATTTTTCAGGTATTGAGTTATTCTTTTTGCAACAAGTTCCGTACGTTCATCAACAACAATCTTTTTATCAAAATCTTTTACGTTGAATTCTTCATCTGGAACTTCATTACCATACTTATCAATCGTACCTTGTGGAAGTTTTAATCCGTCAAGGTCAATATTTATTATTGGTCTTACAACTTTATAAGGGGCTAGAAAACCGTCTTCTATACCTTGTTTTAGAGAATACGTATAAATAGGTTCGCCAAAATATTCTATATTTGAAACTTCTTTTGTTTCTTTTGGTGTTGCAGTCAAGCCAAGCTGTGTTGCTGATGAAAAATAGTCTAAGATTTCTCGCCAGCTTGAATCATCTTTTGCACTCCCTCTATGACATTCATCAATGACAATTAGATCAAAGAAATTTCTTGAAAACTCTTTATACGCATCTTTGTCTTCATTATTTCCAGTAATCCCCTGATATAATGCCAGATAGATTTCATAAGATTTATCTATCTGGCGTTTTGTAATTTTTGTCATTTTATCACCGAAAGGTGCAAAATCTTGGCTTTTTGTTTGGTCAATTAAAATATTTCTATCAGCTAAAAACAAGATACGTTTTTTCTTTTTAGCCTTCCATAAACGCCAGATAATCTGAAATGCCGTATAAGTTTTACCTGTGCCTGTTGCCATTACAAGCAGAACTCTGTCCTGCCCTTTTGCTATTGCTTCAACGGCTCTGTTAATCGCAATTCTTTGATAATATCGAGGCTCTTTATTTGTTGCCAAATCCTTGTGGTAGGCTTGCGTGTATATTTTTTCAGTTTCAGTATCTTCCAGTTGTTTATATTTCTTGTATTTTTCCCATAACTCCTGTGGTGAGGGGAATTTATCCAAAGGTAATTCTATTTCTTTTTTACCTAAATCGACTGTTTTGTCATGAAAAATAAAAGCATCCCCATTAGATGAAAATACAAAAGGTATATCCAGCATTTGAGCATATTCTAAAGCCTGCTGAATCCCCGCTCCGACACAGTGATTGTTGTCTTTTGCTTCCACAATCGCAAGAGGAATATTGTTTTTATAATACAAGATGTAATCAGCCCGTTTACTTTTGCCACGAGAAACAAGCTTTCCTCTAACTATTACCTTGCCAGCAGTGAAAGAAACTTCTTCTCTAATCTGCGAGTCTTTGTCCCAACCTGCTTTTATTATTGCTGGTGTTATAAATTTTGTGCAAATATCACGTTCAGATAAATCTTTTTTATTCATTAAGACCTCGCAGCTTTTGTTACAATTGTATCATGAACATAGCAAACATTAATAAAGATAATTAGTTATTTGAGCTAATTACAAATAAAAATTCCTATAAACTTCATCGATATCTTCTTGTTCGATGCCGATGTAGCGAAGTGTTACTGATGGCGAAGAGTGGTTAAAGATTTTTTGCAGGAGTACTATATCATTATATTTTTTATAATGATGATACCCGAATGTCTTTCTCAATGTATGTGTTCCGATTCTTTCCTTCACCCCAACAGCTTGTGCTGCCTTATTCAAAATTCTATACGCCTGTGCCCTATCCAGTCTGCAATGTTTTTGTGTATAAAATAGCGGCTGCTCGGGCGGTTTATCTTTTACAAATTCTTCTATCTCCCCCTTCAAAAACCTATTGAGCGGAAATTTCTTATACTTATTCGTCTTTTTCTCTCTAATTTCAATATAATCTCGGCCCTTTACATCCCCAACATCAAGCGATAATATATCAGATATTCTAAGTCCTGTATTTATCCCAAAACTAAAAAGCAGAGCATCTCTTGGCTTTTTTGCCAAATATTTTTTAATCTTTTGAATATCTTCTATCTTTTTTATAGGTTGTACTACATTCATTTTAAACTCGTCTAATTACAGACAATGATTGCTTCTTCCCTATAAAAAGTAAAGTCTAATGACACAAAATTTAAACACTATTTAAACGATATTTAAACAGCGTTCAAAAAGTGTTCAAAAATTTCAGCAATGTTCAGAATATACTTCCACCTGCAAAAATCTATTTTATCCTACCTCTATACATTTACCCCCAAAATACAACACAACTTCATTTTGTTGCATTTTTCAATTTGTTAAATGTTGGATAATATATTATCTAAATATTGACTTTTTAGTAAAAATAGTATAATATATTATCCATGAATGGCTTTTTCTTTAATCCTAAAACTCCTAATGATATAGCGCATGAATTGGTTGAGAAAATTAAGCAGCATCGAAAAAAGCTTAAAATTTCTCAGGCTCAACTTGCTTCAAAATCGGGTGTCAGCCTTGGTTCTATCAAAAGGTTTGAGTCCAAGTATGAAATTTCTTTGAATTCTTTTATAAAAATTCTAATAGCTCTTAATTTAGAGCAGGATTTAGAAAATTTATTCACGCAAAAAAGCTATAACTCAATTGAGGAAGTTATAAATGGATAAATATAAATATTTAAAAGTTTTTTATAATGATATTTTAGTTGGTACTCTGGCTAAAACTCCAGATAGAGTTGTTGCCTTTGAATATGATTTAGATTGGTTGAATAATGGGTTTAGCATTTCACCTTTTAGTTTACCGCTCATCAAGAAAGTTTTTATTCCAAAATATGACCCATTTGGTGGATTATTTGGAGTTTTTAATGGCAGTTTGCCTGATGGTTGGGGGCGGTTACTTGTTGATAGATTATTTTTGAAAAATAAAATTAATCCTGCTGAAATAGATAATCTTAATCGACTTGCTGTTGTTCAAGAATGTGGCATGGGGGCTTTGACTTACAAGCCTGAGCATAAGTTTGAATCAGAAAATAATATTTCGGATTATGATATTCTTGCTCAAGAATGTTCAAAGATATTAGAATCACAAAATTCAGAAAATTTGGATGAACTTTTTAAATTAGGTGGCTCATCTGGTGGTGCAAGACCAAAGATTTTGATATCTATTGATAACGAGGATTGGATTATTAAGTTTCCATCATCCTCTGATTCTAAAAATATTGGTGAAAAAGAATATCAATATTCCCTATGTGCAAAAGATTGCGGAATAAATATGACAGAAACAAGGCTTTTTCCTTCTAAAATTTGTTCAGGATATTTTGGGATAAAAAGGTTTGATCGTAAAAACGGTAAGAAAATTCATATGATATCAGCAAGCGGACTTTTAGAGACAAGTCATAGACTTCCTAATCTTGATTACAATACATTGATGAAATTAACACTTGAACTAACAAGAAACTATCAAGATATTGAACAATTATTCAGGCTAATGTGCTTTAATGTTTTTGCACACAACAGAGATGACCATTCAAAGAATTTTTCTTTTCTTTTTAATGATACAAAAAAAGAATGGCACATATCTCCTGCGTACGATTTAACTTACAGTTTTTCATTTAATGGGGAACATGCGACAACAATTAATGGCGAGGGCAAAAATCCGACTTTAGACGATATTCTAGCCGTGGCAAAAAATATAGGACTCAAGGAAAAATTTGCAAAAGATATTGCATCAGATATTCAAGAAAAGTGCTCGAAATTATTTTAATTAATCTCATCTTTTTGTGTATTTAATCTTTGAACAGAAGTTTCTTTATACCTCCATTGCCTTAATTTTCGGTTCAACATTTTATCTGTGATTTCACGCAAAACAATACTTAATTGTTTTGCTGTACGGCAACGGAGTCCTTACTGCGGCCCATATTTTGCAACAAGAGCTGTAAAGGCTCTTTTTTAGTTGATTTTTTACTGGGTTGAAAAAATAAATGACATCAAATATTTTAAATGAATATTATAATTGTAGGCTTGATATTACTTTAAAGGCAATAGAGGATATGAATAAATATAATTCGGTTGTATGTTCTATTAGCTATATTTCTTTGCTTGCAATATTAAGTTATACCCGTCAATTTATTAATAATATTAATTCTAATATTATTGTTTTAACCTTCTTCCTCTTTAATCCCTTTTCTTCTCAAGATGCCTGCAAGCTGCATGTATAACTCTCTGTTTTTGGCGGAGGTATCAATATCGCTGGCTTCTTTTATATATGCAAAGGCGTTTTCATATTGTCCCAATGCCTGATATATTTCTGCCATTTTTACGTACAATCCGGCATTGTTTACGTCCAGTGTAATAGCCTTTTTTAAACTTTCTATTGCAAAATTAATGTCGTTCTTCTCAATCAGTGCAAGCGCATTATAATAATAACCTTCATAATGGTTTAAATCCATTTCAATAAGCTCTTGCGCCGTATCAAATAAACCGTCAAAATCTTTTACGTTATACTGATATTCCGCAAGCAGAACTTTTGAATAATAATAATTCGGATAAACATTAATTAATTCATCAATAATTGGTTTAACTTCTTCTAATTCCCCGAGTTTTATCATCAAATTACACATAAAAGACTTGTAATCAAAAGATTTTGGGTTAATTTCAGCGGCTTTTTTTATCATCTCTAATGCTTGTTTGTTCATCTCAAGCCCGGAATAAATTTGAGCTAGTGCATAAACGATTGTTTCATTATCAGGATTTTCTTTCAATAGCTTTTCAAGTTCTGATTTTGCGGTTGCAAGATCTCCTGTTTGGTACTTAATAAGCATTTTTAATACTTTGCTCTCTAACAAATCTCCGTTTAAATGTGTAAGAGCGTTTTTATAATCACCCTCCCTATATAATGCATAGCCCAAAGAGTATTGGTAATTGAGATTAGTATTATCAAGGCATATTGCTTTTACAAAATATTTTTTTGCCTCTTCAAGCCAGCCCTTCAAAAAGTACGCCTGACCCAGATTGAAATTGTATTCCGGATTCTTTGCGTCAAGCTCTACCGCTTGTCTGAAATATTCGACTGCTTCGTCCAGTTTCATTTCATCAAGTTTAGCCAAACCCATATAGTTCAATATTTCTATATCTTTCAAATCTTTGTTTTCCAATTTATTTAAAACCTCTTTTGCTTTGTCTGTTTGTTTTGTCTCAAAATATATTTTACATAATAAATCCAGATGTTTGGTATACCCGGGCTCCGGTTCAATATTCTCAAGAATTTTTATTGCTTCTTCATATTTTTTTAGTTGATAATATGAAAATGCAATTTCAACCGCTACATCCGGAGATTGTATAAAATCACTAAATCCGGTTGCTTCATTGAATTTGTTTCTGATGTTTAACAGCTTGACAAATTCGTATAAATCTTCTTGGGATTCAGTGAGTACATATATCTTATTTGCTGTTTTAGATGCATTTTCAAAATCTTTTTGTGCGATATAAACATTTCTGGCGGTTATCAGGCTGTTTATATGTGTATCATTGATTTCCAGAGCTTTGTTTGTATAATGTAATGCCCTGTTATAGTTCTTTAAAAGAAAATATAAGTTTCCTAATTCCGATAATATTTCGATATTATCGTTTTCTTTTGCAAGCATTTTATAAAACAGTTCAATTGCCTGTTTGTAATACCCTTTTCTTTTGAGTTCAAAAGCTTCAATCATTAACTGTTTCATTGTCTTGTATCTCTTCTTTTTTATTTTTTAACAAATGCTTTTTTTTAGGCGGTGCTTCTTTTTTTGAATTTACGATAATCAAAACTTCGTCTTTGCTTGCCATTTTTAAATTATTTCTCGCAATTGATTCAAGCGTTGCAACAGATGAAAAGTTTTTTATATCTTTTTTCAATTCAATATTTCTAAGTTCGGCCTCTTCTTCAGTTTTTGCGATTGTTGCAATTTTTTGTCTGTATGCAAAAATCTTAGAAATATTTAAAATCGCACTAAAAGATATTTGTGCAAGACACAAAAGCAAAATAATAGTCAAAAATGAGTAATAGAACTGAGTATGACTATTTCTTTTGGCATTTCTTTTTTTTGTAATTGCTGCTAATTTTTTGCTTTTTGATATTTTTTTCTTCATAGTTTTAAATTAATTATATACGTATTTACTATGAATTACAACTTAAATTTAGTAGTAAATTCAACAGAAGATGAATTTCCGCCTCCGTTTTCGTAGAAGGATTGCGAGAGTCCGAGTTCAAATCTAAGGCTGTCAATATACCTTTTAAGCTGCGGTGTATAAATCAATGATATCTGGTTTTTCTTCAAGGGAGCCGCCATATATGTTTTTAGGGTATCTCTGATAGCAAGAGATTTTGTTAATTTTATTTCCGGGGAGATTCCGAGCATACTTTGATAAGCCCCGTTAATGGATTGAGAATCTGTGCTATAGGTGCTTGTAATCGCATATTTTTTGCCGTCATATCTTGTGAACCAGCTTGTAGAATATGTCATCTGAGCACTGTCCATAGAGGCTCCATAGTATGTTCCGTATGAAAAGTTTCCCGCTTGTTCTTGTAAAGTATTAAATATCGGAGAAATATAATATTCTTCTCCAGTTAATTTTGATGCATTTGCAAGAGCACTTCTGGAACGTAGTCTGGAATCTGATATTGTCGGAGTATAAACCGGCAGAATTGTATTTGGCGGTTTGATATTTAATGTCGGCCGTTCTATTGTTTTATCAAGATACACCGTTCCGTCATCGTTGAATTCAACTTCACCTTTCAAAGGCTCGGTTGGTGTCTGCGGAATAATGTCCGGATTTGTTAGTAATGAATCATGAACTTCTGCATCTGTTGCGAATACGGGAGTTTGTAATAATAATATAATTATTAAAACAAGTACTTTTTTCATATCCTTATTTTAGTTCACAAACAGCTATTTTTCAATAAAAAGGGTAAAAATAAAAGGCGACACCCAGATTCGAACTGGGGAATAAAAGCTTTGCAGGCTTCTGCCTTACCACTTGGCCATGTCGCCATTTCATTATTATGTTATGTAAGATATGAATAAATGTCAAGTCGGAGAGTTGGTGACTTTACAAATTTGAATTTTTGGTTTATTCTTTATTCTATGATGAGAAATTTACGACGATTAGTATATAAATTTTAGGGCTTGTTTTTATTAAAAAACATCTTAATTTTTATGTGCTGATAAAAACAAGACCTAATGAGGGTCTTATTTTTTTGTAAAATTTTATTAATTATAAAGTGTAAAAAGGTAAATTTTTATTTTTTGTGGACTTAATAAAAAAGGAAGGTTAATTATATGAAGATGAATATGAATATCCGACGAAGAATTACTATAAAGGCGAATGCTCCAATCGTCGAACTTATGAACTTAATTTGGGGCTTGTAGTACACAGGCTAATATAGTAAGGAAAAGGAAATGATATCACCGGCAAAATTATATTCAGTTTTAGGGAATCCTAAATCTCTTGCCCCGTTGGGCGTAAAAGACAGCGCCAACTGTTTGGGGTTAACCACGGCTTCATATATTACAGGGAAGAAAGAGGAAGCACAAGATAGATTTATTGATGAAGCAGGAACGGAAGTTATCTGGCTTGGTGCTATTCCTGCTTTTAAGTGGGGAATAGACAAGACTTTATTTAAAGTATCTGGTTATGATCCGAAATATGATATAAGAAATTTGGATAATAAAGATATTTTTGAAAAAACTAAAAAGTATGCACCAACCGAAAAAATTGCGAAAAATATTGAGAAAATAGGCCAAAATGCTAAAACTTACAGGGCGCTTAATTTTGTAAAAGTTGCTGCTGCAACGGTTTTGGCGTTAGTTTCTTATGATGTATTGACCAATAAAAAACAAAAGTATACTGACAAAAAAGTTGAACAAAGAATCAGAGCACAAATGCAGCAAAATGAAAAGAATAACCAAAATGTTATTGATAAAAAAATCAATAAGACAGCATTTTCTGCGCTTAAAAAACATAATAATAACCTTTCATTCAAGGGTGGGCTTACGGATTTTGTTCTCGATCCGGTTAAAAACATGTACGTATTAGACGGCGGTATCACAGGTCAACGGCTTATAAAATCAAGAGATCCGCAAGAATTTATGGGATACGTAATAAAAGAGGGCGGTTTCCTTGTATTCATGTATTGCCTTGGTCAAAAAATTCAAGATTACATGATTAACAGAGCGGATAAAAAGCATAATAAATCTATCGCTCTGGATTCAAGAGTTTTGGAAGATGACAAGTTCAAAAACCTCTTCAAAACCGGCGAAATTGAACAAAGCTTGAAGGAATTCCCGAAATATGAACTTAATGATAATACACCAAAAGGCTTTATTAATTCTATTAAGAACTTCTTTAACCCTCCAAAACCTACGGCTGAGATGATGGCAAAAGATGCGGAATTGTATGAATATATTCACAACAATCCGGATAATGCTGTTGTTAAAGCGGCTAAAAAATCTGATATTATTGAAAACTACAAGGTTAAACAAAACGGAATTTTAGGTTTCTTTAAAAAGAGAATTGATACAGGCAAAATTGATACAAGAAAATATGTCGATATGAATTCTTTGAAAGAAACTCACAGTAATATTTCTAAATTGTATAACCAATTCAAAAACTCAGGAGAAGATATTGATACCTTCTTTAAAGGTGTAAGAAAATTGAAACGGAATGCAATAAAAACAAACATGTTCTCTTCAATGATTGCATTGGGTGTTATTTTGCCCGGGCTTATGCTTGCGAAACGGGTACTTTCAAATGACACGGAATTTGCAACAACTAAAAGAATAAGAGAAAAACTTGAAAATGAAAAAAAATTGCATGTTCAAAAGTAAAGAATATGTAAAGAAAGTTTGTTTGTTTTTTTATTCATAGTATACTATTAAAAAAGGAATTTTTATGGACTACGTTAATTATAAAAAAAATGAATTAAGGAAAGTGAAAGTATCTGATATCAACATTTCTTGTCCTGATTTGAAAAACACAAATAAGGCTCAAACGATTGCTGATTGGCTTACATCGTGGATTAAGGAGAATAAAATATCTGATACTCTTCTTCCGACTAAGGCCGAATTTGCATATTCTCTTGGGGTAAGTTTGGGGACTGTTCAGAATGTATTTAAGATTCTGGAGGATAGAGGCTGCATACTTTTAAAACAGCGAATTGGCGCAATTGTAAAAGAAATGTCCGGGGAGCAGGTTATCAGGAAGCAAACAACGAAAACGGATATGGCGGTTGAAGTTATAAAGGATTATATTTTGACCTCCGGCATGCAATTAGGTGAGAGATTTGTTTCTGCCAGAAAATTATCAAAAATTACTGAAATACCTTTGAATACGGTTCGTCTATCCGTAAACAAACTGACAAATGACGGGATATTGAGATTAACAGAGGATGGTTTGATTTTGAATAATATTGATTTTGAAGTAAATAAGAGTATGTCATCAGAAACTTTGGTTAACAAAGTGAAACTGGATTTGAAAAAATATATTTCCGAAAATTTTAAAATAGGAGAAAAACTTCCTCCGCATTCAACTCTTGCGGAAAAGTTTAAGGTCAGTGTTAAAACTATTCATAATGCTATAAAACTGCTTGAAAAAGATGAAATGGTATTATCAAGACGCGGAACTTACGGAACGATAGTTATTAATACTTCTATGAATTCTGCGTTTGAACCTAAACGCGAAATGTCAATTTTTGCTTCTGCACAGGATACGGCATTTTATCATTACGAAAAAACACAAAACCGTATAAAGAAAATTATTTCCGAGAATTATAGTATTGGCTCTAAACTTCCGTCAATCAGAGAGTTTTCCGAAAGTTTAGATTTGAGTCCGAATACAATTAGAAAAGCATTAAATAATCTGGCAAAAGAGGGAATACTTCGTTTCTCCCGCGGCAGATACGGCGGTACATTTGTTATAGATATGCCTGATGTTGAAGAGCAAACATTCAGATGGCTTGCAGTAAATCCTCGTTATGCACAGAAAGCGAATTAAGCAGGGTGAGGAGTGGCTGAAAATGCGGTTAAGCAGTTATGAAGTCAAGCAGCCTGGTGAAGTGTCCCCTACAATACTAAGACAAGAAAATATTCAAACTTATATACAATAAATATCAAACAAATTTTGGACAGTGTAAAAATTGACCTTTTTAAAGTGACAAATTTTCCATTAGAAAAGGACAAATTGTCCTCTGCTAATATAACAAATAAAGAAAAAATAAAAGAACAGGATTTTGATAAAAATTTTTCTTCAAAAGATTCTGATGCGGTCAAAAAGACACAAGAGCTTATAGGCTCATTCAAAGCGATGGACTAAAGGAGGATTACACAAACCGGAGTAATGAGCAAGCCGTTAGGCATCCGGTGAAGGTTATCCCCGCCGCCGTACTGACAAAAAGTCCTTTAGCGAAATGCTAAGTAGCCTTGAAGTCAAGAAGCTAGGCGAAATTATTGTAATATTCGGAGTGCCAATTAGCTTAGCTGCCTAACTTTTTAACTGCCTAGCCGCTAATTTTACCTTCACTCCTCTGCCTAAGTCTTTAGCATCCCCCCTAGCGGCCTAACTGCTTGACTACTTAACCATTGTCTTTACACATTTACCCCTTTACCCCTTTACCCCTTTACCCCTTAGAAAAACATTTGCATTGCATTAGGTAATGGGGCATTGTATTTACTGATAGGTGGTTGAAAATGTAAGTTGTATGTTACGTGGTCATTATCAACAGAAATCCACTCGTTATTTTCTATTCCCTGGCTGAATCCTTCGGTGTTTCTTATATCCTCGTTTGAGTTGTAGTTTAAGCGGAAATAATTTTTGTACCCAACCGTATCATTATATGAAAGTCCTAACTCCTTAAAATCAGGTAAATGTTCTGATATAACCTTCATATCCTTGCTTGGATTATCTACCGGTGTATGTTCAATATATTTATATACAGACATATTTCTGTCATGGTTATAGTAGCATAACGGGGCTGAGTTTCGGCTTCTGTTTGTTGTAAGATATGTGTCTATTTTGGCTAAAGTTCCGAGTGCAAAAGGATTATCCAGGCTTCTGCTTTCCTCCGGCGCCATTTTAAACACATATTTTTTGTGCTCCGGAGTGAATACTCCAAATACATTTTTATCGGAGCGTCCTTCTGTAAAGAATTTGAATTCATACTCTCTATTGTCTAGTTTTAGATTATTAATATCTTTTTTCTGCTTCAGACCGACTTCCATCTGATTTTTTAAATAGTCTGCGATTGTAAACAGGTGATTGTGAGGAAATTCTTTTGGGATATTTCCGATTTCAAAGTAATCGTTACCTTTTAATTGGCGGTGTTTTTCTAAAAGAACATCTCCCTTCCAGTCAGGACGGACTCTCAACAGTTCTGATAATGTATGTGAATTTAGGTATTTTTTCTCAATAAATTTGGTGTAAGCTTTGTGATATGGGCTGTCGAACATAAACGGCATAATATTTTTTGATTCTTCTCCGACTTTTTCTTGTAATGATTTTGTCAATTTACCCATTTCTCGCGGCTGTCTGACCAAGCTGTCGATAAATTGGTAACTCCTGTCTTCGGTATTCAGTATTGCAGTTAAAAATCCGTCCATAGTTTTTTTATCTGCTTCAATTTTGAGGAATGAATTTATTGCCGGTGTATGGTCATGGTTTATATACCAGTTGTATTCTTCATACAGGTGATTAATACTTCTTGAGCCAAAATGTATATTAGAAATATTATGCGAATAGACCTTTTGATGTTTTATGACTTGCTTAGGTCTGATTTCTGTACGATTTTGAGTATGATAACAAGGTTTATTATCATAATGAAATTTATTCTGTTGTAAAGGCATTACAAAATAACTGCTCATATTTCTATCCTCTGGTTTATTAATACCCGTAAATGATTAAATTTGTCAGTTTTTATAAAAACGTTACATTTATTTACTGAATAGTATGTTTAAGATATTCTTTAATAGAGAGGGAAGTAATTATGACAGACTGTATTTTTTGCAAAATAATAAATGGTGATTTTGGCACAAAATTTGTTTATGAGGATGATGATGCCGTTGTATTTAACGATATTAATCCTAAGGCGAAAACACATTTACTTGTAGTGCCGAGAATCCATGTTGAAAGTTTAAATGAACTTGATGACGTTGAACTTTTGGGACGTTTAATGAATATAGTAAGAAAAGTTACCAAGCAAGAGGGAATTAAATCTTACAGAACAGTTATAAATACCGGACGAGATGCCGGACAGGAAGTATTTCATTTACATATACACATATTATCAGGAGATATAAAACTATGACAGAATTTTATCAAGAAATAACACCGGCCGGATTCGGTATCGCAATAAAAAAGAAAAATGTATTATTTTCGGATAAATCAGAGTTTCAGAAAGTTGAAGTAATTGAATCTGACAGTGCTTTAGGTAGATTTTTAACGCTGGATGATTTGATGATGTGTACAGAAGGTGATGAATATCATTATCATGAAATGATTGCGCACATCCCTATGATGCACCATAAAGCACCAAAATCCGTTCTTGTAATAGGCGGCGGCGACGGCGGTACTGTCAGAGAAGTTCTGAAACACAAAACCGTAGAAAAGGTTGTTTTGTGTGAAATTGACGGTATGGTAATTGATGCTTGTAAAAAGTATCTGCCAACAATGTCTTGTGAACTGGATAATCCAAAAGTTGAGATAAAAGTTGAGGATGCAATTGAGTTTATAAAAGATAAAGTTGATGAGTACGATATAGTGCTTATTGATTCAACTGATCCGATGGGACCGGGGGAAGGATTATTTACGGAAGAATTTTATACCAACGTAAAAAGATCCTTGAAAAAAGGCGGAATTTTGGCGGCGCAATCGGAATCACCGGTTGTTAACAAGGAAGAAATAAGCAAAATGTATAAACTGCTTAAAAAAGTATTTCCGATTTGTTCAACTTATACATCAAATATTCCGACATATCCCGGCGGATACTGGGCATGGGCATTCTGCTCGGAAACTGTTGAGCCTTTATCATATTTTGCGGAAGATAGAGAGTCAGATATAACTTCTTCTTGTAAGATTTATAACAAGGATTATCATTATGCTCGTTTTGCGCTTCCTAATTATTTGAAAAATCTGACAGAATAAATTGTAGTATAATATACAAGTAGGAATCGGAACTTCTTAATGAAAAAATATCTTATATTCTTATCATTAATTATATTCTTTGCCATACCTGCATTTGCTGATGATATGGTTGATGATTGCTATGATATGGCAAAGAATTATTATACTTCAGGTCAGTTTGATAAGGCGCTTGAATATGTTGATATGATTTTGAATGTTAATCCTGCACATTTTGGTGCTTGTTATTTAAAGGTTGTATTAACAAAGGCTACCGGGACTTTGGGTGATACTATTTTTGATAAGTCTATAAACCTTCGTCCGATTAATGTAAAATCCGGGATTAAACAATCTGATGATTTTAATAATAAAGGGCAGGAGTATTACGATTTCAGAGATTTTGAATCCGCTCAAAAAGCGTTTCAGGCTGCTATAAAAGCAAATCCTCGAAATTATTATGCGTATAATAACTTGGGGCTGACTTATTGGAAAATGGAAAAATACTCAAAAGCTGAGGCTGCGTTCAAAAAATCATACGGGATAAATAAAAACTTTACGGCTCCGCTTATTAACCTTGCGCAGGCTTGTATTGAGCAAAAACAGTATGCCAAAGCCGAAAAATATTTGAATACTGTAATTGCTCAGAATAAGAATAAGAATGAATACTGTGCATATTATTTGCAGGGCGTTTTGTATAAAAAAACGTATAAATACCAAAAAGCTATAAAGAGTTTTAATTCTGCAGTTTTGGCAGAGCCTAAATTCGCTCTTTCTTATATACAGCTTGCAGATGCTTATTATTATACAAATGATTTTGCATGGTCTAATTCTACGTTGGAAAAATATTTAGATTTATGTCCAAATGATGATTACGCATATTATATGCTTTATCGAAATTATTTTCAATTAAAGGATTATAATGTTGCAAAGAATTATCTTGTACGGGCTATAATGCTGAACAATTGTGCAGAATATCGTGTTTCACTGGCTGAGTTGGAGAAGCTTCTTGATAATCCATGGATTGCAATTGCAATATTAAAAACAATAAAAGAGCCTAGTGCTGCAATACTAAATGAAGCAGGGCAATGTTATTTAAAAATAAAAGATAACAAGAATGCATTGACTTGTTTCAATGCAACTGCTATGCGTCCGGATTTTCGACCTATATACCTGTATAATGCCGCAATGGTTTATAAGAATATAGGTGATATTGAGAATTATAAAAGAACAATGCTTACGATAAAATCAATTGAACCTGATACGTATCAGGATTATATTGATTTGAGCGGAATATATCTTGATTCGGATTCTAAAGAAAAGGCATTAGAGCTTTTGAATCAGGGGATAAAAAAATATCCTGATAACAAAGATTTGTATGAGGCTAAATTAAGACTTTATAAAATAACCTCTGATACGGCAGGTATAAACAGGACTAAACGAGAGCTTGATAGGATATTAAAATAATGGGACGTCGTTATAAAAAAAGAGAGACATTTTTTTCTAAATTAGTTAATTGGACATTTACCTTATTAATTGCCGGATTTCTGGCTTCAATGTTGAGCAGTGCAAGCGCTCATAATCTGAAATTTGCGCAGGTAAGCGATGCACATTATTCTTCTATTGAGGCGGATACGACGTATAAGGTTTTAAAGTCCTCTCCTCAGATTTTGGACGATGTTATACTTCAAATTAATAATACTCCGCATTTAGATTTTGTGATGTTTTCCGGAGATTTAGTTAATAAGCCTAAAGAGAGTCAATTATTGGAATTTATATCCAGAGCAAACTGTTTAAATGTACCTTGGTACGGCTTGTTAGGAAATCATGATGTTCAGGAATATAAACTGTCTAAGGAAATGTTTTTTGATTTATTGTGTGGGCATAATCCGGCATTTTCATATAAAGGCCCTTACTATTCTTTTGTCCCTAAAAAAGGTTTTAAAGTTATATGCTTAGATACAATTATTCTTGACAGGGTTACAACCAACGGTGAGGTATCTCAAGAGCAGCTGGAATGGCTGGATAAGGAGTTGAAGGAATCAAAAAATGATGTTGTTGTAATTTGTATGCATGTTCCGATTATGGAGCCTTATAACAGCGAAAGCCACCGATTATTAAACCGTATGGAGGTTCTTGAAGTTCTGCATAAGTATAAAAATCCTATAATTGTATGTTCGGGTCATTACCATGGAACGAAGTTGATACAGGAGGATAATATTCTTTATATAGACACTCCGTCACTTGTTACTTATCCTTGCGCGTTTAGAATTATAAATATAAACAATCAGCGCAAGAAAGTTATTGTTGATGTTTATACAAAACAAATTCGCTTGAAGGATGTTTTGAATACTGCAAAAGTTAAGGTTATGGGTGCATCTTTCCTTGCAGGGTCCGAATACGATAAAGATAATACATTTGAAATAGAAAAGAGATAAATATGTCAAAAATACTAATAATTGCAGGTGATTTTGTAGAAGATTATGAACTTATGGTTCCGTATCAGGCTTTATTAATGCTTGGACATGAGGTTCATGTTGTTTGTCCTGATAAACAAGCCGGTGATATTATAAAAACTGCAATCCATGATTTTGAAGGGTTTCAAACGTATACAGAAAAAACAGGGCATAATTTTGTGTTGAATCAAAATTTCTCGGATTTTCATGCGGATGATTATGATGCGTTGGTTATTCCTGGCGGTCGTGCTCCTGAATATATAAGATTGAATGATAAAGTTATTCATACCGTAAAATATTTTATGGATAACAATCTTCCTGTTGCATCAATTTGTCATGGTCCTCAGGTTTTGCTTGCTGCAGATGTAATTAAGGGGCGCAGCTGTACGGCTTATATTGCTTTGAAACCTGATATTATAGCAGCCGGAGGGAAATGGGTTGAGCCGAGTGAAAAAGCTGATAATGCGGTTGTTGATGGGAATCTCGTAACAGCTCCTGCTTGGCCTGCACATCCTGCGTGGCTTAGAGAATTTTCAAAACTTTTATAATTTTGTCTGCGATTTTTGCGTGGGCTTGCGGTTCGTAGTGTAAACCGTCAATATCTGACGGGGTTACAATTTCGTTTAGATTTATATATTTGGCATTATATTTTTCTGCAGCTTTTTGATAGATTTCTGCCAGGTTAAAACTCTTTTGTATTGATGTTTCATCAAACATTTGAGCAAAAAAGCTGTTTAAAATATTATTTTTAATGACTGAAGGTGAAAGAAGGATGATTTCTTTATC
The DNA here is from genome assembly GCA_944324825.1 of Candidatus Gastranaerophilales bacterium. Lineage (GTDB taxonomy): Bacteria > Cyanobacteriota > Vampirovibrionia > Gastranaerophilales > Gastranaerophilaceae > UMGS1585. The sequence continues at coordinate 98,564 of CALUXU010000005.1, forward strand.
GTTTATTAGAGTTAGTAATTTATCTAATCCGTTTTTAATATCCTCTATTGAGGCATTATATTGAAACTGTAAATCATTTATTCCTATTGCGGTTATTACGATATCCGGATTGTATTTTTTTAAATATTCCGGCAGAATTTTGTATCCCGTAAATTCTTTCCCTGCAGGATTATCGAAAAATCCTGTACGATTATTGCAGCCCGCTTCAATTACCTGGTAATCGGGACTTAGTTTAGATTTTAAGATTCCGCTCCATCTGATATTTTCGGGATATCTTTTCCCGTTTTGCGGAATAAATCCGTAAGTGTTGCTGTCACCGAAACATAATATTTTTTTCATAATTTTATTATATCAGACTTGAATAAAAGAGTTTAAGTTTTATAATTATTTTATATCAGAATCGGAATGTAGCAAGGACTCCGTTGCAACGATTGAGTATCGTTGCAAATGGAGGCAGGCAGAGTCAAAAAGCACAGCTTTTTGCGAGCCGTATGAAAATACTACCAAGCTGCATAACAAATAAAACAATTGAATATTATATCGGAATGTAGCGCAGCTTGACTCTGCCGAGAAAACGATTAAGTATCGTTTTCGAGAGGGAAGCACCGTAGGTGTGCTACATGAGGAAAAAGAATAATAATCGGAATGTAGCGCAGCTTGGTAGCGCACCGTGTTCGGGACGCGGGGGTCGCAGGTTCAAATCCTGTCATTCCGATTTTTTTAGCAAAAAATCGTTTTCCAGGTTGAACCTGGTTCAAAAGCCCGAATTATTCGGCTGGTTGGAAAAGCGTGGTTTTCCTCCAAGTTACGGGTTTGTTCACTTCGTTCACATCACCCTACCGAAAATTCGGTTCCTGTCATTCCGATTTTTTTAGCAAAAAATCGTTTTCCAGGTTGAACCTGGTTCAAATACCCGAATACGATTATCTTATAACTCTTCTTTCCAACCAGCGAACAAATCGTGTCGGACGGTTTTCGTTTTCTGCATTAATAGAATCAACAAGAATTGTTTTGCAGCCAAGAAGTTTACCTGCAACAATATCTGTCAGGGGTCTGTCTCCGACCATAACCGCTTCATTTGGTTTTATACCTAAGCTGTTCAGGTATTGTTTCATTTTTTTAGGATTTGGTTTTGAGGCGTGTCCGATTACCGTAAAATCCGATAGTGCTTGGACTTTGCCTATGTATTCTTCACTTTTATTGTTTGAGATAACTGCAACAGTAAATTTATCTTTAACTTCATTTAACCATTCTTCTGTTTCCGGACGGTAGCAGCCGGATTTAGAAATCATTATAGTGCTGTCTAAATCAAACATAATAACTTTTATCCCTTGGTTTTTGAGTTCATCAAGGTTTATATCATATACGCATTTAAGATTGTAATCCGGTTTAATTATCATTGTTTTTTATCCCGACAGTTCTGATTATTGCATACTTGTAATCTTTGATTTCATCACGGAATTTGATAAGCAGTTCGTCATTTGTATTTGCAAATTCCTGAGGTTCGTCATCTTTGATTATTTCAACAGCTTGGGTTATGAATTTTTCGGAAGGAGAAATAAGTTCAATATCTGTATTGATATAGAATTTATTTTTTACTTTTACTTTGTAGTAATCTCCGCATTTTTCCCACACTTCGCATAAGAAATCTGCTCCAGCTAAGCCTTTTGAGATATTGTAACTGTATCCGTCTGACGGGTAATCTCCGTCACCAAGATAAAATCCGGTTGTATATCCGCGGTTCCCTACTTTTAGAAGCTCTTCATAATAAGGTGTTAAATCGGCATCTCTATTCTCCCAGACGGTATCAATTGCTTCTCTGTATGCTTTAGCTACGGCTGATACATAGTAAAGGCTCTTGGTTCTGCCTTCAACTTTTAATGAGTCGACACCGGCATCAATAAGTTTCCCTAAATGTTTTACCAAGCAGAGGTCTTTTGTACTCATAATATGTGTGCCGCGGTCATTTTGTTCTATTTCATAATATTGTCCAGGACGAGTTTCTTCCACCAGTTTATAGCTCCAACGGCAAGGCTGACAGCAGTTTCCCTGGTTAGCTTCTCTTTCTCCTTGGGTCATATAATCGCTAAGCAGACAGCGGCCGGAGAAGGAAACGCATTGTGCCCCGTGGATAAATACTTCAAGCTCCATATCAGGAACTTGTTTTTTTATTTCTGCCACATCTTTTATCGGGAGTTCACGTGCAAGAATAGAACGTGTCGCTCCTAAGTCCTGCCAGAATTTAACAGCTTCATAGTTAAGCGTATTTGTTTGTGTGCTGACATGGATTGGGGTATCCGGCATGTAGCGTTGGGCCAGTCTTATTATACCCATATCGCTTATAATAAGAGCATCAGGGTTTGAATCTTTTATCCTGTCCATGCAGGATTCCAGGAGTTTTATATCTTTGTTGAATGCAAATATGTTTAGAGTCAGGTATGCTTTTTTGTTGAGTGAGTGTGCCAAATCAATAGCCTGTTTAAGGTTATCCATTGTAATTAATTCGCCTTTTCTCATTGCTCTGAGGCTAAAATCAACAACTCCAAGGTATACGGCATCTGCACCGTATCGTATTGCATATTCCAACTTTTCCAAATTGCCTGCCGGCATTAGTAATTCAGGTTTAATCATAGTTAAATGTTAACATAAACAAAAAATTATAATATAATAAGATAAGAATTATCGGAGAAAGAGTAAATGTTTTTTGAAGGCGATAACCCTGTAAAGTATTTAAGAAAAAAGTATACAAAAGAGAAGCTGATTATTTTTACCGGTGGTAAGAAGCCTGCTGTCAAGCGCTGGCGTGGGGTAATTAATAATATGCTAAAAATTTTATCCCATGATTTGAATTATGATTTGTATATTTTTGATTCTGAGCGTGACAGAGCATTGTTAAAATTCGGTACTGTGTTCAGATACGATGAAACATGTATTAAGTCTGCGATGTTCAAGATAGAGGATTTGGTTGCGGAGGGTGTCAGACGAGCATTTGTTTTGAATACTGATATAATAGATAAACGCTTATTGAACGAAAATTTGCGTTACCGTTTTTTGTTTTTGAGTACAATAAAGGATATTTATTTGCCTGAAATCCAGCCAAATAGAGAGATAAAAATAGGCGGCGCAGATATATTTAATATTGTACGTGACGTAGAGGGGTTGAATACTGAAAAGGTTTGTTATTGTGATAAAGAATGTTTAAAAGAATTTAAAGAGCATCAGTACAAGTATCCTGACAGACTTGTTTATTTTAAACTGGAAAAGGGTGATTTTTATAAGCATATAAAGATTATAGATGCGTTGTTGGAGTAATAAATGTCTATTGAGAGAGTAAAAGAGTATTTGAGGCAGTATAATAAAGAAGATGCAGTTATGGAGTTTTCTACCTCTAGTGCAACGGTAGAGCTTGCTGCGGAAACGTTAGGGGTTATACCTGCAAGAATTGCAAAGAGTTTGGCGTTTAAGGCAGAAACGGCTTGTATTCTTATTATTACGGCAGGTGATACGAAGATTGATAACAAGAAATTTAAAGAGGAGTTTTTAATCAAGGCTAAAATGTTATCAGCAGATGAGGTAAAGGATATTACTGGGCATGAGGTTGGCGGAGTTTGTCCGTTCGGGTTGAAGAATCCTGATATAAGAGTGTATTGTGACGAATCAATGAAACGATTTAGTACGGTATTTCCTGCTTGCGGAAGCAGTAATTCGGCGATAGAATTAACATGCGATGAATTATTTAGTTTGTCTAAGAGTTTGAAATGGGTAGATGTTTGTAAAATAAAATAGATGGAGAAGTGTCCGAGTGGTTTAAGGTGCAAATCTCGAAAATTTGTGAGGGAGAAATTCCTCCGCGGGTTCGAATCCCGCCTTCTCCGTTTTTTAACAAAGTTAAAATAATATGATGATAGGGATGAGAACCACCAAGCGGAGCTTGGTCAGGTTCGAGCGGGAGCGAGCAGAGAGCGGAGGGCAAAGCGTGAGCCTTTGCCCGCAGACTCGTTTAATGCGAGCGACCAAGACAATCCCGCCTTCTCCGTTTTTTAACAAAGTTAAAATAATATGATGATAGGGATGAGAACCACCAAGCGGAGCTTGGTCAGGTTCGAGCGGATTTACGTACGGGGGGTAAATAAGGAATATTAATTTTACCGTTTTTATTTACCCCTCCGGATAGCGAGGAAATTGAGCGAAGTTGAACCGCAGGTTCAAAAGCGAAACTTTTCTCGCGTGGAGTAAATCCAAGACAGCGGGAGCGAGCAGAGAGCGGAGGGCAAAGCGTGAGCCTTTGCCCGCAGACTCGTTTAATGCGAGCGACCAAGACAATCCCGCCTTCTTCGTTTTGAACGACGACAATTCCTTGCAAAATTTGTTTTGAGATATCTCTTTACATTCAATATGATTTGCTGTTAATATATAATTACTCAGCGGTATCGTCTAGAGGTTAGGATAGCAGATTCTCATTCTGTTGACACGGGTTCAATTCCCGTTGCCGCCGATTCTTAAAAAGTTTAATTTTAATTTGTGTTCAATTTTTAGTAATTGTTAAATATTTGTAGTTTCTCAAAATTTGTGATTAAATAAAGTAAATGAGGGGCTTATGAAAGAATTTACTTTAAACAACAAAATTGAATCTGTTTATAAACAAAATAAAAATACACCAAGAATGGCATTTACTTTAAATATTGCTATTAATAATCCTGAAAAGTATGCAGGGACTTATTCTTTAATGAACAGGCTTCTTTTACAGGGAACTAAGAAGTACAGCAATACAGAGCTTGCCAAGGTTTTGGATGAAAATGCTATTGAACTCTGTACCGATATGAAGCAGGATTATTTAAGGTTTCGTTTTGTTTGTTTAAACGAAGATTTTAAGCTTGCAATGGAAATCTTAGACGAAATCATTAACAACTCGACATTTGAAGAATTTGATAAAGAAAAAGAAAAAATGCGCGGAGAAATTATTGCGGATTTAGATTCCGCAAGAACCAAGGTTTCTGATGCTTTTATAAAAACGATTTATGAAAACCATTATTACGGTAATACTTATACCTCTATGCTGGATTCTTTGGATAAAATAACAAAAGAAGACGTTATTGATTCCTATAACAAAATTTTAAAGGAAGGGAAAAAGGTTGCAGCGGTTGTTGGAAGTCTTGAATTTCCTGAGATAGAGTCGTTGTTGGAATCTACAATCGGGAAATTGGAAAACAATTATTCAACAGAAAAATCAGTTACTAAACCTGAATTGATGTCTGCAAAACGTACTGATGTTATCAAAGAAGATGCTAAGCAAGCACAAATCTTCCAAGGGTGGCTTGTTCCAAATTTTCGTGATAAGGATTATCCGGTGCTTGCGGTTATTAATACGATTCTCGGGGCAAGCGGACTCAGCTCTCGTTTGTTCCTGGAGCTTAGAGACAAAAAGGGGTTGGCTTATACTGTCAGAACCTCTTGTGAAGCAAAAGATTTATCGGCAGTATTTTCTATTTATATAGCGACCGAACCTTCTAATATAGATGTTTCTTTGGCAGGATTTAAAGAAGAGGTTGATAAAATAAAAACAATTCCTGTCGGTGCAGAAGAGTTAGAAAATGCCAAAAATAATATTATCGGTAAACAGCAATTTATCTCCGAAACCAATCTTCAACAGGCAACGGCCCTTGCATATTACGGGATTATGGGTTTAGGCTTTGATTTTAGAGAAAAAATTATAGAAAAAGTTAAAGCTGTTACTTCTGAGCAAATTTTGGAATGTGCAAACAAATATTTTACCGATAAATCAGTAGTAGCGGTTTTACATCCGTAGATTATGACAAAACAAACACAACTGGAAGAATTAAAGAAAACTTGTTTAGATTGTAAGAATTGCGAGCTGGGTCTTACTCGCAATAACGTAGTTTTTTCTGACGGCAATCCTGAAACGGCAAAGGCAATACTTATCGGTGAGGCGCCGGGGGAAAATGAAGATTTGACGGGTACTCCTTTTGTCGGAAGAGCCGGTAAACTCTTGAATGAGTTTTTGGAAAAAGCTGGTATTAATAGAGAAAAAGATTTATACATAATAAATACAGTAAAATGCAGGCCTCCGAAGAATCGAGTTCCGACAGATGAGGAAAAAAATAAGTGTGCAAATTATTTGTACAAACAGATTAAAATAGTTAATCCTAAGATTTTAATTTTTTGCGGAGCAACGGCACTTCAATCTTTTTATAAAGATAAAATCCAAATCTCAAAGATTCGCGGCAGGTGGCTTGAGGTTGATGTCGATGGGGATAAATACAAATCTATTGCAATATTTCATCCGTCATATCTTTTGAGAAACCACTCGCTGGAAAAGGGTAAACCGAGAACTTTGATGCTTGAGGATTTGGAATTAATTTCTAAAGAAATTAATTCCTGATTAGACTCATAGCTTTATCAAGGCTTGGAACTATCTGCCACTCTGCCATCAGTTTATTTAATCCGGTATCAAATAATCTTTCTTTGAGTTTTTTATTTGATATCACAAGAACAATTTCGACTCCCTGTTCCTTCAGCTGCGCAACCATTTCTTCTAATGCAAAAATTGCGGATATATCCATACTCTTTATTGATTCACAATTGATAATGAGATTTTTATGGTGTAACAAACTCTCCATTTTAGATAATAACAGAGATGCCGTTCCAAAGAACAAAACCCCTTTTATATGCGCGATTATCAAATCTTTATTATTATCTTCTTCAATAAAATCTTCGTCAGGTTTTGAGATTTCCATTTCCATTTGCTGCGAGAGTTTGTAGGCAAGAAGCAGCGCAGATAAAACAACTCCGACACCAACCGCAAAGATTAAATCATCAAGAACGGTTATTAAAAAGACGGTCAGCATAACCAGAATATCACGTCTTGGTGCAACTTTTATGATATTTAAGAACTTGTAATCTATAATATCAATCCCGACTTTAACAAGTATTCCGGCAAGCACTGCAAGCGGAATTTTAGATGCAAAAGGTGCAAAGAACAGTATCACACAGATTAAGAAAATTGCTTGAACGATTCCTGACAATCTTGAAGAACCACCGGCTTTTATATTTACAACAGTTCGCATTGTTGCGCCTGCACCGGCAATACCTCCGAAGATAGATGCTGCAATATTCCCGATACCCTGTCCGATTAATTCTTGGTTTGAATTATGCTTCGTTTTGGTTAAAGAATCCGCAACAAGTGAGGTTAACAGAGAATCAATAGAGCCGAGAATTCCGAGAGTCAGCGCCAGAGGAAGGATTATTTGTATATCTGATAATGATATCATTCCAAGCTGTACTGTCGGCAGTCCTCTCGGGATATTTCCGATTGTTGTCACGTTAAAATTATTTATTACGCTGAAAAGTGTTACCAATATTAATGCAATCAATGATGAAGGTATAATTTTTGAGATTTTTTTAGGGGTAAGAAATATTATACATAACGTTAATAACCCAAGACACAGGCTACTGTGATTCATCATTGAGATGTGTTTCACAAAATAAATTAACGATTCGGCAGGTGTTCCGTTAAAATCAAGTCCGAAAATCGGATTCAGTTGCAGAAGTATAATGATTGCGCCTATACCACTCATAAATCCAGATATAACAGGGTATGGAACGTACTTAATAATTCCGCCTAATTTTGTCAGACCAAATATTATTTGGAATACCCCTGCAAGGAATATTGTTGCAAAAATAAGTTTGAAATCTCCCGGATATTGAACCAGCATAGATGCAATTACAACGGTCATAGGTCCTGTAGGCCCTGATATTTGTGTCGGTGTCCCGCCGAATATTGATGCAAACAAGCTTAAGAATATTGCACCATATAACCCGGCCATTGCACCCAGTCCGCTTGAAACCCCAAATGCCAGTGATAGCGGCAGTGCGATGACTCCTGCCGTTATTCCGCCGAAGATATTCCCTCTTAGTTTTGAAAAATCAATCATAAAGAATATTTTACCATATTTTAAATCGACAATTTTTATTCCGTAATAAAAATTTACTTTTGTACACTTAACAAACTATTGAACACATGTTATAATAAGTATATAGGAAATACATTACCTCAGGATATTAATAATATGGATATTTCAAGCGTATTATCGGCTGAAGCATCAAGCAAAATTCAACTAATGCAAATGGAAGTTTTATCATCCGTAATGGATGAGGTGGAAGAAGCTGCTGTAAAAGTTGCAGAGACAGGAGATCCTGCATATATTTTAGAGCTTAGTCCGATGGCTTTGGCTATGTTTAATCAATCATAAATAAATCCCTCTATTGGAGAATTGTACATTTTATTAAAATTTTAATAGAATGTATATGAACAATAGAAAGGAGAGCTCTATGATTGAAGAACACGAAAAAAAACACTGTTTTTTCAAATTCTTTGGGCTATTTATTGCGACATTAATAGGCGCATTTTTAGCTGTTTATTTTGTCACTGATATGGCAATAAACAGGATGATGAATCCTATGGTTGCGATGCATAGAATGGATAGAGAATTTGAAAAAATGGACAAAGACTTGATGTTTGTCAGAGAAATTCCGCCTCGTCCTATGGGGAAACATTTTGGGCGCAAAATGATGAAACATCATAATACCGTTGACTTTTTCCGTACACCAGATGAATACAAATTCATTATTGATTTAAAACCTTTCGGCGGAAATCCTGATAACATAAAAGTTACAACAGGAGATTCCTCTATTACTCTCTCAGGTGAAGCAACCGTAGATAAAAAGCATTCGGAAACTTTTACAAGTTTTTCCCAGACGTATTCGCTTGATAAGGATGCTAATTTAGAAAAAATGACAAAACGAAAAGTTCACGACAGATACGTTATAACGGTTCCGTTAGAGGATGAAGACTAATTCAATCAAAAACATCGCAGAGCAGGTTTTGATACCTGCTCTGTTTGTAATATTATAACTTGTATGAATATATCAGGCGGACAATTTAAAGGCAGAAAAATTCTAACACCTGACGAAAGGATAACAAGGCCGACGTTATCAAAAGTCCGGATGAGTATTTTTAATTGTTTATTTTCGATATTAGGTGACTTTGAGTCAATGAGTTTTTTAGACGTATTTGGCGGTTCCGGAATTATGGGACTTGAGGCATTATCAAGAGGGTTTTCTAAAGTTACCGTTATTGAACAAAATAAAAAAGCGTTTCAGGTAATAAAGAAGAATTATGAAGCTCTTAATCTTAAACCTGATTTAATTTTGGGGAACGCTTTAGGTGTTATTCCAAAATTAAGTTTAAAATATAATGTTGCATATGTTGATCCGCCTTATGCAACAGGTATTTATGAAGAAACATTAGAGCTTTTGAAAAACAAAGCGGAAATAATAATTCTTGAACATCCTTCAACTTTGAAATTTGAAATTGAAGGGATTATAAAAGAAAAAGAATACGGCGATAAAACTATTACTTACATTAGAGCTTGAATATAAGTATCAATTTCTTCTTCTGTATTCATTTCTGTTACGGAAATCAGGACTTTGTTGTTATCAATTTTTAATCCGCCGATTATATTTTTATTTTTCAGCTTTGTTAAAAATTCATCGCTATCAGGTGTTTCTACCGTAAATTCGCTGAAGAATTCTTTGTTCAGAGTTTTTATCCCGATATTGCTTAGTTTTTGTGATAACTTATGTGCAAGATTGCAGGATATAACACCTGTTTGTCTGAAACCTTTTTCTCCGAGCAATGATAAGTATAAAGTTGAGCATAGAGCGATAAGTGCCTGATTAGAGCAAATATTACTTGTTGCTTTTTCCCGTCTTATATGCTGCTCTCTGGTTTGAAGAGTCAGTGTAAACGCCTGGTTCCCGTCAGCATCAACAGTTCTTCCTGCAATTCTTCCAGGAAGCTGTCTTACATACTTTTCTTTACAAGCAAGGAAGCCGGCATGAGGTCCGCCGCAATTCATCGGTATACCAAGCTCTTGAATATCTCCGACTACAATATCCGCTTCAGACGGCGGTTTAATTACTGATAGTGCCGAAAGTCTTGTACAAACGATTAACAAGGCATCAACAGCCGGTAGCTTTGTTATCTCTCCGTAAAAATCAGGATTTTGAATAAGTACGGCCGAATATTCCTCCGTACTTTCAGGCAGATTATCAAACCATTCAAGTTCAATATTTGCAGCCCACATATATGTTTTGATAACTTCTTTGTATTCAGGATTCAATTTTGAAGATACTAAAACTTTATGTTTTTTCTTTAATCTTACTGCCATAGAAAGAGCTTCCGCACAGGCTGTTGCTCCGTCATAAACAGACGCATTTGATACGTCCATTCCTGTTAATCTGCATATCATCGATTGGAATTCATACATTATTTGTAACGTACCTTGTGATATTTCCGGCTGATACGGTGTATATGCAGTTAAGAATTCAAATCTTTGTGCCACTTGAGAAATTGCGGCAGGGATAAACTTGTTGTATACGCCTGCGCCCAAAAAGGTCATATAATCAACGTTATTCTTTTTAGCCAGAGATTTAATTTTTTTTGTTGTTTCCATCTCTGAAAGCGGGTTATCCATTTTGAATTCTTCCAGCATAACCGGAATATGTTTAAATAGGTCATCAACAGATGTGCAGGAAATGTCCTTTAACATTTCCTGTCTTTCTTCTTCACTATGTGCAATAAAATTATTCATTATACCAATTCTTCTTTATAATCTGAGTAATCTAACAAGTCTGCAAATTCTGTATCATCGGCTGATGATTCGATTTTTATTAACCAGCCTTTGCCGTGCGGATCTTCGTTTAAAATTTCAGGAGTAGTTACGATATCTTCGTTTACTGCCGTTACAACACCGGATATCGGCATATAAATTTCAGATGCGGCTTTTACGGATTCTACGGTTGCGAATACTTCATTCTTCTTAAATTCTGCACCGGCTTCCGGAAGCTCAACAAAAACAACATCTCCGAGTTGTTCTACTGCGTAATCGGTTAATCCGACAGTATACTTTCCGTCATCTCCTAAAAGATATTCGTGAGTTTTACTACATAACATACTTTCGCTCATTCATATTCTCCTTTATGTATAAATATTATCCTTTGTTATTCTTTTTTACAAATGGTCGTTTAACCACTTTGGCATTGTATAATTTCCCTCTTATATCAACCTGAATGATTGTATCAACGGTGATATCAGGATTTGATTTAACATAGGCGAGTGCAATATTTTCGTTTCTGACAGGTGAAATTCCGCCGCTTGTTATTACACCAACCTTTTCATTATTATAATACACATCATATCCGTGGCGTGCAATACCTCTGTCAATCATGACAAGTCCGATTAGTTTTTTAGCTGTTCCTTTTTGTAACTGGTCTTCTATTACTGCTTTTCCGTTGTAATCATCAAGTTTATTTTTCGGAATAGACCAGGAGAGTCCCGCTTCAACCGGAGTTGTATTTTCATCCAAATCGTTGCCGTACAAGTGAAGAGCAGCTTCCAATCTTAGTGTATCTCTTGCACCTAATCCGATAGGTTTGATATCAAATTCTTTCCCGTATTCAAGGATTTTGTCCCACAGGAGTTCGGAAAATTCGTTTTTAACAAGGATTTCGACCCCGTCTTCTCCTGTGTATCCGGTGCGCGAAATCCATAGGTTTACGTTGCATAACTCCGCGCGTTTAATTGTAAAGAACGGAGGCAGGTTATCAACTCCCATTTTTGCCATTAAATCTTTTGCTTTCGGTCCTTGTACCGCAAGCAAAGAGTAGTTGTGCGATTCGTTTATAATATTTACGTTGAATCCTCTTTGATTGCGTACCATCCAGTTTAAGTCTTCATCAATGCGTGCGGCATTTACAATTACGAGGTATCTTTTATCCTCCAGTTTATAGATAATCAGGTCATCAATTATACCGCCTTGTTTATTTGTCAGTTGGCAGTAAACAGCTTTTCTGTCAACTAATTTTGTTATATCCTGCGGTACCAATTTATTAAGATACGGGCAGGCATCGTCGCCATAGACAATTAATTCGCCCATATGGGAGACATCAAATAATCCGACATTCTCTCTTACCGTTTTGTGTTCTTCAATTATGGAAGAATACTGTACCGGCATCTCCCAGCCTGCGAAATCAACCATTTTGGCATTCAATTCAATATGTTTATCGTGTAAGAAAGTTTGTTTAGTCATAATTGCTCCCTCTAGTCTATTATAATTGTCTATGTAATGCTCTTATATGTCAAGTGTCGGGTGAAATGTATATATTTCTAAATATATTGCTGTTGTTTTATTTTTACAGGGTTATGGTATAGTTGCTTTTATTATATATTACAAATCTATCGTTCCCTCTTTACTTTTATTTTTTTTTTAGTTAGAATAAATTCTGTTACAATTCAATTTGTCTGGAGGAGTGCCAGAGCGGTTGATTGGAGCAGTCTTGAAAACTGTCGTACGTTCACGCGTACCGTGGGTTCGAATCCCACCTCCTCCTCCATTTAAAACGGGTCTGATATTTTCAGATCCGTTTTTATTTTGCGTGGTGAGGATGAGAACCCTTTTCAAGACGTAGTCTTGATGTATTAAACCAGACATTTCAATCGTGTACGGTTAAAATGATTATTGGCTGAAAAGTGGCTTTGTGTTTAGGTTTCAACCTGCCGGAAGTGTCCGAAAATAATCAAACCAAATTACTTGAAAAGTCCACGAAGTGTCCGTTGAAGTCTACCCCTTCGACTTTTGGTTGTACCCCTTATGTGGCGGAAGTTTAGGACATATTTGAATTTGTACGAATGGTTTGATTATTTTCGGCAAGGACATTTGGATTTTTAGTCGGAAAATTTTTCCTAAGGTCGGAAGAATTTTCATCAAGTTTGAGAAAAATAAAATTGAAATTGAGATAAATGCGGAACCAAGTTTGAGAAAAATAAAATTGAAATTGAGATAAATGCGGAACCAAGTTTGAGAAAAATAAAATTGAAATTGAGATAAATGCGGAACCAAGTTTGAGAAAAAATATTTTTCAATTGATACGAAATAGATACAAAGCTCGGGGGTGTCGGTTGGACATACTTGCCCAACAACATCTTCTACTCATCAGGATTTATAGCAGGGATATCACTTTTCTTATATTATTCTTCTAATTCTTTAATAATAGGATTCATTGTTGCTATTGCTTTATATTCATTGTCTAGTACAAAATTAGCGAGTCCACACCGCTCTTTTCAATCGTATACAAAAGATAAAAGAATTTTATGGGAGTGCTTAAGTCTTGTATAGTATTATTTATAACTTTACAAGCATTGAGACAATATCATAAATCTTTTTTAACCTTCTTGAAGAACACTGAGATAAAAGTGTAACAATATTAGATATTATTTCCTGATTATCAGGGTTCGGCAAAATAAGTAATTCCGCAGGTGTAATATCAAATGTTGAACATATTTTATCAATTGTTTCCGCATTAGGCTGATATCTATTCCGCTCAATATTAGAAAGACCTTGTATGCTTATACCTATTTTTTCAGAGAATTCCTCTTGAGTCAGATTATTTGATAATCTTAATTTCTTTATATTTGTATTTATTAATTTTTGGTATTTCATAAAGTATAAGTTACTCTATATCGCCATACAATTTAATCAACTATTTAGATATTTATATGGCTATTTAATGTAACAAAATGTTTACAAATACACTTTTCATTAGCAATTAATTCTACTAGAATAATTTTATATTAATGTAAGGTTAATTAAATAAATGAAAGGTTGGTTAGAATTATGTCTGTAGGTAATGTTAACAATATAGGACAAACTTACAATGCAAGTTATCCTAAATACTTGGAAAAACGAAGAAATAACGGTGCATTTTTAGCATTATCAGGAGGAACGTTAGGAACAAGTGCAGTAGCGCTTAAACTTGTTAATAATTCTTTTGCATTAAAAAATCCGAAACTTCTTTTAGGTGCAGCTATTGTTGCTTTTGCGGCATCAATATTTGGTATAAGTGAAATGGGTTCATCAACAAAAGAATTAAAAAAATATCAAACAGAACAGAATAATCAAATGATGGATACATTTGTTAAAACAGAACAAAATAAAGAAAAAAAACAAGGATTATCTGATATTGAAACAATAAATTTAATATCAGGATTATCTAATCCAATAACAGCGGGAATAACAACAGTAGATTTTGCTGATAAATTAAGAAAAGTCTAATTAGTTAAAGGAGGTCAAAATGATTGAAAATATAGAGTACAAACCTGTTATCCAACAAAGAAAAACTAATACAGGTAAAGCAGTTGGAACATCGGTTGGTGTTGGAACCGGTGCAATAGCAACAGCTTGTTTTTTGGGGCAGGTAGAAGGTTATGCTTCCCATGTATGCACTGCAAATAAAATATTGGAAAGCAAAACACCTGAATTTCTTAAAAATATTAACCCAAAAGAATTCATTAATAAATATGCAAAAACAGAATACCGAAAAGAAATAGCTCAAGCTGGACTAATTGGAGCCGCTTTTATTGCTGCAGGTCTTGCAGTTGGTACAATAGTTGATGCCGTAATTAATTCTAAAAAAGCGAAACATAATGAAATGAAATAAGTTTGTTAAATGTTTAATCTCAGTTAATCCTCGTTATAAATAATCTTTTTTCTTAAAGGATTTTATTTTAAGCATATACCTATAATATCAAAAAATTAAGAAAAGTTTCGGCTTCAAGTTGTCGAAAAGAATCAAAACATGTGGAACAAGAAATCAAACCATGTGTTTCTTTACACTTGACTGGTTCGAGCGCGAGCGAGCTGAGGGCGGAGGTGTATTTGTGCAGACATTTCAATCGTGTACGGTTAAAATGATTATTGGCTGAAAAGTGGCTTTGTGTTTAGGTTTCAACCTGCCGGAAGTATCCAAAAATAATCAAACCAAATTACTTGAAAAGTCCACGAAGTGTCTGTTGAAGTCTACCCCTTCGACTTTTGGTTGTACCCCTTGTGTGGCGGAAGTTTAGGGTGCATTTGAACTTGTACGAATGGTTTGATTATTTTCGGCAAGGACATTTGAAATTTGTCTTGGATTATTCGGGGTGCAGGCGGAGTAATGTCCGACCTGCACCTTACGGGTTACGCTCCGCTTCACCCTACCGAAAATTCGCTAACCGGAAGTTTTTTCTTAAGGTCGGATGTAAAATAATATATAAAATGGCTACAAACGGACAGGTTGGAACTATAGATAGATAAGTAATAGTAATATATTTTGAAATTTTTCAGAACTTGTATCAACGGAACTTATATGCCTCAAATTCAATAAAATCGTTAAGTATAAAATTGTGCAAAGTCTAATACTGGCAATAATTACAGTGTAAATTTCAAAAATAACATCAAATTTGAGAATTTCTCATAGAAAATATTAATTTTACAAATCTGCGGAACCAACTTTAAGGAACCTCTGGAGTGAAACTTTTATCTAATCGCAATTATATAAGAAGTTTTTTTATTTTTATTCTTAAACCGATGTTATTTTATCTCAATCAAATTGATGGTTTACAAATATAAGAGTTTTCTTGGTGAATTACAAAAATCAATGTTAATACGATTACTATTAATAAAAATGCTATTTTCTCACTTTACTGTTATTGTTTGATTTTGTAAACATATTTAAAATTTAAGCAGCTTTTTCATTCAAGTGTAAATGCTGTATAATTTCTCAGAATCCTTGACAATTGTTGACTAGCAAATTATAATCATAACCGAAAATTTAAGTGGACTTTTCCGGATTTAATCATCTTTTTGCCACACAGTTATCTTATGATAACTGTGTGGCATTTTGATTATCCGGATAAAAAGAAAAGGAGAAAATACATGCAGGCAGAGAATAAAATGGCAGTTACACCAATTGGTAAACTTATTTGTCAAATGTCAGTACCACCATTGATATCAATGTTTTTGCAGTATTCATATAATCTGGTAGACAGCATATTTGTTGCAAGGCTTAGTGAAGACGCATTAACAGCCGTCTCCCTTTCATTTCCTATAACAACTCTGATGAATGCAGCTTCTATTTGGATAGGAGTCGGGGTTAATGTATTAATTGCAGGATATCTTGGTAAAAAAGAACAAAACAATGCGAATACGGTTGTCACGCATGGAATTTTTCTATCCTTTATCGTTGGTGCTTTACTTAATATACTATCGTTATTGATTATGAAGCCTTACTTTATGGCTTTCTCCAGTAATGAAGAAATCTATAAACTAAGTATAGCATATATGAGTATCTGTTCATTTATGCAAATTCCCAATATGGTACATATATCTATTCAAAAAATAATACAGGCTACAGGGAATATGGTTGCACCTATGTGGTTTCAAATTGCAGGTGTTGTTGTTAATTTTATTTTTAACCCGATTTTGATTTTTGGAATTGGAGCTTTTCCTGCCATGGGAATCTGCGGCTCTGCTTTAGCAACTGTTGCAGGTTATCTTGTCTCTATGATTTTGGCATTTGCTTTATTACTTGGAACAAAACAAAAAGTGCAATTAAAAATCAAAGGTGTTCATTGGCAAAAACAAATAATCGGTAAAATTTTTGCATTAGGTCTACCGTCATTTATTATGAACGCACTTAGTTCGTTTATGGTGACATTTGTAAATCTTTTCCTGATAGCATATTCTGCAACTGCAATTGCCTTCTTCGGGGCATATTTTAAGGTTCAACAACTAATTATCATGACCGTGAATGGTTTAATTCAGGGTTGTTTACCTGTTATGAGTTTTAACTACGGTGCAAAAAACAGAGAAAGATTACACTTAGCTTTCAGTTATGGAACAATTCTGGTTTCAATTATGATGATTATAGGAACAATAGTAGTAATAGTATATCCGTCACAAATTTTAAAATTATTTGCGGCTTCCGATGAGATGTGTTCTTTTGGAATATCCGCTATGCGGATTATGGCAGTAAGTTATCTGTTTTGTGGTATTTCTACAATGATTTCTACTTATTTTCAGGCTACGGAAAAAGTATTGTCCAGTATTGGAATTCAACTTTGCAGGCAGCTGATTTTCCTTGTTCCTGCTTTGTGGTGTTTGGATAAACTATTCCAAATGAATGGTATTTGGTATGCTTTTCCTGTTACAGAAGGAATCACATTAATTTTTGCCATTGTTTTGATTGTGTTGGGTTGCTATTGCAACAATCATAGTATTTTCAAAATCTTAACAGACCGATTTAAATAGGAGAAATTATGAATAATACTTTTATGAAGGAAAAACCGATTATACCATTGATTTTATCAATGTCACTACCTATGGTTCTATCAATGCTGGTTAATTCTCTATATAACATTATAGATAGTTATTTTGTTGCCCGGATTAGTGAGGATGCAATGACAGCACTATCACTTGTCTATCCTATTCAAAATTTTATAAATGCAGTAGGAATTGGTTTTGGTGTTGGTATTAATGCGGTTATCGCCTTTTATCTTGGTGCCGGGGATAATAAAAATGCTGATAGGGCTGCAACTATAGGACTTCTATTGGCGATTATTCATAGTATTGTAATGACAATTTGTTGTATTGCGATTATGCCATTCTTTTTAAGAAAGTTCACTTCGTCAGAATCTGTGATTGAACTTAGCATTCATTATTCTGTTATTGCATTCTCTTTTACTCTGTTTGTTGTCGTTGGGATAACATTTGAGAAAATCTTTCAAGCCGCAGGTAAAATGAAAACAACAATGATAAGTTTGATGAGCGGATGTATCGCAAATATCATATTGGATCCCATACTGATTTTTGGTTATGGTCCATTCCCACAAATGGGGATTAAAGGAGCTGCATTAGCAACCGGAATAGGGCAGATGCTGACATTAATAATATATCTTGTTGTTTATTATATGCGGCCAATCTGTGTACATATTCGCAAGAAGTATATTTTATTTTCTCCTAAAATAGTATTGAAACTATACTTAATTGGGATTCCGGCTACGCTGAATCTTGCATTACCATCGTTATTAATTTCTGCACTAAATGCAATTCTGGCTGCTTATTCCGAAGTCTACATTTTAATTTTAGGTATTTATTATAAATTGCAAACATTTATCTATCTCCCTGCAAATGGTATTGTTCAGGGAATGCGTCCTTTAATTGGTTATAATTACGGTGCTGGTGAAAATAAAAGAGTCAATCAGATTTATAGAATTGTTTTGTATCTGAATGGTATAATTATGATATTGGGAACTATAATTTGCCTGTTTTATCCGGAAAAACTTATGGAACTCTTTACTCATACTGATTATACCCTCCAAGCTGGAGAAACAGCATTGAGAATTATAGGAGCAGGGTTTATTGTTTCTGCAGTGTCTGTTACTTCATCAGGTGCATTAGAGGGATTAGGTAAAGGAATTCCGTCATTGTTAATTTCGCTTTGCCGGTATATATTTATCATTATTCCAACAGCATTTTTATTAAGCCGGATATTAGGAGTAGTAGGGATTTGGCATGCATTTTGGGTTACTGAAGCTGTTACTGCCATTATTTCTGTTACTATATACCGTAAAGTACTAAATAAATGATTTAATTTATACGGTAAATTTTATATCAAATTAAGATGTATAAATTGGTAATATAATCTATAAAAAGCATATATGGTTTAAAATTATATCATGTGTTTCTGTAAAGCAAACTGCTGAACAATTAGCTTTAATTGTTTTTAAACAGCAGAAAAATATGCTTAAATGCAATAGAATGCTTGAAGCAGGAGAAGACCCATTGTATGTTGCAATAAGAATAACAAAATTTACAAGCGAAAATGTCGGACTTGCAGCCCCTTATGCTTTAGAAATTGCAGTTTGTAGGTTGAGGCTTCTACTCCAACACAAAGTGTCCCAAAATAATCAAAGCATCTGTAACAAGTAATCAAACCATGTGTTCTTTTACAATGCCAAAGGCATTGAAGACGTCAACCGTAGACCCGTTAAACGCGAGCGAGCAAGACAATCCCACCTCCTCCTCCATTTAAAACGGGTCTGATATTTTCAGATCCGTTTTTATTGATGTATATTTTTGTACTTTGATTTTCAAAATTTAGATAATGTAGTTGCTCTTTTACAACGGTAGTGCTACTCCGATGTTAACGCTTGTTGTAGAAGGATTTATTTTTGTTATGTCATATATTTGACCTTCTAAGAACACGCTCGCTTTTCCTATTTTTGTTGATATCCCTGTAAAGTTGCCGACGGTTGTATCCAGACCTTTTTGACCGTAGGTCAGTTTTGATGCAACATAAGGGGTTGTATAAATACTTGTTTTCTCCCCGACAGGAATCGTTACCGTACAAGGCTGAAGTCTGAATTGAACGCTTTTTGAATTAGGGTTAAGATTATGGCGGACTCTGAAACCTCCTGATACCGGACTATTTCCGTAAGGTGTTGAACCTTTTAAGTCCAGTATGGCTCCGGTTGAACCATCCGTAAACGAAGATCCTATCCCTGCATAGCCGCCCAGAGTCCCTTTCCCGACTTTTATTCCGGCATCAATTCCGGCGGTTGAAAAGTTACTTCCGTCACATTGTTGAAATGTTGCTGCTGAAACTTTTGTTTCGAATCCCGGCATTATAATTTCCTCAATACTTATCCCCTTACTTTTAAAAAGTATTTTTTACTCCAAAACTTGCCTTTAATTTAGTAAATATTACAATTTTTTAATACTATCTGGCAATGTTTATCAATTTGAAATAAACTTTTAACATAAATAAGGAGGTTGTGTATATGTCAACGGTTAATAATATATCCTTCAAAGGCTGGGAAGGTAATGAACGTCTTAAAGGAAGACTCAATAACGAAAAAGAGTTGAATAAACTTGCCGATGCTTCAAACGTTGACAGCTTAAAAACAAACCTTTCTAAAGATAGCAAATACTTACCTGGTCACGATTTGTATACTAATATTGCAACGAAAAAAGTTAAGGGAATGTATTATCATGGCTTTGATTGTGTGATATTAGATAAAAATACATCTAAAGAACAGGTTTCCAAAAGTATTTACGAATCTGCAGAAAAATCCGTCGGAAAGTTATATGGAAAACTGGGGCATTCTGATATTGATTTCAATACTAAATCAGGGAACGGATTTTTGAATAAAATTCTTAAATTATTTAAGAAATAGTGTTGTTAATTAATTCTTTTATCACTATAAATAAATTCTTCGTTTCCGTTTTCATCCAGTATTAATCCGCAAAGGCAGGCATCTTTGTATTTGCCGCAGCCCAGGTCAATACCGATTTTGCCTTCATCTATATATGGCTTATCAAATTCCGTATGTCCGAATATTATTTTTTGCGGAAGATTATGTTTTGAATATATAAATTTTCCACGTATATACACCAAATCCCGTTCGGATTGGTTTTCAAGCGGAAGCTCCGGATTTATGCCGGCATGGACGAATAAGTATTTATCCGTTAAATAATAAAATTTCAGGTTATCAAAAAAATCTTTATGGGTTTTATAAATCTTTTCAAATCCGCCGTAACTCTTAACCGTTTGCGGTCCTCCGTAGTTTTGGAATAAATAATGAAAATACTCATCATCAGAATGCAAAAAGGCATATTCGTGTGAGCCCATCAAATAAATACATTTATGAGTTTCTGATTGCTTGATTACTCTGTCTATAACTCCTTTTGAATTCGGGCCTCTATCAATATAATCCCCCATAAAAACAAAAATATCATCGGGTTTGGTATTTATCTTTGATAAAAGGTTTTCTAACTTCCCGAGTTCTCCGTGAATATCTGTTATTGCTATGTATCTTGACATTGTTTTTTAATCCATTCCATAATAATTTCGACTAAGTATTCCTGTTGTGCCTCTGTTAATTCAACCCCCTTTTTGAATCCGTGCCATTTTTCTACGCATTTTCTGCAGCAGCAGGCTGTTGCATGCTGAGCCACGAATACAGGATGGTTTCTCATAGGTGTTTGTTTCCCGTCATTTGGTATAATAGACGGTGCAACACGTTTTTTTATAAAATCTTTTGCGTGTTCTTTAATAACCTCCAGCCCTTTGTCAGCAACATATTTTTTATCTTTACCGGATAATTTGAATCTGCTTCTAAAGTCTGACTTTGCTAATCGTTCAAGAATATTATTTTTCATAACTATATTTTAATACTAAATTTATGCTATATAAACAGTATGAAAAAATATTTTTTGGAAACAGAGCGTTTATATCTAAGGAAAATGACTAAGGATGATTATGCTGATGTAGCAGAAATGCTTCAGGACGAAAAAGTTATGTATGCCTGGGAATATACATTTGAGAAGAAAGATATAGACGAATGGATAAATAAAAATATTCAAAGATATGCACAGTATAATATGGGGTATTTTTTATTGGAGGATAAATCAACCGGCAATATCGTAGGACAGGCTGCTATTACCCCTGATACAATTAACGGTGAATCTCATTTGGAAATAGGTTATATTTTGAAATACAAATTTCAGGGGATGGGGTATGCAACCGAAGCTGCAAAAGGGCTTGTTGAATATGCATCAAAATATTTAGGTGTTTCTCATGTTATTTTTGAGATAAGACCTGAAAACGTTGCTTCTATAAAAGTAGCGGAAAGACTTGGTGCAAAACAAAATGGCAGTTTTGTAAAATCTGTCCGCGGAAAAAATATGGAACACTTTATTTATACGCTTGTATTATAATTATAAAGTGATAACATTTTAATGTTAGACATCCCGAACATTTTTGAGGCATAATTATGGAAGAAATCTGGTTATTAATAAAAGCAACTGCAATTGCAGGGATTGGGGGAACCGGGCTTGGCGGTATTATTGGGGCTTTATTCAAACGAGATTCAAAAAGAACCGTCAGTCTTTTACTCAGCTTTGCCGGCGGCGTTATGACATCAATTGTGTGTTTTGATCTTATCGTTAGTGCAATTGATACTCAAACAAATATTTTTATTATCGCCTTAGGAATTATTTTCGGTGTCGCGATGGTCTACCTTTTAAACCTTTATATAGACAGGGTTACAAACCATGAGGTAAGACATATTGGCAAGAATCACCCTGCAACCGCAGATGATTTGGATGAAATTATTCACAGTAACCACTTATCCGTTCATATGAAAAAGCGTGATACCAAGCTTTCATTATTTATTGCAGGTTTGATAATGGCATCTGCAATTGCTTTACACAATCTTCCTGAAGGAATGACGATTGGGGCATCATTTATAAATAATAAAGGGGTGATGGGCGGTTCTGCACTCGTACTTGCTATATTAATCGGGCTTCATAATATTCCGGAGGGTATGGCAATATCTGTACCTCTTATAAATGGCGGAGTAAAAAGAAGAAAAGCTATTTTGATTACTGCAGTGAGCGGTGCTCCAACGATTATCGGAGCATTGATAGGTTATTATATCGGAGATATCGGCGCATTGGGACTGGCATTGAGTTTATGTTTTGCAAGCGGTGCAATGTTGTATGTGACATTTGGCGAAATACTTCCTCAATCTATACTTATGTACAGAAGTAAACTTCCTGCTTTTTCATTCATCGGCGGTATGCTTTTAGGTTTGATTGTGATAAATATTTAATATGGACAGAAGTTTCTATACAAGAGATACAGTTGTTGTTGCAAAGGATTTATTAGGCAAAAATCTTTGCAGAATGCATGACGGTGTGCTTTATAAAGGTATGATTGTGGAAACTGAGGCATATAAACAAGAGGAGCCGGCATGTCATGCATATTGCGGATTAACTCCGAGAAATCAGATTATGTTTCACACCGGCGGCGTTAGCTATGTTTATTTTATTTACGGAATGCACTTTTGTGTGAACGTTGTAACCGAATTAAACGGATACGGCTGTGCTGTTCTTATAAGAGCGCTTGAGCCGGTGTTAAATATTGATAATACAAACGGGCCGGCGAAATTAACAAAGGCTATGCATATAACCCGCGGCGATAACGGATTGGATTTGACGGATAAAAATTCCGGCTTATGGATAGAAGAAAATCAAGTTATTGATTCGGAAAATATTGTTACCGCCCCAAGAATCGGTATATCACAGGCGGTTGATTATCCTTGGAGATTTTATATAAAAGATAACCCTTGGGTTTCAAAGATTAAATAATAGGGAGTGAAAAACCGAAGGTACAGGTTTCATTTACATCACTCTGGGCATAAATGTTTCCGTTATGTGCATCTATAATTTGTTTGGATAAATATAGCCCCAGCCCTGTACTTGTTTTAAAAAATCTTGTATTACAGCTTTTCTTATATTTCTCAAAAATATCCTCCAGACGGTCTGCCGGAATATATTTACTATGGTTAGTGATTTTAAATTCTACTTGAGAGTTGTTTTCAGTGAGTTCAATATTTATATCACTGTTTCTAAATCCATAGTAAATAGCATTAGATAACAGATTCATAATTACTCGCTGAATCTGAGATTTATCGGCTAAAACACTTGAAGTACAGTTGTTATTTATAATGATTCTCTGCTCTTTTTCTTTATACGAATTTGATAAATGATTAACGGCATTAGTAACTAAATCATTCAGATAAATTTCTTCATTAGATATTTTTATTTGACCGTTATCATATAAATATGTATTCAGCATTGTAAAAATTAAATCATATACGTATTGATGAGATGTTTGCATCTGAGTGACTAATTCTCGCTGTTTGCAGTCAAGATATCCGAAGTTTTGGTCAAGAAGTATATCGGTTGCTTTTATCTGTGCGATAGTAGGTGTTTTCAAATCGTGAGTTAATGTTGCGATAAAAGTATTTTTTCTCTCTTCCAAATCTTTTTCATCGTCAATATTTTCATATAAGATAACTAATTTGACTACGTTGCCATCTTTGTCATAGACAGGATATTTCATTATTTTGTACCAGCCCGAAACTCCGTTTAAACAAATTGGGCGTTCAGTAACATAAGGCTGCTTGGTTCTTACAACTTCGTCATCTTCCTTTTGTAGTATATCAAGCTTATTGGGATTACAAAAAGAATGGATATTCTGTCCTATAATATTTCCGTTTTTGCTGCCGGTTACTTCAAGAAAGTATTTATTGGCGTGTATAATTTTTCCGTTAACATCACGTAAGAAAATCATAAATGGAGTATCATCAATTATCGTTTTTATTTGTGAATACTGTTGCAGAATATTTTCTTTGATTTTTTCCGTTTTAGAAATATACCAGAATAAAACTGCAAATAAACATACAACTATCAGTAGTGTTATTTGTACGGCATTAATCGGGGAGAGATGTTTTGATGTGTGAATAAGTGTTTGTGTTAACAAATACAAAATAGATATGACGGAAATAACTCCGCAAATTGATATTATTTTAAAATACAAAACTCTCCCCTTAGCTGTTAGTTTAAAATATTATTTTTCCCTATATATACAATAAAAAATATTATTTTGTGTATTAGCCATTAGTCTAATTTAATATTTTTACCTTTTAATAAATAATGGTATTTATATTGATTTTGCTGGACTTAATATATTTTTATATAGCTTAAAAAAGAAGAACAAATAATTTTAAATATTTACAAAAATTAATAGTTATCAACAATTAAATACATATTGATACTAGTTGGAAATAAAATTTCACCAAAATTATAATACTAATTAAGATGGGAGTTAATCAGAATATTCAAAAAAAATTTGGTGCAAAACTAGCCTATATAAGAAAGAGTAAAAAGCTTTCTCAGATAAAACTTGCTGAATTGGTTGATATGAATTTTAATTATATTGGTCAGATTGAACGCGGCGAAGCAAATGTTACGATAAAAACAATGATAATTTTGGCAAATGCTCTGAATGTTGAATTAAAAACGTTGTTTGATTTTACTTTTGAATAAAAAAAAGAGACGTAAACGTCTCTTGGAATTAAGAATAGCTGGAAGTATGAAAAAGATTTAATACAATTATTTAACAGGAAAGATATTTGTTTGAATATTACCCGACTCACTAATTTTTTGTTGAATTGTAAATTATTTGCCCTATTCTTTTTTGTTGCTACGATATAATTATGGCTAAGGTATTACTGATTTCAGAAAATAGACAATACGAAAAAGATATTAAGTTAATTTTGTCAGGGCATGAACTGATATCCTGCTCGGATGAAGTGTTAATTATTGATATTTTAAAGGTGGAAAATCCTGATATTGTAATGTTTGATTGTGATATTGAGTCGATTGATTTTAAGTCTATTTATCGTCAAATTAAAGAGTTTAACGTTATCAGTATACTTATTTTGAACAATAAGGAAGTTTCAAAAGACATATTGAATCATGCCAATATGTTTATATCTTATCCGTTTTCTGCGGCTGTTGTTAGTGCATCAATTAATTCCTGTCTTAAAACGAAGAAGTCGCTTGTAAAGCTTTCCAAATCTAATAAAGAGCTTGCAAGCAGTCTTTATCAATTAAATGTGCTTTATTCAACCACGTCACAGTTATCAGGGAGTCTTGATAAAGAGCAGTTGATTTCGATTATGAATGACGGAATCGAAAAATCTCTAAACTATAATCTTTTGTGTACACTAACCTTTAAAACTCCTGATGAACCTATCCTTTTGATTGATTCCACGTATAATCCCTCAGAACGGTTGGTTGAATCTTTGAAGCTGCGTGCGGTTATGAATTACAAATCACGTAATTTTGCGAATAATTTTGCAATAAATATTGACGATATAAAAGTGGAAAAAAAGGTTAAATACCCTATTACGGATTATGATTTTGAAGTTTTGAATTTTGATAACTTATTATCTTTTATTGATGTAAATGATGAGTGCCACGGGTATACGGAAATCTTCAGAGAAACGGATTTTACTCTGGAGGATTCAACGTGTTTTCAGACTATTGTCCAGCAGGTTGCCCTGCCTTTAAAGAGCGCAATTTTGTATCAGGAAATAACTGAAACAAATAAAAAACTTGCTAAACTTGAACGTTTGAAATCGGAATTTATTTCTATCGTGTCTCATGAATTGAGAACTCCTTTGACAACAATAAAAAATGCACTGGATATTATAACAAGCGGTAAAACCGGAGAATTATCCGAAAATACTTCAAAATTTATCAGTATGGCGAGCCGGAACGTTGTAAGGTTATCCGGAATTATTAATGATTTGCTTGATATATCAAAAATTGAAGCCGGTAAACTTGACTTTAAATACACTGTTACGAAGCTTGAACCTGTTATTGAATATGTAAAAAATAATCTTCAAAATGTTGCGAAAGATAAAAATATTCAGATAGAGTACGTTTCCGAATTAAATGATTCCGATAATATTTATGCGGATACAAACAGGTTAGAGCAGGTATTGACTAACCTTGTTTCAAATGCAATCAAATTCACTCCGGAGAAAGGTAAAATTACGATTTCTTCAAAAATTGTTGATGCAAAGGATATTTCAACGGAGGAATGTTTTAAACCGGATATTGAAAGATTGAGCGGTGATTACATTCAGGTTTGCGTATCGGATCAAGGTATTGGTATAGAAAAAGACAACCTTAAACAGGTATTTGATAAATTCCAGCAGATAGAAAACTCTCTCTCCAGAGAAGTCGGCGGCTCCGGGTTAGGTTTGGCTATTGCAAAACAGCTGGTTGAATCTCATAACGGCGCAATCTGGTGTGACAGTGAGATTAATAAAGGCTCAAATTTTTATTTTGTAATACCTGTTGCCAGTGACAAAAATAACTTCCTATTAAATAAAAAGCAGCTTGTTCAAAAGGCAAGAGAAAAAAATTCGACGCTTCTTTCCATAAAAATGAAAACGGCAAAAGATGTTATGGAAAGTTTAATAAACGAAGAAGATATTTTTAAAGAAACATATCTTAGTAATTCTTTACTTGAGGCACAGGATGATAACAGTATCTTAACACTTGCAATAGTCGATGGTAATAAGAGTTTTGCGGAATTTTTGCATAAGCGGATTAATGATGTTATATCTTCTAAAACAGATAAGTACAAAAATTGTGATATAATGTACTCATACGAGATTGAAGGAGTATCTGATGAAAAAAATTCTTATAGTAGATGATGAGCAGGATATTGTTGAAAGTCTTAAATTCGTACTTGAGGTAAGCGGATATACCTGTTATTGTGCATATAACGGAGAAGATGGACTTCGTATGGCTAAAGAATTGACTCCTGATTTGATTATATTGGACGTTATGATGCCAAAGATTAACGGTTACAAAATCAGCCGTTTATTAAAATACGATAAAAAATATAAAGATATTCCTATAATAATGGTTACTGCACGTTCTCAAGAAGAGGACAAATTAATCGGAGAAGAAACCGGTGTTGATGAATATATAACAAAGCCGTTTGATTTGGATTATGTTGTTCAGAGAGTAAAAAATTATTTGGGATAGATTGTAATGGAAGTTGTTACAAATAAAACGCTGGAAAAATGGAAATATGAATTAGTTAGAGACGGCCTTGTTCCTTATGAA
Source organism: Candidatus Gastranaerophilales bacterium (assembly GCA_944324825.1). GTDB lineage: Bacteria > Cyanobacteriota > Vampirovibrionia > Gastranaerophilales > Gastranaerophilaceae > UMGS1585. The sequence goes on from CALUXU010000005.1 coordinate 126,022, forward strand.
GTATTGGAGCAGGCAGAGAGTATTGCTAATGCCGAAAATATTAATATCGGGCAGGCTTTGATAAATTCAGGAATTTTATCCGAAGAAACTTTGTTAAAGTTTTTAGAGCAAAAACTTCATATCCCTTATGTAAATCTGGATGATTATTCTTTGGATGTAAATTGTCTTAAGTATATCAATTTTGCGGATGCCGCAAAATATAAAATCATTCCTTTATTTAAGATAGAAGATGTCTTGACCGTTGCAATGACAGATCCGCTGGATTTGTTTGTTGTAGACAAGATAATGGAATCGGCAGAATGTTCTATTGAGCCGGTATTGTCGTCAGAATCCAGTATTTTAACAAAAATTGACGAGTATTATAAAACCTCGGATACAGTAGATAAGATATTTTCAAAAGAGTACGATGCGTCTTTTGACTGGCGTGACGAGCTTCATAAAGATGATTTGTCAGAGGAGCATATTCAAAAAATAATAAGGGCAATTTTAAAGCAGGCACTTTTCGAAGATGTGCATGAGCTTTATTTTGAACAGTCTGATGACGGATTGAATGTTGTATTCAAGAAACAAAATGAATCCTTTTCAAAAGGTACGATTCCTTACATTCTTGTAACATCGTTTGTTTCTAAATTAAAGCTTTTATCAAACCTTGATCCGTCTGTTTGTGAGGTTCCGCAGCTTGGTAAACTGTGTTTTAAGGTTGATGAAACAACACTTGTTGCAAGTGTTTCTGCGTTCCCTACGATTATAGGCGAAAGGATTGCTCTTAAAATATATAAACCGCCGAAGGAATTATCTGAAATTATTAAAGACGAACGTCAGAGAAAATTACTGCAATCTTCTCTGGAGATGCCGGGGATTATACTTGTATGCGGTTCACAGCTGAGCGGTAAAACACATATTATTTATTCACTATTGCTTGAGGCTGCAAAATCAAACAAAAATATTATGACTATTGAATCTTTGTCAAAGTATAATTTGCCTAAAGTGCATCAGTGCGAATTAAATGAAAATGTTGGATTTAACCTTGATAAAGCGCTTAGATTTATTGAGTTTCAATCTCCGGATATCATTTATCTTGAAGGTGTCAAAACAAGACAGGCTTTTGAGTATTTTTCAGAGCTGGTATATAACGATAAAACAGTTATTACCGAATTTATGGCAAATAATATGACTGATTTAAGAGAGAAAATGAGTTTTGAAGATTTTCAGTCATTCAAATCTCTGATTACTGCAATGATTTTCATTCATTCACATGACAGTATTGAGGTATTTGATAAAACTGCGATTCAAAAATATATTGCATAATTTTGTTGGGGTTCACTTTTTTTATTTTGATAAGTGATTAAGTGACTAAGTGATTAGGCATTTCTCGTCATCCCGAACTTGTTTCGGGATCTTACCAACGTTGAATTTCTGCCTGTAACACCGGTAAGACCCTGAAATAAATTCAGGGTGACAGAATAAATTTTCGTCATTATGAACGAAGTGAAGTAATCGGTTTCAAGTGAATAGTGAATTGTAATTAGTGAGTAGACATTTTTCTGTCATTACGAGTCGGGGTAAAATATGTAGATAGAATTTTTATTCAACCTTCTTTTCCCTCTCCTCTTTTTAAATAATCATCAAATGTTTTCTCAACAACTCTATATCCGCAGCCCTCGTGGAGTTTCCCTGGGTAGTATATTTTCTTTGCCGGATATTTTTTACACATCGGAAGCCGTTTTTCGTAAACAGAACATAAACCTTCTTTGGTTACATATTTACAGGCAAAAATTAAGTTTCCGTCTTCATCTTTCCCTCTTATGTAGAATCTTCGATATGACGGGAACAAAAACTGCATGATTTTAAATTCTTTTTCGGAATAAGTATCAAAACTGTACATATATCTGCAGCATTGACCGCACTTTTTACATTCCCCTTCTATCGTGTATTCTACTCTTTCAGGAACAAAATATGAGAGAAATTCATTTTTTAAAGTTTCCAAAAAATCAAGCATGCTTAATATTATACTCTCAGATAATTTTTTTGGTACAATATTAATTATTAGGTAGGAGTATATAGAAGGTAAGCTTTATGTCAAAATATGTCGTTCCTAAGCGAATGAAAAAATATAATACAAAAGTATCTCGTTCATCATCTTCTGATGAAGGGTCTATGTTTGATACTATAAAAAGATTGTTTATTGTCGGTGCAGCTTGTGTTCTTGCAGGTTTTGTGGCACTCAAGCTTTATTTGGCAATTCTTCCTCCTATTGCAAACCTTTCGGATTTTAAACCTAATATGGTAACAAAATTCTTGTCCGCTGACGGTGAAGTTATAAAGACATTTAATGCTTGTACTTTTTCAAAGGTAGAGGCTAACCAGATACCTAAAGAATTAAAAGAAGCAATTGTAGCAACAGAGGATAAAAATTTCTACAATCACCCGGGGTATGATTTATGCGGTGTTGCACGTTCCGCCATAGAGAACGCTATTGCCGGCAGAGTTGTTCAGGGCGGTAGTACAATTACACAGCAGTTATCAAGAATGTTGTTCTTATCGAACGAACAATCTTATTCAAGAAAGATAAAAGAAATCATAATTGCTGCGCAAATAGAAAAGTCTATTACAAAAGACCAGATACTTACGATGTATCTTAATAACGTTTATTTAGGCTCAGGGGCTTATGGTGTGGAAGGCGCCGCTCAAATATATTTTGCAAAGCATTTGGACCAGTTAACACTTGCGGAAATGGCGCTTTTAGCCGGTCTGCCTCAAGCACCGTCCGTTTATTCTCCGTTTAACAATATTGAACTTGCGAAGAAGAGAAGAAATCAGGTTCTTTTGAGAATGTATAAGATGAAATACATTGATAAGGCTACTATGGAAAAGGCTCAGGCGGAAAAAATCCATCTGACATCTATGCCTACCTCTTATCTTTTGAATAAAGCTCCTTATTTCTGCGATATGATAATGAACGAGCTTGAGAAACTTGGCTTCTCTGAACAAGAAATAAGCCAGGGCGGATATAAGATTATTACGACTCTTGATTATAAAACTCAAATAAAAGCTAATGAAGCGATAGTAACAGAATTGAATGCGTATGGTTTGCGCGGAGATAAAAATCAGGCTGCAGTATTTGCGTTTTCTCCTGTTGACGGCAAGATTTTAGCGTATGCCGGCGGAAAAGATTATGCAAAAAGCCAATACGATCGTGTAACTCAGGCTGTTCGCCCTCCGGGGTCTGCATTTAAACCGTTTATTTATACAGCAGCGGTTGAAAAAGGTGTTTCGCCAAACGATTTAATCGACGATAAACCTTTTAAAGCTGGAACTTGGACCCCTCACAACTACGGGAACAGATATAGAGGACAGATTCCGGTATATAAAGCTTTGATGATATCTTCTAACGTTTGTGCGGCACGTTTGATTCAGTATGTCGGTGTCCGTGCTGTAATCCAAATGGCAAGGATTATGGGTATAACAACTCCATTGGAATATGATTATACTATTGCTCTGGGGTCAAACGGGGTTAAACTGTATGAACTTACAAGGGCTTACGGTATATTTGCAAACGGCGGATTTAAAGTCGAGCCTTACGGTATTGAAAGAATTGAATCCTCAAGAGGAAAAGTGTTATATTCTGCTTCAAGACCGAGAATTACTAAAGTATTGAGTACGGATACAGCAGCAATTATGACTGCAATGATGAGAACTGTAATTGACCACGGTACAGGTCTTGCCGCAAGAATCGGAAAACCGGCAGCAGGTAAAACAGGTACCACTGATGATTATAAAGATGCATGGTTCGTAGGTTATACTCCGACAATTGTAATGGGGGTATGGGTTGGTAATGATGATAATACCAGAATGGGAGGTCTGACAGGCGGTACTGTTCCGGCACTTATCTGGCGTGATATTATGAAGGTTGCAGTGGAAAGTATCGGAAGCGATGATTTCCAATATCCGGAGGTTGTACTTGACGGCGCACCTAAGAAAAATAATCCGAAATTAACATCCGATAAAAATATTCAATCAAATGAGTCACGAATAGAAGATGAAGAATCTGCAGAAGTTCCGATGACTGTTGTAACTCCTGTTCAACATCAACCTGTTGAGGTTCCGGCAGTACAGCAGCCGGTGTCAAATTCCTCCAGAATAGAATCACCTGTTCCGTCTTCTACTCCTTCTGCTCCTTCGACTCCTTCCGCTCCGCCACAACAGGCTCCTGTTCCGGCTCCGGCGATGAATTAACAATAGAGGAAATATAAATGGATAATTTAAACTTTGAATTTATAAAACAATTAGAACACGGTTCAAACAAGCAGCAGGCTGCGACATTAAATAAAACACACGATATTATTGATTATGAAACTCAATTTGAGCTTACGTATAACGATTATATCGGTATGACAAAAGGGTTAGAAATTGCATCTGAATTTTTTGATGTAAATTGTGCCGTATTAACCAGAGCTTCTCAGGTAACAGGTGTTGCACTTGGTGCGGATTTATCGGAGGCGTTAGTAAAAGCTATTGACTGTAACCCTGTTGATGCCCTGTCAGGAGTTGCTGTTTTTACGGCTAAAGTTGATAAAAAAACGGCAATGCAGTTGAGCGCAGGTCATTTAGTTGCTGCACCGGATTTTGATGTTGAGGCGGTTGAAGTTTTTGACAAAAATTCTGTCAGATACGTAAAAATAAATACTCCCCTAAAGGATTTTAAAAACTTTGTTGATGAAGAGATTATTATAACTCCATTTGGAACTCTTGTTCAGGACAAAAATAAATCAGAATTAAACAAGGATAGTTTCAAAGTTGTTACTAAGCTGAAACCTTCGGTTGAACAGGTTGAGGACAGTATATTTGCTTGGAAGGTTGCAAAATATATAAAAAGTAACGGTATAGTTGTTGTTAACAATTTAAAAACGCTGGCGATAGCTCAAGGTTTACAGAGTCAGGCTGCGGAATTTGCAATGAATTATGCTTGTGACACGGCTAAAGAGGCTGTTATGGCATCTGATTTACCTATTAGTATTGCCGATTTTAATGCTGCCGTGCAAAACAGAATATCTTTATTTATTTTGCCTGGTGTGACCCAAGATATTATAAAACTGGCCGACAAGTATGAAAAAGTTATAATTACAACCGGCTTCACGACTGCATTACATTAGTATATGAATTTTTGTAACAATTTTATTAACATTAGCAAAAAACCTAAAAAAAAATACTTTATATACATGTGTGTTAATAAATTGTAGTAGGTAGAAATGACTGTCGCTCTAGCAAATGCATTAAGAAAAGGTTGGTTTGCTTATACAAACGGAGAAAAGGGTAACAATTATACCCGTGCAGATCGTTTGGAAAGAAAAGTTACATCTTATTGTCAGGATATTTCTGCCGCTGACGAGGCTATTAAAGTTGCAAAGGAAACTACAAAAGGTTCAAAATATGTTGATGCTCTTTCAAGAACGTTAAACGGTTCAAAATCTACAAGCAAATTGTTGGAATGGACTGGAAAAGGTGCAGAATATGCATCAAAAGCAGTTAACCCTATTTTGTGCGTAGCATCAGGTGCAAGAGTGTTATCTTCTGAAGATAAAAAATCTGCTTTGCTTAGAGAAGCAGGTGCAATGGGCGGTATGTTCCTTGTTGAAGGAATTATCAAAAAGAATCTTGGGCTTAACGGAAGACCTGCCGCTTATGTAAATAATAAAGTTTTATCTGGTGCTGCAAAGGGTATTAAGACTTTCTTGGCAACAAATAAATTCTTGAAGCATCTACCAACAAACAGACTAACCGGTATTTTAAAGGCTGCAATATTTGTTGTTGGCTCTTGTGCTGGTTTCGGACTTGGTGGTAAGATAGGCAAAACTATTGCGGATAATACAACGGCTAAAGATTTCCAAATGAAAAAAATGCTGGCAGAGCAAGCTAAGATTCAAGAATTGAATGCTTCAAATGTTGGTCAAAAAGCCGATGTTATTGGTTAATTTTAATTTTACCGGTTTCTTTATACAGGACTTCAAAGTTTGTTTTTGAATGTCTGTAATTTTGTATTGTTGCTTCTAAAGATACATTAAAGAGCAGGTATATAATAGGAACGGTAATAATAAATGTTACGATACTTATTATGAGTTTTGTTGTTTTTTCAATTCTCTTTTTTTCAGCCCTTTGTTCTTCTGAGAGTCTGTTTTGCTCCTGTAGTACATCGTTAATGAGTTTTTTGCGTTCTGCTAGAGTCAAAGAATCTAAAAAAGGTTCATTTTCCTGGTTTATGTATATAACATATTTTTTGTAGACCGCATTCATTTTGGCTTCTTCAAGCGGGTCTAAAGTTTCTTCTTGTTCAGGTTGTTTTTCCGGCAGTGGATTAAATATTGATAAAGTTTGCGGCGGCTGCTCCTCTTTTGCTGTTTCTTTTGGCGGTTCTTTAGGACGCTCAAGAATATCTGCGGTAACATTTACTGCTCCGTTTTCTGCCGGCAAACCTTCTTGCATTTGGATATCTTCCTGTTTGTCAAGTTCTTCAGCTTGTTTGCCGTCTGCCATTTCCATTTTTTTCTGTTCTTCCTTGGCGCGGCTTTCCAATTGTGCCAAAAGATCCGGAGTAATATCCGAATTCGCAAGAGTAAGAAGATTGTTTACCTCAATAGAATCATTTTCGTTAAATGTTAACGGCATTTTCGGTTGAGGCGGTACCGGCTGGGGTTCATCTGAATTATTTACCATATCATTAATTGTTTTAGGTATATCTTTTTCGTTATCCAAATCTTCAACTCTCTCTGTTTGTATTATAATTAAATTATACAATGTAATTTCAAATTATTCAATGAGTTGAGGGAAAATGAAAATAGATAAGACTAAACTGATAGAGCTGGTAGAGAATCTGAATAAGCCAAGAATTTTGGTTGTTGGTGATTTGGCTCTGGACGAGATGGTATATGGTGATACAGAGCGTATATCAAGAGAGGCTCCTGTTTTAATCTTAAAGCATACGCATACAAAATTAATTCTGGGTGCCGCATCAAACGCTGCTCATAACGTATCAACAATTAATCATGGAAAAGTCAGTGTTGTAGGCGTAATCGGAGATGATTATCAGGCATCGGATTTATTAAAAGCGTTTGAAGAGGCAGGAGTTAATTGTGAGTATCTGGTTACTGATAAAGACAGAAAAACCGTCACGAAAACAAGAATTTCAGGCTCTTGTTTCCAGTCTATTACTCAACAGATTGTAAGAATTGACAGACAAACAGATTTACCGCTGTCGGAGGAGACAGAAAACAAAATTATTTCGAATCTTGAGAAGGCAATTCCTGAGCATGACGCTGTTATTTTATCAAATTATCATATCGGAACTTTGACTGATAAGATTATAAAAAAATCAATCGAGCTTTGTAAAAAACATAACAAAATCGTTGTAGTAGATGCTCAAAAAGATTTGGACAAGTATCAATATGTAACTTCAATGACTCCAAACTTACCTGATACTCAAAAATACGTAGGTTTTGAAGTTAAATCCACAGACGATTTGAAACGTGCAGGGCATAAGCTTTTAGAAGATACAAACGCTGAATTTGTTTTGGTTACTTGCGGTTCAGACGGTATGGCAGTATTTGAAAAAGGTGATAAATTTACTAAGATACCTGTATTCAATAAATCAGAAGTATTTGATGTGACAGGTGCCGGTGATACCGTGACAGCTGTGTATACATTGGCTTTGGCATCGGGTGCAGAGCCTGTTTATGCCGCAATCATAGGTAATATTGCGGCAAGTATTGTTATTAAACAATTCGGCTGCGCTACGACAAAAATTGAAGAGATAAAAGAAGTTATTGAACAAAGAATAAATAAGAATTAGGAGAGATTTATGAAAAATAAATTGGTTGATATTATTATTGTTGCGGGGATATTACTTGCTATTTGTGTTGGGGTTGTGACTATCAAGCATTATAGAGAAACGGCTTCTAAACAAATAGAAGCAACTTCTAAGATTAATTTTGTAGTGTATTTGAAGGGGGTAACTCTTACTAATAGTGATATTCCGATAAAAAAATCTGATAAGACATTCATTAGTATCAGAAACGTTCCTTACTCTGATTTGGATGTTGTTGATGTTGTATTTTCTCCAAAGATGACAACAATATCATCTAATAATTCCAAAGGATACAATATAGTGCCTGATGCATCTCAACCGCATACGTATGATATTGCAGTAACTGTTACGGATACGGCAAAAATTACAAAAGACGGAGCTGTTGTCGGCGGAAATAAAATAAAAATAGGGCTACCGATTACATTAGAGGGGAAAACTTATAAGTTAACAGGTACGGTTTCAGATATTGATATAGAAGGTTAGTATGTTTCTGAATAGTGTATTAAATATCTTGCAAAAACCGTTTGGCAAAATTTATGAATCAAGCTTGATTCTAAAAAGCTTGGATTCTTTAATACTATTGTCAATTCTGTGTACATATATACTTTCAACATTTTTAAGCTCAGATGTTGCAGGGTATCTATGCTTCATTACGTTTCTGTTGACGATTGTGAGGGTTATAACAAAACCCGGTGATAACTTTAAATGCAGCAAGTTTGAATTATTCCTGCTTGCGTATTTTATGTTATCCATAGTCAGTGTTGCAGGTTCAACTCTGTTGGCACTCAGTTTAAAAGGATTTTTTAAGACTTTTATTTATCTGAGTTTCTATTTGTCTGTTGTCCACCATTTGAAATATAACAGAAAAAATATTCTGCCTATTTTGTGGTGTATTGCGGGCTGTGTAACCTTTGAATCTATTGTCGGTTTAAGCCAGAATTTTATACAGGTAGGAGAAATCTCCGGCTGGCAGGATACATCCCGATTGAATCCTGAAGAGGTTATGACAAGAGTTTACGGTACTTTGCAGCCATTAAACCCGAATCTTTTGGGCGGATATTTGGTTGCGGGGATTTCATCAGTATTCGGGCTCTGCGCTTATTATTTATCTGACAGAAATTACAAAAGAGGCGTGAGTTTTCTTTTGCTTTCCATACTTGCTTCTGTTACTTTGTTTTTAACAGGCTGCAGAGGCTCTTATATCGGACTGTTTCTGATTACGACATTGATATTTATTATCAGTTTAAAATTCTTCTGGCCGACATATAAAAAAATATATTTCTCTGTAATATCTGCTGTTGTTGGTGTTGCAACTTTCGCGATACTTGCGGTATCTTCATTGAGGGCAAGAGTGTTTTCTATTTTTGCAATGCGTGCGGATAGTTCAAATTCTTTCAGATTCAATGTTTATCAAGCGGCTGTTCAAATGTTTAAAGACAACTGGCTTTTGGGTATCGGTATGGGGAACCAGAATTTCAGAGAAATCTACGGACTTTATATGAAAACGGGTTTTGATGCTTTAAGCGCCTATAATATTTACCTTGAAACAGCTGTTGAAAGCGGTATTTTTGCTTTAATCGCATTCTTAGGCTTCTTGATTACACTGGTTGTTGACGGTGCAAAATTTATTTATAAATCAACGGATACAAGAGCTGTCATATTGGCATCTGTCGGACTTGTTTCAATCTGTGGTGTAATGATTCACGGAATGGTTGATACGGTATTTTTCAGACCGCAGATACAAATTTTGTTCTGGAGTATGGTTGCGATTTTGGCATCTTATATAGATGATAAAGATTAATAAGTAATTTTATTATTACAAACTATATACATATTATGTATATATATGTAAACATTTGTTTGTAAAACTTATATACCCATGCTACTATACTATCAGTTGATTAAAGGAGTATATGATACATGTTAGATTTTTTATTCAAGAAGGAAACTAAGGTTAACAATTCACAAATCTTAAACGATTTTTATGCAAAATTGAAAGAAAAATACAGCTTTGATTCTATCTCAGAGGATAGAAAAAATATTTTGCGTGATTTAATGAATCAGTATGGTTATATACCTTATTCTTATGCAAAAGCATTGACTGAATTAACAAATGCTGAGGTCTTGTATTCTCTTGAATATAAATGGCGCGCAAATAACGTTATGGATACCTCTGGCAGATTTATGTTTGTTAATTCAAGTGTACTTGCAAGAAACAACGTAACTAATTCCGATTGGATAAAAAAAGAAGGACATGATATAAAATTAATCAATCTGGCAGGACTTGGCAACGGCAACGAATCAGAAGAGCCGGGCAAGTTTATGGATTGGTTAAGACAGCTTGCAATATTACCTACCGGGAACTTATCAAACGATATATTTAATACAACAATTTATCTTATACCTTTCCACCCGAGAGAATTTGGCTGTGCGTATTTGCCAAAATCATCAGAGGTTAGCCCGAATCTTGAGGATAAAGAACTAACAGAATTAACCGGACAAAATGTAGAACAACAGGTTAAAAACTTTGTAATGCTTGCTCAGCTTGCAGGACACCCTGTTATATATGATATTCTTCCTCAAACAGGCAGATATTCTAAAGCGGTTCTGTCACACCCTTATATTGCAAGATGGTTTGATATTAACGGTTTAATCGGCGAGCTTGAAAAATCTTTAGACAAGGTTTGTGCCGAACTTACAGATATTAATCAGGACGATTTGAATATTGTAAAAGGTATTTATAAACAGGCTCTTAAAGGTGATATAGGTACTCTGTCAGATTATTATCAGGATATTTATAATAAAATTGATGACAAAATGCTGGCTGAAAAGAAGTTCTTGTCTAATGCCATGCTTGAGCGTTCTATTCAAGACAAACTTCACAAGAAGGTCAAAGCTATTATTGCGACAATATTAGGTCACCACAAAAAACTTGAGGAATCTGATATTGTTAAACAAAGCGAAATAATACAACTTTTGATAAGCGAAGGTATGTGGCCGGCGCCTGGCGGAGCATGGTGTTCTGCAGGTGTTCCTGTGTTTGATAAAATGAGCGAATGCGGTTCATACCCTGTATTTAAACACTTTGATTATAAAGACGAAGATGTATCGCAGTTTGCGAACCTTGATTGCCAAACTCCATATTATTTTGTATGTTTGGAAAACGGAAAATTTAATAGTGACGTAATAAGCTACTTTATCGGGGCGATGAAGAATCTGCAAAAAGAATATAACTTTGACGGGTTTAGAGTCGACCATATTGATCACGTTGTAGATAACGTATCAGAAAAAGACGGAGTTCCGATAAGTTATCGTGCCCCGAGAAAAGTTCTCGGAATGCTTAATTCGGAAATGAAAGAGCATGTTTTGTATTTTGCAACTTTAGCGGAATATATGCTCTGGGATAATTATTTGAAAGAGTACCATGAGGATATGGGATTTGACCTTTTGTGGGGTAACGATATTGTTGCTCAAAGCGGTAAAACTCCTCAGGTTATTGTCGATGATAATACTCAGTTATCAAACTATAACCTTGCATCAGGTAAGAAATCTCAATTATCTATTTTAAAAACCTACAATAATCAGGACGGCGAATTTGAAGCAATTGACCGCTATCCGGGACAGTTAGGTTTTGAAGGTGCATTGTTTAAATGGTTTAAATATAAATTCTTACCGGGCGGTAAAAATGCACAGCGTCCTGTTTTATATATTGACGGTGACGAATCATTTACAAAAGTCGGTATTGAACGTGTAATCGGCTCCGAAATCTCTATGGTGAGAGAACGTAACGATGAATTCTTTGCAATTTTTGATGCAATAGACAGATTTGTTAAAAATTCTGATATAATAACAGGCGGCGAAGCTCATGTAGTAAGACAGGATGATGACGGTTTTACTGTATGGCAGGTATCTAAAGAAGGCGTAAAAAATGCAATTCTTGTTGTTGCCAACAATATGGCACCGACTGAAAAAATCCTTATCGAGGATAACGGCAGATCTTATACAGAAATAAGAGAAGGACGGGAAGTTTTTGATAAACAGCTTACTCTTCCTTGCGATTATCAGATAGTATCAGAATACAGATTCAATGGTGTTGATTTCACCGAAGAACAGCTTGCTGCTCCGTTAACCGAGCTTACTATCGGGAAATTGATGCCTTCTGAATACAAAATATACTTATTAAATAAATAGATTATGGAAACTCTATCAACATTTATAAATTCAAGACGAGAAAAATTAGGCATGTCTTCAACCGGTCTTGCCCAAAAGAGCGGTATAGATATTTCTGTGATTGAAGATATTGAATCAGGTAAAGAGTTGTTTCTGCCTGTTACGATACGGCAAAAGCTTGCAAAGGCTCTAAAATGCCAGCCTGCGGATATACAGCAGTACGAAAAAAAACTCAGTACGCAAATAATATCTAATGATGTTATTGAGGATATAAAACAGCAGATACTGAGCGGCGAAGAGGAAATCCATTGTCCTATGTGCGGAAATATCCTTGTTACTCGTATTGCAGAAATGTATGATTTGGAAGACCATCTTATGAGACATCCTAAGGCGCATTGTTCAAAATGTGTTTTTCAGATTAAAGATTAATGCTATAATAAATTTATGCAGAATAATTATTGTACAGAAATGAATATCCTGGATGTTGTCCGTAAAAATGCGGATATTGTAAATGATATTTTGAGTGAACAGAATCTGAATGCGCAAAATCTCAAAGAGTTGGTTTCTGCTTATGAAGCTCTTTATAATTTTACAAGTGATATAAGGTATAAAAAAAATATAGGTGATATTTATTACTTTTACTTTAATCAGAAGGATAAAGCTTTAGAATATTATCTTGATTATGTTTCCAAAATTCACACGGATAGCTCTGTATACCATATAATCAGTATGATTTTTAAATCAAAAAAAGATAATATAAATTATAAAAAATATCTTGAACTTGCCCTGAATTCATCATCTCGTACAATCGGGAATCCGGTTCCAAATACCGACGACTTGATTTTGGGGGTTAATATCGGTGTCGCTGCAGGTTTATCAATGAACGATGATGTTAAGTACGGGGTTGAAACTTATAAAAAAATTATGCAGTATTCTCCGGTGCCGTCTAACATTATGGTGCCGTATCTTGATTTGGAGCTCAAAAAAGCCAATCAAATGTATAATGATAAAAATTGGGAAGAAGCCATGATTAAATACAAAAATGTATTTAATAATTCAAAGCTGGAAGAAGGCGATTTTATCAAACTTATTGACTGTCTTGCCGAATTAAACCAAAAAGATTTAGCACTTGAGTATTTGAAAAAATACGAAGCAACTGCAGAGGATTCACATCGCGCGGATTATGTTGTCGGTGATTTGTTGTATTTTAAATTCAACATGATTCCTGAATCGATTGAAAGGTTTGAAAAATATATCAAACATAATAAAACGGATGCACTGGTTTATAATACTCTCGGGCATTTGTATTCGACATATTACAATGATAAATTCCTTGACAGGCAGTTAAAATATTTCTTGAAGGCGCATTCTCTTAATCCTAATTCTAGAACTTTTATGCGAAATGTTGCTTTAATATACAGCAAAATGGATGATTTTAAGAATGCGGATAAGTTTTATCAAAAGGTGCTAAAGGTTAATCCGAAAAATGACGACCTGTTTGATTACGGATGTTTTCTAATCCATAACGGAGATTTTAAAAACGGGTATAAATATTTCGGGTATCGTTTTGATAAAGAAACAAAACCGGCTCTTTATCCTCCGATGCTTCCGCCGGATAAGGAATTGAAGAATAAATCCGACATAAAAGGAAGTACAATTCTTGTTCAATGCGAACAGGGGTACGGCGATTCCATTATGTATGCAAGATTTGTTAAGTTGTTGGCTAAAAAGGCAAAAAAAGTGTTGTTTGTTGTTCAAACAGAACTTGTTGATTTATTCAAATCTTCCAATCTTGGGGTTGATTTGTATGGAATGGAGACAGATTTTTCTAAATTGAAATATGATTATCATCTTCCGATAATGAATTTACCTCTGTTTCTGGATATTGAATCGGATAAAATTCCTGATACGGATTCTTATTTATCTGTTGACAAGAAGAAGGTTGAACATTTCGGGTGTGAATTTGTGACAAATAAAAAGAATCTTAAAGTCGGGCTTGCGTTTGAAGGCCATGATGTATCCCGTGATTTGAACCGTGATATTGAACTGAAGGAATTTATTCCACTGTTTAAGAAAAAAGGAATAGACATTTATATATTGCAGCATGAGGACCCTAAAAAGCAGATAGAGAAGCTTCCTGCCGAGTGTAAATTGATAAATGTAGGTAAAGATTTTTCGACATTTGAAGATACTGCAGCTGCGATTAAAAATATGGATTTGGTAATAACAACAGATAACGTTATATTGAACCTTGCAGGTGCTCTGGGCGTTAAAACTTTTGGGCTCTTTAATCGTTTTACCGAATATCGCTGGTTTAATCTAAAAGGTGACGATGTTGTATGGTATAAGTCTGTTAAACCTTATCAAGCTGAATATATGGATGTTTGGGAGAATGTTATATCAAAGGTTATTTCAGATATAAAATAGCGATGCTATTGAGGCTTATGCAGCCTCAAACTCCGCACCGGTATATCAAATAAAAGTTTTTCTTTTTTACCTCCGGCGGGTCTTCCAGACAGGGTCGCTTTGCCGCCAAAGCGACGCAAACCGGTACTCTGCACTTCGTTCGCACATCAAAAGTAAAGCTCAACTCAAGCGGGTAAACTCGGTTCTTCGAACCTCAAACAATACCCGCTTTGTCATTGTTTCGCTAACATTGATGGCTCACTACGTGGAGAGTACAAAAATAAAAGATAAAAATAAAATAAAAAAATATAAATAATTTAACCAAAGCGCAAATTTAATCTTTTGATGTTACAACCTTTACGGAATGAGCAGGGGTAAATATATTGGGTTAATATTCAATCTTCACATTATAGCTGTGAAAGAATACATACAACAGAGCAAGCACTGTCTGAGCGTAATTGATTTATTGAATCGCAATTTTAACCAGTTTATTTACCCCTATTATTTAGCGAATGGAGTTCAGGTTGCAGGTTTCTTTGCCCTGTATTTCTTTGACTGCCAAAGAAATACAGGTGCGGGGTGCGGGGGTGCATAACCCCCGATTATTATTTATTGTCTTGACATTTTAGTAATACTATCTATTACAATCATATATTGTTATATGAATGATTTTTCTAAATTTATCTCGGACAGTAGTGTCAAAAGGGAGGAAGACTATCATAAATTGATTTTTGAGTGCACCAACCAAGCAGCGACCCCGTCCGGAGGACAATAAAAAACTTTTATTTAAAGGGCTGTTGCCAATAATAAAATTATCATGGACAGTAGTGCCCTAACTAGGGAAGGAGAATTTTAACCATTTCATTTACCTCAATAACTATCTGTTTAATATGAATCCAAATGTATTTATATTTTCCTTAGTGCTTGTTATAAAGATATTGCCTTTGTGTGCTTCTATAATTTGTTTTGATAAATATAACCCTAATCCTGCGCCGACTCTGTTAAATTTATCTTTATGAGTCACATATTTTTTAAATATATTACTAAGGCTTTCTTTATTCATATATGGACTTTGGTATATGAATTTGATACATAATTTCGGAATATTATGTTCTGCAATTTCTTTTACGGATATAATTATTTCTGTATTATTGAAGCTAAAATTAATCGCATTAGATAAAAGATTTTCGATAGCCCGTTTTACTTGTAATTTGTCTGCGTGTACTATCGGGTTTTCTATTTCGGATTGAATTTTTATTGTTAAACCTGCGGTTATTATTTGCCTTGCCAAATTGTGCATGCTTTCTTCAATAATATGTAAGATGTTAAAATTTTCATAGTTTAAGATTATCTCTCCGTTTTCATATTTGTATGTCGTAACCAGAGTATTTAGCATTGAATACATATAGTTGCTTGAATCCAGCATCAATCTTAATAATTCCTGTTGTTCGCTGCTAAAATCTCCGGTGTGTCCGTTGAGCATTAATTCTAATGATCTGATTTGTGCAATTGTCGGGGTTTTTAGGTCGTGGCTTAGTGTGGCTATATAATTATCTCTCTGTGCTTGCAGGTTTTTAGTCATATCTACATTATTTATGAATATAATAAACCCTTTTACCTCTCCATTTTTTAGTATCCATGGCGCTTTTCTCCATGTATACCAGTGATATGAGCCGTCAAGTGCTTTTATTGCTTTATTAAATATCAAAATTTCTTGCGTATTTATTATATGTTCGTTTCCCTCAGCAAGTTCTTTGTGGAGAGAGTTTAAATCAATGCGTAAGTTGTTATCCGAATCAATTCCTTCCGTATAAAATTTATATGATTTTTGGTTCCCTAAAATGTAATCCCCGTTAATATCTGTGATGTACGAAATAATCGGTAAGTTGTTAATTAATGATTTTATTTGTCCATGTGTATTTTCGAGCTGTGTGTCAAGAAATTTTTCTTTTGAAACATCTCTTACAAGTGTTGCAATTCCTTTTGTTTCCCCGTTTTTTACCAGCGGAAGACTTATGCAGTAATAATTACTATTTGAGCTTTTATTGTTGACGTAGAATTTGTTAATTTTATTATTTTCTATTACATATTTATCCTGCTGGTTAATAATATATGCTGTTTCATCATCAAGGAAATAATTGATTTTTCTGCCTTTAATATCCTTTTTGCAATTAAATTCCTTAAAGAACGCTTTATTTGCAAACGTGATATTTAGATTTTTATCTTTGCAAATGACAATGTCAGGAAAATGATTATAAATATTATCAATTAAAATATTTATATCTTCATATTTATGCGAAAGTTTATCAAGAATTCTCTGTTTTTCCAGTAATGACGCTGTAATTACAAAAATAAATAAGGATAATAATACAAATTTTAGTATTATATTGGGAATATTTAAATTAATAATTAATATCGTAACTCCGAAAAAGGAGATTAGTATAAGTATTTGAAAAAGTTTATCTTTCAAATCTTTCAAATTTATTTCTCCGGACAAAGGTCACATTGGTATGCTTTTACAGCTGCCTGAACTCTATCTGCTACTGCAAGTTTTGAGAATATGTTTGATACGTGAACTTTTGCTGTGTGAGAGCTTATGACTAATTCTTTTGCTATTTGGGTATTAGATAAGCCGGCGGCTAAGAGTTTCAGAACTTCTTTTTCACGTACTGTCAGGTTAAAGTTTTCTTTATTTACATCTTTTTTCTCTTTTTGATATTTAAATACTCTGATGGTTAATTGTGCAAGTCTTGGATCTATCCATATAGCTCCGTTGTTTACGGATTCTATTATTGCGTGTATTTTATTTAATCCCGTGTCCTTTAATAGATAGCCGTTTGCACCAATCGATAGTGCTGTGAGTATTTCAATTTCTGTTTCGTGTGATGTCGTTATTATAATTTTTGTATCAGGATAATTTTTTTTTATAATGTTAGTTGCATCAAGTCCGTTTAAATATGGCAGCCCTAAATCCATTAAAATTGTATCAACCTTATGTGTTCTCAAGTATGTCATACAGCTTTCAGCGTTATCAAATTCTGCTACTAAATCAATATCATCGTATTTCGCTAATTCATATCTGAAATTTGTTCGGGTTAAAGCATGGTCTTCAACCATACAAACCTTAATCTTTTTTGTTGCCATAATAATCCTCTATATAATCTCTCTCGTTTTCATCATATTAAAAAAATAGTTATGTAGTTATAACCCGGTTGGGTTATTTATTAAGTTTCTTTACAAAATACTTGACTGATAGCGGCTATCAAGGGTAAAAATATATATATGGAGAAAGAAGAATTAATTAATCGCTATGAGTATTATCTTAAAGTAATCTCGGAGGAACTGCAAAGAATATTTGAATATCAGAGAGAATACATTTGCTGCCAGAACGGCTGCTCAGGCTGTTGTGAAAAGGGAATGTATCCTTATTCCGAATTGGAGGCTGAGTATATAAAAATAGGTTATTCCAGACTCCCTGATGAAATAAAAGAAATTGTCAAAAATAATTTGAAAAAGTTAAAGGCAGAGCTTGCCGAGCATAAGGGCGAAAACTTCCTTCACGATTGTCCGCTTTTAATAGACGGAAGCTGCTGCGTATATATGTATCGCGGTATAATCTGCAGAACGTTCGGTCTTATTACTGAAAATTCTGAAGGGAAACTGACAATCCCATACTGTGCGGGTACCGGACTTAATTATTCCAAAGTTTATGACCCTGAGAAAAAGATGATACTTGAAGAAAAGGTTGAGGAATTAGGCTATAATGTTATGCCTAAGGCTTATAATTTGTCCCGTGAAAATATGATGAATCTCAGTTTTGCCAAAACACTTGGGATTGAATTTGGGGAATCAAAAATGCTTATTGAATGGCTTATTCCATCCTTGTTGGAATGATTTTTTTGCCAAAAGCCGGTATCTCTTTTATTTCAAAGAGTTCATCAAAGTTTTTCTCTAATTCATTATGGTCATCATTTTGAGCGTTCTCTTGCCCTTCTAACTCTTCTTTATCTTCCATATAATATTATAACATATATAATAAATATATAAATAGTATATACTAAAAATATGTATAAATATTAAGATGATATTTATTTGATTATATAAACTGTTTAATGTTAAAATTCAAATTGTTATGGATATATTAAATTACGAAAAATATTTGGAATTCATAATGGACTATATTAATCAAAAGTTTGAGGTCCAGAAGGAATATATTAAATGCGCAAAGGGCTGTGCTCTTTGTTGTAAAACCATAGGTGTTCCCTTTTCTGAATTAGAGTTTGAGTATTTGATAGAAGGGTATAATCAACTCGATGATGAAACTAAAAGTATTGTAGATTCTAAAATTAAACAGCTGGTGAGCGGTAACTGCGAAAAGGAGTGTCCTTTTTTAATCAACAATATTTGTTCTGTATATAAGTATAGAGGGATAATCTGCCGCACATTCGGACTTTTGACATTTTCCAATATTGACGGAAAAGATGAATATAATATTCCGTTTTGTGTTCATAAAGGATTGAATTATGCTTCGGTTTATGATGAAGAAACTAACAGTATATCTTCTGAAAAGGTTACAGAACTAAATTACAAAGAAGAGCCGAAGTTTTATGCTCTGGATAGGTCAATATTATTTAATCTAAAGTTAGTAAGAGATTTAGGTTTGGATTTTGGGGTATCCAGAAGGCTTATAGATTGGTTAAAGGATTTTGAAAATAAAAGAGAAAAATAATGTTTGATAATTATAAAAAATTCTTAGATATATTTACTCAAGATATTGAGGCAATGTTTGAGCATCAGAAGGATTATATTTTTTGCAAAGAAGGATGCTCCCACTGCTGTGAATACGGCGAGTACCCGTTTTGTGAGATTGAGTTTTTGTATTTGATAGAGGGGTATGAAAAATTACCTCAAGATATACAACAAAAGATTCGTGATAATTTTGCCTCCATAAAAAAGGATGAAAACGGTTATTACGTTTGTCCGTTTCTTATTGATAAAAAATGCTCGGTATATTCAAACAGAGCTTTGGTTTGCCGTACGTTCGGGCTTTTGAATAAGGAAGCTGACGGAACTGTCAACGGACCTTTTTGCGGGAAGCTGGGGCTGAATTATTCTAATGTATACGATAAAGATACCAAACAGCTTTTGATGGATGTTATAGAGGAAAATCATTATAAACATTTACCCCGGGTTTTTAATCTGAATATTGATAATATAAGAAAATTAGATTTGGTAAAGGATTTGGGAATAGAGTTCGGAGTGCAAAAAACACTGTATGAATGGCTGGAAAGCTATTTTAATGAATAAAACCTTGACTGATAGCGGCTATCAAACATATAATAATAAAAAAGGAGAATTTATATATGAAGAAGGTTTTGATATTATCTGCCAGTCCGAGAAAAGGCGGCAATTCTGATACTCTTTGTAATAAGTTTATGTTTGGTGCTCGTGAAGCAGGTCATGAGGTTGAGAAGATTTTCTTAAGAGATAAAAACATAAATTCTTGTGTCGGATGCGGACTTTGTACTACAAATGATTATACTGCCTGTTCTCAGAAGGATGATATGGAGGAAATTCTTCAAAAAATGCTAGCAGCAAATGTTATAGTTATGGCTACTCCGGTTTATTTTTATGCGATAAGCGGACAGATGAAAACATTTATTGACAGATGTTGTTCAAGGTATACAAAGCTTACGAATAAAGAATTTTATTTTATTGCAACCGCGGCTGACCCTAACCGCGAAGCATTAGAAAATACGTTCAATGATTTTAGAGGTTTTACTGCCTGCTTAGAAGGTGCTGTTGAAAAAGGAACTCTATACGGATGCGGCGTGTGGGCAAAAGATGATGTCACGCGAACACAATTATTAGACGAAGCATATCATATGGGGCTTAGTGTTTAACTTACAGCCTCTTTGATATCGTTTGCAGGGTTAAACTTATCATTTTCGTTATTGCGTATTAGACCTTTGTAATAGCTTTCTTTATAGTCTAATAATTCCAATTGTTTTTTCAATTCTTCCATTTGCTGCAGCGCTTTAATTCTGGTTGCTTTTATTATTCCATAACGCTCCGGAATGGTAGAATCTCCTATCAGGCACAAATCAATGTAACGTTTTATTGATTTGTTATCTGTTCCAACGGATCTTAAGCATTTTACAATTTTTACCCAGCCTAAATCATGCTCTGAAAATTGTCTTATATTGTTGGCATCTCTGGTAATAGACGGGAATAATCCGCTTTTTGCCCAGAATCTTAATGTGTGCTCAGATACATCCATTAGTTTTGAAACTTCTTTGATTGTATACATAAAACTTTTCTCCTTAAAAATATTCTATCATAAAAAATACTTGACTGATAGCTACTCTCAAGAATTAAAATAATATTGTAAAGACTCAAAATAAAAAGTCGGGGTTATATAAATGAAAAAAGTTATAATATTATTACTGTGTTTAGTATTAGGAGAAAGTATAATGGCAAAAGAACTTGATGAACCTTTTGGTAAAGGTGAAGAATTTAAAACGGATGTATTTATCGGTAAAGTATATTTGAAAATGCTGACGGACGGAAAAGATGGTATGGACTGTCCCATAGCGAACGTTACTTTTGAACCAAAATGCCGCAATAACTGGCATACGCATGATGTAGGTCAAATTCTTCTTGTAATGGACGGTGAAGGGTACTATCAAGAGGAGGGTAAACCTGTACAGCATCTTAAAAGAGGTGATGTGGTCGTTATACCTAAAGATGTAAAACACTGGCATGGGGCAACTGCGGACAGCTGGTTTTCACACTTGTCGATTACTCCTAAAGGCAGTGAGAATAAAACAACCTGGTTAGAGCCGGTTGAAGATAGTTACTATAACAATTTGGAAAAATAGTATGAAAAAGTTATTAGTATTATTTTTTGCATTTATTTTTATGCAATCATTATTTGTATATGCAGATACGTTAAGTAAGGATAAAGTTATGAATAGAGTAGATTTTGCACAAAACAGATATGACGAACTTTTCAAAAAAGAGATTTCATCTTTAAAAGAAACAGATCCTGATTTGTATGAAATAGTTAAAAATTTTATTTATGGAGATGTTGCTCAATTAGGTGATTTAACCGTAAAACAAAGAGAACTTATTACTCTGGTTGTATTGACTGTTAACCAGCAGTCTGAAATCCTGGAAAAACATGTGAATGCAGCGTTAAATATCGGTTTGACTCCCGTAGAAATCAAAGAAGCAATCTATCAAACGGCACCGTATGCAGGAATTCCTAAGGCTGTAATTGCAGCAGAGGCTGCAAACAAAGTATTTAAAGAACGTAATATCAAGCTGCCTGTCGAATCCCAATCTACGACAGATGAATCCAGCCGTTATGATAAAGGGTTAGGTACTCAGGTAAAATTATTCGGCGAACGTATAACAAATATGCGTGCAGCTTCTCCAAAAGGGCAGGAGCATATATGTGATTACCTTGCAGGGTATTGCTTCGGTGATTTTTATACAAGAAACGGGCTTGATTTGAAAACCCGTGAGCTTTTAACCTTATGTATGCTTGCCGCTTTAGGCGATACAGAAAGCCAAATAAAAGGGCATATACAAGGTAATTTGAATATCGGCAACGATAAAGATACAATGTTGGCAGCAATAACGCAATGTCTGCCGTATATCGGCTTCCCGAGAACACTTAATGCAATTAAGTATTTGAATGAGGCAACTGCCAAATAATGAGTTTTAAAAAATTATACATACTGTGTAATATATCACTTCTACTTGCCGCAATGATATCAGGCTTGTCTTTTGTGGCGCAAAAGGCCGGCATGGATTATGTCGGACCGTTTACGTTTAATGTTATGAGAAGCTTAATCGGGAGTCTGAGTTTACTTCCCGTAATATTTTTGCAGGATAAAATTTCTAAGACTCAGATGACAAAAGAGGAGTCAAAGGCTTTGTGGAAAGGCGGTTTTCTTGCCGGGCTTGTTTTGTTTATTGCATTTTCAATAAACCAGTACTGTATGATATTTGCACCTGCAGGAAAAGCCGGATTTATTACATCGTTGTATGTTTTATTTGTTCCTGTAATTGCAGTATTTATGAAGCAAAAATTGCTGCCAAACGTACAGGTTAGTATATTGCTTGCTTTTGTCGGGTTATATCTTTTATGCGCCAAAGGAACCATGCAGTTTGAAATCCATGATATTTTACTTTTGGTCAGTGCTTTTTTCTTTGCATTGCATATAATTGTCGTAAGTTATTATTCCAAAAGAACAAGTGCTTTTAAACTCTCTGAGCTGCAGTTTCTTGTTGCCGGGACCTTGGCTTTACCGATTATGTTGTTTTATGAACATCCGGCATTGGCTGCTATTCTTGCCGGTTGGAAACCTATTCTTTTTGCGGGAATTGTCGTGACGGCTGTTGCATATACTCTGCAAATTCTTGGGCATAAGGCAACTCACCCTGTTCTTGCAACACTTATTCTGAGCAGCGAAGCCGTATTTGCAGTATTCGGCGGAATGATATTTTTAGGAGAAACCTTAACGTTAAGAGAGGTCTCCGGCTGTGTATTTATGATTGCGGCAATCATTCTTTCACAGCTTCCTTTTAACTCTAAAAAACAATCTGATGATTTAAGTATATAGGAGATTTTGTATGACGAAATGTATTAGCAAACAAACTTTTGATGAAGAACGTGCTTTGTACAATCTTGTTGATGCAGAAGTCTTGGATTGTACTTTTGCCGGACCGCAGGATGGTGAATCTGTTCTCAAGGAATGTCATGATTTTACGGTTAAAGATTGTTCCTTTTCTCTCAGATATCCAATCTGGCACGCAAAAAATTTCAAGGTGATTAATTCTTCTATGGACGAACTGACCCGGGCTCCTATCTGGTATGGCTCGGATGGACTTCTCGAAGGATGTAAGATTACGGGAATAAAGTGCCTTAGAGAATGTGAGAGAGTACTTATTTCAAATTGTGATATCAAATCCCCTGAGTTCGGTTGGAAATGTAATGGGGTCAATATCAAAGATTCTTCTATTGAATCAGAATATTTTTTATTTGATACAAATAATGTTGATATAGTTAATCTTAAGATGAAGGGGAAATACTCTTTTCAATATATGGAGAACCTTCATATAAAAGATTCCGAACTGGATACAAAGGATGCATTCTGGCACAGTAAAAATATCACGGTTGAAAACTCTCTGGTAAAGGGTGAATATCTTGGCTGGTTTTCTGAAAATCTGACTCTGATTAACTGTCATATAATCGGGACTCAGCCTTTGTGCTATTGTAAAAATTTAAAACTTGTGAATTGTATAATGGATGATACGGATTTATCTTTTGAGTATTCTGATGTAGAGGCTGATATAAAAGGTCACGTTGTATCTGTTAAGAACCCTAAATCTGGAGTTATAACCCTTGATAGTGTTGATGATATTATATTTGAAGATGCCGTAATGGAATGCAGCGGCAAAATAGTAATAAGAGATGAAAGGAGATGTAATGTCTAATATATTAGATAAAGTAAACAGTCCTCTTGATTTAAAAAATCTGTCGGTTGATGAGATGAATATGTTGGCAGGTGAAATGAGAGAGGTTATTATAAAAAAAGTTAATACAACAGGTGGGCATATGGGGCCAAACCTTGGGATTGTGGAGGCAACGATTGCGCTTCATTATGTTTTTAATTCTCCTCAGGATAAAATTGTTTTTGATGTATCCCACCAATGCTATCCTCATAAGATTTTAACCGGAAGAAAAGAAGGATTTACAAATCTTGATAAGTATTACACTTATACGGGGTATACTAACCCGCAGGAAAGTGAACATGATCTTTTTAAAGTCGGTCACACTTCAACTTCCGTAAGTCTTGCAGCAGGTGTTGCTAAGGCAAGAGATTTAAAGGGTGAAACGGGAAATGTAATTGCAATAATCGGTGACGGTTCATTATCCGGCGGTGAGGCTTTTGAAGGTCTGGATAACGCTGCAACATTAAACAGTAATATTATTATTCTTGTAAATGATAATGATATGTCTATTGCTCCAAATTCTGGCGGTTTATATGGAAATCTCAGATTGTTAAGAGAAACAAAAGGACAGGCTGAATGTAATTTCTTTAAATCAATGGGCTTTGACTATTATTATATTGAAGATGGTAATAACATTGAACAGTTGATTTCGGCATTCAAAAAGGTTAAGGATATAAACCATCCGACAGTTGTACATATGTCTACGTTAAAAGGTAAAGGACTTGCCGCAGCGGAAGCAAATAAAGAAGGTTTCCACTGGATATTGCCGGGAACTTTAGATAAGAATAATGATTCAGCTCCGGCAGCAGTGGAAAACTACTGTACTGTAACGAATGATTTTATTTTGAACAAGATAAAAAGTGATAAGACCGTTTTTGCAATTTCTGCTGCAACTCCGGGGGCTTACGGATTTACTCCTGAATTTAGAAAACAGCTTGGTGCTCAATATATGGATGTCGGTATAGCTGAAGAACATGCGGTTGCATTCGCATCAGCTCTTGCAAAATCAGGTGCAAAACCGATATTACCTTTGATGAGTTCATTTGTACAACGGACTTATGACCAATTATCACAGGATTTGGCTTTAAATAACAGTCCTGTAACTATGCTTATCCACTGGGGTGCTATCTCAGGCGCAGATGCAACTCACTTGGGCTGTTTTGATATTCCATTGATTAGTAATATTCCGAATATTGTGTATCTTGCGCCGGTAAATAAAGAAGAGCATTTGAAAATGCTGGATTGGGCATTAGAGCAAACAGAATATCCTGTTGCAATAAGAGTTCCGTTTGGCGAATTGGTTTCAACAGGAGTTGAAGATACAACGGATTATTCTCAAATTAATAAATTCAAGGTTGAAGAAGAGGGCAGCGACGTTGCAATTATTGCTCTCGGAAATTTCTTTAAACTCGGGAAACAAGTTAAAGAAAAACTTGGGTTTAATGCAACATTAATCAATCCTCATTTTATAACAGGTATTGATGAAGAATTACTTGAATCTTTAAAATCTAATCATAAACTCGTTATTACGCTTGAGGACGGGGTATTGGACGGCGGATTCGGTGAAAAGATAGCAAGATTCTATGGTAATTCGGATATGAAGGTTCTTAATTTCGGCGCTAAGAAGGAATTTACCGACCTTGTTCCGATTAATGAATTGTACGAAAGATATCACCTGACACCTGATTTGATAGTTAAAGATATTCAAGAGTGTTTGTCTCTTCAAACCGTATAATTACAGAACAGCTAATCATTTTTTAGGCGGGTATACTCAATGTATTACTCGCCTTTAAATTTTTCTCATAAATTTTGCAGGGTTTCCGCATACAATTGTGTTGGCTTCAACATCTTTTGTAACGACAGAACCTGCACCGATAACGGCACCGTCGCCGATTGTTACACCGGGCAGTATTGTGGAATCAGAACCTACCCAAACATTTTTCCCGAGAACTACCGGTTTAGGGAACATTGCAGCTCTGGTTTCAGGGTTAGGATCATGGTTAAGAGTTGCAATTGTTACGTTATGTCCTATGAAGCAGCCGTCGCCCAGAGTAATTCCTCCTTGGTCCTGGAATCTGCAGCAGGCATTTATAAATACGTTTTTCCCGACAGTTATATTTATTCCGCATTCGGAGTAAAACGGCGGAAACATTCTAAACGACGGGTCTACTTTTTTGTGGGTTAGTTTAGAAAATAATTCAACAATTTCCTCCGGAGTATGATATTTGTAATTCATTTCGGATGTTATTTTAAGAGCTTCCTGCGCCAGTTCGTGGAAGGTATCGTATAATCCGGATTCTGCATCAACCTTTTTTTGATTATTAACATAGTCGAAGAATTTCTCTAAATCCATATATTAATTTCCTTATGTAAAAAGACTTATATTTCTTTGACTCGAACAAAACAAGGGCTGCTCACATAAAAAGCCCACATTGCTGTGAGCTTCTAAAAACTGCCCTTGGCCAGACTTGAATAGCGACTGCTCGGAGTGGCGGACGAATTTGGCGGCGGGAGCCGGCAAACTGAGTCCGAAACTCAACGTCGGCGGCGTAGTAATCTATGATTACCCAGCCGCTGTCTGGCTTTGTGAGAGTCTTTGACTCGAACAAAACAAGGGCTGCTCACATAAAAAGCCCACATTGCTGTGAGCTTTTAAAAACTGCCCTTGGCCAGACTTGAACTGGCACCGAGGGATAACCCCGATTGGATTTTAAGTCCAACGCGTCTACCGATTCCGCCACAAGGGCAAGCAGTCTTTCGACATTGTTTATAATAATACAGACAAACTGAATTGTCTAGTAACTTTTTTTTCAATATGTTATAATCTCTGTATGACAAATCAAGACGACTTTATATCAACAGTTTCACACGAATTGAGAACCCCGTTGACAAGTATAAGAGGTTTTGCTCAGACCATGCTTTCTTCATGGGATAAATTGGATGATGAGAGCAAAAAAAAGTTTTTATCAATTATAGAGCAGCAGTCAAACAGGCTTATTAATCTGGTGGAAAATATTTTATCGGTTACTAAACTGCCGAAGGATGCTCTTATACTAAAAAGTGTTGATGTAAATTCCGCAATATTGCCTGTGATACAGATTGTTCAGCAGCAGTATAAGACTCACAAAATTATAAAACAATTTGATTCTTCAAATCCTAATGTTTCACTGGATTTGGAAAAGTTTCAGCAAATAATGATAAACTTAACGGAGAATGCCGCAAAGTATTCAGATGAGGGCTCTACTATCAAAATAATTACCTCCCACGACGACAAATTTGTTTATATCAATGTTCAGGATGAAGGTATTGGTATTAGTGAGGAATTTGCGGAAAAGATATTTGAAAAGTTTTCAAGAATAGATAATCCTTTGACCAGAAAAATACAGGGCAGCGGTTTGGGATTATACATTACTAAGACACTTGTTGAAAAGATGCACGGGAATATTTCGTTCAAAAATCTGAACAAGGGAACGGAGTTTCAGGTGAAATTCCCAGTGTATAATATTGAGGATCATGTTAAATGCTCAGTAACGCAATAATTATTGATACAAGAAAAGAATTATCTACCAAGTATAAGAAGGCATTGGATTCTTCCGATACTTCCGTTTCCATTGTCAATAATTTGATGGAGGCTTATAAATATATTCAGGAATACGAGCCTGATTTAATAATTATTTCGGATAGTATACCGGAGGCGTTGGATATTTTCTGTAATAAGATAAGAGTATTAACTTATAACATGCGCCCTATTATCGTTGCGCTTTCAAAATCTGCCGAACTTGAGGATAAGATAAAGGTCTTGGAAAGCGGTGCGGACGATTTTATCAGCGAGCCGGTTAATATAGAAGAATTTAAAACCAGAATCAAGGCACATTTAAGACGTGAGATAGAATCTAATCTGGATAATAAAACGCTTTTACCTAACAAAAAGTATTCATTGAGAGCAATAAAACGTGTTTTGGCACGCAAAAATGACTGGGCGGTTTTGTTAATCGGAATTGAAAATTTTCTGCCTTATAAAGAGGTTTATACAGAGCTTGCGGCGGACAGGGTTATTCAGGCTTTTATTGCGATTATGAAATCAACACTTTCGGAGAAGGATTTTTTAAGTCAGATAAACGACAATGAGTTTTTAATAATAACTCACCCTGCATCTGCGGAAAAGATTGCAACATTTTTGTCTTTTGCGTTTGATACTGTTGCTCCGAAATTTTATTCAAACGAAGATTCCAAGCGTGGTTATATGCTTTTGCAGGGTGATGAATCCGCAGGAATAAGAGTCCAGTTTCTTGCTGTGAGTATCGGAGTTATATCAAGTGAATTTGACACATATAGCGATGCAGAGAAGCTCTTGAGTAAATTGTATCAGTTAAAATCAATGGCGAAGCTTCCTTCTAAATCTAATTATATTGTAGATCGTCCTAAACTTTCGGGAGAAAACTCTATTCAAAACGATAAATTTAATAATAAAATTGCAGTGTTTGAGAAGGACGAAGCTTTATCGCTGTTATTAAGAACAACTTTAGAATTACAGGGATATGATGTAATTTCAACGCAGGAAGAGATTGAAACTTTTCATCCTTCAATTTTGTTAATTGATTCAGGCGATGATATGAAGGGGTTGGAATTGTGCCGTCAGTTAAAGAACTCACAAGAATTTTATAATGCAAAGATAATCGCAACCTCTGTACACCATGACAAAACCGTTGTTCTCAATTCCGGTGCAGACTTGTATATCCCTAAACCTTATGAAATTTCAACAATTATTAAATGGGTTGAATACTTTGTTAACCAGATAAAATATTAGTTGAGTATATCATCAAGAAGAGCTGCATTGTAAGATGCTTTTGCTGAATTAAATTGATGATTTTTTCTCAGATAATTTCTCAGTGCTTCTCTGATAAATTCGCTTCTGCTTCTGTGTTCTGCATCTGCAAGTTCATCAATCTCTTTTAAAAATTCTGGGCTAAGTGAAACTAAAACTCTTGCCATAATCTCTCCTCTTTATTCGTGAATAGTGACTAGTGAAAAGTGAAAAGAAGTTAAGCCTAACTATCTTTTCACTTTCATTATATTTTAGTTTAGGCAGAGATAAACCTATAATACATTTACCCCCCCCCCCACACACATTTATGATTAAATGTGTAAGCGGAAGTAAATCCTATACATTTACCCCTAGCTTTCGATTTGTTGAGCAAGCTCGAAAGTTTTGTGTGTTAACTGCATTGTTTCGTGGTTAAGTATACCGCGGTTCAATTCAGTAAAGAATGCTTTTTTAGAATTTAATTTGTTTTTCAAAAATTCATAAGCCACTTTAGGGTCGCATTTTGTACCGCAAGTAAATAAATCTACTGCAGCGTAGCCCAATTCCGGCCATGTATGTATTGATAAATGACTTTCAGCAATGATAACAACTCCACTAACCCCGAATGGTGAAAACATGTGGAAACATTTTTGTACAACGGTTGCTCCACATTCAATTGCTGCATCTACCATATTATTTTCAATTCTGTCTCTGTTGTTTAAAATATTAGGGTCGCAGTCAAAAAACTCTGCTAACACGTGTCTTCCCAAGTGTTCGTCTGTTCCGTTAAAGTTATTAGTTATTTCCAATTCATTGGGCTCCTTTCTATATATGTAAGTCACATTTTATATCATATAATAAAAACTGAAAAATATAAATTTGCTAGTTGATAACGTTAAGATTGTTTAACTCTTTGTGTGCTCTCTCGACAATTTCAACCGGCGGAATATAGCTTTCTTCCTGTATTTGAGTTGTGAAATATATAAGATATTCTATATTTCCTGCAGGTCCTTTTATGGAGGAAAAAGTTAATCCTTTTATACTGTATCCGAGATTATGAACGCAATCAATAACGTTTTCAATAACCATTATATGTGTTTTGGGATTTTTTACAACCCCACCCTTTTCAATAAATTCTTTTCCTGCTTCAAATTGAGGTTTAATAAGGCAAATCATTTCGTGAAATTCAGGGTTTAGAAGTGTTTTGAGGTTCGGCAGAGTTCTTTCCAGTGATATAAAAGATAAATCCGATACCAGTAAATCTGCCCATTCGTCAGTTTCTGAGTATATTTCTGCTGGAGAACATATTTTAAGGTTTGTTTTTTCGATTGTTTTTACCCGTTTATCATTTCTTATTTTCCATGCCAGTTGTCCGTAGCCGACATCTGCCGCATATACAAATTTTGCACCTCTTTGCAGCAGACAGTCAGTAAATCCGCCTGTTGATGCTCCTGCATCAAGACAGATTCGACCTTGAGGAGAGAATTCAAAAGCATCAAGTGCTTTCTGGAGTTTGAAACCGCCTCTGGATACGTACGGCATTGTTTTTACCGTAAATTCATATTCTTTTGACGGGTCAAGCTGGTAGCCGGATTTGGTTATTATTTCATCGCCGATTCTGACATCTCCTGCGATTATTGCAGCCGATGCCTTACTTTTATTTTCAAAATAACCTAAATCTACAAGTATTTTATCCAGACGTTCTTTTTTCAAATTCTAAACACTCTTTCTGCATTATTTGTTGTTTTTATCATTATATCTTGAAGATTTTCGTTTCTCAATTTTGCAATTTCTTCCGCTACAAATTTCACGTATGCCGGTTGATTTTCTTTTCCTCTATAAGGAACCGGAGTAAGGTATGGTGAGTCTGTTTCAAGCATAAGATAATCTAATGGAATTTCTATCGCTACTTCTTTCATTTTTTTTGCATTTTTGAAGGTTACGACACCGCCAAGTGCTATGTACCATCCGTTCTTTATACATTCTCTCATCATTTCCGGGCTTCCTGAGAAACAGTGAAATATGACGTCTGATGTATTATTAAATTCTTTAATAATATCTATGGTGTCTTTGTGGGCTTCTCTATCATGGACAACTATCGGCAAATTGAGTTCGTTTGCGATTAGTATTTGTTTTTTGAATATTTCTTTTTGTTCGTCGACAAAAGATTTGTCCCAGTAGTAATCAAGCCCGATTTCTCCTATTGCAACAACCTTCGGATGTTTAGACAGTTCTTTTATTTTTTCTTCAATTTTATCATTCCAGGATTTAGCTTCGGACGGGAAAATTCCTAACTGGCAATAGATATTTTCATAAGCCTCTGCGATTTGTATTATTTTTTCAAAATACTTTTCTTCTACTGACGGAATAATAATCTTTTTTACTCCGTAAGCCAATGCGTTTTGAATTATTTCATCGACATTTTCTAACATGTCAATGTGTGCGTGTGTATCTATTAAATACGGTGTTTCCATATTATTCTTGCACCATTCTTGCCGGGAAGTGATTTCTTCTCAGTTCGTTTGTGAGTGTTTGAGCTTTTGTCATATCGCTGTATGAACCAACCTGAATGGTATATGCTCCGTTACTTCCTGTTTTTACAAATGATGTAACCCCGAGGTTTGCATCTTGTATGATACTTTGTGCAACTCTTGCTTGTTCAAGAGTGCTGTATGAGCCGATATAAACTTTATAAACAGTAGAATGTGTTGTTTGTGTTTGTTGTTTCACACCTTCCGGGTGTTTAATAGTACTTGTTTGATTTGGCTGGGTTGATGTTGCAGCTTCAGGGAATGTTGTTTCGGAAGAAGAGAAGGAGTTATTTTCTCCGTAAGGATGTGAGTAGTCTTGTCCTCCAAATGTTTGTGTTTGTACTTCCGCAGAACTATTTGAAGCCGCAAGCTCCTCTTCTTTTGTTTGTATAACGTTTGGTGCTTGATTAGAAGGAAGCTTGTTATTATCCTCCATTTGTATAAATTTTAAACGGCTGTCGATAAGATGTTTTACTCCGAGTCCAGATTCTTTGATATCTCCTTCGTCATTTTCTCCTATTGCTGTATCTACACTTGAGAACAAGTGAACGGCAATGACTACAAACAGAATCAGCATCATGAAAAACGCGCCGAAAAATAGTTTTATATAGCTAGGTTTTTCTTCTTCTTGTTTTGAATATTTCTTATAATATTGATTTCCCATATTAAACTCCTCGAACTTTAGTGCTGGCCAGTTCAATATCTTTGAGTTCTTCCGCATAGACTTTCATAACGTCCATTGCAAACTCTTTTATATCTGTAATTCCTAATTCGCTGGTTAGACCTGAAGCTTTAACAGGCGCTCCTTCCGATTCAATATTCAAGCCCGTATGAATGAGGATTGATGTTGTGGATTTTGTGGCAATAGAAACAGATAATTTTTTCCCTTCTATCATCAAATCATCCCCGTTTCTTACTACAAAAATTCCACGTTTTTCTAATAATTCTTTTATAATACAAATAAGCAGTCTTTGTCTGAAAACACCTTCTACAAGGTTAATATTAAACTGTTCCGTTATAAAACTGAGCATTGATTTACTGTATATCGGTTCGTTGTTGATAACGTCTTCTATATCAACCATTTCGGTTAATTTAACTTCGCACTCTCCAATAAATGCAACAATTGCATCTCCCTGCATTTTGAAATTCTTATAAATCCAGTGAGGCTGCAGTTGTGAGCCTATATATTTAATCTCCTCGTCAATAAATTTAGTCAGCATTTTCAAATAAAACCTTTATATATTTCGTATCCCCGTTAGCGATTAATGCTTCTTTTAAATGTTTGCAGGATTCACATTTTCCGCAATTTTTTTTGCTTTTATTGTAGCAGCTTCTTGTTAATTCAAGCGGCATCTGCTTTTCTAAAGCTAATTTTACTATATCATTTTTGTCCATGCTTATCAATGGTGCAACAACTTTCGGATTACATAGCGTAGAATATTTGAAACAATTTGTGAGTAAATCCGCAAATTCCTTTGTATTATCCGGGAATGTTACTCCTTCTTCTTTGTTTGCACCGAAAATTATGTGAGTGAAATTGTATGTGTCGGCATAAGATGCCGCAATATTTAAGAAAAGTCCGTTGCGGTTCGGAACCCATACTGCTTTGGCACTGTATTCTGTGTAGAGTTCGTTTTCCGGAATATCTTTATCATCTACAAGAGCAGTTTTAGTAATTGCTTTCAAAAACGGCAATTCTATAACTTCGTGAGCGATATTATAATATTTTGTGAGTTTTTTTGATGCGTTTATTTCTTGTTTTGCAGATTTCTGCCCGTAATCAAAGGTGAGTGCCAGAGTTATATTGTATTCTTCTTTTACGGCTCCGAGGCAAACAAGAGAGTCCAGCCCACCGGATAAAAGTATTATAGACTTCTTATTCATCTTCTTCCTCGTATTCGTCAATTAGATTTTGGGCTTCTTCCTTTAAGTATTCAGAGTACTCTTCCGATTGAATAACTTCATCCAGTATATCTCTGCCTTCAAGATTATACATAGCAATTAGTGCATTTTTTTGCACCTCTTTATCTTCATCTTTTAGTGAGTCTTTAATTATTTCTGATGCGTTTTCTGCATTTGAATTCATAATAGCTTCTATTGCATTGATTCTGACCATTGGTGACGAATCAAGAAGCGATTTTTTTAACGCTTTTTGTACTTTTTTATTATCCAGATTAAGTTTTCCGAGAGCTTCTATAACACGTTCTTTCAGGAACGAAAATTTATCAAGAAAACCTTGTTTCGCTTCAAGTATTGAAACAAGAGGGTCAACCGCTCTTAAATCACCTATTGCTCCGAGTGCAGAAGCGGCAGATTCTTTTAGATATACTGATTTTTCATCTTCATCCTGTACCAGGTCAATTAATGGTGCAACTGCATATTTGTCACCTATTTTCCCCAGAGCATCAGCGCAGGCCAGTCTGACTTTGTAATGTTCGTCTTTGTTATTTAAACAGTATAACAATGCTCCGACTGAAGAGGTATCTTTGTGGTTAGAAATAGCTTTTGCGCATAAAGCTCTTACATTAATAAGGTCATCAATTTCAATTTTTTGGCTTGCTTGAGTTTTGGTTAAAAGTAAATCTACTAAAGGGCCGAGGGTTGATTCATCTCTGAATTTGTCTGCGCAAGTGATAACAGTCATTAAAACCTTAGGATCGTGAGTAACGGTTAAAAGATGATTATAGATTTGTATTAATTCGTAATCTTCGTATTTATTTTCAAGATTTATAATGTTTTGCACAATCTTATCACTGTCGGTATCCGTATTAATACCGCATTCCTGCACAACTAAATCCACATCAATAAATCTCTTATCACTCACATCATAAAGATACAATAAAGTAATGTTTTAATCAAGATTTTTTGCACAAAAAAGCGGGATATCGTGAGGAATATCCCGCTTTTTAAAGTTTGATATTTTTATGCTAATGCTTTTGATTCTTCAACCAATTTGATTAATGTATTAGCAATAGTTTCTTGTTCTTCTCTTGTAAGTTCAGGGAACATAGGAAGTGACATAACAATTTCGGTGTTTCTTTCAGTGATAGGAAGAGAACCTTTGCCCATTCCCAAATAATCGTGAACTTTTTGTAAGTGTAAAGGAATCGGATAATACAACATTGTGCCAATACCTGCTTCATGCATTTTGTCAAAAATTTCATCTCTGTTAGGTATTTTAACAGTATATTGGTGGTAGATACAATAAGTATCATCAAGTTCTTTTGGAGTTATGATATCTTCACATTTAGAGAATAATTCATTATATATAGCAGCTCTTTCTCTGCGTTTTTTGTTCCAAGAATCAAGATGAGGAAGTTTTACTCTCAAGATAGCTGATTGGATTTCGTCTAATCTTGAGTTAACCCCAATTTCATCATGATGATATCTGATTGCTCCGCCATGGTTTCTGAGTGCAATTATTCTGTCTTTCAGATGTTCTGCGTTTGTAGTAATTAGACCACCGTCACCCATTGTACCTAAGTTCTTGGTCGGATAGAAGCTAAAGCATCCGATATCACCAATTGCACCAACTTTTTTGCCTTTGTATTCCGCACCCATAGCTTGGCAAGCATCTTCAATTACGTATAAATCATAGCGTTTTGCAATATCCATAATTGCATCCATATCACAAGGCTGACCATATAAGTGAACTGGAATAATTGCTTTTGTTTTAGGTGTTATTGCTTCTTCTATTTTCTTCGGATCAATATTAAATGTATCCGGATCAATATCTACAAATACAGGTTTTGCATTTACAATACCTATTGCTTCCGCTGTTGCAACAAATGTGAATGCAGTTGTAATAACTTCATCACCTGCTCCTATATCTAAGGCTCTTAAAGCAAGATGCAGTGCATCAGTACCGGAGTTTAATCCGATTGCATACTTTGCCCCTGTATATTCTGCCAATTCTGTTTCTAATGATTTTGTATTGTTGCCCAGAATATAAGAACCTGATCTTAATACTTCACAAACAGCTTTTTCTATATCGGCACCAATTTCTTGGTATTGACGTTTTGAATCAAAAATAGGTATCATATAACTTCCCCTTTTCTTAAACTAACCTTACTATTCTAGTTTATCACATGTTAATCCAACCTTTATATAACTTTAATATTGAGGTAAATGTAATGGGTTTAGTTTATGAATTACACATTGAAAACCAAACCGGACTTTTAACGTAACCTGTAAAAAAATGCTCAATGAACAGAGGTTTTACGGTGATATTTTGTAATATTAATTTAATTTTGTAGCTTTAAGTAAAACCGGAAGATAGGCGTAACATGTTTAAAA
This sequence comes from Candidatus Gastranaerophilales bacterium, assembly GCA_944324825.1. Taxonomy (GTDB): domain Bacteria; phylum Cyanobacteriota; class Vampirovibrionia; order Gastranaerophilales; family Gastranaerophilaceae; genus UMGS1585. The sequence continues at coordinate 161,612 of CALUXU010000005.1, forward strand.
AACTCAAAATGAACAGAATGGTTTGGTGGTGAGGTTTTGTAGTTACAGATTTAGTGTGGAATAATAAACCAAACCGGAAGATGGTCGTAACATGATAAAAAAAGCACAAAAAAAACCTTCCGAAAAAGGAAGGTTGGAATTTTTTGTGTAATTCCTCGTGTGTAGAAGGTTAGTGTGTGTAGGTTATGTATGAAATCTTTTTTCTAAGCTCATTGCTTACATATATATAAAGTATTTTGATATATATAAATTGCATAAATTTGTTATATTGTTACATAATTTTATATTGTTAAGATATGTAACAATATAAACAAGATGCGAAATTAGAGAATAGGTATATACTTTATATATATGTAAGATGTATAAATTTTAAACGTTAAGTAGACAAAAGAATTACCGTTTAAAAAAGAGAGACAAAACCCTAATTCCCTTCCTAATTCCAAATTTTACTCCCCGCTCATAACGAGGAGTTTTTTTTGTTTTTTATCATGTTACGACCAATTTCCGGTTTGGTTTTCAGTGTGTAATCATAAACTAAACCAATACCCCCACGATTCACGAATTCACGAACAATGTCACTTAATCACTTGTTTCATAAACCTACACCTCACCCAACCCTCTCCTCAAGGAGAGGGCAACCAAAATTCCAACCCAACACATTTACCCCCCCCGTAAAACCTCTGTGCATTCTTCACTTAGCGGCTTGACTACTTAGCTGCATTTCCGGCTTCTCCTCACAATTCACTACTTACCCCTCACGACTCACTAAAAAGCCCGGTTTATAATTAAACCGGGCTTTTTATTATTTATTTTAGATGGTTGAATTACATCATTCCGCCCATACCGCCCATGCCGGCCATTGCAGACATATCAGGAGCAGCTTTTTCCTCCGGAACATCAACAACAGCAGCTTCTGTTGTTAATAACATTGAAGCAACTGATGCTGCGTTTTCTAATGCTGAACGTGTAACCTTTGCAGGGTCAACAATACCTGCTTCAAACATATCAACATATCTGTAAAGCAGAGCATCATATCCATATGCATCTTTACCTGAACGAACGTTGTCAACAACAACATCAGATTTAGCGCCTGCGTTGTAAGCGATTGCTCTTAACGGTACATCTAATGCTGCAGTTAAGATTTTATAACCGCTCTTTTCATCATCAGAATCAAAGTTGAATGAATTTAATTTTGCTTCCAATTCTTGTTGAACTCTTACAAGAGTAACACCGCCGCCAGGAACGATACCTTCTTCGTTAGCAGCTCTTGTTGCGTTTAGAGCATCTTCGATTCTTAATTTTCTTTCTTTAAGTTCAACTTCTGAAGCTGCACCAACTTCGATAACTGCAACACCGCCTGATAGTTTTGCCATACGTTCTTGGAGTTTTTCTTTATCGTATTCTGAATCAGAAAGTTCAATTTGTTTCTTGATTAAGTTTACTCTTTCTCTTACAGCAGCTTTTGTTTCATCTCCGACAACAATTGTTGTTTCATCTTTTGTTACTGTAACACGTTTTGCTCTACCCATCATATCGGTTGTGATGTTTTCAAGTTTGATACCGAGTTCTTCAGTGAACATTTGACCGCCGGTTAGAATTGCAATATCTTCTAACATAGCTTTTCTTCTGTCGCCAAATCCCGGAGCTTTAACAGCAACAGCTCTTAAAACTTTTCTCATAGTATTAACAACCAATGTTGCTAATGCTTCACCTTCAACATCTTCAGCAATCAATAATAATGATCTGCCATCTCTTGCAACTTGTTCCAATACAGGAACTAAATCAGAGATAAGGTTGATTTTCTTGTTAACACAAAGAACGTAAGCATCTTCCAATACTGCTTCCATTCTTTCCGCATCAGTTACAAAATAAGGTGAGATATAACCTTTATCAAACTGCATACCTTCAACAACTTTTAGGTTTGTGCCGAATGATTTTGATTCTTCAACTGTTATAACACCGTCGTGACCAACTTTTGACATTGCTTCTGCAATAAGTTCTCCGATTTCCGGATTGTTGCCTGCAGAAATTGTTGCAACTTGAGCAATACCTTCTTTAGTATTAACAGGTTTAGACATAGATTTGATTTTTTCTGTTGCAACTTCAACAGCTCTATCAATCCCTCTTTTCATTGACATTGGGTTAGCACCGGCTGTAAGATTTTTTAAGCCTTCTCTTACGATAGCTTGCGCTAAAACAGATGCAGTTGTAGTACCGTCACCTGCTACGTCATTTGTTTTTGATGAAACTTCTTTAAGAAGTTGTGCACCAGAGTTTTCTAAACCGTCTTGGAGTTCAATTTCTTTAGCGATAGTAACACCATCGTTAACAATTTGCGGAACTCCGAATTTCTTTTGTAATATAACGTTACGACCTTTTGGTCCTAATGTAACTTTAACAGCGTCAGCTACTGCATCGATACCTTTTAACAAGGCTTTGCGAGCTTCTTCTTCGAAAACTATACGTTTTGCCATTTTATTTTCTCCTTTTTTATTTACAAGTGACTATGTGATTAAGTGATTAAGTGACTAAGTTTTTTCTTTTAAATATTTTTTTAATCCGCTAATTAATGCTATAACATGATTAATCTTAGATTCAATATCCTTTAAAAGGATAAAACCAAGTGATTCTGCAATAATTAATTGGGTTTCCAGTTCTGCACAAGACCCTAAAGCTATATCAAGAAATCTTAAAGTATCTTTATCTGTTGATCTTGCACATCCTTCTGCGATATTAGACGGTATTGAAATTGCTGCTCTGCGAATCTGAGAAGATAATCCGAACCTTTCTTCCTCCGGGAAGTTTTGAGTTAATTTATATATTTCTGTTACAAGTTCTATAGACTTTTTCCAAGCTTCAAGATCTTTATGATGCAATTTTTTACCTCTTAATCACTTAGTCACCCAGTCACTTAATCACTTTTTATTCAATCACAGCTAATGCATCTTTGATTGATAAGATTTTATATTCTACACCGTCCATTTTAATATCAGTGCCGGCATATTTAGCATAAAGAATTACATCACCTACTTTTACATCCATAGGCTCTCTTTCACCGTTGTCATTAAATTTACCTTCGCCTACCGCTACAACTTCACCTTTTTGAGGCTTTTCTTTTGCACTATCAGGAATAAAAATTCCACCTGAAGTTTGTTCGGTATCTTCTATAACTTTAATAACTATTCTGTCCATTAACGGTTTAATGCTCATAATATCCTCCTTTTTAATATAACAATATAAATGTATACCAAAATATGAAAAATCTTAATTATCTTAATGAAAAATTAATTATTAATATGAATTGTTAAGTTTTGTAAACAAACATAAACCAAAAAGTCAATTTTACAAAACCAAAATACTTTATATACATGTAAAGGTTATTTAAAAAGTTTTAATTAGGTTAGTAAAAAGATTATAAAATTACTTATAGGTTTTATAATCAAATCCATCAGAAGTCATTGAGGCGTCTGATACAAGTATAAGGTTAGGTAGGTCTATTATGGGTTTATTGTTAATGATGTTCAGGAAAATGAACCTGATACAGAGAAAAAATGACATAGAATACCAATTGACTGATTTGAATCAACAGTTAATGGATTACCAAAAGTTATCTGCCGCCTTAGCAAATGATTCGACCTCAATCACCGATGTGGCATCGATACCGCCGTCACTTTTCGGAGCAGGCATAGATTCGATGATGCTAGCACACGGAATGGCAACTCAGTATGCTAACCAGGCAATGGCTTATATGCAACAAGGTAGTATCTTCACGCAATTTGGAGATAATGCACCATATATGCAACAGATAGCGTATATGAAAGCGTATGAACAAGGTCGTGAGCAATACAAGAAACGTATGATGGCACAATTGAATGAAAAAGAAAAACAACTTGAGATAAAGAAAACAAAACTCGAAACACTTCTTGCGGAAATCGAAGAAGAAGAAAAGGGAACAACTCAACGAATCCAAACAGGGGTTCAATCACAAGTTTCCCACTACGGGTTACAAGCATAATATATTTATACGGGGGATACCTCCCCCGTTAAACAAAGTTTAGACAATAACCAAATATAACCTAAATAATAACCGTTTTTAGGGAAATCAACTGTGGTGTGTGTAGAAAACTATTTGTTACATATCCCCCCTGATTTCCTTTTTTTTAGTGGGGGGGGGGAAATGGATTGGGTTAGAACTGCGCTTACTCGTTGGGGGTAAATGCATATGGTTGAAATTGTGCCTACTCGTTGGGGATAAATGTATTGAGTTTAAATTGCGCTTACTCGTTGAATAAAGCGGCTAAGTAAAACCAACATACTTTGTCAACCTGAATTTATTTCAGGTTCTTACCAATGGCGAATTTGAAATATTACACTGATAAGTGATTAAGAATTAAGTAGCTATGAAGTCAAGAAGCTGGGCGAAATTATTGTAATATTCGGAGCACCAATTATCTTAGCTGCTTAACCGCGTTTCCATTTACTCCTCACTCTTCACTCTAATATTAATTGTAACGAATTGTAACAAACTCCTTTAAAAAATTAAAGTTATATACAAAGTATGCCGTAGTACAAAGTATAGAATTAGATATTGGGATGTTCGTCGACAGGCAAAGTGTGCCTGAGATTAGCGTTCCGGAAAAAGAAAAAGGAGTACAGGAAAATGGGTTTATCAGCATCACAGGCACGGTTGTTGAATTTAACCGCTAGAATGCACGATATTGAGTATAAGGCTCAAAACCTTGAAGCTCAAAAACTGCAAATGGCGAATGAATCAACTCAAGTGTATCAAGAGTATGAAAATGCTCTAAACAAACAAAAAGTTCAATTAAAACACATTGGCGCAGACGGTTCTGCAGAATACAGAGATGCATCTCTGACAGATATCTTAGACGCAGGGTATGAAGTTATCGTTCAAAGTAATGACGGTACTTGGACAGTTTGTCAAGATGCTAATGATATACAGACTGCAACCGGTATTACGACTGCAGCACAAGGTGAAACAGAAACCTTAAGAAACATGGTTGAAGCAGGTTTCATTGTATTCAGAAAACCAGGACTTGATGCAGACGGCAATCAAATCTTTACCGAAGTAAATATTGCAACAGATACAAGTTTACAAGAGGTACAAGACGAAACAGAACTCAAAAAAGCTGAAGCAAAATACGAAGCTGATATGAGAAAAATAGATGCTAAGGATAAAAAATTCGATACGGACTTAGCAGCGCTAGAACAAGAAAGGAATGCAATCAAGACAGAAATCGATACATTAAAAACAGTAGCAAAAGACAACGTAGACAGAACATTCAAGTTGTTCTCATAATAGTTAAGATTAAAGCTAGCAAATATAAAAGCACCGGAATTAAACCGGTGCTTTTAGTTTATGTACATAAATAATATTATTTGAATGGGATAAATAAATTAGAAAATATAATTATTTAGCCAGAATTTAATTCTAATCTTTTGATGTTACAACCTTTACGGAATTCGCAAATAATATCTGCGAAATAATGGCAGAGCAAGCATTGTCTGAGCGTAATTGATTTATTGAATCGCAATTTCAACCAGTTCATTTACCCCTATTATTTAGCGAATGGAGTTCAGGTTGCAGGTTTCTTTAGCCGGTATTTCTTTGACTGCCAAAGAAAAACCGGTGCAGGGTGTGGGGCGGCATTAGCCCCACATAAAGTTGGGATACCTATAATATTATTTATGTAAAACAAATCCCGATGTATACATCGGGATTTGTTGTTTCTATTCAAATATCCATCCGTTTGTTAAATCAACTTTGATTGTATCGAGCAGTTTAACATATACGGTACCGTCAGGTAATACAATTATTTTCTCGCCCTTAAATATTTTTCTAATCCAGGTCATAAATTTATTTTTTTGAACAGTTACTTCTGCTGTTCCGTGTTCAACAACCGCCTGGTCGTTCGGGGTTACAATTGTATCTGTGGAAAGAGTCAAAATCCCGTTTCTGATAAACAATCTTCCCGGTTTTGCCTGACATACCTGACCTTTCACATCAGTTCCTTTGTATAAAAGTATGTATTTGTCTTTGGTGATAAAATGCTCCGGAGTTTTAGCGATAAATTGATCTCCGTTTTTAGATATTTGTGAGCCCATAACATTTGCAACCTTTATCGGAATAACTGAGCCTGCAGGAATTGTACCTACTGCACCTTGAACAAAGGCTTTTTCAATCACGTAGCCTTCACCTGTTTTTTTGCGCATTGCTTCTGCAAGTTTTGCATTTGGGTTAAGCTTTGCCTGCTCCATCATATTGTATAAAATTGCGGTTACTTCTGCTCTTGTTGCTGGTCTTTCTGCATCCATAAGTCCAGTTTTTTCAGGCGGACATACAACCATACCTAATATTTCTGCTTTGCCGGCTGGAACGATAAACCAGGATGGGATATCGTTTGTGTCTTTGTATGCTTTTGATAAAACGTATTTAGCCTTTTGTTCGCTGATTTGTTCTGTTGTCAGCGCATTAACCGCAATAGTTAGTGCTTCTGCTCTTGATACAGAATCATACGGTCTGAATTTTCCGTCTTTATCAGGGTCAGATATTAAATCAAAATAAATAGCTTTTTGTATTGCATTATATGCCCAGAAGTTTTTATTTACATCCTTAAATTTAACAGGCTGCGCAATTGTTGCGTGTTCTTGCCCCAATGCTTTAATAGCCATTGATGCAAACTCTGCTCTTGTAACGTTTTCGTCCGGGTTAAATGTTCCATCCGGGTAACCTATGACAACACTTTGTTCTGAAAGCTGTTTAATTTGTTTATACGCCCAGTGGTTAGAGGTCATATCCGAATAAAACGCAAATGCCGGAACGGATGATGTTACGAGTAGTGCAACCATTATTACAAAGCTATTAATTATATGTTTCATCAAGTGGCTCCTTATTATATTAATATAATATAGATATAGTACATAAAATCACAAATTAAAACAATTAATTGATACAAAAATTAAACATTGGTTGTAAAATGAGTTGTAATCATTAAAAACATATAGAGGTGTTTATGAAGAAACTATTTATTTTAGTATTGTGTGTATTCGCTGCTTCGCTTTATGATACGTCTTTTGCGCTTTCATTCGGCGATACCAATCCGGGTGCTGTTAATATGATGAAATATTATCCGCAAAGAAGTCCTTATGGTGCGCGCCGGTATAATCAAAACAGACTTCCTTATGTATATTCTCCGCAGCAGGCAAGGTATTACGGAATAAATGTTGCTAACCCGAATAACCAATACCGTCAGTATGGTTTGTATCAACAAAATTACTCACAAAAAACTAATGAGTATGGTATGTGGTAGGGAAGTGAATAGGGGTAAATGTGAGTAAATGTATTTGGTTTAGTTTTAGATTTCGCGTGGGCCTCCAAACAGGGTACGGGGCGTAACATAATAAAAAAGATGCCTAATGAACAGAGGTTTTACGGTGATATCTAGTAATATTAATTAAATTTTGTAGTCTTAAGTAAAACCGGAATTATAACGTAACATGATAAAAAAAGATGCCTAATGAACAGAGGTTTTACGGTGATATCTAGTAATATTAATTAAATTTTGTAGTCTTAAGTAAAA
>CALUXU010000006.1 GCA_944324825.1 Candidatus Gastranaerophilales bacterium
TATATTTTAATTCGGTGTGACCGTTATTTTTCAATACAGTATATAAGTTGTTTGCAATATCTTCAGTTGAACCTATTTCTACTGTGGTTGTCTTTTTAGCTTGGGTCGCATCATTTGAGTAGTAACCTGTATATTCAAAGTCTACTGTTTGCTCATAATTCTTTTGGTAAGAAGCACTGTTGGTTGTAGTTCCACGGTTTACATCATTGATTACACTATCAACAACACCTTTGTTATTTCCGGTTTTTAAGTATTCTGTGATGTAGTCATTGATACTTGCAAGTTTTAGAGCATCGGCAATAAGTACGCCGTTTGAATAACGGGTATCTTCTTTGTAGAATTGGTTTAACCAGTTATCAAGTGTTGTTTCAAAGTTTGAAGGAACTATTGCTCCTGACTTATCTATTGCCATCATTATATTTGATTTTATACTGGTTTTTGATGGCATTGTGATATTTGTTGTCGTTACAGTTCTGGTTGAACCTGCAGTTAATGATGGATCATTTCCATTACTTGTTATATTATTTGCCCATAAGCCAACAACAGGTACACCTGATGAGGCGACATATTCACAGCCGATTACTTTTGCAGTACTTCCACCGTCGACTTGTCCAAAGAAAATACCTTTATTATATCCGCCTGTTACTTTACTTGTAGTTGCACATTCAAAGATAAAACTATTACCGCCAGGATTTTCATGGCCGATAAAACCACCAATTGTACGTTGGGTTGCATTTACATCACCTGTTGATATTGAGTGTTGTATTATTCCTCCTGTATCGTGTCCAACGAAACCGCCTACGCAAGTTCCGGTAGAATCAACATTTACATTTGATGTGCTTGATGTGATAACACCGCGTTCATTAAAACCAACCAGACCGCCTGCCCATTGCATTCCAAAGACTTCTCCGCTAGTATAGCAGTTTTCAACATAACCATTTTTATTTTTATTTATTAAAGCTCCTGTTTGAGTTTTTCCGGCTCCGTTTATATTTACATTTTGCAGTATAACATTTGATACTATTCCATAATCAGCATTTACTGTTATTCCTGTATTATCATCAGTAGTTGCTGTTGCGTTTCCTGTCACAAATCCGAATAAACCACCTGTTCCAGAAAGGTTAGATATAGTATGCCCGTTACCGTCAAATATACCTTGGAAAGCATTTGCTTCCGTTTCTCCAATACCTTTCCAAGAAACCCCTGACATATCTATATCAGCCCCAAGTATAAAATGTACACCTTTGGTACTTACGCCGCTGTTAGCTAAATTTTGAAGTGCAACCAAATCTTCTTTTGAATTTATTACATAGGTTTCATTTGCATCAAAAGTTGAAACAGTTGATACAGGGATAGCACTTGATGATACAGGTGCGCTTGCAGTCGGTTGGTATCCCCAGTTTGGATTAAGAACCGGAACTTCACGCGTTGTTTGAGTACCTTTTGTGGTTGCAACGCCTGTATAATTTGTTACCGGATTTGAGTTTGCAACTGTATCAAATCCAAGAATTGTTGTTGTATAACCTAACCGGTCCATAAATTCTATTTCTGTTCCAAGATTACCATCTTCCGGAAGTTTAAACTTATCTGCATTCATTCTTGAAACATATATCTTGTCGTTATATGTATTCTTCAAGAAAATAGTCCCGGCTAAATTATCATCCCCCGCATTACCTTCTAAAACCAATAGACTTGCATCAATAAATGCTGCAGCTCCATCTGCACCAATAGTCATCCCTTGAATTTTGGTTTTGTTTAAAGCGTCTTCATATTTTTGATACACGTGAGCGGACTCATTAGCCATTTGAAGTTTTTGTGCTTCAAGCTTCTGAGCCTTATACTCTATGTCATGCATCCTGCTGGTTAAGGATAGCAATCGTGCTTGTGAAGACGACATTCCCATGGATTTCACCTTAAATTTAAGTCCCTATACCATGGTTTACGGCTCTTTTTAGCGAAATCTTTAGTTTTCAGGCTGATTCATGCAATATTATTTACAAAAGTTAATAAAATATTATTTGTATATATCGATACAACTAATTAAATTATTGGTTAGATTTTCGTTCTTGTTTTGTTTTCTTTTTTGAAACATTTTTTTTGGAAAATTGCTGCGGAGCTTGGGAAAATGCTGTCTGCACACGTTTTACGCTATAGACATCTGGCAGATTCTGAATCGCTGTCATCACTTTTTTAAGAGTTTCAATGTTATCAAGCTCAATACCCAGTTCTATAACACCCAGTTTATTATTCTTTGCCTTTGCATTAGCAAATACAATATTGGTATTATTGTCAGATACTGCAGCGATAATATCCTTTAAAAGCCCGTGTTTCTCTGCTGTTTCAATACGTATACTTGTTGTATAAGTTTTGTCGGTGTTGTTTCCTGACCAGTGTATATCTAAAAGTCTTTCAGGTTCTATATTATCAAGTGTTTTACAGTCCAAACGGTGTATTGTAACACCTTTTGAGCGTGTTACAACCCCTACAATCGGTTCACCCGGTATTGGAGAGCAACAGCGGGCAAATGAATATAAAAGTCCTTCAAGCCCTATTACATCTTTTTTAGAAGCCTTATGTTCTCTTCCAAGTACCGGTTCTTTTGACTTTGCAGGTTTCTTAAGTTTGTTTATAATCTTGTTAACTGTTGTTTCACCATATCCGAGAGCGGCAAATAAATCGTCAGTTGAAACATAGTTCATTTGTTTGGCTACTTTTTCAAGTTCGCCGTTTTTCATGTTTTCATCAAACACTTGTTTCGTCATCTCATGTTCAAGAGTTGATTTACCAAGTTCGATATGGTCTTCACGTTTATTCTTCTTAAACCATTGTCGAATTTTTGATGAAGCTTGTTTAGTCACCACAAAATTAAGCCACCCAAGTTTTGGAGCCTGAACTTTAGATGTTAAAATTTCAACAATATCGCCATTTTTGAGTTTAGTATCAAGCTGTGCAATCCTGCCGTTGATAAGTGCACCGACCGTTCTATGACCGACATCCGAGTGAATACGATATGAAAAATCAACAGGTGTCGCATTTACCGGCAAATCAATAACATCTCCATTTGGAGTAAAGGCAAATACTTGATCGGAAAATAAATCAAGCTTTACGGAATTAACGTAATCCTCAGCATCTTTTGTATCCTTGTTGTATTCAATCAGCTTTCTCATCCAGGAGAATTGTTTATCTGTTTCGGAATTAGCCTTTTGAGAGCCTTTTTCCTTGTATCTCCAGTGTGCTGCAACCCCGTATTCGGCAACTTCGTGCATCTTCCAGGTTCTGATTTGCACCTCAAGAGGTTTTTGACGAGGACCAATTACGGAAGTATGGAGTGATTGATACATATTCCCTTTTGGCATTGCAATGTAATCTTTAAAACGTCCCGGAATAGGTTTGAATTGGGAATGAATAAGCCCCAAAACCTCATAACATTCTTTTTCCGTATCGACTATAACTCTTACTGCTGTTATATCATACAAGTCATGAAAAGATACATTTTGGCGGCGCATTTTGTTATAAATACTGTAATAATGTTTTGCGCGGCCTGTTATTTCTGCTTTTATTCCGAATTTTTTTACATCCTGTTTAATTTTATCAATCAAAAGCTGGACCGTTGAATCACGCTCCGCTTTTTTTTGAGAAACTAATTTTGCTATTTCATAATATTTATCAGGATACAAATATTTGAGAGATAAATCTTCCAGTTCAGCCTTAATTTTACCGACCCCTAAGCGGTTTGCAAGAGGAGCAAAAATATCAAGAGTTTCCTGAGCAATCCTCTGCTGCTTTGCGGCAGCCATAAAATTAAGAGTACGCATATTATGCAATCTGTCGGCAAGTTTAAGAAAAATTATTCTAAAATCACTTGCCATTGCAATAAACAGTCGGCGAAAATTTTCTGCCTGACGCTCCTCCTTGGATTTAAACTGCAGTTTGCCGAGTTTAGTTACACCTTGTACAAGATTTAGAACATCATCGCCAAAAAGCTCTTTTATTTCTTCAGGTTTCGTATCTGTATCCTCAAGAATATCATGTAAAAAGCCAGCCATAAGAGTATGGGTATCAGCTTTTAAATCAACAAGAATTTTTACAACTTCAACCGGATGGATGATATATGGTTCTTCTGACACACGGTATTGCCCTTCATGAAGTTTTTTTGCAAATTCAAAGGCTTTTTCAATCTGGTCAATATCTTCCTGCGGACGATTTTGAGCAATTAATTTTTCTTTTATATCCGTAAATAAATTTGATTGATCATCCATACCTTACTTATAATACTACATGTGTTAACAATTGTAAATAATATTTCATGGTAAACATAAAAAGAACCTACCGGTTATACCGGCAGGGTTCTTTTATTCAAATACATTAAATTGTGACATTACGATTCTTTAGACATATGACGTGTTCCAATTAAAAGTCCAGCAGTACCTGCCACAACCGCAGCTGCCATTGTATGCGAAACTGCCGTACCAAGTTTTATAGATCTCGCAGATTTCTTAAGCACAGCAAACATTTCTTTTGATGTACCGTCTGCCTTTTTCAATGCACCGGCTTTTTTATCAAAATTAGCATTTACAAGTTTTTTGGCAGCCTGTAAATCAACTTTTTTGTCAACAACAGTTCTATCCTGCATGTTGCGCAAATCATGTTTTACCTTCATTTTATCTTGAGAAAATATTCTGTCTAAAGCATCTTTAACTGTTTCGCCTTCTTTTTTATCGACTGCATTAGTCAATTCTTTACTTTCTTCAATTCTTGTTCTCAATTCAGGTAATTCTGATTTGTAATCAACTAATGCTTTGAAAAAGTTTCTTACCTTTTCAAATTCATTATGCTCGTCCTTCGGCAGTTCTTTAGACATGTTAAAACTAACCGTTTTTATAAACTTATCACTTGGTTCACCTTTGGTCAGCCAGCTTTTACGTGTATAACCTTCTATAGCACCAAAGACAGCACCTACGGCAAGCCCTTTTTTACCGTCGTCAATTGTGCGCTCGCGAATAGTCTGAACTTTATGTTCCGGAGAGTAATAACTCCCGATTGCTTTTACCATAACAAACACTCCTTTAATACCAATGAGATGATTATTTATTGGTTGACTCTTCTGTCCTGAACATGATAACAGGAATATATTTTAAGATAAACCTTTTTTATAAATATATTCACATATATTTACATATTAATGTTAAATACGGAAGGATTTATAAATTCCGGTTTATCAACTCTAAATACCGAATAATCAATCGTTTCTACATCAAAATTATACATGCTGAAAATTTCTTCTAATTCCCTTTTACTCCTAACCCCGATGGATATTTTATCAATCTCTTTAATTAATTTTGGGAATGAAAGCGCATAAGCAGCTTTTGGCTCCGGAATAGAAGCAATAACAGGTATAATTTCCCTAAAATATTCCGGAATCTGATACCTGTTCATTAATATCAAACCTTGCAAAAATGTTCCTCTTGTATGAACCTCAATTCGTTTACGCTTTAATTCAGGCAGCATACCAATAAACCTTTGGTCTAAGAGATTAAGTGGAATTTGAACAATATCAATATCAACAGTATCAAGAATATCTGCCAATTCCTCCGGCTCAGTCACAGCTGTCCCAAGCTTGTAGACATATTCCTTATCTTTAAAATCGTTCACCAAATCCCACAAAGCAAGCCCCTGTTCCGACAACAAATCCTGAGCCGACTGAAACATTAATCCATATAATTCAATATACCCGAGATTTCTCTGAGATTGATAAAATGCTTCTCTAAAAAGTTCAAAATTTTCCTGTCTGGAAATGGTACGGTCTATTTTAACAGTTTTTGTTATGACATCGAAATCCTCAATATTTAATCTGCCCAGCGCAGATTCTGAACCCGAATACAAAGCAGCCGTGTCAATAGATGAAATCCCTATCTCTTTTGCGTAATCAATAATTTCTCCGGCAGTATTTAAAGGAATTTGCCCGAAAGTATAGCAGTCAAGTTCAAGCTTCATCCTACTTGCCTGTCATAAAGAAATTATTTGTACTTCCGTCTATACCTGTACTGAAGAAATTCGGAGAATTAACAGGTCGTGTTGTAAGCATGCTTGTCTTAAATTGCGGGATACGTTTTGCCTCAGCAAAATTAGGACGTTTTCTGCCTTCAAACATAGTTTTTGCTGCCTGCGTATTCAAAAACCCCAGAGTTTCTTTCAATTCATCACTCTTGATTAAGTGTTGTGTCATATTTGTACAAGCAACTTGCTCGGCATTGATTAAAAGATAATTGTCTATATAGTCACTTATTTTAGCGTGAGAAGGGATGGTATATTCAACAGGTATTTCTTCAACTTGTTTTTCTTCACGCTCTAACGCCGCCTTCAAGCGTTTTTCCGCAGCCTCATCCTGAACAAATTCTTCTAAAAACGAACTATGACCGTCCGCATCAGTATGAGTGTTAGCGGTATTATCTTTTATCGCATACTTTTCTCGCGGAATGTAATTGTTAGAATAAACCCCTAGTGTCATTTTCCTGCTTCCTTATAGTTCTTACTACTATATATAATGACACTACGGAAAAAATCCATATTTTTTGAATGGTATTAAGATAATTTCATCTGTTTAGACTAGTTTATATCTCTATACATTCTCCAACAGGCATAATAACAGGTTCTTTTCCTTGCTCTTCAATCGCTTCCGCAAATTTTGATACATCCGCCGCAATCGCATCAAAAGTATTATAATGCATAGGAATAACCTTTGGAGCACCTATCCATTGAGCCGCAATTGCTGCCTGCTCAACATCCATCGTAAATGTACCGCCTATCGGAAGTATAGCAACATCAGGTCTGAAAACTTCTTTTAAAACTTTCATTTCCGAATTCAAGCAGGTATCGCCTGCGTGAAAGATTCTTTTTCCTTCGATTTCAAATAAAATTCCGGCAGGACATCCTGTATAAACTCCGTCAGGAGAAGAGCTTGAGTGGAAGGCAGGTAAAAATATTGCACGTCCGAACGGAAATTTAATCCAAGCACCAAGACCGTAACCGTTTGCTCTGGATTTGTTTGCAGAACAATAATTTGCCAGTTCAAATACCGCATTAATCACAGCACCGCTCTGTCTTGAAATATCCATGGCACTACCTAAATGATCGCCATGACCATGGGTTACAAATATATCGGTAACATTCCCTCTGTCATAATTCGGTTTGCAAACAAGATAAGGATCAATCAATATTTGAGCTTTACCTGTTTTAATTTCGAATGCACTATGACCTAAGTATGTTAATTTCATATCTGCCCCCTTTTTTGTATTATATTAGCATTTTTTAGGTTAAAATACAAATATGAACGAGTACGATAAATACATGAAAACCTGTTTTAAACTTGCACAAAAGGGTACAGGTAAAACATCGCCTAACCCGCTTGTCGGATGTGTTGTTCTTGATAGTGCGGGGAATATTATATCAACCGGTTATCATAAAAAATACGGTGAAAACCATGCTGAAAGGGATGCGCTTTTAAAACTTGATAAAAATGCGGCAAAAGGCGGGACACTCATTGTAAATCTTGAGCCTTGCAATCACTTTGGCAAAACTCCGCCTTGTACGGATATAATTATTGAATACGGAATTAAACGTGTTGTTATATCTTCTAATGATACAAACCCTAAAGCAGCAGGTGGTATCAAAAGATTACAAGATGCAGGTATTGAAGTTATTCAAGGCGTTCTTGAAAAAGAAGGTAACAAACTTAATGAGGTATTTTTTACGAATATAAATCAAAAACGCACATTTGTTGCCTTGAAAACCGCTACAACCATTGACGGAAAAATTGCCTCCTCGACAGGTGATTCAAAATGGATTACCTCAGATAAAGCAAGAAAATATGCCTATAAGCTGCGAAAGCAGTATGATGCAATACTTACTTCCTCGTCAACGGTAATTGCCGACAACCCTAAAATGTTTCACAAAAACAAAATAATTATTGATAGGCATTTAAGATGCGATTTTTCATCAGAAATATTTAAACAGGGGGAAATATACCTTTTTACACAAAAAACTCATTCTGAGTGCCCTGAGCAGCCTCATATTGAATTTATTTGCAGCAAAGACTTATCTCTTCAATACATACTTAATGAACTCTATAACAGAAAAATTATGTCAGTATTTGTTGAGGCCGGCGGGAAACTCTCGGGAGCATTCCTGAAAGATGGGCTGATTGATAAATTATACCACTTTACCGCCCCTAAAATACTCAATGATAATACTGCCAAATCCGCCTTTGACGGGGATTCTGTATCTTTAGTTAAATTCGCAAAAGAATTTCGTCTGGAATCTATAAAGAAGCTGGAGCCTGATGTTTTGTTAACTTATACGCGGTTTTAATTGCAGATACCATTGACCTTGCATCCGCGATATTTTGCCCTGCAATATTGAATGCCGTTCCGTGTGAAGGAGAAGTCCTTAATATCGGAAGTCCTATTGTTGTATTAACCGTTGTGTAAGGTGCTGCAGATTTAACAGGTATAAGTCCTTGATCATGGTACATTGCGATATAGCAGTCATAAGGTGCTTTTTGTCCCTTAATGGAATTTTGCACGGCATCAACAAATAACGTATCCGAAGGCAGCGGATTTGTAATATCAATCCCCATATCACGCAGTTTTTTAACGGCAGGAATAATTATTTCAATCTCTTCATCTCCTAAAATTCCGTCCTCGCCGGCATGAGGATTTAATGAACAGAGCGCAAATTTTGTATTCTCCTGATAAAATCTATTCAACCGAATTATTTTATCAATTATCATATTCTCAGAAATTGTTATTGACTTGAGCGCGCAATGTCTTGTGAGGAGAAATACATCAAAGAAATCCGATATAAAAAGCATTTCAGCTTTTTCTCCGTTATGTGCCAGAAAATACTCTAAGACCTCCGTCTGCCCGTTAAATTTATGTCCTGCAAGATGCAGCGCTTCTTTTGATACAGGTGCGGTAACAATGGCTCGCGGAGAAATTTCGCAGGCTGTTTTGAGTGCTTGAAAACAGAATTCACCGGAATCAGCGGAAAGTTTCCCGTACTCAACGTTGTCAGCAGGCAAAGAAATAATTTCATAATCATTTTTCAACCCTTTTAACAATTTGGGATTTGAAATAATCACAATTTCATCAGATGGTAAATTTAATTCATTAAGAGCCTTCACGGTAATTTCTGCACCAATACCGTTATAATCTCCTGTTGTTATTGCAATTTTATTATTATAGTTGTTCATGACGGTTAATATATTTTACAATATCAATTAATGTTGCAGAGTTCCCGAGATTCCCGGATTTTGTAATTATCAATTGATCTTTTCTGTCGATACATAAAGGAATTGCAGGCAGAACTTCGTCAATAAGAGATAACTCCATTGCATCTATTGCTCGACAGCATTTATAAGAAGTTTCACCGCCGAGAGCTACAAGCAGAACATTTTTTTCAGCGATAACACGTTTGGTTAATTCTGCCAAGAAATCGGTTATTCGGCTGGCAAATTTTGTTCTGGTAAGCTCTGCATTCAAAGAATCATCAGAAAAACCATCGAAATTATCTACAAGGTAAGAGGAATGAACCAGTACGGTATTTTCTTGCCCCAAACTGGATACAATCGTATCCACCATAGATTGTTGAACGCCCTCCAGAATGTTTTTTTCGGTAAGACCGATTTCATAAATGTTATCCGAATCATCGCTGTTTTTAAGTTTTTCTATCTGATTACTGTTTATCCCTGTTGCACTGCCGGAAATAATCAGCTTAGGCAATTTCGGAAGCGAGCGCGGGATATAATTGGTTTCATCAGGAAGCCATATAGCAGATAATACCGATGCTGCAGCCGCTGTTCCTGCAGGAAGAATATTGAATCCAGATTTATTAATTGCCAATACTATTTGTTCAATATCAACAATAGAAGCCGCATCAGCAACAATAAGTTTTTTGCCTGATTTAATTAATTCGTTAATTTTCATCAGAATAGGGCCGGCACCGTTCATTATTGTTTTAAGCTCGACGTGCGCAACCAAATCACCTTTTTCTTTTAATTGATTTTTTAATATAGTCGGAACATGCGATTCCAAAATCGGGGAATGCGGATCCTGAGCAAGCTCTGTACGTCCTATCGGAATCCCCTTCAATAAATGATATCCGCCAACCGTAATTCTGCCCTCAGAAGGAAATGCCGGTATAACAACCGCAGCATCCATATCAAGAACTTCAACCATTCTCAAAGTTTCAGGGCCGATATTTCCGCGCATTGTTGAATCAATTTTCTTATAAAAGTGTTCAATATTTAATGATGTCGAAATCGAATGTACAGCCTCTTCAACCCTTTGACAAGCCGTTTCTGCATCAATATTTCTTGATTCTGTTGATGCAGACCAAACTCCCATTTCTGTTGAAGTTTGGGTAATCTCATTGTAATCCAGAAGAATATTTGTATTTACACCACGTTTCTGGAATTGGAGTGCCGTATCGTTTGCACCCGTTAAATCATCTGCAATAATACCAATCTGATTAGAAAAAATCATTACTCAGCGTCCCGTTTTGAACCTAATAATCTAACGTTATTTGCAACAACCAAAAATCTTTCTCTTTCTTCTCCAGATGCATCTTTCCATTTATTGGTCTGGATTCTGCCGTCAACAGCAACAAGACGTCCTTTTTTAATGTACTCGCCGGCAAACTCAGCTTGTTTATCCCATACATCAATATTAAACCAATCTGTCACTTCCGCTTTTGTTTTGCTGTCCCATCTGTTTACAGCAAGTGAAAAAGTTGTTCTTATTTTGCCTGATTCAAAATATTTAATTTCGGCGTCCTGACCGGCTCTGCCTACAATAACAGTACTGTTCATTTAAAATAATTCTCCCACAACTGTATACGCTATGAAAGTATTTTACCACACGGAAAACAACTCCTCAAAAATATGTAAAATTTTGTTAAAAATAAGGCTGAAACTAGCAAAAATATTCGTTTACATGTATTAAAATAAGTGTAGATAGTGTGTGAAAGGCGGGTTAATATGACAGTAGGTTTTTCTTCATCAATACCGGCATTTAAGGCTGAACCAAATAAAACGGAAACTTGTCAATGTGAGCATCGCATCTGCCCGCAGTGCGGAAAACCTATTGAGGATAAATTTGTTAAGCCTGAAGAAAAGAAGGGATTTTTAACACGCACTAAAAACGGATTTATTAACGCAAGAAAGTTTTTTATTGATGCAGGATATATGGTTGGCGGAACAGTAAAAGGCTTATTATACGGTGCAGCAGCAGGCGGAGTCGTCTTGGCTGGTAATGCCGTCAAAAATACCTTTAAACATGCACCAAAAACACTTTCTACAAAAGGTAAATTACTTGCAGGTGCAGTCGGTACTGTTGTTCTTGCATATAATATGATTAAAGCAAAGCTAACAGCTAACCAATCAAAAGCCAATTTAGACCACAGATGGGAAACAGGGCATAATGAACAATAATAACAGTGTCAATTTTCGTTCAGCAACCCACGTTTACTTTTTCACATCTGACGGCAAAAGAATAATATCAGATAAGAACATGCGAACTTGTGAAAGGTATCTTGTACGCCAGTTAAATGGTGCAAAAAATTTAAAATCAAAAAATCATGAACTTGTTGATACCTTCAAATATGATAAACGACAATTCGTCGGTGATAGAGATTACAGCTTTATACCTAAAGTTCGTTCAGTATATAACAAAGCAAAAGGATATGTAAATATAATTACCGGAAAAGATGTTAGGGTTATAGATGAGTGGGGTAAACGAATAGGTCAGGCAAAGGCTCTTTCTAAAGAAAGAACAGGTACTACCAAATCATTTGAAACTTCTGATGCAGTAAAACGTTATAACCGTAATGCAATAAAATTTGCAAATGAACATGGAATATATAAAGACGGTAAACGTCAGGCATTCGGTGTAATTTTTAGTCCTAAGTATAACCGAGAAGGCGAACTCAAAGGTTTTGAATACAACCGTTCAGGCTATTTTGATGAAGAGTTTATTAAGTAATATTTTGAGTTTGTTCACCTCTTAAAAAATGTACCTTTTCCTGCATAGTTTCATTCATATTTTTAATAGCAGATTCAGGAGCATTCATCGCAACCCATAAAGGATTTACAAGGTGATTTTTATCAAAATATGTCTGAACTTTTTGATTAGCGCTCAAATACATGTTTACCAATGTCTGAGGCGGCAGTGCACTCAATTTATTGATAACGTAGCCCTCATAAGGACTTCCTTGAATTTTGCCTTGAGATATAAGCTTGCTTAATATGTACATGCCTTGCTGTCTTGTTATATCTCTATGTTGTTTGGTTGTACCTCTTGGAGTATCAATATCCTTCATTTCGGCTCTGACATATTTGGATATTTCTGCCTCAGTACCGTTTTCGATTACATCATTTGTTTTGCTGATAAAATCGTAAGACAGTAAATTATCATTTGTTATAGGATTGGTATGTGCAGATGCATTAGATGCGTTATTACTACCAGATAATGACTCAATATAGGATTTATCCAGAGCTCTCATTACATCAGGTGTGTAATATTCGGAGCTTTTAATATTGTTAATTGCCCCGTCTCTCTGTGAAGCATCGTCAATTTTATACGCATTAGATGCAAGTGTATTCATTGCTCCGGCACGGTTATTATCATTTGCATTATCAATTACAAATTTATATGCATCAGCCGCTTCTTCAAGTTTATATGCTGTACCGGCATATACAGTTGCATAGTTATTGTCATATTGCTCCTGAGTAATTAAACCGGCAGATACTTTTGCACGTTCTACATTATCAGTTTCTTTAAACATCATAGTTTGAGCGGCTGCCGTATCATAATTTTCTCTTCTGGAAATAAGCTCCATCATCTCGCCCATTGTTAAATTACTATCAAAAGCGAGTGTTGCAGATCTTAGAAGCATTTGACTGGAAGCTGTTAAATTCAAATCTTGATTAGCAATTAATTTTGCATAATTATGTCTTGTTTCTTTATCATCAGCAGAATAAATTGCAGCTCCAATAATACCGGTTTGAACAACTTTATCTAATGTACCGATACTTTTTACAAGCATCAT
This sequence comes from Candidatus Gastranaerophilales bacterium, assembly GCA_944324825.1. Lineage (GTDB taxonomy): Bacteria > Cyanobacteriota > Vampirovibrionia > Gastranaerophilales > Gastranaerophilaceae > UMGS1585. The sequence continues at coordinate 13,105 of CALUXU010000006.1, forward strand.
TTGACCTTCTTGATTAGACTCTGCAAAGTATCCGGCAAGTTCAACCATTGCATCACGGCGAGTTGCCAATTCTGCATAATATGCAATTTGTTCAGGATCTAATTCCCCGTGAAGTTCTTGTTCTTCAACGGTATAATCTCCGGATGCAATACGTGCATAATGCTTTGAATATAGGGAATCTGTGTCTTTTAAATCAAACGCATATCGTTTGTTTATTGCCTCTTGAAATAGTTTTAGTTTTTCTTCTTCAGTTTTGCATTGAGATAAATCTATTCCAAATTGCTCTTTTAAAAGAATTTCAGGATCTTTCTTTTCTCCGGTTTTCAATTTTTTGATAAGCTCTGTTACTTCTTCACTTATCCCAAGTTCTTTGAATGAGGTTTCAAGCATTTTGGTAAACTGTTCTTTTGCAGAAGAGTTTAAAAATTCTTCGTTATCAAGGCTAAATTGACCGCCCTCTCCGGTATACTTGCTTGCACGATAGCGGGCATATTCTTTATCGGAGATTTTTCCGTCAGTTTCAATACTGTCATATTTATTGAATAAATCCAAGACACCATTTTTAACAGCCTGCTCTCTTGTCATACGTGCAAAAATAGTTGGATTTTTTTGAACATCTTTTTGCTCTGTTCGTGCATCTTCGATGTCCTCTTTAATAATTATTGAATTGGTTGATTGTGTTTGTTGTAGCTGTTGTATTTGCTGTTCCGCTTCTGTATCATATTTAATTAGCTTGTTGCGTTGATTGATTGATGAAGTAGAAGCAACATAAGCATTTGCTTCGCTCATAGGACCACCTTATTAATATGTATTCTCTCTTTTACTTTTATATATAAAAAGTCATGGGCATGCTCTTTAATTTCAGTCATGCTTAAAATCTTAACATTACTTTACAAAAGCAGGGTAGTGTTCATTATAGAACTCATCAAACCGATCTTCAAGTATAGCCTGCCTTACAAGCTGAGAGAACTGTACTAAAAATGTGATATTATGTATTGATAAAAGTGCCTGACCGGTACCCTCATTACATTTGTAGAGGTGTCGCAAATACGCTTTAGAATGATTTTGACACGTGTAGCACTGGCAATTGGTATCCAGAGGACTTGAGTCCGTTTGATATTGAGCATTTTTTATCTGCTTCTTTCCGTCCCAGGTAAAGAATGAACCGTGTCTTGCATTTCTGGTTGGAAGCACGCAGTCAAACATATCCACACCGCGCTTAATACCGTCGAGTAAATCTTCAGGAGTACCAACACCCATTAGATAGCGAGGTTTATTTTCAGGAAGCAGCGGAGCGGTGAATTCAACAAAATGATTCATCATATCTTTAGGTTCTCCGACACTTAAACCGCCTATTGCATAACCTGTTGCATCAAATTGAGATACAAAAGCCGCACTCTCACGTCTTAAATCTTCGAAAAACGCCCCCTGGCATATTGGAAACAGTGCCTGACGAGGATTAGTTTTTGCCTTTATACAGCGTTCTAACCAGCGGTGCGTTCTTTCCATTGCAGCCTTTGCAAAATTATAATCACAAGGATACGGAGAGCACTGGTCGAATGCCATTATAATATCGGCACCGATATTTTGCTGAATCTCCATTGAAACTTCCGGTGAAATAAAATGTTTCTTGCCATCCTTCGGATCACGAAATTCGACACCATCTTCCGATATCTTTCTTAAATGAGCAAGCGAAAACACCTGGAATCCGCCAGAATCAGTCAGAACAGGTTTATTCCAGTTCATCCACCCGTGAATACCGCCAAACTGTTTTATAAGCTCTGAACCTGCTCTCAAATGAAGGTGATAAGAGTTCCCCAAAATAATCTGTGCACCAGATTCATACAAATGGTGGTTAGTAACAAGCTTCACCGTTGAATTTGTTCCGACAGGCATGAATATAGGTGTTTTTATATCACCATGCGGAGTATGCAAAATACCGGCTCTTGCACCGGTCTTTGCATCTATATGCTCTAATTCATAAGAAAAATACTCTTTTTCTCCTAGCATTTAGTTCCTTCTTCTTCTGCGATAAGCATTTCTAACATATTAGACCAGGTATCGCAAAGTTCATTATCAGCGAAGTAAATTTTTGTTTCACGTTCAGCACTCTTAACTGAATCAGATGCGTGAATAACATTGTATTCTTTTAATTGCGCAAAGTCAGCACGGATAGTACCAACGTCAGCATCAGAAGGGTCAGTTGCACCAACAAGGTGTCTTACACTTGCAACTGCGTTGTATCCTTCAACAACCATAGCAACAATAGGACCGCCTGTTATATAGTGTACCAATCTAGGGTAAAAAGGTTTTCCTAAGTGTTCTTCATAATGCGCAGCAGCTTGTTCTGCAGTCACTTGAAGAAGCTTTAACCCGATAATTTTAAACCCTTTATCTTCAAATCTAGAAATAATTTTTCCAACTAATCCTCTTTTTACGCCATCAGGCTTAATCGCAACAAAAGTTCTTTCTTCTGTGTTCATAAATTTAAATCTCTCCTATTAATGCTATATACATCTATTATTAGAGCACAAACAAAGTGCTAAGCCAATAATATATTGTCAATTAATCTTACACCTTCGACACGGCAGGCTATTAAAACAAGTGTGTCATTATCGGCAGTTGTCTTATCTTCTAAATCATTCTTGTCCACAAACTCAAGATATTCCATATCATGCTTATCCGTCAGATAAGAAAATGCTGTTTCTTTTAATGCAGAAACATCAGTTATACCTTTTTCGTAGCAGGCTTTGATATTAAAAAGAATCTTTGATAAAACAAGCGCATCTTTTTTTCCGTCTTCTGTCAGATATTTATTACGGGAACTCAATGCCAATCCTGATTCTTCTCTTACTATCGGGCAAGATACTATTTCTATCGGGAAGTTTAAATCTTTTACAAACTTCTTTATAATAACAAGCTGCTGAGCATCTTTTTGACCGAAGAAAGCATAATCGGCACCTGTTATATTAAACAGCTTTGCAACAACGGTACAAACACCGTCAAAATGTCCTACACGAGATTTGCCGCAAAGTTTATTTACATAGAAAAATGGAGGAACAACATAAGCAAGAGTATCGTTAGATAACCTTTGTCCTGCGCCGTACATCTCATCAGGTGTCGGAGCAAAAATCAAATCCGCACCTATTGATTCCGCAAGCTCAACATCTTTATCAAGTGTTCTCGGATACTCGTTATAATCTTCTCCCGGACAGAATTGAATCGGATTGACAAAAACCGATACAATAACCTTATCACAGGTTTCAACAGCTTTTTTAATTAAACTTGCGTGTCCTGCATGCAAGGCACCCATTGTTGGAACTAAACCTATTTTTAAACCTTCTCCCCGCCATTTATTTACGGCATCTTTTACTTCACTAATCTTGTGAACTAACATGTGTAACCTCTTTCTCTTCGGGATATTTCCCGTTTTTTACATCTTCACAATAATTTTTTGCGGCATTTAGTATAATATCTTTTAAATTCGCATACTGTCTGACAAACTTTGGGACGTAATCGGAAAATTTGCCCAGCATATCATCAGATACAAGCACCTGTCCAGAACAATATTTCCCTGCCCCTATACCTATTGTCGGGATTTCCAGATTCTCTGTTATATATTTTGCGCTTTCTTCCGGAATCAATTCAAGGACAAGTGAAAAAGCGCCTGCATCCTGTAATTGTTTAGCCGCATCAAGTATAATTTCCGTATCGGATTTAGTTTTACCTTGAATACGATGACCGCCGATTGAATGGATATATTGAGGAGTAAACCCTAAATGAGCCATAACAGGAATACCGGATTCAGTCAGCCTTTTTACAATTTGCAGAATATAATCATTACAACCTTCTATTTTAACAGCTCCTGCTCCGGCTTTAACCATTTTCCCTGCATTTTCTAAAGCTTTTTCAACAGAAACGTTAAAAGACATAAAGGGCATATCACCGACAACCATTGCATTTTTAACACCTCTTGCAACAGCGCCCGTGAATATCAGCATCTCCTCCATTGATACTTTCTGTGTTGAATCATAACCCAGAGCAACATTTGCCAGAGAATCACCTACCAGAATAATATCAACACCGGCTTCATCAAAATATTTTGCCGTAGAATAATCATAAGCGGTCAAAACTGTTATTTTTTGACCGTCTGATTTAAGCTTATTTATTGTTCTTACTGTTGTTTTCATTATCTCTTCTTATCTTCTTTCAATTGACGTTTGTACCAGTAGTATATTGCCCTTGCAACTCTATGATAACTGTGTCTTATAAGCCCGTTTTTACTTTCTTCTTCTTCAAGAAGATTACCTGTAACAACCTTTACGCCTATCGGAGTTAAGTTTTCCATATCCAGAACAACAGGATATGAACCGTATTTTGCATAAGTAGGTGAGAGTTCTGTCGGCAAGCTGTTATTTACCAATACCGCATCAAGAATATCACGGCTTCCTGCATGGTTAATCAAAGCATTAACGTGGCTTGCAACAGAATAGTTATCCGTTTCACCTTTTTGAGTCATTATATTACATACATAAATCTTCTTAGCGTGAGATTTTGCAACCGCTTCTGCAATTTCTTTAATAAGAAGGTTTGGAATAACACTTGTAAATAAACTTCCCGGGCCCATGATAATTAAATCTGCATCATGAATAGCGTCAATAACTTCCGGTAAAGCCTTACATTCAGCAGGTTCGGTAAACAATCTTTTAATCTTGCCGCCTGCTTCAGGAATCGCAGATTCACCATGAATAATTCTGCCGTCCTCCATTTCGGCTGCCAGCTTCATGTTATCAAGTGTAGACGGCAGCACACGGCCTCTTATTGATAATACATTTGAAGATTCTTTAACCGCTCTTACCATATCTCCCGTAATTGAACATAGAGCAGTTAAAAATAAGTTGCCAAAACTGTGCCCTTTTAATCCTTCACCAATCTTAAACCTGTACTGGAAGAGCTTTGTAACCAAATCTTCATCATCAGCCAGTGCTGCAATACAGTTTCTGATATCTCCTGGAGGTAATACACCGAGTTCTTCTCTTAAACGACCTGAACTTCCGCCGTCATCACCAACCGTTACAACAGCCGTAATATTATTGGTAATCCCTTTAATACCTTTTAAAAGCATAGAAAGCCCGGTACCGCCGCCTATTGCAACGATTTTAGGGCCTTTATTAAGCTTTTTGCGGCGATACAATGCCTCAAGCATTGTTTCCTTTTCTCTGCCGTTTCTTAAATCAAGCATGGAAAGGTTTGTTTTCTGCCATCCTTTAAAGAATAAAATCACACCAGGAATTATAACAGCAACTGCAAGTACATCATGAGATGCCATTGATTTTAAATAGTTTAAAAAAGTATATACTGAACGAGGACTAAATAAGGTTAAAATCCCCAACATTATCAATACAGAGCCCAAAAATATAAGAGCAAACCATCTTTTTACTTCCAAACCCGGAATAAGCCATCCCGCATCTTTCGGGATTTTCATCATATTTTTTTTCATATTCATACCTTAATCCACCCAGCCTGATAACTTAACTTTACCGTAATTAACCGGTTCAGGAGTAATCAATGCTCTTGAACGTTCTAAAATCTCTAACGAATTCGGATACTTATTTGAAAAATGGATAGTATCCGCTTCAACATAGCTTTTGCCTTCCGCATTATTATCAATTTGTGATGTATGCAAGAAATGCTGCAATCTTTTTATACAAGATTCAGTATCAACTATATCCGGAACGTCATAATCAACCACCAAATCAGGAGTATAAACTTTATCCAGCATAATTTCCTGAGCAACAGGAATTTTTACATAATCCCCGATTTTTTCGGTAACATCGCCTGCCGGCCCAAAATATGTAAGCCATTGAGAACTTTTCTGTATTGCACGGGCAAGAATTGTTGCGAATCTAAAATCCTCTCCTGCTCGTCTATACATAGCACCATGTGGTCTTACATGCTCAATTTCAAGTTTATACGCTTTAGCAAATGATAACAAAGCACCAACCTGATAAATAACGAGAGCTTCTAATTCATCCTCTGTCAATTCTATCGGTCTGTAACCAAAACCTTGTATATCATCAAAACCTATGTGAGCACCAATTACAACGTTATTATCTTTAGCCGCAAGAAGTGCATTCTTTATTGTCATCGGATCACCTGCATGAAATCCGCAAGAAATATTAACAGAACTTACATATTGTAAAAAGTCTAATTCATTATTATTTCTATATACACCGTAACCCTGCGCAAGGTCACAATTAAAATCTATTGTTTTAACACTTTTTCTTTCCAATGTTTTTTGCATAAAATACCTCAACTAAAACTATATGCTAATTATACTACAAAAAAATATCATTCCGGGTATGATATAAATATGGAAAAAATAACAGAATTTGAGATTAATAAAATACCGCTGAAATATCCCAGAGAAGAATTTTTATCTGATATAAGCCGTTTCCCGGAAGAAGATTGGGCAAAATGCGCTATTACAAAAGGCGTTGACGGATTTGACGGACTTCTTCAATCAAATCCGGAATCAAAAATAAATCCCTATGTTGAACGTTTTTTAAGAAACAAAACTACCTTCGAATCAGAGTATCTTGAGGAATATTTCGACAATATTCTAAAAGATATTCCGGAATTTGTCGGAATTATAGGAAAATTACAGCATAAAACGCATGCTTATACGGTTGACGTACATACAATAAAAACATTACAAGCTGCGTACAGAAATCCGCTATATGAAACACTGACACCTGAGAATAAAACAATTCTAAAATATGCCATTCTACTTCATGATATCGGTAAAAAAGGCGGAGTTATCCACCACGGGCACGAATTTGTAAGCGCCGAATATGCTGAAAAAATTCTAAAACCCTCACCTATCAAGTCAAAAATCATTGCCGATATCAAAAATCATGAGTGGTTCAAAGATTACTGCCAGAATGTAATCACCGCATCTGACGTTCTAAAACGATGCCACTCTCCCGAAATATCAATGATAATGGCAAAAGCCGATTTATCAAGCGTAAATCCCTGGTTTCATTACCATTGTACCGGAACTTCCACTCCTCAGGAATTTGATAAGTTTATGGATACAAAGTTCAGCGAAGTATTTGTATTATAATTAAACCTATGGAAATATTTGATAAACTGACTAAAATTAATAACTGCTCTTTGGCTCTCGGCTTTTTTGACGGTGTACATACCGGACATAGAAAAGTTATTAAATCCATCCAAAATATCAACGACAGGAAAACAGCGGTTATCACATTTAAGAAACGTCCGTTTTCATCTGATAAGTATTTAATTACAAGAGAAAAAAGGGCAAAATTAATCTCCGATTTAGGCATAGATTACCTTTTTGAACTTGATTTTACTCCTGAACTTGCCCAAACCTCAGCCCAAGATTATCTAAAAATGTTATATGATAATTTTCATCCGCAGGTTATTGCAACAGGTTTTAACCATACATTCGGCTCAAACAAATCAGGGACTCCGGAGTTATTGACAGAATATCAATCTATATACAACTATAAATATATTGAAGTACCGCCTCAAACAATGGACGGAGAAATCATTTCATCTTCAAGAATAAGAGAATTTTTATCTGCCGGAAATATAATATCCGCAAACAAAATGCTGGGTTACGAATTTTCAATCAAAGGAAGAGTCATACACGGAAACCATATCGGGCACACAATAGGTTTCCCGACAGCAAATATCAAATACCCTGATTCGATAGTTGAAATACCGTTTGGAGCATACTCTGCCACAATTAACGGAATGAAATCGGTAGTAAATTTCGGCAAAAAACCAACTATTGGGGCAAACCTTGAGCCTGTTGTCGAAGCGCATATTTTAAATTTTGATAAAAACATATATAATACTGATATTGAAATCAAATTTATAAAGAAAATAAGAGATGAAAAAAAGTTTAATTCTCTTGAAGAATTAACTGAACAAATTAATAAGGATATCAAAGAATGCTAAAGGTTGTAATAATCGGTTACGGGGATATGTTCACAAATATGATTGCAGGAACACTTGATTCCGGCTCGCAAATTGTGGGAGTATTCCGGCATGACAGAGTAAAATATCCGCGCCCTGTCAGATGGATAAAGGATCTTTTATTCTCTGACTGTGATTACAACTATATACAGAGTTATAAACTTCACGAAATAAAGGCAAAAAGCGCAAATTCAGAATCCTTCAGACGTCAGCTTCTTAAACTTAACCCTGATATAATGATTGTTGCCTCCTGGAGTGAAAAAATAAAAAAAGAAATCTTTAATATTCCGAAAATTGCAACAATTAACGTTCATCCGTCACTTTTACCAAAATATAGAGGCCCAAATCCTTACATGCAGACAATTTTGCACGAAGAAAAACAAAGCGGAGTAACTTTCCACCTGATGGATGAAAATTTTGATTCCGGAGCAATTCTTGACCAGCGAACGGTTGAAATTACCCAATCGGATACAGCAAAGGAATTAAAGGCAAAAACTGTATTAAAAGCGAGAGGAGCTATATGCGAACTGTTAGAAAAGCTATCTGAAGATGTAATATTCCCGATAGCTCAAAATGAAGCAAACGCATCGTATTTTTCAACAGATTTTGATGCGGAAATTCTGTTCAAAGATAACGCATCTAAAATATCTGCCCAAATAAGATGTATCCATCCTTGGAGCAATACCTACTTTTTCACAAGAAAAAGCGTATTAGTTCCGAATCCATATCAAATAACAATTACGGAGAATACAACCCAATATACGGAACCCGGTTGTGTAGTCGATGTAAATATTAAAGACAGAAGCCTTACAATTGTTACCGGAGATAATAAATTAATAAGGCTCGGCGGCTTGAAACTATACGGTCCGATTAACAGATTTTTCACGGAAGCGGCTCTAAAACATATTCATATAGGGGAAATTGTTGAACCGTAAACAAGAATATTATCAAAATAGATTGCTTCACTCCGTTCGCAATGACAGAATTCTAGCCACTAATAAAAATTAAAGCCCCCATAAAATGAGAGCTTTAACGTCAAATACTATATCAAAAGTATTTAGATTAGTATCTGTAATGAGCAAAAGCTTTGTTAGCTTCAGCCATTTTGTGAGTATCTTCACGTTTTTTGCAAGCAGCACCTGAGCCGTTAGAAGCATCCATCAATTCGTTAGTTAATTTTTCGATGAATGATTTACCGCCTCTGTTTTTAGCTGCAGCAATCAACCAAGAAGAAGCAAGAGCAAATCCTCTGTCAGCTTTAACTTCGATTGGAACTTGGTATGTAGAACCACCGATACGTCTAGCTTTAACTTCCAATAGAGGAGTAGCATTTGCTAATGCTTTTTGGAATACTTCAATCGGATTGTCATTAACTCTTTCTTCAATACGTTTCATAGTAGCGTAGAAGATTTTTTCTGCTAATGATTTTTTACCGCGACGCATAATTCTATTGATAAATTTAGAAATATCAACGTTGTTATATATCGGATCAGGAGCCGGGATTCTTTTTTCTGGTTTAGAACGTCTTGACATTATTTGTTACCTCCCTTTTTAGCTCCGTATTTAGAACGGCTTTGTGCTCTGTTTGCAACACCTGCAGTATCTAAAGTACCACGAACGATGTGATATCTAACACCCGGAAGGTCTTTAACCCTTCCGCCTCTTATAAGAACAACACTGTGTTCTTGTAAGTTGTGACCGATACCCGGAATGTATGATGTAACTTCAAAACCGTTTGTAAGTCTTACTCTGGCAACTTTTCTAAGTGCTGAGTTTGGTTTTTTAGGGGTTGTTGTGTAAACCCTTGTACATACTCCGCGTCTTTGAGGACAATTCATCAAAGCCGGAGATTTTGTTTTGTCTTTAAGCTTTTTACGTTCTTGACGTACAAGCTGATTCATTGTAGGCATTACCTATCTCCTTTTTTCTTGTAACACTATCTTGAGCCGTCAAATCCAGCACGAAAATTTCGACTAAGATACCTCTATCTAACTACAAGCAAATTTCCTTGTCAACAATGCAGTTAGAGAAATCAATTTTGTCACTAATTGTAACAAATTCTTAAAGTCATGCAATAAGCATGGAAAAAATTACTTTATATATACATCAGTTAAAAATACTGAATTTAGTTCATCTTGAATGGAAAGGGGCGAAGAGCCCCTTTCCGTTTTTTATTACTTTTTGTAAAATAATAAACCCGCTCTAGCAAAATTATTTATTTTGTTACATTATAATAAACACGTGTAGGATATGGAGGTTTTATGGTAAGTATCAATAAACTTGGACAAGTTTTTAATTATAACCCTAGCTTTAATGCTGCAGCAAATAATTCCGTTCAAACTCCTGACGCTGCAAAAGTTCAAGAAGGAAAGGCAAAGCTTAAATCGTTTGCTAAAAGCCAAGTAAACCTTGGATATGCAACTCTGGGGGCAGGTGTTTTAGCATTGGCCGGCACCGGATTAAAAAAAGGTGTTCTTAAATTTATTGCGGCCATACCTGCAGCCGGTGTTTGTATGATGCTAGGCACCAATATGCTGACCGGAGGAAAAGCTGTACAGAAAGCAATCACTAACTCCGAAAAAGAACCTAATATCGATAAACAAGGCTAAATATTTACATTTAGTTCAGGATTTCTGCGGAACCAGGTTAACTGACGTTTGGCGTACCTGCGTGTATTTTGCTTGATTTCCTCAATTGCGGTATCCAAGTCACATACTCCGTCTAAATATTGTATGATTTCCTGATATCCGATTGTATTAACAAGATTTTTTATTCTGCCGTGTTTTGCAAGTAAATACTTTGTTTCATCAATCAAACCGTCCTGAATCATAACATCAACACGTTTGTTAATTCTATCGTACAAAACCTCTCTTGATTCTATTTGAGGAAATATCCATTCAACATCATACGCTGACTCTTTTAACCCGATAGCCTCGGAAAAAGGCTTATTAAGAATTTTACAAACCTCAAGTGCCCGAATAACCCTGACTTTATTATTTTTATGTATTTTTTCAGCTGCCTTTGGGTCAAGTATTAAAAGTTCATTATACAAATCATCAACATCTCTTTCTTCCAATTCGGCCCTCAAAGACGGATTTGCTTCCAGGCGCGGTAAATCATAGTTTTCAAGAAGAATTCTAAAATACAACCCGGTACCGCCTGCGATAATAGGAACTTTACCTCTTGAATGAATTTCATCAATTATTTTTCTTGCTTCATCAGCGAAATCGGCAACAGAATAGTCAACCTCAGGTTCAACAACATCTATTAAATAATGTTTGACAAGCTCCTGCTCCGCTTTTGTCGGTTTCGCCGTTCCAATATCAAAACCTTTGTATACCAACCTTGAATCAGCAGAGATAATTTCCGTATCAAGTTGTTGAGCCATTTCTATCGCAAGCTTTGTTTTTCCGCTTGCAGTAGGACCTGCGATTGCAATTACTTTATTCTTCATCTTTAAATTCTTTTTTGTAAAATAAAAATACAAGTATCGCCGCATACACCACAAAATAGAAGTATATAACGGTAAATATAAAACTCCAGAAATTTGAAACTATAAGCGCTGATAAAACTGATATAATAAAATATAAAAGAGTTAAATACGCAAAAATAACAAGAGATTTAAAGAATTTCTTAAACAGTTTAACAATTGAATTAACAAATGCGTTTATAACCGAATCTTTTTTTTCAATGATTTCAGGCGCCCAAAACATAATAAGAAAAGAATACAATGTAGTAGTAAATAGGAAGAATAAATTCCAGTTACTCAATTTTATCTTTTGTTCTTCCGTCAATGACATTAATAATTTTAACATTTCATCAGGAGATGATAAGGCAAGGAAAAGCTCTGGACGAGAAATCCCTATACTTCCGATAAGCATATATGCCAGCTTATAACTCAAAATAATAACAAGAGTCAAAAGCAGGAAAAATATTGCGAACATAAAGAAAAATTGCAGGAAATACTCTCCGACTCCTGTCGGAAACTGTTTTAGAAGATAAAAAGCATCATCATTCATATTTTCGGTATGACGTTCGGAATCTTTTTCTTCCTCCGTATTTGCCGCCGGTTTAACCAGTTTTGTTGTATCAGCGGAATCAACCGCAAGTTTAATTGTATAAAACCAACCGGCAAAAAATACCGCAGTTATTGCAAAAAATAAAATCAATATCAATGCAATCGCAGGAGTTGCTGTTACAGTTGTTTTCATTAAATATATGCCTGAAAACATTGCAAATACAATTAAAGGTGTCGCAAGTATTATATTGTTATTGGTTATAACCAAAGCATCATAAAAATATTTGAATATACATAAATCAGATTTAAACCAATCTGACATAAATTTAAAAAACGAAGCTATTTTACCAAGCATTTTTTCTCCTTAGCAGATTTGCGTTTTTTACGTCGCATTAAATCAACAAATGCCTCCAGACGTGTGATATAACCGGCTTTTCCCGTTTGTTCATCCATAATCAATGCAAGTATCGGAATAGAACAATCCTCACGCATAGAAGGGAATATATTCTGTGACATAATCTCAGGCATACACGTAAACGGACTTATGTGTATGATACCATCAATTCCTCTTTCATCAGCATAAGCAACATCTGATATACATTCCAGAGAATCACCACCGATATCACGTGTAAGATAAGGTTTAGCCATTCTCTCAGCACGTTCAAGGTGAGTTTCGCCTTTTCTGAATGCCTTTGGAATAATTGCATCTTTCAAGAAACTTCCGACGGTCAAGCTGCGTCTTGTTTCAACACCCATTCTGCCAAGTTCACGTTCAATATTCTGATTTGAAAACTCATCATTTACAAGGAATATTTCTCCGGTTAAATCAACGTGCAATACCTCTCTATTAGGATCAATTTTCGTAGATTTAATTAAATCAATTGCTTTTACTCTGGCTTTTTTCAGAACGGATGTTTTATCGGCAGCATCAATAAGTTGCAACGCTTTTTTATACCTTTTCTCTGCATCACCGGTATTGATTTCACGGGCTCTGTAATATGAAAGTACAGAATCTAATTCATCAATAACAAAAATCTTCCGCATACAGATATTAATTGCTCTTATAATTTGTACCGGATTATTTTTTCCTGATAATTCTTTCAAAAACTTATATAATCCTCTAAAACCGTCATATAAAGATAATTCTATATAATTAGCCTTGTAGCCAAGCTCGGAGAGAGTATTTTTGATATTATTCCCGTATTCACCAAGTCTGCATATACCTGGAGAAGTAATCATAGCAACATAATCAGCTCCGCCTTCTATTGCTTCAATAAAGTTTCCTAGAATTAATTTATACGGTAAACAAATAGCCTCCGGAGAATTTTTGGTGCCAAGAGACAATGTTCTTTTACTTGTGTAAGGAGGAACATATGCTTCCAAGCCAATCTTACGAAGTGCAGCTGCCCACGCAATAGAAATAGTCCCCATATGAGGAAATGCAACTTTAATCTTCTTTTTCTTAGGCATTGTATTCTCCTTCATATTTCAAATCAGGATGACGTGCCGCCTGAGTTTCATCAACTTTTTTAATAGGTGCACAATGTGGCGCAGAATGAAGAATATCAGGGTTAGTTTTTACTTCTTCCGCTATTTTAAGCATAACTTCAATAAAATCATCCAAACGTTTTTTGCACTCAGTTTCAGTCGGTTCAATCATCATTGCTTCATGAACAATCAGCGGAAAATATACTGTCGGCGGATGGAAACCGTAATCCATCAAACGTTTTGCAATATAAAGAGTAGAAGCGCCTTGTTCTTTTTGTTTTTCGCCGCACAAAACAAATTCATGCATACATCCTTCATCATAGGCAACATCGTAAGCACCTTTGAGCTTTTCCATTACATAATTTGCATTTAAGACGGCATCACCGCTTGCCTTTTTAAGGTTAATTCCCATCATAAGAACATAAGCATAAGCTCTTACAAGGACGCCGAAGTTACCGTAAAAACTTCTCACCTTTCCGATTGATTGAGGGATATCGTAATTTCTGTAATATTTATTTCCGTCAAACTCAACTGTCGGCTTCGGTAAAAACTGTTTTAATTTTTCAACAACACCAACAGGTCCTGCACCTGGACCTCCTCCACCGTGAGGAGTAGACAAAGTCTTATGCAGATTCATATGACAAACATCAAAATGCATAAGAGCAGGATTTGTATACCCCATAATCGCATTCAGGTTAGCGCCGTCATAATAGAGCAAAGATCCGTTTTTATGCATCAAATCCGCAATTTCTAATACTTCTTCTTCAAAAAGCCCGAGCGTATTAGGATTTGTCATCATAATCGCCGCAACGTCACTATCAAGGAGAGTTTTTAAATCCTCAACATCTACAAGGCCTTTATCGTTTGATTTTACTTGTACAACCTGATATCCGCACATCATTGCACTTGCAGGATTAGTTCCGTGACCGGAATCAGGAATAATAACTTTTGTACGGGGTTCGCCGATAGATTCAAAATATTTCTTGATTATCATCATACCGGTCAATTCACCGTGGGCACCTGCGGCAGGCTGGAGTGTTACAGCATCCATTCCTGTTATAACTTTTAACGCTTCTTGCAGGTTATACATCAATTGAAGCGAACCTTGTGAATCCTCGTCCGTAAATAAAGGATGTAAAAGAGTAAACCCGTCTAAAGCTGCAAGGTACTCATTAATCTTAGGATTATACTTCATCGTACAGGAGCCTAAAGGATACATTCCTGATTCAACGCAGAAATTCTTGTCGCCCAACTCTTTGTAGTGGCGCATAACTTCAAGTTCACTTAATTGAGGTAAACCAATTTTCTCTTCACGCAAAAAGTCTGAAGAAATTCCTTCAGGTTTTATATTATCCTCTCCTACATTTACCCCGTCTACATAATTCGATTTTTCAAATATCAGATTCATTTTTCTTCCTGTTTAACCAACTCTCGTCTAACCTTGTCCAGTGCGTTTTGAATTATTCTTGATATTCTTGATTGAGAAATATTAAACTCAACAGATATATCCTTCAATTTTTTATCGTGGAAAAATTTAGCTTCAACAAGCGCTTTTTCACGTTCGGGTAAATGCTGGATAGCAACAACTATTCTGTCTTTTAATTCCGTAAATTCGGCCTGCTCCTCAGGCGACATCTTATTATCTTTTATGATAACAGGGTTTTCAGCCTCCGCCATTTCTTCAACCGATAAAATAGACTTATAAACAGTTTCCCTGATTTCGGAATTATTAACAGGAGTATTATTCTTTAGTGTATACCACTTATAACGACGTCTAATTTCGTTTCTTATTGCCCATTTAATTGCTTTTGTAAGATAAGCATTATTATACAAGTCAGGATTTCTGTTATTTAAAATAATATACACAGTATGAGTTGCCAAATTAACAATTTCAGGGTATTCAATCAAGCCGTAAGAGGATATTTTTGAGAATTCCACCTTAGAAACTGTTTCAATTAAATTGGTATATTCCTTAAGATTAAAGTTAATATTTTTCTTCGTACCTACTGTGCCATCCATAATTTCATCATATCAAAAAACATATTCATTTACAAATATTTTAAACAGCTGCAACATGCTGTTCAAAGATATCAACAAAATCAAATTTTGTAGTATCAAACACCCCTTTATCAGTGATTTTCAACTCCGGAATAACAGGAAGCGACAAAAATCCCATAGCCATAAACGGATCATCAATTTTGCAGCCGATTTCTTTTGCCGCATTATTTAACTGCATGCTCTTTTCAATAACCGTATTGAAATCCGCATCAGAAATAAGCCCTGCAACAGGTAATGGCAGATGCGCAAGAACTTCACCGTTATTTACAACGATTTTACCGCCTTGGGACTTGATAAGCTCAACAGCCGCCGTATACATATCAGAATCATTTGTCCCTATAACAATCATATTATGAGAATCATGCGCAACAGTTGAAGCCATCGCACCGGATTTAAGGTTGAAGCCTTTTACAAAACCTTTACCGATATTACCGCCGGCTCTGTGACGTTCTATAACACAGATTTTAAGAGTATCAGTATCAAGATTGCTCTCTGCAAAACCGTCAACAACATTAATTTTTGATTTAACCGATTTTGTAATTAATTGATGAGGAATAACTTCAATCGCTTTTACCAAATCGGATTTTGCTTCTATTTTAAAATCTTCATATTTTATCCATTTAACATTGACAGAACCTCTGACCGCAGGAATTTCGTTCTGTGTTATATTTGCGGTCAGTTTACCGGCTTCCGCAACAAGTTTTCCTTTCTTAAACACCAAATCAGGTTTAAAAGTTTTCAAATCAGACAGAACAATAAAATCAGCCTTATACCCCGGAGCAATAGCTCCAAGATTTTGAATTTTAAAGTATTCAGCAGTATTCAAGCTTGCCATCTGAATAGCTTTAATAGGCGGAACTCCTGCTTCAACAGCCGTTCTGACCATGGAATTAATATGTTCCAACAAATCTTCCGGATGTCTGTCATCCGTTACAAATATACATTTTCTTGTATTTTTTTCTAATAAAACCGGCAGCAGCGCTTTTAAATCTTTTGCGGCAGAGCCTTCTCTTATCATTAAATACATGCCTTTTCTGAGTTTTTCGATTGCTTCATCAGGTGTTGTACATTCGTGATCGGAGGTTACTCCTGCAGCTATGTATGCGCATAAATCTTTATCAGACAAGCAAGGAGCATGACCGTCAATACGTTTATCTTTAGACATTGCAAGTTTTAATTTTGCCATGACATTCTTATCATGGTTCAATACTCCCGGGAAATTCATCATCTCAGCAATTCCAAGCACCCATGGTTTATCAATTAAAAGCGACAGATCATAACTGTTTAAATCAAAACCTGAAGTTTCAAAAGGAGTTGCGGGAACACAAGACGGTAGCATCATATATACATCTATCGGAAGCCCTTGTATTGCTTCTCTCATAAAACTTATCCCCTGTAACCCCAGTACATTTGATATTTCATGAGGATCAATTATAAGAGTTGTAGTGCCGGCCGGAACAACAGCCTTTGCAAATTCACAAGGGAGCAGCATAGAGCTTTCAATATGAACGTGCCCGTCAATAAAGGACGGTGATAAATATGCTCCTTTAATATCAATCTCTTTATGACCGTGATAATCTTTTCCGATACCTGCTATCACACCGTCAGCAACAGCAACATCGGCTTGATGAATCTCTTCGGAGAGGACGTTAATAATATTAGCGTTTTTTATTACTAAATCTGCTTTTTCAATTCCTCTTGCAATATCAATTATCTTTTCTACGTTTCTCTCGGCCATAATATTCCCCTTATACCTGTAAATTGACAGTATTTTACCACACAAAAGCCCTGACAACAACTTATTATGTTAATTAATGTAACAATAGGTAAGGAAAACTAACAAAAAAAAATCTTGACATGTTATTAACTAAATGTTGGATTGTATAACAGAAAGGAAAAAATAATGACAACATCAGTTTCAGCAGCTATGCCTCAACAAGCTTATCCGGCTTATGATTTTCAACCAAGCTACAATGCTGTTCAATTAAATTTAAAACAACCTACTTTAAACGTACCGCAATCACAACCAATGCCGCAACCGCAGCAAGCAGACGGACAAAAAAGCTGGGTGGCATAATTACAAAATATTAATTTTTGTAAAAAGGAATTTGGACAAATAGCAATTTTAAAACTTCAGCAGTCTTAATATATATGTAGACGTAGAAGATTAGGAAAGGAAATACTATGATACAAGCCCCACAAAATTATGGGATGCAACAACCAGCAGTGCAACAACCGGCACGCAAACCTTCGTTTGCTCCTAGCTACAATGCAGTGCAAATCAATTTAGATACTCCTACATTGAATGCACCGCCAGCAATGCCTTATTATCCGCCGGTAAATATGGAACCATATAAACCACAAGCACCTGTTGCTCCTCAACAAGAAACTACAACTCCGGCTCCGACAGCTCCGGCGCAAGGACCACAACAACCGGCACAAGTACCGCCGCCTGTATTGAATGACCAGACAGCACCGGCACAAGGTCCTCAACAACCGGCACAAGTAGAAGTTAAACCGGCAGATAATAAAGGACCGGAAGCTTTAGCGGATGAAGCATTTAAAGGTTTAAGCAGTCCTGACTATGATGTTCAAGCATTAGCAATGGAAGATATCGCTAAAAAAGGTTTGAATAATCAAGCAGATGTAATTCCTTATGTTCAAGAAAATATCTTTGATAAGTTAATTGATATTATGAACGTAGATTCAACAAATTTACCGGGACCAACAGAAAAACAACAAGAAATCCGCGGTAAAATAGCAGAAAACGATAAAGCTATTGAAGAGGCTACAAAAGCAGGTCAAGATCCAAAATCGGTTAAACTGCCTCATCAATTAACACCTGCAGAAGAGGAAGAAGGTATGAAGCTTTCTCCAATGGAACAGGTAGAACGTAACAAAGAATATGCAATGTTCACAACAGCAATCTTGCAAAAAACATACGCAGATGAAGTAGAAAAACAATCAGGAACAGTTGTTCCGGTAACAGAATTACCTGGTGCCAAAGCAATTATAACAACATTAAAGACAACTGATAACGCTGATTTGGCAGTATCTGCAATTGATGCATTGAGATATGTTCAAAGACCTGAATACAAAGAAGACTTAACAAAAGTCTACTCAATCGCTCAAAATGATGCAAGACCAGAAGTTGCAGATGCAGCAACACAAGCTTTAGCAAGCTTGAATGAACCTGCACAACCTCAACCTCAAGAGCAAGCACAAGCTCAACCACAAGCTGCTCCTCAAGCAAACCAAGCAGCATAATTAATTCATAGTAGAAAATTTCCTTTCTAATAAAAAGACCTTGAATATTTTTCAAGGTCTTTTACTTATTTTTTATACATCCTTCATCATTCTTATCAATTTTACCGTCAAAATCATTATCAACACCATCCGAGCAAGAACCTATCGAATAAATACTTTCAGCGGCGACATCATGATTCAGCCAGAAATTATATATACGCCCCCAGAGGTAAACAAAAAATTCTCGATAGAATTTAGCCGCCGCAGGATTCTTTAAAATAATTACATTCTCATCGTTTTTGAAGTTACCCGAATAGGAAAAATTCATTGACCCGATAACTACATATGTATCATCAATTATTATTGATTTTGAATGAAGTTTCCCCGCATAATTTTCTGTTTTAACAAGAATACCGTTATTTCTCAGAATTTTATGCTTTGAAGCCTTTCCTTTAGCATTTACTGCATCAACAATCACTTTAACATCCACTCCTCTATGTTTTGCAGCGATTAAAGCGTTTGTCATATCACGTTCGGTAATAAGAAATGCAGGGATATAAATATATTTTTTTGCGGAATGAATTAAAGGAATTATGGCTTTATGAATAGTATCATCCGCAGGGGAAAAATAAACGGAGAGAACACTGTCACCCAGTATTATATTGTGTTTTGAAGAGATTATACTTTTTGCGTCATGAAAAGACGAATTAATCATCTGATTGAACTCCTGTTCATATATCTTTGCAACTGCAGGAGATTTAATAACGATTACGGCATTAGAATTAAATCCGGACATATCAGTAGGGCTCAAATTAGCAGAACCGGTCATAACAACTTTTGAATCAAAAATATAAAATTTATCGTGCATTATTGCATTGTTTTTGTCAGTGTTTGACACAGGTATCAACTTCGTCAAAATATCTGTACCCAAATAAATATTTCCGCCGTTTAAATCCGTATCATATACAAGCCGAACCTTTACGCCTCGTTTTATTGCATTAGAAAGTGCTTTTTCTATTTCCGGGACTCTGTCATAACCATACACGGCAATGTCAATCGTTTTATGCGAATTATTAATTAAAGACAAAAGCTCCTTCGAAATTTGTGATACACATTTATCGGAAGGTTTTAAATTAGTTGTATAATCTGCCAGAAGAATTTTTATATACTTTGATGAAAAAACGAGGGGCGGCACTTTTATTACCTGCTGCCTCGACTCTTTAAACTGGTTTTTAGATGATAATTGTTTAAAACAATACCTGCAAGGGAAAGCATCTTTTTTCAGTTCCGATTTAGGAATAATTGAATAATTAGAAGCCAAGTTCCCGTATTTACAGCTAAGGCGATGATATTTATGAGATTTAACATTATAAATAACAAAATTCGTTTTTCTTGCAATATCAAGCTGCTTTCTGAATTTCTCCGGATTGACTGGCAGATTATTATTTATAACAAATCCTGAATTCTTAATAGCTTTGATATACTCATCAACTACAATATTCTTGCCTAAAAGATATTCTTCCGCATATTTATCGGCAAGATACCCCACAGCCAATACATCATCATAAGAAAGCTTCATATTTTGGGCAACCGCCTTACAAATAGATTTATTCTTGAAAGACAAAACATCTATCCCCAGATTAACATTCTTATCATCGGATAATACAAAATTCGCGGGAGATTCAATCCTTACAACAGCAACAAAGCTCTCTTTATGATGGTTATAGAATAAAAATCCAAGCCCTAAAATAAGAATAAAAACTATTGAACAAACTTTTTTTATCATGATTTAAGTACTTCACCGGTATAATACTTATGCACTATCCCTTCACTATTCAAAATCAATTCTCCATCGTCAGAAATACCTTCCGCAACCCCTGCAATAACCAAACCTTCATCATTCAAAACAATTCGTTTTCCAATAAAATTAGTATGCTCTAAATACTCATCGCGTATTAATTCAAAACCAATCGTTAAAAAATCATCATAATGTTTAAAAAACTCATCGGTAAGTTCTTTTAAGAAATCATCACGATTAATGCTGCGCCCTAAAAGTAAATTTAAAGAAGTTGCCGGTTTCAAAACAGTTAAAAGTTCTTTTTCTGTTGAGTTAATATTAATCCCAACCCCAAGTGCAACTCCTGAACACTTACCGCCTTGAAATTTTGTTTCTGCAAGAATCCCAGCAATTTTTTTACCATCAATAAGAATATCATTCGGCCATTTTATTTCTGGTTTAATATTATATTTTTCAAGCAAACGACACAATACAACACACATATACTGTGTCAGATTATTAATTTTTTGATAAAAAATCCCCTGCGGTTTAAGACAAATTGTCATATAAATATTTTCTGTACCGGTATAAAACCAGGTATGCTCCATTCTTCCACGGCCATGAGTCTGACGGGAGGTATAAACAACTGTTCTATCTTCTAATTCACCAAGTCTTTTTTTTACATAAGTATTAGTTGAATCAACTTCTTCCAAATAAATTAAATTTTCCATAAACATTATTATACATCAAAGAATATCTATCGGGTCAACATCAATTGCCAATCGTATATCTTTAGGCATAGTAATTTTATCAAAAAATTTGGATACAAATGAATGACCTTTTTCATGCAATTTATTTTTAATAATAATCTGAAATCTGAAAAATCCGTTCAAGCGCTCAATAACGCAAGCGGAGGGACCTAAAATTGAGAGATACTCTGAAAATCCGAATTTATCAGTCATAGTATTCAAGCGCATAGCTATTTCCATCGCAGATTTTTCTGCCCTAAAGTTATTTTCAGAGCTTATAATAACCCTTATAATCTGACTAAACGGCGGATAGTCAAATTCTTCTCTGGCAGCAATTTCTGTATTATAAAATTTTTCGTAATTTTGTTCTTTAGCACTCTCCAGAGCATAAAAATCAGGATTATATGTCTGGAATATTACATCTCCGGTATAAGCGCCTCTGCCGGCTCGCCCCGCTACCTGAGTCAATAATTGGAAGCCTCTTTCCGCTGCACGAAAATCCGGAAGATTAAAACTTGCATCGGCACTAATAACACCGACAAGAGTCACATTAGGATTATCAAGTCCTTTTGCTATCATCTGGGTTCCGACAAGAATATCAATTTCCCCCTTTTGAAAGCGATTCAAAACCTCTATATGCGCATTTTTACGGGTTAGAATATCGCTGTCGATTCTTTCAATTCTTGCATCAGGATAAAGCTCTTTTATAAGCATCTCTATCTTTTGTGTTCCCATACCTGAATTTCTGAGAGCATCAGAGCCGCAATTCGGACATTCATCCGGAAAAGATGATTCCTGACCGCAATAGTGACATTTAAGTTTTTTATCTGCTGCATGCCATATCATCGGAATCGCACAGTTAGGGCATTCTATAACCTGACCGCAAGCCTGGCACTGGGTATATGTTGAAAACCCTCTGCGGTTGATTAGAAGAATAATTTGTTTTTTATTATTAAGTGTTTCTGTAATTTCTGACTGTAAAGGCTTTGAAATAACGGATTTATAGGCTGCTTTGCCGTATTCCTGCATATTTATAACTTTAATTTTGGCCATTGGAGCATTATTATAACGCTTTAACATTTCAAACAGGTTATTGTTGTTTGAGGCATAATAATAACTGGAAATATCCGGAGTTGCAGAACCTAATATAAGAGGAGCTTTATAATATTGTGAAAGTTTTTTAGCAATAGTTCTTGCATCATACCTTGGTGCAGGATTTGTTTGTTTATACGCTGATTCATGTTCTTCGTCAACAATAATAAGTCCGATATCCTGTAAAGGTGCAAAAACCGCTGAACGAGCCCCTGCAAGTACCTTTATTTCATTATTATATAGTCTTTTCCAAACATCATATTTTTCTCCGTCAGAAATACTGCTGTGCCAAATTGCAACATCTTCAACCCCGAATTTTCTTGCAAGACGTTTCGTAAGCTGTGATGCAAGAGCAATCTCAGGCGCAAGAAAAAGAACATTTTTCCCTTGTTTTATAACATCATCAATGAGTTTAAAGTAAACCTCTGTTTTTCCTGATGCAGTAACCCCGTGCAAAAGTATAGGATTAGGAGAATTAATTTTGTCCTTTATCTGATGATATACTTCGTCTTGTTCTTTAGAAAGCGTTGCTAAAGGCTCTTGTTTAATATCAGAAAATACGGATAACGGATTTCTGTAAATTTCATCAGTATGAAATCTAACGCAGCCCATAGATTCTAATTTTTTCATTGTTGCTCTTGTCGTCTTTGCAACGCGTTCAAAATCAATTAGAGGAAATTTTCCTGTCTGTTTTAATTTTTCAAGAATCTCAAGCTGTCTTTTTGTTGCACCATCTGATTTAACATATTCAACTGAATATTCCGTTTTGGAATTTTTATCTATAAGCTTCATCGGAATTGCCATATTCAATACTGTTACAAAATCGCAGCAGTAATAGTTGGCAACCCATTCCAAAAGTTTGAGGTACTTTAGTGAAAATAAAGGTGTTTCATCCAGTATTTTATTAATTTTTTTAGCTTTTATAGACTCATCCAAATAATCAGAAAACCCGACAACAAAAGCATTAACTAATCCTTGCCTGCCGAACGGTACCAGTACGGCTTGACCAATCTTAATTTTTTCTTTCATGTCATCGGGTATTAAATAACTGAATGTTTTAACACCTAATCCTTTTATATTTACAAGGACAAGAGCGTAGTTCATACTATTCTTCCGACATAAATTCTTTCATTGCTTCATCAACAGCATCTCTCAGAATATCGATTTGATCAGGAGTAAAAGTAACCCCTTTCTTTGTAGGAATCCAAGTTTGTCCGCCGTCAGTTGTAAAAAATATTCTCATGTTAAGATAACTTTTGCCGTTGTATTCACTTATTGAAATTTTTAAATGCTCGGTATCGCTTCTCTCAATAACCGCAAGTTCTTTTTCTTCTTTAGCCATAATCAAGACCCTTTCTTACAATGTACAAATTAAATTGTACATGAAAAAAGATTAATATAAAACAAGGAGAAAAATTAAGTAAATAATTTGAACGTAGCTGCAATATTATCTTTTGCTATCTGTTTAAGCGAATCTATTTCCGTTTGAATTGCCGAGCGTTCTTCTTCTAACTGATTCAATTCGGTAGAATATTTAGTATCTTTTGAATCAATAGCAGCCATTTCTGCTTCATATTCACTATCAGCATTCATTATTTCCTGATCGTTGCTTACTTCTCTCAATCCCGGATTTGAAGATGCCGTTATGTTATCTATTTCATTTGTATCTTCATCAAAAGTTGCAAGAACAACCTGTGCGTTTTTAATCATACTTGTAACCCAGGTTGAACTTTTAGCGTTAGCATCGCTTATTTCTTTACAACCGCCTGCCGATTTAATTGCATAAAATATTCTTTCGTAATAAGGCCCTTTTTCAGAATCCTTATATTCTGTATGCGTTTCTGTACTTTGAGAATTAAAGGTTACAACATCATCACAGTATTGCTTATAATTTGCCATATTTGTTTCAACTGTTTCCTGATCATAACCTTTTGCAGCTAAGAACGCATCTAAATCTGCTTGTGCAGCTTCACTTGCTTTTTTAGTTTCTTGAGATTTTATATCATTACCAATTGCCTGAAGTGCATCACCAATATTTGTCGCGCTGTCAAAACCTGCAATAGCATTAGTAACTGCAGCAGTATAAATATCTGTTAACGCACCTCCATTAAGCTTATATTGACCGCCGTTAAGCAATAATTTTAATTTTGTTGTATCATCTATAACATCTTTTTCTTCATCAGCACTTTTAGCTTCTTCTTTATCCTTTTCATAATAAATATATACATCTTGAGCCGGTTGTGTTATTGCTGATAACGTATCGACACTATCAGGATTTGCAAAAATTGCAGAAATATCAAAACTGGATATATAGTCTAAAATAGTCTGTACATTACCATTATAGTATGATGTGCCTTTTAAGATATTAATATTCGTTCTTAATTCAGTCAAATAAGAAGTATTTGAAGGAAGATAAACACCTGATACAGAATTTTGCGTATATGCAGCAATCGAAAACAACACATTTGCAGCATTATATAATTCAGATTCAGGAGGGTCTGATACTAATGATTTAAGATGAGTATATTCAGATGTAAAATCTGTATCGTACGGTTTAATATTCCAGCCTTTCTTAATATCATTCTCAACTACCTGTTGAGCTGCAATATATTCATCAGTATGAACATCCTTTGTATATCTGATATTCATTGCATCTAAAAAGTTAAATAAATCACCACCGGCCCCTTCATATGCCTTACAAACCTCCTGTGGCATATA
Organism: Candidatus Gastranaerophilales bacterium; assembly: GCA_944324825.1. GTDB lineage: Bacteria > Cyanobacteriota > Vampirovibrionia > Gastranaerophilales > Gastranaerophilaceae > UMGS1585. The sequence goes on from CALUXU010000006.1 coordinate 38,261, forward strand.
AAGTTTTCCGTTATTAATATCCTGTACGTAATATATGTTACCTGCGGATTTATCATCTGCAGTATAACGCATTAAATTATTATAACTACCTTCAAGCCAATGAACTTTTCCTTCTTTATCATAAGCTCTGGTTTCTATTTGCGTAGCATCAAGGGCATTAATATATTTTTCATACACACGGTCAGAATCATTTGCAAGGCGCAGTTTTTGAGCCTGCAAGTATTGAGCGCGGTGTTCTACCGTATGCTGCCTTGCAGTTAAACTTAATAATCTTGCTTGTGATGCTGCTAATCCCATTTCTTAAGAATTCCTAATCCAAAATAAATAGTACGTACACCATGGTTTACGGTATACAACTAAATTATCTTTAGGAATAAAACAGAATTATTTACAATTCTTAATGTAATCAATTAATCCAATAAATGCGAATTCGTAGGATTTTTCTTTAAATCCGATTACCTGCCCGATAGAGACACCTGATATAAGAGATTTATGACGAAATTCCTCTCTTGCGTGAATATTAGTCATATGAACTTCAACGGTTGGCAATGATTTTGCAGAAATAGCATCGCGAATAGCTACGCTTGTATGAGTAAAACCGCCGGCATTTATAATCATTCCGTCGGCATCAGTCGTTTGTATTTTATCGATAATTTCACCTTCATGGTTACTTTGGAATGCCTCAACCTCAATATTCTGCTCGGCAGCAAAATTGGCTATTTTTGATTCAATATCAGCCAGAGTCACATGACCATATTTTTCAGGTTCACGAACACCCAGCATGTTTAAATTTGGACCGTTTAATAAAAGTATTTTCATATTAACCTCTGTTTCTATTTCATGATATTATTATAAATATGAAAGATATTCAAAATTTAACTGATAACAGAGGAGTTGAGATACAAAAAGTCGGAATTAAAGACATAGAATTCCCGCTTGTTATCCAACGCAAAGACAAAGAAAACCAAGAGGTTTATGCAAAAGTCAAGATGAGTGTTGCACTGCCTTCGCACTATAAGGGAACGCACATGTCACGCTTTGTGGAATGTCTTAACGATTGGAGAGAAAAAAATCTTTTAGGGGTTGACATAGAAGGCTGCGTTCAAGATGTTGTAGAAAGACTTGATGCAAAATCCGGATATCTTAAATTTTCTTTCAAATATTTTGTTGATAAAAAATCTCCTGTGACGGGTATTTCTGCACCAATGTGTTACGACTGCTCTTTTGAAGGAATTTTAAAAGATTACGGAGAAGAAGATGAGGAATATACTTTCAAATTAGGAGTAAAGGTTCCTGTTACAACTCTTTGCCCTTGTTCAAAAGAAATCTCCGATTATGGTGCGCACAACCAGCGTGCAATCGTATCAGTTAAAGTTTCATACGAAAGAGATGAACATATCTGGATTGAAGACTTGATTAAAATGGTAGAGGACTCAGCTTCATGCAGTCTATATTCACTATTAAAACGCGAAGACGAAAAGTATGTAACAGAACACGCATACAAAAACCCTAAATTTGTGGAAGATGTTCTGCGTGATGTTGTGATTTCACTTAGAAATAATGATATTGTAGACTCCTTTGAAGTTGAATGCGAATCAATTGAAAGTATACATAACCACTCTGCCTGGGCATACCAGCAAGAAGGCTAAAGCCTATAACAAATATATTATTTCCGATTACTCTTTAAAAGAGTATACTTTTTCCCCTGTTTTACAATAACAAAATACCGGTTAATATAATCAATATCGTCTTTGTTTTTCATATTCTTGTTTTTATAAATCAGCATTATTTCAGGATATTCTGATACCGCTTTTTTCAAATCATTCAAATTATCGTCAAGAATTAAATCTGCATAATCTTTTTTATAATTTAAAAATATTGAAGGCTTAACAGGCATGTTGTAAGTAACCAAATGATATTTAGAATGTTGAGCATCTGTAGAATATTCAACAAGCTCGCTCATTCCGCCTGTGTAAACAACGGTTTTCAGAAGAATAATTGCAACAAAAGTAGCAACGATAGCAAATGATACAGGGATTGTAAGCCATTTTTTATCTCTGTCATACACCCAGTATGCAACCATAAATGCAGCAGGCGGCACAGCAGGCAGCACATAAGTAGGGAGCTTCCCGCTTGCAACACTAAATAAACCGAATATTACAACAAAATATATTGCAAAAAATAAAATCATTTTGTTTTCGTACAATTTCTTTTTAAAGAAATCAATAATTGCTCCGATAAAATGGAACGACCACGGTAAAAAACCTACAAAAAACACCGGAACAAAATACAAAAACGGTCTTGTTTTCCCGAGTGCATCTGCATTTACCAGACGTTCAAAGTGATGCAGGATAAAATATACCCAGATGAATTCAAAACCATACTGTTTATACATCGCAATATGCCAAGGCAGATTAATTAGAAGAAATACAAGAATACCTGGTAAAATATTAACCGGGCGGAATATTTCTTTAACATTTTTATTAATAAGCCTGTGAATCCCAATTATAGCAACAGGAAAAACTATTGCCAAAAGCCCTTTTGCAAGAAACGCAAAGGATGCAAAAGTATAAAAACACCACCACAGATATTTTTTATTCTTTTCTTCAACGAAATCAGTCAAAAGCCCGCAATAAACCGTCCAGGTCAAAAATGCGGTAAAAACCATATCAATAATGGCAACACGGGTCAACATCACAAAATAAACATTTGCCAAAAGAATTAATGACGCATAAAACCCAAGCTTCGGTGATTTTATTTTTTTGCCGGTGTAATACGTAAAAAATACTGTGCCCAACGCCAACAACGCCATCGGAAGCCTTATTGCAAACTCATGGAATCCGAAAAGTTTTATAGATAATGCCGTAAACCAGAAATACAAAGGTGGTTTTTCTATGAACGGAACCCCGTTAAGCATAAGAAAATTCCAATTATGTCCCAACAAATCTCTCGACATAACCGCATATCTGGTTTCATCAACATCAACAAGCGGATAAGAGCCCATTCCTAAAAATAAAAATACAACTGATAAAATACCTAAAAGTATTAAATAAAACTTTTCAGGATGCTCTCTATAAAACTCTTTTATCTTTTCCATAACTAATTCCCTAAATATTATATTTATCTTTTATTATATATAATGGTCTGCGTTTAACCTCATCATAAATTCTGCCGATATACGTACCGGCAAAACCAAGCCCTAAAAGCTGTATTGAAACAGCAAAGAAAATTGCAAATGTTAACATATTAAGTTTTACAAGAGATATTACCGCCAGCAAAAACATAAATAATGCTAAATAATAAATTGCCAAAAGCGGTTTAAGCGAAAACGAAAAAATTCCGTTAGCCGCAAGTCTTAGCATTGCCTTTAAAGGATAATGTGTTTCACCGGCAAATCTTTCATCCCTGTCAAACTCTACAGGTGCAGACTTAAACCCAACCCATGGCACCATACCTCTTATGAATCGATTATGTTCCGGCATGTTTTTCAAAACATCCGCAACACGTTTGGTAATCAACCTGAAATCACCCGTATCTGTCGGAATATCAAGATTACACAAACTATTCAATACACGATAAAAACCAAATGCCGTAACCTTTTTGAATACAGTTTCATTCTGACGTTTTTTGCGCTTACCGTATACAATATCAAATCCTTCAAGGGATTTGTTATACATATCAATAATTAATTCCGGAGGATCCTGCAAATCGGCATCAATAATTGCAATATAATCGGCATTACTGTTTTCTATACCGGCAGTTACAGCAATTTGATGTCCAAAATTTCTTGAAAATCCTATAACCTTCACATGAGAATTCTCTTCGGATAATCTTCTTAAAATATCAATACTTGAATCACGCGACCCATCATTGACAAAAAGAAAGCTAACCTCCAATCTGTCCGATAAATTTTCTCTTACCTTATTCAGACGTCTTACAATCGCATCAAGACACTCTTCCTCATTATAAACAGGAATAATTATATCCAGTGTATTCAATGACTATCACTCCTCTTACAGATATTTCTTTAATTCCAAAACCTTTTCTTTAAACTCTTCATACGAAGAATTATTATCTATAACATAATCCCAATCTTTTATATGGTCAAGCCCAACTTCTGTCACATCATCTTCACCGACAAGATTACCTCTTTGAGCACGGACCTCACGTGATGCCTCAACTCGTATAGTTATGGCACCGGCAGCCTTAAATACATCATATTCATGCTGTACCCTGACATCCGTAACCATAATTTTTCCGTCGGTTTCAATAATTTTTTCAAGCCAGTAATCAGGATTCTGAGCCCTGCCCCAGTTTCCCAATTCAATTAAACCGGCTCTGTACTGGGCTTTGTTTTGTTCTATTTCCTCATAGGTTAAATTATGCTGTCTGCCATATTCAAGCTTGATGATATCTCCCATAGCACATCTTTTATATTCAGGTAGCTCCGCTAATAGAATTTTAGCCGCAGTATCTTTTCCCGAATATTGTTTCCCTGAAAAAATAACAATTTTATCAGCCATACTATTTAGCCCCCTCATTGATATAAGATGCGGTCAATGCTGCAAGAAGCAAGCATACCGCTCCTGCATAAAAAGCGTATTCCCAATGATAGTTAATACCAAGCGGAGTTTCAAATACACATTTTTTTATCATCCAGGATACAAGAGTGCATACAACAACCTGAGGACCGGCAATAAAGATATTGAATATGCCCATTACAGAACCTTCAGTACCCGGAATTATAAACTTAGACAACATTGCAAACGGCAACGCTGAAACACTCGCCCAGCCGATACCTGATAAAGCCATAAAACAAGCGACCTTACTAGGATCATTATTACATATAGCCATGCCTAAATAAGCCAATACCATTGATAATAAAGAAATTATATGTACTCTTTTATTTCCGTATTCTTCGGCTAACACCCCAATAGGTATAGCAATTAAGAAACAAACCAAATTGAATATAGCAAAACAAACCGATGAATAGTTTGTAGCTTTCGCCTGCAATGCAGAAAATTTATCAATTAATTCTAATGACATACTACTCAAATCCGGGATCTGATAAACTGTATGAATTGAATAACTTGTAAAGAATATCATCATACACATCATACCAATCCAGGTAAAGAACTGCATCAGACAGATTTTAGGGACCTGAGGAGATAAAAGGAAAAAGTTTCTTAAATCTTCCCAGAAACTTGAGGTTTTAACATTTTCTTCATTCTCACCCGCTGCAGATAAGTTTCTCGAATCTTTTTCCTGTATAGTCATACAAGTCCAAGTCATGGCAAGAACAAATGCTAATGCAGCCATTATAAACTGAGCATTAATAGACATTTGATAATGACATACATATTGTAAAAACGGAGCTGTACCTGCTGCAATTACAGACCCTAAGCCTATTGCAAGCGAAATATAAGAGTTTGCAACAGAATGCTGTTCTTTAGGTACAATATCCGGAATCAAAGCTCTATAAGGGCCTTGAGCTACATTAATACAAGCATCAATAATCCAAATCATAATAGCTGCAATAAATAAACCCAGCCAGATAGGTATCGGAAACCCGAAGGTTTTACCTAAAAATCCTGCAATATCCGCAGAATTCGGAAATGCCCACAAAGCCAATGCTGCAATTACGGCCCCCATAAATAAATACGGACGGCGTCTGCCAAATTTAGACTTTGTATTATCACTCAATGCACCGATAACCGGCTGTACGACCATACCTGTAAAAGGTCCTGCAAGCCAGATTAAACCATAAATAAAAGGTGATGCTCCAAGTCCTTCAGTCACAGGAGCAGACAAAATAATCCTCATCTGCCATGCAAATTGCAGCCCTAAAAAACCAAGTGCAAAGTTTAAAAATTTTGCAGTTGTAAATCTCTTTAATTCCGAATGTTCTTCAACCATTTATATTCTCCAATCTGTGTAACTATTTATTTTAATTTTGCTCCCTTCGGCACTACGGTAACTCCCCCTTCTGACACATAAAAACCTCGGCTTTCATCTTCTTCACGGTTAAAACCAATCTTGGTATAAGGCGGAATATCCACGTTCTTATCTATAATAGCACGTTTGATTTGAGAATATCTACCAATTGTAACATTTTCCATCAAAATTGATTCAGTTATCTGACAATAACTGTTAATACGTACTCTCGGAGAAAGCACACATCTTGATAATGTACCGCCTGAGACAATACAGCCTTCAGAAATCATAGAATCCGTTGCCATGCCGACTCTGTCACCCTGTTTCCAAATAAATTTTGCCGGCGGATAATTATAATTATAAGTTCTTAAAGGCCATTCCTTTGAATACAAGTTCAATTCAGGATCATACGCCAATAAATCCATGTTAGCCTGCCAGTATGCATCAATACATCCTACATCTCTCCAATACCCCTTTTCACGAGGAGACATACCTGCAAATTTATTTTCTTTGAAATTATAAACTCTGATATTCTTACCCTGATTCAAAAGCATCGGAATAACATTTTTACCAAAGTCATGGTGTGAATCTTCAATATCAGCATCCTCATTCAGAGCATCAATCAAAATACTTCTGTCAAAAATATAATTACCCATAGATGCCAAACACATATCAGGATGATCAGGCATAGGTTTAGGCGGAGTTTGAGGTTTTTCTACAAAGTTTGTCAACCGCCAGTGTTCATCAACCTCCATAATACCAAACTCTGATGCCTGCTCTATTGGAATAGGTATAGCCGAAATTGTTAATGCTGCGTTATTCTTTTTGTGAAATTTGAGCATGCGAGATACGTCCATTTTATAAATATGGTCCCCGCCAAAAACACAAACAAACTTTGGATCCTCATCGATAATGTGAAGGATATTCTGGTAAACAGCATCAGCAGTACCCTGATACCACGCCCCGCCGGTTCTCATTTGTGCAGGGACAAGCTCAACAAACTGGTTCCAGAAAGGAGACAATGCCCAGCCCCTTACAATATGCTTGTTCAAAGAATCTGATTTATACTGTGTCAAAACCTTTATCCTTTGAAACCCCGAGTTTACAAAATTGTTCAAAACAAAATCTATAATTCTGTATCTGCCCCCGAAAGGAACAGCAGGCTTTGCTCTATCCTTGGTTAAAGGATATAACCTTTTTCCCTCTCCTCCGGCCAAAATCATAACCAACGCATCATTAACATTCATAATTACACCTCACTAATAAATATGATTATAAACTGGAAATAAGATGATTGCACTAATTATAATTGATTATTTTTAATCTGAAATTTAAGAAAAGAAGATGTTGACTTAAAAAAATATTTATGGTATAAAATTAGTGGGGTAAATGTATATTTTTGAGTCTTGCACAAACTGCAAGGCTTTCTTTTTTTGTTTTTTATCATGTTACGTTGAAAGTCCGGTTTTACTTAAAACTACAGAATTATATTAATATTACCAGATATCACCGTAAAACCTCTGTTTATTTAGCACCTTTTTTATCATGTTACACCCTACTTCCGGTTTGGTTTATTATTCCACACTAAATCTGTAACTACAAAACATCACCACCAAACCATTCTGTTCATTATATATTTTTTTATCATGTTACGACCTGTTTCCGGTTTGATTTAAACCTTAATCACACCGTCACTTAGTCACTTTTCAAAAAAAAAAGCTCTGTTATAGAACAGAGCGTATGTTTATTGACCATAATCTCGATGAATTATTCACCGATTTCTTCTTCAATTATTGATCTTAAACTTTTAATCACTTCATTTACATATTCCGAGTCTAGAGCGTCTTCACCGTCCGGTGTAACAAATTCTTCGCCTGATGGTCTGATAATATCAGAAACATCTATATTTTCGTCTTCAGCTTTTGCATAAAGAGCTGTAACAATAACTTTTAAATATTCTCTTGCGTCATCATCATCAAACTCATCATATAATTTTGTACCCAAATCATCAAAATCTTTTATAATGGCTGTAACATTATCTTTTGTTAATACTTCAGAGTTGAAATATTTATTTAATGTTTCATCATCGCCTTCTGCAATGGCTTTTGAAATCATTGCTCTGGTTTGTTCTAAAACTCTTTGATTATTTGAAGATTCAATAAGACTTGAATTTGAATCAAATAATGATTGAACCAGCTTTTCTTGATCTGATAATTCTGCATCATTTTCTTCTTTATTATTGATTTCTTCAATAATTCCGTTTACTGAAATGCCGATTTGATTGCAAGCTGCTTTAAACTTGCCAATTTCGTCACCGTTTAAATAACCGTTTTGATCACCGGCAGCATCTGCTTGTCTTGCTAAAAGAGTCATAGCGGCTTTCGGATCTTCTTTAGCTTTAGTTTCATCTGTAACCATTTCTAAAGAATTATTTATTCTGTCTTTAATTGCGTTTGCAATCTTTTCAAAGCTATCTGAATCAAGAGCATCAGAGCCGAATTCCAAATCTTTAACGCCTGTACCAACTGTGTAATTACCTTTTTCATCTGCAACTACAATATCAGAAATGTCTATTTGTTTTGCATCAGCAGCTTGAATAAGTGATTCAAGTATATGTTTTAGTAAATTTTTACGAGTATCACCGGATGTATCGCCAATAATTGCCTGAATCATTGTTTCGTCTGATTTTTCATCATATTTTGTATTTAATACTTCCATTACATTATCTTTGTTAATGGAATTAACCATTTGTTTTAATTTTTTATCATCAGTGCCTAAACCAAAGAACCAGCCATCTACTGCATCTTTAACACCATCAATAATCATCTTGGCATCGTTTCTGGTTTTTGTATTAGCATTTAAAGCACTCTTATCATTAATAGAAGCTATTATTGCATTTTGATAAGAATCTGTTGATTTTGAACCTTTTTTAGCAAATATATTTTCATAGAATAATTTATTTACATCATAAGAATCAATAACTTGTTTAGCATCAGAAACACCATTTGCTTCTAATTTGTCAACAAAAATAGAAAGTTCATTGCCATCAATAACTTTGTTGTTATTGCCTTCTTTATCTACTTTCTTTGCGATATTTTGTATTAACTTGCTGTCAATCTTAATATCTGACATAATTTCCTCAACTAATTCGTTAATTAATTCCCCGTATCTATATAAAGTTTTTTTGTTTTAGAAAATTGACTTTTTTAACCTTAATTGTAAAGTTTTGTAATGTTTTGGTAAAAAAAGCTAAAGAAAATCAAAAAAAATACCGTAAACATAAACAAAGGGAACAAGAATTTAGGAGAATACAATTATGGGTATGTCAGCGTCACAGGCCAGATTTTTATCTCTAACAGCCAGAATACATGATATAGAATACCAAGCACAGACTCTTGAAAATGCTAAACTATCATTAACAAATGATTCAAACATGGCGTACGAAGAGTATTGTGAAGGTCTTAACGCTACGACATACAAAATGAAGGTTGTATCCGGAGGCGAAGTTGATAAAGTAAACGTAACATTTGCAGCGTTATTGGCTTCAGGAAACCAACCATATCACCCTATGTATATTTTAACTGATGCAGTTACAAATGATATTTATTTACCGGAACAAGTTGTTAACGCTATAAACGGAAAAATTCCTGAAAACCTTGAAACATTCTTACAGCTTGTTGGTACAAATTATGTTTACAGCGGAGAAGGATTAAACGCAGCAGAAGCACGTCAAAAACTGGCAGCAGACGGATATGCGGATTACTGGACAGCTGTCTACTATCAATTGGCTGGATATACTGACAACGACGGTAAAGTATATAACGGACACGGTATGATATCTGTATCAAATTATTCTGCGAATGATACAGAATGGATTGAACATAAAATCGAAAGAGGGGAAGCAATACTTAACGTTATGGAATCAACAGAAGCTTCTGTCGGTGATGAAAAAGTCAATATCTTTGCAGAACGAAATATTGCAACAGATACAAATCTGTCAATGGAAACCGATGATTTAACCGTATTGAAAGCTCAAGCAGAATACGAAAACAAAATGGATAATATCAACGCCAAAGATAAACAGCTTGACCTTCAATTATCGAAGCTTGAAAACGAGAGAAACGCTCTCAAAACGGAATATGATACGGTTAAAGATCTTATTAAAAAGAATATTGAGAAAAGTTACAAAACATTTAACGCATAAAAAATCGGCATCCTATCAAAAGGATGCCAATTTTTTAGAAAATAATATTATTGGTATAATAGTTCTTTTCTTTACTTACTTATGTAATTAATCAAAGCTCTGACTCCTGCACCGGTTGCACCTTTGATAAACTCATTCATCGGTTTATCCATAAATGCAACGCCTGCAATATCTATATGAGCCCATTTTGTATCTTTGACAAACTCTTTCAGGAACATACCTGCGGTAGAAGCACCACCCCAGCGAGAGCCGGTATTTTGCATATCGGCAACTTCACTTTTCAGAGAATCTTTATATTCATCATACATAGGAAGTTCCCAATATCTTTCACCAACTTCTTTCGCTGCACGGATAACATCTTGAACCATGTTACAATCGTTACCGACAATACCTGCAGCAACACTGCCAAGAGCAACCATACAAGCGCCTGTCAAAGTTGCAATATCAATAACTTCATCAACACCTTGTTCACACGCGTAACACAATGCATCTGCAAGCGTTAATCTGCCTTCCGCATCAGTATTGTCAACTTCAATTGTTTTACCGTTTTTAGCGGTCAGAATATCACCAGGTTTGTATGCAGAACAGCCCGGCATGTTTTCACAAGCCGCAATTATGCCGTGCACCTCAACATCAGGCTTCAATTCATTAATCTTGCTCATAATACCTAATACACAAGCAGCGCCTGACATATCATCACGCATTGTAAGCATAGATGAAGGAGGTTTAATATCCAATCCGCCGCTGTCAAATGTTATACCCTTACCTATTATAGCAATTTTCTTGCGTGGGTTAGGACAAGTGTATTTCATATGAATAAATTTAGGAGCCTGTGATGAGCCTTTTGCAACTGCAAGGTAAGCACCCATACCCATTTTTTCGCAATCCTCTTTTTCATATACTTTTGTATCCAAACCAAGCCCCAATGCAATTTCTGCAAGTTTAGAAGGTGTTGCATATTGTGCCGGCTCATTTGCTAAATCTCTTGTTAATTTCATTCCGGAGGCAACAATTTCTGCACGTCTTAACAACGCTTCATCACAGTTGACATAGACCTCTTCAACCTTTTTATCCTTTTTGGTTTTGTATTTATCAAAAGAGTAATCAGCCATATACAAGCCGTAAACAAATTGTTCAGCCCAGTTGAAATCAACGCCCGAAAAATCAAAAGCGACCTTCTTAGCTTCCATTTGCATTGCTTTTTTAACAGCTTTATAAACTGCGATTCTAAATTTATCAGTGTTTAATTCTTCTTTTTTACCAAGACCTAAAACAAGAATTTTTCTTGCGGCTTGCTTTCCATAAGTAGGTAACAAATAGGTTTTACCTAATTTACCTTCAAATTTATCCTCATCAATAGCATACTTATTTGCAAGTTCTTCGGTAGTTTTTTCACCCTCAAATTGGTTTACTACAAGAATATCGCAAACAGTATTCTTGATATCTGCCGTAATATTTATTTTCATAAACGGACTCCTTTCTTATAAACTTATATTATATTTTTTAGCCATAATACGGACGAAATTTTCTATACTTCTGTCCCAGGTTCTCTCACCTGCAGGAGTAAAAAAACATCCTGGAATTTGTTCTTTCTCTCTATGATGTCTTACACAGTCACAGCATGTTCCGCGATTAGAACAGGTTGTAGCCGTACAGGTGCAGTCAACTAAATTTTCTTCTCTTTTACATTCCATAAGAAACTCCTTTTTGTATTTTTATTAAACACTAAAAAAAGTCTTTCGCAAGGGGTAAAAAGAGTATATTAGAATCTTTTTGCAAATTTACATCCGCAATAGTTTTGACGGTAAAGATTAAGTTCTTTAGCAAGTTGATTTGTTTTAAGAAATCCGTCTTTCTTTTTAAAATTAACTGAAAGATATTCTAAATCATCAATATGCGAGGCGATATCAAAACCTATTTTAGACAACAGTTCAAAGTCCTTATGAGGACTGATTACCATAGATGTAGTAAAATAGTTAATCCCCAATTCCTTTGCTTTATATGCAGATTTAAGGAGTCTTAATTTAAAACACAAAATACATCGTTTCCCGTGCTCAGGTTCATTTTCATATCCTTGTACAACATTGATATATTCAGAAGGACAATAAGTTTCAACAATCAATTCCGTATTAAAAAAATCGCATACAGTTTTTTGAGCATCTAAACGTCTGTCAAATTCTTCTTTAGTATCAATATTCGGGTTATAAAAATACACGACCGGTTCATATCCCAAATTTCTTAACTGTCTTATCGGATCTCCGGAGCATATACCGCAGCAGGCATGTAATAATATTTTTTTTACCTCATCGCTCATAAATTTATTCAGCTTTCTTCTGTATCAGTTCTTTTAATTCATAATAAGGTTTTATACCAAGATACCTCTCGCCGTCAATAACTATTGTCGGAGTTGCGACTACACCTTGAGAAACCGCATAGTCAATATCATCGGTAATCTTTTTCATTGTTTCTTTAGATTGAATATCTTGTTTAAATTTATCAATATTCAATCCGATTTTCTTAGCCAGCTGTACTGCTTCTTCATCATTCTTCGGGTGGTGTTCAAAGAGTAATGTTGACATATCCCAATATTTCCCTTGATTCTTTGCAGCAACCGCATATTTAGCATATCTGCAGCCATTTTTATGAACCTGTTTTCTCAAATACTTATTACACTCACGGTCTAGGGGAAGATTATGCGGCTCTATATATACATTACCAAGCTCTTTTACAGCCTTATGAATCATGATATTGTATGCAAAACACATCGGGCAGGCGAAATCCGAGTATAACTGCACTCTAATAGGTGCATCCGGGTTCCCTAAATTGTTTCCTGAAACAGCGTAAGGGTTAACCTCCATTTTCAAAAAAGTTTTTATGGATTTCAATTTCTTTACCTGCGGAGTAAAAGGATTTGCCATTGACGTATAAGTAAGAAAAGTTATCCCGACAAGCAAAGCAATAATAAAATGCAGCGTATACTCTTTTACTCCGGCAAGAAAATCAACAAAACTGTCTTTAACGGATTTTATAAATCCGCCGTTTTCAAAATCGGTAGCAATAAGAGCAATCAATGTATTAAGTATATAAGTAAAGAAACACAAAATACAAATCTTGTGTAAAATAAACACACTGTCAAAAGCAAGGTATACTGATACTGCAAAAGATATCAAACCTAACGCGGAAATATAAGACATCGGACGTTTAAATACGGATAAAAAGTTTAAAAACTTTATATTCTTAAGCTTATCAACAAATAAAAGCATTAATACAAATAAATAAAAGAACATTCCCCAATATGCAAGCGGAATACCCAGGAATTGCGATGCAGTCGTTTTAGCAACTCCGTCACAATCAACTAAATCGTTTATTGAACAAAAACTTGATAGCGCATAAGGATTATAATTTGATTCATAATAAATAATTGCAAGTTTTATTGTGGTAATAAAGCCTATAAAGGCGATTAACCCAATAGATACATTCTTTTTCATTTTTATCTCCATTTATATTCTTTTAAATCATAATCGTATTTATACGATTTTTCAATAGAAAAAAGAACTAGTCGTATATGGTTAGTTTTACAAATTAATCGGAAGTGAAAAATGAAAAGTACTACCTTCTCCTAATCTTGAAGCAACACCTATTTCACCTTTATGGGCTTCAACAATAGATTTACAAAGAGCCAGTCCTATACCTGAGCCCATTTGACGTTTATAAATATCGTCATTAGATTGGGCAAAAAATTCAAATATAACATTATAGTTGGATTCGTCTATTCCATCACCGTAATCTGTGATTTCAAAATTAAATTTATCATCAACATAAGTTAAAATTTTAATTTTACATCCCGGTTTATTAAACTTTACGGCGTTAGAGGTCAGATTATATATAAGCTGCCTGAAACGTTTTATATCTGCTTTTATAGGAATTGAAACAAGAGTATAATCAAACTCAATATTAGGATAAGAATTTATTATATCCAAAATTATATCTCTGGTTTCAAATTCTTTATAATTCAATTCCATCGGTGTATACTGAGCTCTCGTCAAATCAAGCAAATCCTGTATCAAATCAAGCATATGGCGGGAACTTACAGATATGTTATTTAAAAATTCAAGCTCTGTTTCGGATTCAATACGGGCTTTTAATAAGTCAGAGAAACCAATAATTGAATTTAGTGGAGTTTTAAACTCATGAGAAATCTTTGCAAGAAGCAATCTTAACAGATTCCATTTATCCTCTTGCTCAAGATATTTATTTACATATTTAATCTTAGTTGCTTCGGATTTATTTAACTGTTCCAACAATTCTTCACGGCTTAATGTATCAAAGTTATTCATCCTATCATGATAAAAGAATTAACAAACAAATTTAATAAGCTGACAGGGGTATTTATTTGGATAACATAACCATCAAAACAGAAATATCCGCAGGTTTTACCCCGCCGATTCTTGATGCCTGAGCCAAATTAGTCGGACGGATTTTGGCAAGCTTCTCTTTTGTTTCGCCTGAAATATGTTCTATTGACATATAATCAATATTTTCAGGAATTCTGTATTTTTCAAGTTTTGTCGATTGTTCTATTTGTATCTCCTGACGCTTAATATATCCGTCATACTTAATTAATACTTCAACCTCTTCATAAATATCTTTCCCGAGGTTTAAACTGTTAGTTTCATAATCCAATTCTTTCAATATGGAATAGTTTATATTAGGGCGCTTCAATAATTCTGCAAGTCTGATACCTCTGTCAATATGTTCTCCGTATTTTGCAAGAATAGTGTTTACTTCATCAGTTGCAGAAACTTTGACCTGAGAAAGACGTTCTTTTTCCTTCTGTATCATCTGTTGTTTATCCTTAAACAGTTGATACTGCTTATCATCAATCAAACCTATTTTATGTCCTGTTTCCGTCAGACGGGCATCTGCGTTATCCTGGCGTAAAAGAAGTCTGTATTCGGAGCGAGATGTCAGCATTCTATAAGGTTCTTCAATATCCTTTGTAACAAGGTCGTCAATCAAGGTTCCGATATAAGAAGAGCTTCTGGATAATTCAAGCGGTTCTGAGTTGTTTAAGTAATTTACTGCGTTAATAC
The DNA here is from genome assembly GCA_944324825.1 of Candidatus Gastranaerophilales bacterium. Classification (GTDB taxonomy): domain Bacteria; phylum Cyanobacteriota; class Vampirovibrionia; order Gastranaerophilales; family Gastranaerophilaceae; genus UMGS1585. Next base: position 53,492 of record CALUXU010000006.1, read on the forward strand.
CTGCAACAAGTCCTTGAGCGGCAGCTTCTTCATAACCGCTCGTACCGTTAATCTGACCGGCACAGAATAATCCGTCAACAATTTTTGACATTAAGGAATGTTTTGTCTGAACTGCCGGAATATAGTCATATTCAACAGCATAAGCAGGTTTAATAATATGAGCCTTCTCAAGCCCCGGAAGAGTGTGAAGCATCTCAACCTGAACATCTGCCGGCAGACTGGTAGAAAAGCCCTGTATATAGATTTCATAATTATTAAGCCCTTCAGGCTCAATAAATATATGATGTGACGGGTTTGATGCAAACCTCTTTACTTTATCCTCAATAGACGGACAATAACGTGGACCTACCCCATGAATCAGCCCTTGATACATAGGAGATTTATCAAGATTTGCCCGTATAATTTCATGCGTTCTTTCATTTGTTCTTGTTAAATAGCAAGGAACCTGTTTCCTAATAGGCCTATTCGGCTTAAATGAATAAAAATGTAATTCTTCATCTCCGGGTTGAATTGTCATTTTAGAATAATCAATAGTACGTTTATCCACTCTTGCAGGAGTTCCTGTTTTAAGTTTTTTTAGATTAATTCCTAACTTAGTAAGCGAATCAGAAAGCCCATAAGCAGGTCTTTCTCCTAAACGCCCTGCAGGATAAGAGTTAAGTCCGATAAATATTTTTCCGTTTAAAGAGGTGCCGGTTGTTAAAATAATAGCACGGCAGGAATATTCCAGACCGAATTCATCAACAGCACCCGTAATTTTACCGTCTTTTGTAATTAAATCTGTAATACAGCATTGTTTTAAATAAATATTTTCTTCCGATTCCAGAATATGGCGCATATATTGTGTATATTCCGCTTTATCGGATTGCGCTCTCAAAGCCCTTACCGCAGGACCTTTTGATGAATTTAAAATTTTCATTTGAATATAAGTAGCATCAGCAACTTCGCCCATAACACCGCCAAGTGCATCAATTTCTCTTACGAGAGTGGATTTAGCCGGGCCACCGATTGCAGGATTACAAGGCATTAGGGCTATATGCTCAAGGTTAAGAGAGCACAAAAGAACCTTTGCGCCTAAACGAGCGGCAGAAATTGCTGCTTCGCATCCGGCATGACCTGCTCCAACTACTATTACATCAAACTCATTTTTTAAGTAATTCATAAAATTATTATAGTATAATAATAAAAAATGGAGTAATAAGAATGAAAAAATTATTATTAATCTTTGCATTATTATTAATAGGCTGCGCAACGTTTGCCGTAGACATATTTGATGATGATACGGATATTACAGCACTTGAAGGAAACAATCGTGTTGAATACCTGCAGGATTTAAAACGCGAAATATTTTCTCATGACTGCGCATTCTCTCTGGAATCAGATGAGTTTAAAAAGATGATTAAAACTCATAAAAAAGATAAAAACTATGTAGAAAATTACTACGCAGCACAGGCCGGCTATACATCATTTAAAGAAAATAATATATCCGGAATGTTTACTCCAAAGATGGATTTGATGTATATGTATGCTCTTCAGGAAAAACATAATATCAGAATAACTTATTACTACAACGCAATCGGGCATCTAAAATACATTGATTTTATGTACGGAAATTATCCGAGCTTTCCTTATTTTGCACGTAAATACACAACAGGAGGAAATCTATACAGCACATTATACTGCATAAATGAGATGACACAGATAAAATTCAATAAAGACGGTTCAACCGCAGAAATATGGTACAAAGGAAAATTAATCGATAAAATAAAAAATATAGGATAAATTATTAAAAGTCAGTCATCCTCTGGTATTTTATCTAATTTTGTTATAGTATTTTAAACGAGGATGGATTATGAGAATAGAAGCGAGAAATTTAATAAAAGTATACGGAGACAGAAGTGTTGTTAACGATATCTCTTTTGATATGAATAAAGGAGAAGTAGTCTGTCTTTTAGGTCCGAACGGTGCAGGTAAAACGACTACATTCTATATGGTTGTAGGACTTGTAAAACCTTATAAAGGCCATGTTTTTCTTGATGATCAAGATATTACTGATTGGCCTATGAACCTTAGAGCCAAAGCAGGTATCGGCTACCTTCCTCAAGAAACATCTATCTTCAGAAAACTGAATGTCGAAGATAATATTAAACTCGTACTTGAAATGAATGATAAACTTACAGTTGATGAAAAACGCAAAAAACTGGAAGAGCTGTTGACCGAATTTGGGGTCAAAAAACTAAGGAAAGCACCTTCAATTGCGCTGTCCGGAGGTGAAAGGCGACGTGTAGAAATTGCAAGAGCACTTGCTGCAAGCCCTGATTTTATGTTGCTGGATGAACCGTTTGCAGGGATTGACCCTATCGCTATCGGAGAAATTAAAGATAACATAAGAAAAATTTCAGAAGATAAAGGTCTGGGAGTTCTTATAACGGACCACAACCCGAAAGCTACATTATCAATTACCGATAGAGCATACGTTATTTTTGACGGGAAAATTAAAATTCAGGGTCGAAGCGTTGATGTTGCAAATGACCCTGTTGCAAAAGAATTCTACTTAGGAAAGGATTTTCAACTCTAATGAAAATCACTATTTACGACAAATATATTTTCAAACAAGTTGCAGTAACGACTTTTGTCGCAATACTATTATTTACTGTTGTTTGGATTGCGCCTGAAATGCTTTTAAACACCATTAAAAAGATTCTTGCAGGCGAATATACAATAAAAATGGGGGCAGCATACCTGACTTACCAATTACCACTAATTCTTGGTAAAGCATTCCCTGTCGGATTATTATTAGGCTCACTGTTCACATTTGATAAACTCAGCAAAGATTCGGAGCTTACTATATTTAGAGCAGTAGGACTTCCATTCCACAGGATTATTGCTCCGGTAATTGTTTTGAGTCTTATTGTCACATGGCTGTGCTTTGTCACTTATGACAAGTTTATACCGATATCACAGCAAAGATTGATGAACATGCAATGCAGTAACCCTGTTTCACAATATATTTATACAAAAAAAGATGAAAAAAATCAGCCGGTTATTTCAGTAATAGTTTCAAGATATGACAATAATATAATGAACAATGTAATTGTATTAGATTTTTCAAAGAAAATTTATGATGATGTCCACGGTATCTCTCAAATATATGTTGCATCTACCGGAAAAAGGCTTAATAATAAATGGCTTTTAAACGATATTCTGGTATATGATATTACTCCGGAAGGCATATTTAAACAAATTGCACATAAAGACTCTATGGAAATAATGCATGGAGAAATAGCAAATGATATAAGTTTTTTAATGACATATTCAAATAAAAAAGACAGAGAAATTACGAATAAAGACTTACACAAATATATAGAGCTCTTAAAGGAGCAAAAAATGGAAGAACCGTATAGGCTTATGCTAAACAAATATTATCAAAGATTTTTCCATCCGTTTATATGTATATTGCTTGCGATTATGGGATGTCTATTAGGCTTCAGCAAGCCTAGAGAGCAAAGACTTATCGGTTTCACTATTGCTATCGGCGCAATATTTTTGTATTATATAACACTGCCGTTCTTTGATTTGCTGGCAGAAAAAGGAGTTATACTACCGATTATAGCGGCAGCATTTCCGCCGGTATCATTTCTTTTTGCTTGTATCGGATTCTATAAATCTAAGGATATATAAGTATGTATAAACTAATATTGGTAATTCTTTGTTTATTTATCGGAGTCGGAGCGTACGCAGAAAACAGTTATAATATCTCTTTTGAAAACGGGATTTATCACATAACAATTCCATATAATAAACATCAAAATAGAATTAACTTTATACTTTCGGACTCTCTTGTAACCAATAAAACAATACATAAACAAGAAAAAGCAATTTTTACTGTTAATACAGGCTTCTTTGACCCAAATAACGGAAAAACAATTTCTTATATATATACAAACGGCAAAGAAGTGGAATCTCCGCTTTTCAATGAAAATCTTATCAATAATCCGTATATAATGGCAAATTGGAACAAAATTTCAAATAGACCTGAATTTCGGGTAATCAATCAAAACGGCTGTTGGATATATGATATTGCAGAGCATAATACACCATATCAAGGAGAACTGATAACCTCTGCCCAAGGCGGTCCGATGCTAATACCGGATATGGATTTGGAGAAAGAATTTTTTGTTGTCAAAAATTCAATGGGCAAAGTGATAAGAGAATCTGCATCAGTCCTGCATAAAACAGCAAGAACAATAATCGGACTAAAAGATAACAATATCCATATTCTTATCATCACAGATAAAACCCCGATGACTATATATGAAGCAAGAGATTTATGTAAAAAATTAGGTTTTGACAAAGCAATGGCATTTGACGGAGGAAGCTCGACATCGTTTGATTACAAAAATAAGATTCATATAATATCAACTGGCATAAAAGGCGACGATACCGGTAGAAAACTTAAATCATTTTTAATATACAAATAGATGACAAACATAATGTAAATATTTATTACAGCCTTAGCAATTAATATTTTTCAGGAATATTAAGTTAACAGAGGTCATAATGTTAACATTCAATACTTTTATTCCAAAATTTAATAATTCCCCGATTATTCAACCTCAACAACGTCCGGTTTCAAGGTTTAATAATCTTGCCCCTTTACCATACGATACAGTATCATTCGGACAATCCGAAAAAAATATTGGAAATCCTAAATTTGGAATAACCCAAACAGAAGCAGAAAGAATTCATCAAGAAGCAATAACTTCCGGAAAATATTTAAATTTACAGCTAACTAATATATTAGGAGATTTAGTTGCACCGGAAGGAGCTACACCAACCAAGCAAAAACCAATTGAAGCAATTCATTACAGAATAAAATCTCCGGATTCCATAAGAGAAAAATCTGCAACTCGAAGATGGATAAATTCGGATGAAGTAAAATCAAATATGACAGATATAGTTGGAGCCAGAATAATTCTAGGGAAAACAACTACCGACTGCATAGATAAAGTTCTGGATAGAATCACAGCTGCAGAACGCGATAACAAGTTACAAATTATTGAAATCGAAAACTACAGACCTGAACCGGAAATAGACGAAGAAGGAAATATTGTTCATTCGTACGATTATTCATCTCCGCAAGCATTAAGAAGGCTTAAAGCGGAATGCGATAAAAAAGGAACAATGATTTCCAAAAAGGACGAAGATGTACCAACCGGATACACCGCAATTCATCTATTAACAAAACTTCCAAACGGTTTCACAGGAGAGATTCAAATATTAGGTGCAGGTGTTGGAAAACTCAAAGACATAGAGGATTTATGCTACAAAATAAAAAGCGGCAAATCAATTGATAAAAAGTATAAACCAATGGAAAAGATTCTGGAGCCATTGAAAAATAAAGACGATGTAATCTTAAAAAGAGAATTTAACAACTATACCAGAGCATCGTATATTTACCAACGTGATAAATATTTAGGCAGAACAACCCAAAAAGAAGAATACTTACCGATACCGGAATACTTACCGCCGGAATTGGATTTCAATAATCTTGCCAAGAAAAAACACGAATGCGATGACGCTAATAAATAATATTAAAAACCCCGGAATAATTTATTCCGGGGTTTTATAGTGTCAGTTAATTTATGAAAATTTTATTTGCAAGGGCAAGGACGAGGTCCAGGTTTGCAATTTTTATGATTTTTTTGGAATTCTTTTCTTGAATCCATTTTGATTTTGTCTAAGGTTTTCTTTTGTTTATCAGTCAAGATAGATTCAAATTCTTTCATGTTTTTAACTCTTACTTCATGGATTTGACGTTTTAATTTGTATATATCCTGATTCAGAGTATCAATCATTTCAATTTGTTCTTTTTTAGTTATTTGACTGTTCAACAAAGCACGTTTTTGTTCTTGTTTTGTTTTTAGCTGTTCAAATAATGGTCTTATTTCTTTTTGACCTTGCATTCTAATTTCACGTGCTTTAACTTTTTGCTCATCAGTAAGTTTTAATTTTTTATCTAAATCAACTTTAGGCGGAGCAGGTTTGTGACATCCCGGAGGTGGTGGAGGGCAATCACCTTTTACAGGAGCAACCGGAGCTTCTGCTGCACATACTAAAGATGAAGTTAACATCATTAAGCCTGCTGTTAATAATAATTTTTTCATATTCAATAATCCTTTCTTTTCTACATTAAATCTATTAATTCTTCTGCTAATATTTTCTTTGCGTTATATAATCTCGACTTAACAGTACCTATCGGTACATCAAGTTTTTTTGAGATTTCTTCATAGGACAGTCCTTCTATTTCATACAGTATGATAATTTGTTTTAGTTTCGGTTTAAGATTATCTATTGCTTTTTTTATTCTCTTTCTGCGAAACTTGTTTATTATTACTTGCTCCTGACTTGTTTTATTATCAGGTATTTTATTGATTACTTTTTCGTCTGATGTTGAATTTATATCCACCTTTCTTTTTGCTGATTTCAAATAGTCTTTCGAAAGATTTTTTGCAATTGTACAAATCCAGCTTTTGAAGCTCCCGCATTCTGTATATTTATCAGCGTTTTTCCAAACTTTGATATATACTTCCTGTTCAAGATCTTCATTAGCTTCTTTTGTTATTAGTTTTATTATGTTTCTTACATGATGTTTATTGTTTTCTATTATCTGCTTAAAGTTCATTTCTAATCTACCATTATGAGCCCGTAACTATCAGTCGGAAAACCTAAATCTTCCATTGTCAACGGCGCACCATACTTGATTGTATCGAGTATTCCGTATCTCATATCAAGCATTTCAACGCTGACACCGCCAACTATAAACAGAAAGAGTGCACATGCAACTTTTAATGCAAGATATTTAGGACGTTTGTACTCGTCTTTGACTTCTTTGATTAAATCTGAAACCTTTTGCATTTTTTCATGTTCTTTGCGGCAATCAGGACAGTGTGCAATATGCTCCATCAAAGTCGCTTCATCTGAAAAAATAAACAGAGATTCATATTTATCACATTTTTTATCCATTTGATTACCTCTTCTGTTTATATAACGAAATTGAAATTAAAATGTTCATTTTTTGTTTTAAAATTAATTAACAAAACTTTACATAGCTGATAACGAGAATATTTCGTATATTTCTTCGTCAGAAAGTTCAGTAATAATTTTTTCACCTTCATATACAGCCAGATCAGCCAATTCTTTTTTAGTTTTAAGCATCTCATCAATTTTTTCTTCAAAAGTTCCCAAGGTTATCATTCTGTGAACCATAACATTATTTGTCTGACCGATTCTGTACGTTCTGTCAGTTGCTTGCTCTTCAACAGCAGGGTTCCACCACAAATCATAATGAATAACATTTGTTGCGCTTGTAAGGTTCAAACCGGTACCGCCGGCTTTTAAAGACAATACCATGACATGTGTATCATCTTTATTTTGGAACTCTTCAATCAGTTTTTCTCTCTGCCCGATAGTCAACGAGCCATGGAAGAATAGAGGATTTTCATTACATTCATCAGCTATAATTCGGGTCAGAATATCTCCCATTTCTTTATATTGAGTAAATATAAGCGTTTTTTCATTGTTGCTTAATATAGAATTAACCAAATCAATACATTTTTCTGTTTTACCGGACATTTCCTTTGTCATTTCACCGGATTTAAGGAATTGATAAGGGTGATTACAGATTTGTTTTAATGATGTAATAAGTTTGAAGATATTTCCGCGTCTGCTGACACCAGTAAATCCTGAAATCTTATTCATCATTTCATTAAGAGTTTTTTCATACAGAATTGCCTGAGCATTTGTAAGATAGCAGTAATCGTTGATAACAACCTTATCAGGAAGGTCAGAAATAACGGATTTGTCTGTTTTTAAGCGCCTTAATACGAATGGAGAAATTGACATTCTAAGTTTTGAAGCACGAGACGTTTCCTTAAAGCGTTCTATAGGAATAGCGTAACTCTTTTGAAATTCCTTCAACGAACCCAAGTATCCGGTATTAATAAAGTCGAATATACTCCATAATTCAGTTAATCTGTTTTCAACAGGAGTACCTGTCATTGCAATCTTGATATCGGATTTAAGTATCTTGATAGCCATAGTTTGGGCAGTATCTGGATTTTTAATATTTTGAGCCTCATCAACGACAATCATGCCCCAGCTTTGTTTTTTCATTTCTTCCGTATCAATACGCATAATCGCATAGGTTGTCAGTATCACATCGTTTTTCAAGTCAAGTTTTCTGTCAAGCCCGTGATATTTTGCAACCTTAAGCTCAGGTGCGAACATCTGTAATTCCTTCATCCAGTTACCCATAAGAGTTGTCGGACAAATAACAAGTACAGGCTGTTTAAGTTTATTTTCCTCTTTCAATTTCAAAATAAGGCTTATAACCTGAATAGTTTTACCAAGCCCCATATCATCTGCCATACAACAGCCAAATCCTTTGGAAACATTTGTCCAAAGCCATTTTAGACCTGTTTGCTGATATTGGCGAAGGGTACCGTGTAACCCCTCAGGCGGAGTTACATCAACAGTTTTCGCAAAATCTTTTATAACATTGGCATACGCTTCATCATAATTGAAGTCATAATCCTGTATACGACCGGACATAGAGGCATGCAGAAGCTGTAACCTTGTCATTTTCTTGTGGTTAGCATTCAGGATTTGCTCTGCCAGTTTACGACCTTCTTCTTTATCAACCAAAACGTACTTATCTTTATACTTAACAAGACCGGAATTAGTTTCCACAAGCTTGTTAAATTCCTCTAAAGATATTTTTTCATCACCCAGTGATACCTCGTAAGAGAATTCCAGGATATCATCAAGAGAAATAGATGAAGATGAGACGGTATTAAATATTTCCATTAAATCATCCGAACGTTTTTCTTTGACATGAGCATTAATAGATGCGCGCGGAACAATTATATTGGTAAGTTCATCCGGCAAGATAACTTCTATCTGCGCTTTTTGAAGATAATATGAAGTCTGCGCGATTATTTTGTAAACCTCGCTTAAATTTAAACGCAGTGCAAGATTTTCTTCATCTTCGAATAATTTTTCAAGTTCAGGCATATACCTGAGAGCAAAATTAAGCTGCTTTTCGATAATTTTAGCAATATCAGAGCTATTTGCATCCCAAACAGTATCTTTAACATACAATTCGTCCATCAAGATAGTTTCATTATTTTTACGGTTTCTAATATGGATTTTAAGTTCAAAATCCTCGCTATCAGGAAGCTTATCAATCTTAAAGAACGGAATTACATCGTACTTGCCGAGATACAACTCGTCAAACCACTGAGCAAAGTTCTCTGCAACATTTTTCCCTTTAAGGAGAGATTTTTGTTCTAAATCCTTTAACAGATAGCTGCCGGATTTTACATCTTTAAAACGATAACTTTTTATATGCAGGAACTTGTATACAACATAATTTAGGTAATTATGCACGAAATCCGATACGAAGTTTTTAGGTTTTTCACCTTTAATAAATAAATTCTCAGGAAGATTTTCCTCTAATTCATTGATAATTCTTGCGATTTGCTGAGTTTGAATAATAGGTTCATAAACAATTCTAAAGAAATTACCTTTCAAGCTCACTGTCGGGATAAAATAGAGCTTTTCAACCAGCTTCATAACAAACTGGGTAAGCTTATTAAAATAAACAAACGTCTGAGTAACTGCGCTAAAATCAAGGATTTCACCGAAACCACCGAAATAATCAAGAACAATATCTAACGGCATAACATAGCCTATCTCACCTTCAACCTCTTTAGGAGAAAAGCGAAACATTGAGCCTTTTGATTTCAAATAAAACTGAAAATTATTTGTCGGGGTAACAAAGAAGGATAATTTCCCATTTTCATTGATAAGAAAGAAATCCGTGTTTCTCACAGGAGAATTCGGACTTAGAAATATCCCTGCAAATTCATCCTCTATAAGTTGATAAATAAGACTTAGAGTGAATCGAAAATCTTTATTTTTAAACCCTTCCGGATTTTCACTCAAGTTCAAAAATAATTCATCTACATTATTCTTTTTAAATGATAAATCAATGTCTAAAGATTTCGCAGCTACCATAAGATAATTTTACGATAAAAATTATGTTAAGTAAAGTTTATAAACGTCTATAATATAAAATAAGGGGCTAAAGTTTAGCCCCTTAAAACTTTTATTTAATAAGACTATCGCAGTCCATTTCTTCCGGTTTTTCTATTCCGAACAATTCAAGAACCGTTGGTGCAACGTTACACAGTGCACCATCAGACTTCAGTTCAACTTTATGGTCCGGATTAATAACAACAAAAGGTACCATATTTGTCGTATGTGCGGTTTGAGGCTTGCCTGTTTCTTCGTCAACCATCATTTCAGCATTTCCATGGTCTGCGGTTAACAACATTGTAACCCCTTTTTCTTTACATTTTTCTGCAATTTTTCCGACACATTCATCAACGACCTTGCAAGCTTTTGTTGCCGCTTCTATAACTCCTGTATGCCCAACCATATCAGGATTTGCAAAGTTAACAAGAATAAAGCCGTACTCTTCGTTATCTAATGCTTTAAGAACGTTTTCACAGACCTCTCTTGCGCTCATTTCAGGCTGCATATCATAAGTCGGAACTTTTGGAGATGCAACCAGTTTTCTTGTTTCATGAGCCTGAGGCTGTTCAATACCACCGTTAAAGAAGAAGGTAACGTGAGCATATTTTTCGGTTTCTGCTGTTCGGAATTGTTTTATACCGTTTGCTTCCAATACATCTCCTAAAATATTAACCATTTTAGTCTTTTCAAATGCAACAGGGAAAGTAAATGTCGCATCATAGCTTGTCATGGTTACATAATAGATGTTTTTAAGAACTTCTTTACGGTTAAAACCGTCGAAATCAGCAAAATTGATTGCCTTAGAAATTTCTCTTGCTCTATCCGGACGATAGTTAAAGAAAATTATCGCATCATCGCTTTTAATTCTTGAATCATCACCGTCAATTACAGTCGGCAATACAAACTCATCGGTTTCACCCTTTTCATAAGATTTTTTTACAGCTTCAATTGCTGAATCTGCATGAATACCTTCACCTAATACTAAGCAATCATAAGCCTTTTCAACTCTGTCCCATCTGTTGTCTCTGTCCATAACGTAATAACGTCCGATAACAGATGCAATCTTCGGAAGCCCGTATTTTTTAAGCTCGTCTTCAATTGGCTGCAAATATTCACAAGCACTTGCAGGCGGAGTATCTCTGCCGTCTAAGAATGCGTGAACGTATACTTTTTTCAAACCGTTTTCTGCTGCCATTTTAATCAAAGCTTCAAGATGCTCTAATGAAGAGTGAACACCGCCTGTTGAAACAAGTCCGTATATATGAAGTGCAGAATTGTGAGTTTTAGCGTGATTAATAGCCGCCAAGAACTTTTCATTCTTAAAGAACGAACCGTCTTTGATACTTCTGTTGATTTTTGATAAATCCTGATAAACAATTCTGCCGGCACCAAGATTCAAGTGACCGACTTCTGAATTACCCATCTGTCCTGCAGGAAGTCCGACATATTCACCATCTGCGTGAATTTTTGTAGATGCTTCATTTTTTATCAACTCCGGAACATAAATAGGATGTGCAAGCATCGTTGCATCATGTTCAGGGTGTCCGGCATTACTAATCCCCCAACCATCCATAATACATAATAATACTCTCTTTGACATAATAATCTCTTCCTTTTCTTTTGCCACAATTTTATCAAGAAAGAATTATGATATCAAGTAAACTGCAACAATAGTTTCATAAGAGAGAGATTACTCATCTACGTACGTAACTTGCATTGACTGAGTATTATTTTTTAATGCAGCACCTAAACGGGCATTATTATATTCTTGGAACGTTTTAAATTTATCTTTATAAATTTCCAGTTCTTTATGTGCTTCTGAATATTCAGGAATATCAAGTTTATTAATCAAGTTGTACATTAACGGTATAAGATTCAGCTTTGCCTGAATTTTTGCAATATCAGTATTTGCACTTTCGCCAACATCTGCCATCGCTTTATTCATACATTGAGCAACTACAACAGACTTAGGTAAATCCGGATTTGCATTTATTACGGCTTTTGCGGTATCTAATGCGCCAAGATAAGTTTTAACATCATTCTTTCTGCCCATTTTATCAGTTTTTTGAATGATATCCTTTTTGGCATCATCAATTTTTTGATTGAAATTGGCATCATTATCAAAAGCATCATCTGTTAATACTTTAATTGCATTATTAACAATCCCTGCTTCCTTGTTTGTTGTTCCAAGGATAGAAACCATACGATCAACATCTTTTTTAGTTTTTTCAGTATCAAAGATTTTATTTTGACCTTTTAAGAATTTATCGGCAAGGCCAAGCTGATTGATAAACATAACAGCGGTTTCATCATTACTACCGACAACAAGATTTCTTACAATATAATCTATCGCAAGTTCATTATCCATAGATAACATTCCTTTTGATTTATCATTTGCAAAGCCTAAAGGAACATCAAAATCAGAGAATTTTTCAGCAACAGCTGCTGCATTACCGGTTGATATAGCCTCCATTAAAGTATCCTGCATATCAACCAGACTTGCAACCTCCATTGCAGATTCAAGAGATGCACGCTTCAAATCAAATTCTGTTTCGGCCTTAGTTACTGCTGATTTATTCGATGAATTTAGAGGGCCATCTTTTGCAGATAAGAAAAGATAATCATTAAGAAGCTCCAGAGGATAATTCAGCATATGATATTTTTTATAATCATTTAAAAATTTATCCTGAGCAACAGCCGCATTTTCTTCGTTGTACTTATTACTATTTTTCATCGCAAACTTAACGGTATCATTAACAGATGCAACTATTGCCTGTTGATATTCAGGTTTTATATTTCCCTTTACAAATAAATTTGTTGACTTATCAATATCAGAAAGTGTTTTATCGATATTATTTTTAAGTTTTTTATCCAATATATTACTCTTATTCAAAACTTGAATAGTATTTGATAATTTCTTAACGGTTTTATCTTGCGGATTTACAACACCGGATAATACCTTATTAATATCAGCTTTTTTAAGCTCGACTTCTGAATTAATCAGATTATGCATTGAATCTGCAAAGTCAGCTTTTTTATCATCAGGAATCATACCAAGAACATCTGTCAATGCTGCAGTGCACGCTTTAGAAGATTGTTCTTTAAGGAATTTATTATCATCAAAAACAGTCTTTACCTGCTTCATTGACATAATATTTTCATTCAAGCCGTTTAAATAATCTTTTTTTGTAACATCATAATTCTTTTTAGGAATAGAATATTTATCGATATTTGAAGATAAAGTATTCATACGTGCAATATTGTCACGACGCATATCACCGGATTTTAATTCTTCCTTCATCCAGGTATTAATATCTTCCCGAAGGGTATTTTGATAACGTTTCGGAATATTCATCAATATACTGTTAAATAGTATTTTTAGAGATGCCGCATCATCTTTTATACTATCCTTCAAATCTTGTTCAGTATTAAGCTTCTTAAGCCCCTGCATTTGTTTATCTAAATCAGAGAAGGTGTTTTTATAATCCATGCCTGTAGCATTTTTATCCAACTCAAGAAGCTTCATAGCCGCATCATTTACGGGTTTACTGGAAGAATCTCCATACGTCAGAGTAACAAACTGACCTGCAAGATTACTTATGTTTTTAACTTGTTTTGTTGATAATTTCCCGCTATCAGGTAAATTACCAATAACAGAAGAAAGTTCATTGTGTAAATCGTATAATCTCAAAGTATTCTTTTTAAGATTTATATTATCAAGAGTATTCAGCGTTGCTTTTGTAATAGATTCACCTTGTTCATCAATCTTCTTTTTATCTATTACATCAACTTTAGGATAGGCAGGTGTTGCTCCGTAATTTCTGAGAGCCTCATCTTTATGTTTGTTGAACATTTTTTCGTATCCTAATACCTGTAAAGAGAAATAGTAATCTCTATAGAGGTCATCAAATGTTCTGTTTCCACGATAAGTCGCACCTTGTTCATGCTTATAAAGTTTATGGTATTTATAACTAGGATCTGTTTCTGAAAGCTTGATATCTTTTAAAAGTTCTTGCTGGAACACAACATTTCTAACCGTTGATTCTGTTTTCTCATCTGAAGCTTTAAAACGTCTTAGCATCTCATAACCTGTATAATCTTTTATAGCAAGATCTTCATGGGTTACATCCAAAGTTTCCTTGTTAAATTCTTCTGTTGTCATATCCTGCATACGTCTATATATCTCTGCAAAATCAGAATTTGTCTCAGGATTATATTTTTTATCAATATATTTAGAAATAGCTTTGAATTTAGTCGAAGTATTGTTTATATCCGCGTCATTAAAATACAGTGCATCAGACAGTGATTTTGTGAGATTTTCACGTATATCTTCTTTGGCTGATTGAGCCTTGTCGGAATCCGGTACAACCTCATCAAAAGTTTTTAATGTCTTATTAACTGCAAAATCTATTGTATGTTTTAAGCTGCCGTCAAATTGTGACTTATCATTTTTATCATAAACAATTGATTTCTTAATTATTTGCTGTTTTTGCGCATCCTCCAACTTAATATCATACTTATCTAATGCGGAAGAAATTATATTATCAAGTTTATTCACATTTTTATTCATAATATATGAATTTAAAATTTCTGGCTCTTTTGCAAATGCATAATTAAAATAACTTCTTGCCTTGTTATCACGCTCTTTTTCAAACTCTTTTACTTCAGATACGGAATTAGCCTTTGCCAATTTTTTCCAATTTACTCCACCGGGGAAGGAACGAACAAGAGCAGCCTTTTCAAAATTAACCTTTATAGGATCATTAGCCGGCAGTGCATCATAGTCTGATTTTGAATCAATCCCCTTACTGAAAGGAGTCGAATCAAGACGTTTCACCATTTTAGAATACTTTCTTGAATAATCAGAACCGGCCTTTTTACATCTGTCAATAGAAGATTTTATTTCATCCTGTGTCATATTAGCGGCCAAAGCGGTGAAATTATCCAGATAAGCGGAAGGAGATACAAAAATATTATCCTTAATTGATGCGGCAGTACGTTTTATGCTGCCGTCAGTACCCGGAACTATCATGTCAAACAATGTTGCAAACTTATATCCGTTTGTTTCGCCTGATAATTTTCTTAATTGTTTATTTTCAATATGATTTGGAGCAACATATCCTGTTTTATATTTCAAATCGTCAACATAATTTCCGTTTCTGTATTTATCATTGGTAATATAACCGGTTGCACCACCTCTTGAATCACTATAGTCTGTATGCAAAACACCTTCCGAATCAGTCCAGGTATTTTCCAATTCAGATGCACCCCAAGTATTATCATGGTAGAGTACATCTTTTCCGTTTAGTTCTGACACTTCCGCAACATATTGAGCGTGAGCCCCCATACGGTTATGGAATACAGAGGTCCCTGATATACCTGAATACGGAGTATTTTTTATTTTATCAACAGCTTTATCCAAATCAAGCGTAGACTGATACCTTCTATCCGTCATTTGTTGAAGAATTTTTACCTCCTGCTCAGAAGACATACCGCCTGTTTTTTGGAATACCCAGTAATGTCCTGTTGCCACACCGGTTTTTCTTGAACTGTCTTCCAATGGTTTTCGGATTTCTCCAAGTACAAATGCAGTTTCTTTATTTACTTCAGAATACATTTGATTTATTGACTTACTTATTTTTTTAAGTGTTTCTTTTTCCGGCTGTGAAAATTTATAAAGTGCAGGATCAGATATTTTACCTTGTCGGCTTGAAAATTCATCCTGAGAGCGAAGTTTATCAATCTTATCAAATCTGTTTCTCAAAGGTATTAAATCTTTTGCAGGTATTACTTCTCCGTTTTTCTCCATTTTTTCCATAACCGCATCTTCCGGATTAGGAGAATTTAAAGTATTACCGTATTTATCTTGAACATTCATAATTTGTCTTACAAATTGAATATTAGCAGACATATTATTGAACGCTTTGCCTACCTCCATTAATTTTGCTTTCGATTCTTCAATAGGTGTAATATCAGATAAACCATTCGCAGTATTAAAATTCTGTATAATGCCGGCACTAATTTCATCATTAGGATTCAATAATGCCCCTAAAACAATATTATAAACTCCAGCACAACTTTGGAGTTGATTTTTATTGCCGATTTTATTATAAATTTCGGTATATTGTTTATTGTCAACACCTTTTAACAGTGTGTCTTCAAATTTATTATATTCTTTTAAAACTCTGTTTTTATCAGGATTTTCAAAACCAAGCATAAAGGATGAATCTTTTATTGTTTCTTTGTCTCCGGCTTCAATATCTTGTTTTAAGCCGGAAATATCAGATAACAGAAAATCTTTGCGGTTCTCAAATCCTAATGAATTATACACAAAATCAAGCCCATCAGTTAGTATAGAATCAACTCCGGCTTTCAACTCAGTTAAAGCACCGACAACGTCTTCTTTTTGGGGTTCAATACCAAGAATATTAGAAAAATGACTTATATAATCTTCATCACCGGTTTTATTAACATACTTTATTACTTTTTCCATGTTTTGCGACAAAAGCGTATCCTGATCAGGCACATCGTACTTAATCATTTTGTCAGTCAAATAATCGGCATCGTTAAGAGAAACATTAACTTGATTTCTATATGCTGCGGCAGCTTCATAAAGTCTGCGATTTTTTGACACATTAGCCGATTGAGAAGAATGAGGATTTAATCGGCTTTGGGTAGCAGCAGATTCCTCTATCAATTCTCGAATTTGAGGAGCCGTTTTTTCAAGCTCTTCTGAATTTACTCTATCTTTGAAGGTATCTGATAAAAAGGCTTTTACTTTTCTTTCTTTCATAACAGATTCTTCATTTGGTATAAAATGATATTTTTTAGAATTATCCTTGATTTTATCAATATCAGATGATGTATTTTTTCTAAGATTAACCAGTTTATCTAAAGTATTATGAGTTTCTTTATCTGATATTCCCGGTACAACATTTGAAATATCTGATTTTAAAAGACTATTGATTTTTTGAAGATAAAGTAAATCCTTATCACGGTTTTGACGGTGTTCAACATCATTAAGATTTTTACTCAACTGCATCTTTTTAGCTGCACCTATAGCCTCTTTTGATTTTAAAAGTGCCTGATAATATTGCTGCTTTGTTGCAATATTTTTGTCAGTCGGAATTACATAACGTTCATCAGAATTTACACCAAAATTTTCTCTGTCAAATGGTACGTAATAAGATTTTTGAACACTTGTAGAATCATACATACCGCCGATATTCATCCACTGGGTAGTAGATGCATCAACAATACGATATCCCTTTTTCTCTGCATCATTAAAGTCTACATAGGTTTTCTTAACAGGAACCTTTACCCCTTTTCCGATTTGCATTTTATCATAAACCATTATATTAGGAGAATCATCAAGTTCTGATAATAAACTGTCAACATAATTAGGTTTGTCTTCATAAGAGGTTAATTTTCTAGCAATTGATATTGCTGCACACATACCGTGATGTTTTTGGTTGATAGCTTTTGTATTAGGAACCCTTGATTCTTTTGTATCCACTACCAAATCATTAATCATCTCCGCAAAAACTTTTGTCTTTTTATCTTCCAGCTGAGGATTGATTTTATAATCAGGGCTCAAAAAATAATCAAAGCGGTTTAGGATATATTTCTTTTGCTTCGTTGGAGTATCCGCAGATACAATAAAGTAATCCAGATTACTTTCGACCCGCTTAATATTAGGATTTTTTTCATCCTCAAGTTGTGATAAATCCAGTTTTGACAAAATATTGCTGCGAGAGTTTAAAATACTCTTTTCATCGTCATTTAATTCTTTTTTAGTCCTAAATACTCTGTCCAATTCAGGAGCATATTTTTTTTGTGTAATAGGATCTGAAACAGATAATGATTTTATGGCGGCGTTATGAAGTTTAGATTTCCAGTTATTAGCAGGCTCTTTACCCAAATCAATATTGGTGCCGTATTTCAAATTATCAGCAACATCAAGCAAAAACTTAATATTACTTTCACCGGACTCGTCCGCTAAATTGTTGATTGCATTTGATATTCTTATTTTATTATTTTCAGTTAGTGAATAGTTATTATCTTGTTTTAACTGTTGAACAGTGTTTCTGTCCTCACGACGCCCCTTGAACCCCATAACAGAGGTATTATATACACCTAGCTTCATATTTTTCCTTTTTACACACTACTATTTTATATATTAAAACCGTATTTCGGAAATTTTTTGCTAGTTTATTACGAATGATTAAGAAAATTGTAAAAAGGACACTTAAAATAACCTGTTAAAAAACCTGCCTTTTGGCAGGTTTCAAAGTTAAATCATATTCTTTCTGATTCTTTCTTTAGCTTTGTCGATTGCATTAATTCTTTTTTGAACGGTATTAATTTGTTTTTTCAATGATTTACGTTCGTTTTTAACTAATTTATATTGTGCATCAACATCAGCATATTTGGTTTTCAGATTTAATAATTCATTTCTGATATCAACCTGTGCATTATCCAATTGCAATATTGCATTTTGGATATTACCGTTTCCTAAAGCCTCTTCAGCAGGTTGTACTCCTGTAGCTTTTACAGCATTTTGAGTTGCAGTAGCTTTAGTTTGAGAAGATGAAATACTAGGGGTATCATCAAAATTTAAAGGGGTGAAAGCATCTCCGTCTGCAAAAGCAACGCCTGAACATAATAATAAACAAGCAGTTAACAATATCTTCTTCATATACATATCTCCATATCAAGTAACGTAACAGTATTATAATATACTATTAAAGCAGAAAACCAATCATACATTTGAAGTAGATTAAATATCAAGTTTGTATCCGCCGCCATATATGGTTGTAATGTATTTTTTATCTCCGGATATTTTAGCGATTTTGCTTCTCAAATGCCTTACATGCACTCTTATTGTTTCAACGTCATCATCCGGTTCGTACCCCCAAATTTCTTTCAGGAGTTTGGCAGAGGATACCATATTCCCATGATTTTGGAACAAGAGATTGAATATATCAAACTCAATCGGGGTAAGCTTTGCCACCTTATCATTAATCTTGACGCTGTATGTTTCAGGTAAAAGCGTAATTTCTTTATAATTCAAAAGCTCTTTAACAGCAGCCGTTTCAGGAATCTGGTTTGAACGTTTCAAAAGGGCACGAACACGCACCTTCAACTCTTCCATTTCAAAAGGTTTAACCAAATAATCATCAACACCTATATCAAACCCTTTTACCTTATCATTTAACTGTGAAAGAGCTGTCAGCATTAATATCGGTGTTTCTTTTAATTCCGGATACATCCTGATTCTTTGAGCTACAGTATAGCCGTCAACATCAGGCATCATAACATCAAGAATAACTAATGAAGGTAATTCCTGTTTGGCGATTGCAAAACCTTCCACACCGTCATAAGCCTGTACAACGGTATAACCGCTCAATTCAAGATTAACCTTTATTAATTCGTTTATCGCCCTGTCATCATCAACTACTAATATTTTATTCATAAATTAATAATAGTATAAAAATTAAAAATAAACACTGGAAAAATTTTTATGTCCTTTGTATCATATAAAAATAAATTGAGAATAACAGTATGAATAATGACGATACAAAAGAGGGCATCTCTAATCTTATATCACAAGAGCTGCACTCCAAAGACAAAATACTAAAACCCGACTTCAATCAGAAAACAGGACGTGAACTACTTGCGTTCTATCTTCAAACGAAGTTTAAGCAGATACTTGCCTTTGACAAAAAAGCATCTATTCCTGTGTTCATAAATATCAAACCGGATTTTATTGCCAGATTTTCAAAACGTCTTATTAACAAACCTAATAAGCGTTTTTTAATAGGTATAACCGGAGAATCCGCATCGGGGAAATCAACCATTTGTCGTGAGATACAAAACGTCATACAGAAACTTGATTTACCTGTATCAATTATTACAACGGATAACTATTTTAATGATATATCGGAGCTCATCTCCAAATACGGCGGTTTTGATAATTTAAGAGATAACGGCTATGATATTGATGCACCTCAAAACTTCCAATTAGAGCTATTAAGACATGATTTGGAAAAAGTTGCCTCCGGAGAGGACATATATACACCGGAGTATCTACCAAACGGAACAGGAGTTTCAGTTCCGCTTTCACAATTCATACCTTCTAAAAAAATTGTTGTGGTAGAAGGTATGGCAACAATGTATGAAGGCATTCAAGACTTGTTTGATGTAAAAATTTATATTGAAACCGATATTGAGGTCAGAAGAAGAAGATTTTTGACGAGAGCCTGCGACGAGAGAAACCAGGATATGGAAAACGCACTTAAACATTGGGAATATATTTTATCTGCAGGACAAAAGTACATTATACCTTCAAGAAAAGATATGGATATTATCCTAAACGGCGACTCAAGCCTTGAATACTTCTCTCAAATACTTGAATATATACATACAATCACAAACAATTTTGAACAATAAATCATTCTTTTAATCAATACACAGTTATCGTTGTTAATGTATAATACAACTATGAGCTTACTCGATATAAAAAATTATTCAATGTCATTTCGCTGTGATGGCGGAATATATAAAACATTAAACAATATATCTCTTTCAATACAGCCAAAATCAATGGTGGCACTTGTCGGAGAATCCGGCTGCGGGAAAAGTATGACGGCAATGAGTATTTTAAGACTTTTACCCAAGAACGCTTTAATAGATTCCGGAGAAATTATTTTTGACAATAAAAATATTCTTGACTTAAAAGAGTCGGAAATGCGGGCTATTCGAGGGAATAAAATAGCGCTTATACCGCAAGATCCAATGACATCGTTAAATCCGTTATACACAATCGGCAACCAACTGTTGGAGGTTATCGAAAAAAACAAATCATTAACAAAACAAGAGGCAATAAATAAAGCCGTAGAGGTTTTAGATATAGTTAAAATTCCTAAGGCAAAAGAGAAATTAAATTCCTACCCGCATGAATTTTCAGGAGGAATGAAGCAGCGTGCAATTATTGCAATGGCACTGGCTGCAAATGCCGAACTTATTATCGCAGATGAGCCGACAACGGCGCTTGATGTCACGATTCAAGCGCAAATCATGAATATATTAAACGATATAAAAGAAAATCTTGGCACATCAATTCTTTTAATATCCCATGAGCTTAACCTTGTAGGACAATATTCGGATGAAATAAACGTTATGTACTCAGGGCGGATTGTTGAAAAAGCGCCGTCAAAACTGTTCTTTGAAAAGTCGCTTCATCCTTATTCAACAGCACTTTTAAATTCACTGCCGGCAAACACTCCGCCAAATAACAGGCTAAAAACCATTGAAGGTCAGCCGCCAAATATTCAAGAACAAATTACGGGCTGCAGATTTAATCCTCGCTGCGAAAGAATGATAGACAAAATATGCAACGTTAAATCACCTTCACTAAAAGAAGTTGAACCTAATCACTTTGTTGAATGCTATCTATATCAAATCTAATGTCTTACTCTTACATGCGCAAGTCTGTTATCTTGTGCATACGAAGAATTGAGAACAATAACTTTTTGAGCATCTCTATCCTTATAAAGATAATAAAGGAACATATCTGTTCCAACAAGTGCAAAATTGAGTAAATACAAGAAAAATACAATATCAGGGTTGTATAAAACTTTATGAATCATACCGCAGACGTAACCTATTTCAACAAGCCAGAGAAAAAATATACTTTTCCCTTTAACATCTTTTGTCTTATAAGTCTTAGCGACTTGGAAAGGCCAGCTTGCACCAAAACATAACATCATTGCGGCTTCAAATATACTCATAAAATAGTCCTTATTAAATGTAAATTACACACTTATTATAGTACTATTATTTTTCATTTCAACCCCAATATCACAAAACTTAATTTAATCTTTATATTTTTTATGTTATCATATCGGAGATGAAATAAGGAGGCATATTATGGCAGACGATTTCAGCATTGATATAGTATCAGGTATTGACCACAATGAACTTGTAAACGCTATCGACCGAGTCAGAGCGGATTTTTTAAACACTTATCATTTAGGTTCAAATACTCAAATAGACCTAAATCCGGACAAATCAATTACAATAACTACAAATAACAAAAACAGCATAAAAGAAATATGCGACAGCTTTGAATCACATTTAAATAAAGACGGTAACAGCGTAACCATTAATAATATTGCTTCAAGCGAAACAGGAATAGGCGGAGAAGTAAAACACATAATTAATATTATAAAAGGATTCACAAAAGATATTGCAGATACAATAGTAGAAGATATCAAAGATTTGAAACTGGAGGTTGAAACAAGTATTAACAACAACCAAGTCAGAGTTACGGGTAAAAATCAGACAGATATTGATAACGTTATCAATATGATAAACAACAACAAAAATAAATATAATACACCTATTCAGATAACCAATAGCAAATAAGGAGATGACAAATGGCAAAAGACAGCAGTTTTGATGTAGTATCGGAATTTGATAAACAAGAACTTTTAAACGCGGTTGACCAGGTAAAAAGAGATTTGCAGTCAAGATTTGATTTGAAAAACTCAAATTCTGATATCGACCTTGAAGCAGATAAAACTATTACAATAACAACCAGCGACGATATGAAGCTTCGCAATATTTATGATATTCTTCAAACCAAACTTGTTAAAAGAGGTTTGAGTATAAAAATTCTTGATCCGCAGCCGGTAGAAAATGCATTAGGAGGAAATGTCAGACAAGTGTACAACCTAAGAAAAGGCTTAACTCAAGAACTTGCCAAAAAAATTGTAGCTGATATAAAAGACTCAAAATTAAAAGTTCAAGCATCAATTCAAGGGGATCAGGTAAGAGTTACCGGGAAAAGTAAAGATGACCTGCAGGAGGTAATTAAGCTATTAAGAGGAAACGAAGACAAATACGATTATCCGCTGCAGTTTACAAATTACAGATAATTAAATAACGGCGGTCTTTATAAGACCGCCGTTTTCAGGTTAGATTAGTTA
Organism: Candidatus Gastranaerophilales bacterium; assembly: GCA_944324825.1. Taxonomy (GTDB): domain Bacteria; phylum Cyanobacteriota; class Vampirovibrionia; order Gastranaerophilales; family Gastranaerophilaceae; genus UMGS1585. The sequence continues at coordinate 76,585 of CALUXU010000006.1, forward strand.
ATTAGGTTATATTATTGGATTAAAATTCATGAACTCTTTCTAAATCAGGTTTTTCATCGGATGCTACAAAGATACCTGTTATACCTGATATAATTCCACCGATGATTGCACCAATTACTGCACCTTTACCGCCGCCAATTTTAGCACCAACGCCTGCACCGACTACTGCACCAGGAGCTGCACCGCCAACAATCTTACCGGTATTTCTAAGAGATTCTTTTCCTTCTACATCTTGGATTGAATTACCTGTCATATATGAGATTGTTTGTTCATCATCATTCTGAGTATAGAAGCCCATAGAAATTGCTTTCTTGAATCCGTTTTCAAATACTCCGTCACCATAGGTTTCGATATCTTCTCTCAGAGATGAACCATTAACTTGTTCATAGTAATCAATGATTGCTGCTCTGATTGATTCTTCGGCATTGATTCTTTCTTCGTGAGTCAATAACTCAGTACCAACCTGTTTCTTGATAGTATCGAAGATTCTGTCAAATGTATCACAAGCGACACGCATATCGTTATTGTGAATTGAATGATTCATAGTTTTCAATAAATTATTAAGGATAGAGCTGCCTGTGTTTAGGCTGTATTGGTTACCGCGTTGTTTGAATACGAATTGGGTTTGTCGGTCAGATGAATTGTCATAGATGTCGTACATACCATTGGTCCATTTTTTTGCATTGTCAACAATCTTGTCAACATTATTGAACCAACCGCCATACATCATAGGGTTCATCATCCCCATTCCCATCATACCCATTCCGCCAGGCATCATCATACCTGCTCCGGCAATACCGGTTGGAGCTGTACCCATAGCACCTGCATATGGTGTCCCAAATATTGAGTGTTCAGATTCCATATACTGACTCAACATTGGTCTGTTTAAAAATTGAAACGCACCTTGGGCTTCCATATTTGGGTTCGCCTTTGGAACTGTTACAGATACATCGTTTGACATACAAACCTCCCGGTATAACCTAACCTTAAATAATTTAAATCTAACCTTTACTCTTATATAAAGTATTTTTACCAGAGAGAATTGACTTTTTTATTTTCATTTGTTAACAAATGTTTACAAATAAGGGAATTATTAATTATTATAAATAATACAGGTTCCTTATATAAAATAAGATACCTGTATTATAACTTTTAAACCTGTTAAAAGATTTATTTACCGCGTCTTTTGTAAAAATCTTCAATAAAGCCGGTATTAAAATTGCCGCTCATAAATACTTCATCCTCAACTATTTCTTGATGGAATGGTATTGTAGTTTTAATTCCGGTAACAACATACTCTTTTAATGCCTGGTACATTCTGCGTCTTGCAGCATTTCTATTTTCACCCCAGCAAATAAGTTTGCCTATCATTGAATCATAATAAGGCGGAATAGAATACCCCGGATAAACATGAGAATCAACTCTTATACCAAAACCGCCCGGCGCAAAATATCCATCTATTTTACCAGGACAAGGCATAAAGTCTTTATCCGGATCTTCGGCATTAATACGGCATTCAATCGCATGACCTCTTAATTGTACCTGATCTTGCGTATAACCGAGTTTTTCACCGGTTGCAACAAGTATTTGTTCTCTTACAATATCTATCCGAGAAATCATTTCAGTAACGCAGTGTTCAACCTGTACACGTGTATTCATTTCCATAAAATACCATTTCCCGTCATGGTCAAGCAAGAATTCACAAGTACCTGCACCTTCATAGTTAATGGCTTTTGCTGCCCTTACTGCAGCAGCACCCATTTCTGCACGTGTTTTTTCATCAATAGCAGGAGAAGGTGCTTCTTCTAAAAGTTTTTGGTGACGGCGTTGTATTGAACAATCTCTCTCTCCTAAGTGAATAACGTTGCCGTGTTGATCCGCTAAAATTTGAACCTCAATATGTCTTGGATTTTCAAGATATTTTTCAGCATATACATCAGGGTTTCCAAAGAAGCTTTGTGCTTCGGACTGACAAAGATTAAGGTTAACTTCAACATCCGCATCTTCTCTGCAGATTCTCATACCTTTACCGCCGCCGCCTGCAGTTGCTTTCAAAATAATCGGATAACCAACTTTATGCGCAAAAGCCTGAACTTCTTCTACCGTTTTTACAATACCTGTACCCGGAGTTACAGGTACATCGTTTTCAATCATTGTCTTTCTTGCAGTAGCTTTATCACCCATTTTCCTCATCGCATCTGCAGTAGGTCCGATAAATTTAATGCCGTGTTGGTCACAAATATCAACAAAATCAGCTCTTTCAGACATGAAACCATAACCCGGGTGAATAGCATCAGCACCGGTCATAATTGCAGTAGACATTATAGCCGGAATACTCAAATAACTTTTATTACTTGGAGCAGGTCCAATACAGTAAGCATCTGTAGCTAATCTAACATGGAGAGAATCCGCATCAGCCTCAGAATAAATCGCAACAGTCGGAATTCCAAGTTCTCTACACGCCCTGATAACTCTTACAGCAATCTCGCCTCTATTTGCAACTAAAACCTTTTTAAACATAACCATCTTCCCAATCTTATATAAATTATTCGAGGCTGAGAAAACAGCCCCGAATAAAAACTAATTATTCAACATACATCAGAGTTTGACCGTATTCAACAGGTTGACCGTCTTTTACACAAATTTCGGTAACCGTTCCGGAGAACTCTGATTCAATTTCATTCATTAATTTCATAGCTTCAACTATACAAACAACATCACCTTGCGAAATAGATTTACCTACTTCAACAAACGGATCTGCATCCGGAGAAGGAGCAGAATAGAATGTTCCGACCATAGGAGATGTGATTGCTTTCCCTTTATGAGCCTCAGTTTTTGCTGATTCACCTTGAGCAGGAGCAGCTGCTGCTTGAGGTGCAGATTGCGGTGCTGAATATACAGAAGCAGCAGGAGCCGCTGCAATAACTTCCGGTAAATCTTTTCTTATTGTTATTGCCTGTTCTCCTTCTTCCAGAGATATTTCTGTCAGACCGTTATCTGAAATAACTTTAGCTAATTTTTCTATATAATCTACATCAAATTTCATTTTGTATCCTTCTTAATTCTACTAGCAACGATCCAAGTATTCGTTAGTACGGGTATCAACTCTTATTACGTCGCCGTTAACAACAAAGAACGGAACGTTAACAACAGCACCTGTTTCCAAAGTTGCAGGTTTAGTACCGCCTTGAGATGTATTACCCTTTTCAGACGGAGGAGTATCAACAACCTCCAACTCAACGTGAGCAGGAATATCAAGCCCGATGATTTTACCGTCATGGAACAATACTTGAACATTCATATTTTCTTTTAAATATTTTTTGCTGTCACCGATATGATTTTCAGGAACAGGAATTTGTTCATAAGATTCCATATCCATCATAACGTAATCATTACCTTCTTTGTAAAGATATTGCATTTCACGTCTGTCAAGAGTTGCTTTTGCAACTTTTTCACCGGCTCTGAAGGTTTTTTCAACAACTTGACCGGTTTCAACGTTTTTCAGTTTTGAACGTACAAATGCTGCACCTTTACCCGGTTTTACGTGTAAAAATTCTACTACAGACCAAAGTCCGTTATCTAATTGTAATGTTAAACCTGTTTTAAGATCGTTTACAGAAATCATAAAAACTCCTTTAGAAATATGTCTTCACTTTTTTCTGATAATAACATAAACCAACTATTTTTCAAAATTAAATGTAAATTATTATTTATCAAATAGCAAAAAAAAATATTATAATGTTTTAAATAGGTATATAAAAGGTTAGTAAAATGGCAGAAATCCAAGCAGCATCTAATAATTTAATAACGCAAGCAATAAATAATACGGCAAAACAAAATACAGTACCGCCCAAAACCGCTGCTGCGATAGCTGATACCTTTGAAAAAACTCTGCCTGATACGAGTAATAAACCTAAAATAAACAGTAAAACGTTAGCTAAAGTAGTTGATATTGCAACATCAGTATTAGTTTTTGGCGGTTTATTCTTCTTGCCGGATATTATTTTTTCCGTCAAAAACAAAAAAAGCAAAGGTATTATCGATAAATATAAGAAATTCAAACCGTTTATCGGAGAAACACTTACCTCCCAAAAACAAGAAACACTTAAAAACGGAAAGCTTAAATTAACGCTTGAAAATATTAAGGGTCGATTCAAATACAACGAAATAATGATTATAGATAAACAAGGCAAAATGAAGCAAAGAATTATAATCAGAAAAGAAGAACTCCCTAATGGGAAATACATAATCCGAAACGTACGCTCTTATAAAGGAGAAAATCTGACAAACAACAAAGAGTTAGCGCAAAAAGCGGATAAGTATTTATTTAAGGAATATAAGAGAACCGCCCCTGTAAATAAAGAATATAAAACCATAGTTAAAAGACAAAATAAAGAAGAAATAGTAACAAACTATGTCGGCGCATCTGACAGCAAACCGGTATTCAAATCAACACTTACACCAACACACAAAATAAATACAGCCTTCTTATACGAGAATGATAAGTGTATAGGACTGGATAAGCAATTTGTCCCGAGAAACGCCAACGCAGAGCAATACAGCGTTATTAATATTCCGACACAAGGAATACATAACAAAAAATATGATGTAAACAAAGACGGACAGCAATATGATAAACGATATCTTAATAAATTACTCCAAAACTTTTAGAAAAATATATACAAGTTTCAGAAAAAAGGCGGCTTGAATGCCGCCTTTTTTCTTTATTTTTTATCAAAAACAATTTCGTCATCTTTAACATCAACGAATACAGTATCACCCTCTTGAAATTTTCCTGACAAAATATCTTTAGAAAGAGGATTTTCAACCATTTGCCGTATTACACGCTTAAGAGGTCTTGCGCCGTATATTGGATTAAATCCACGGGTTGCAAGTAAATCTTTTGCATCATCAGATATTTCAATCGATATATCTTGTTCCTTAAGCAGATTTCTCAAATAATCCATTTGAATATCAACAATCTTAGATAATTGAGGCAGTGTTAATGATTTAAAGAATATAGTTTCATCAATACGGTTCAAAAATTCAGGTTTAAACCTGTCACGCAATACCGCCATAACTTTTTCTTTTGTTTCTTCAAAGTTACCGGCCGCATCTAATGTTGCATTCAAAGAATCCTCAAGAATAATATCGCTTCCGATATTACTTGTCATGATGATAACAGTATTTTTGAAATCCACTGTTCTGCCTTTAGAATCAGTTAAACGACCGTCATCAAATATTTGAAGCATAATATTAAACACATCCGGATGAGCTTTTTCAATTTCATCAAACAAGACAACCGAATAAGGTTTGCGTCTTACAGCTTCTGTTAATTGTCCACCTTCTTCGTAACCGACATAACCAGGAGGAGCCCCGACAAGTCTTGCAACGTTGTGTTTTTCCATATACTCACTCATATCTATACGAATTATTGCATCTTCGTCATTAAACATGAATTCAGCAAGAGATTTTGCAAGCTCAGTTTTACCAACCCCTGTCGGACCTAAGAATAAGAATGTACCGATAGGTCGTTTAGGGTCTTTCAAACCGGATCTTGCACGTCTTATAGAATCTGAAACAATTTCTACAGCTTCATCCTGCCCAATTAAACGTTTATGAAGAAAATCTTCCATTCTCAATAACTTGTCTCTTTCACTTTCAACAAGTTTGTTTACAGGAATTCCTGTCCATTTGCTGACAACTTCCGCAATATCATCATCATCAACCTCTTCTTTCAAAAGACAGTGGTCTTTTTTAGGACAGTTTTCTTTATGTTGTATAGCATCAAGTTCTTTTTCTAATTTAAGAAGTTTACCGTACTTCAATTCAGCAGCAGTTTGTAAATCAGTATTACGTTCAGCTTCCGCTATCTGGTTTTTGACCTGATTTATTTCATCTTTGATTGCTGCTTCACCGGTAATAGAAGCTTTTTCAAGCTCCCATTGTGCCTTTAAAGTATCAACCTTTGAAGCCAGTTCATTAATTTCTTTTGTTAATTTATCAATTTTGGCAATTGATTCAGGACTGTCTTCCTTTTTCAAAGCCTCACGTTCAATTTCAAGCTGCATTTTTTGTCTTAACATCATATCAATTTCTTCCGGCATGGAATCAATTTCAATACGCAAAGATGATGCAGCCTCATCAATCAAGTCAATAGCTTTATCAGGCAAAAATCTGTCGGTAATATACCTGTCAGATAGTTTTGCAGCTTGAACAAGCGCGCTATCTAGAATTCTTACACCATGGTGAACTTCATATTTTTCTTTTAACCCTCTTAAAATACTTATAGTATCCTCAACACTCGGTTCATCAAGCAATATCGGCTGAAATCTGCGTTCAAATGCAGGGTCTTTTTCGATATACTTACGGTATTCATTAAGAGTCGTTGCACCGATTGTCCTCAATACCCCTCTTGCAAGCATCGGTTTTAAAAGGTTTCCGGCATCCATTGCACCATCTGTTGCACCGGCTCCGATTATTGTATGAATTTCATCAATAAACAAAACTATTTCCCCGTTTGAATCCTCAACCTGTTTCAAAACAGCCTTCAAACGTTCTTCAAATTCACCTCTGAATTTTGCACCTGCAACCAGAGCCCCTAAATCAAGAGCGCAAAGCTTAACTTTTTTAAGACTTTCAGGAACATCGCCTCTTATGATACGTTGAGCAAGCCCCTCTGCAACCGCAGTTTTACCGACACCGGGTTCACCAATAAGAACAGGGTTGTTCTTGGTTCTACGATTTAATACCTGAATAATTCGTCTTATTTCTTCATCTCTGCCGATTACAGGGTCCAATTTACCTTTTCTTGCAAGCTCTGTCAAATCCGTAGAATATTTTTCAAGAGCTTTCATATTTTCATCAGCATTTTTATTATCCACTGTTTTTTTACCTCTTATCTTTTTCATAACATTTAAAACACTGTTAGATGATACCCTGTATTTTGAAAGCAATTGTTGAATTGCAGAACCATCAAGTTTTGTCATTGCCAAAAGTATCATCTCTATTCCGACATATTCGTCTTTAAAATCTTTTGCCGTATCCTGTGCAATAGCTAAAAGCTTTTCACTGTCAGGAGATAAAAATATCTGCTGAGTATTAGAAATTTCGGATATTGTAGGGAATGATTTCACTCTGGCCACAATATCGTTAATAAATTCTTGATTCAAAAGCTTTAACTCGGTTAAATAATCACGTATGATTCCCTTATCTTCAATCATTGCAAGCATTATATGCTCCGGCTGAATCTGGGAATTTTTGTATTCGTTCATCTTAACGCCTGATGCGTATAAAATTTCCTGAGAATAATTTGTAAATTTTTCAAAATCAATCATAAATCTATGCTCCAATCACACTATACATATTAAATTAATTTTTGTAAATATTAAGAAAAATTAATGTTTAATTAATAATTAGCAAAATTTTTATTTTATGAACATTATTTAATCAGTTCAATAGATATTGCATTATAAATTTCTTATGATAATATAATTAGGAAAGTGATAAGGAATATTTGATGAATAATTTTTACCTAACAACTGAAAAACATCATCATACTCATATAATCCCGAAGGGACTATAAGATTTTGATGTGATTCAGTTTCTTGTAAAATAGCCCCTTCGGGAAAATGTTTTGAAGGTTAGCTAGTTTACAAAGGAGATTATTAAATGTCACTTATGATAAATGCCATATCGGCAGTCGGAAATAATAGCAGTGTATACCCTCTAATTGTCAGAGATTGTGTAATTGAAGGACCGATTAAAGTTGCACAAAACTACAATGAAACAGCCAAAGAATCCAAAAGAATGGGCTGGCACTGTTTAAGAGAAAAAACAATTGATGAATTCGGCACATCTGCAATATGGATTGGCGGAGTTCCTTTTGTTGAAGCGATTGCAAATAAAATTATGAAAAAAACTACCGGATTCAACGGGAAAGTAAATCTCAAACTGCTTGAGAAAACTAAAGACGGCAAAGGATTTAAGAACCCTGCACAAAATATAGATATAAATATCAAAAAATTTGCAAAACTTGCTCCGGAAGCGGTACAAGATTTAATAAATGTTAAAAATAATACAGCAAAATACAAAAAGCTTTCAAATCAAAAATACTCAGCTGCACTTATCCTGCCGATGATTGCGATGGGATACGTATTACCAAAACTAAATTACGGTTTAACAAACATCTTGATTGAGCGTGATATCAAGAACGGAAAACTTAAATCAAGAAAACCACAGCAAGCTCCGCAAATAAATGTATCTAATATTACAGCACAAAACAGTAATTTTAAATCTTTGAACTCAATGAGAGCATCATCAAATCCAAACTTTAAAGGATTAGGTTCAACAATTGCAACACTCAGCCACACAAATAAAATGGCAATAACAGACGGCGGATTGGCAGTTGGGCGTGTTTACACTTCAAGAGGAAAGTATGAAAAGATTGAAAGTGCATTCAATTCAATCGGTATGCTTGTTCTTAATTTCGGCACGCCTGAATACATTGATAAAGGATTGAACAAAATAACAAAATCTTTATTCAAAATTAATACGGCACTTGACCCTAAAATAATGGCTGATAAAAGGTTCTTAGTAAAAGTTCGTTCAAATAAACTTATACTCCCTAAAAAAGAGGAAGAAGTTCTTGATTTTATTGATAATAATCCAAAATCACTGCTTGCAAAATATGCCAGGAAAAATAAAATTGTAAAATTCCTTGATAACGGAGTTAGAGACCCAAGAGAAGTTGTAGATACTAAAAAACTGTTTTCTTTATCTGAAAATATGAGAGTATTTGCAGCAGAGGCAAAGAAAAGCAACCTGGGTATTGCTAAATACGCAAAAACAGCAATCAAGGCAAAATCATTCAACATTGCAGCAAATGTTGCAATAAGCAGCATGCTTCTCGCTGTAGGGCTGCCGCAAGCACAATTTGTACTACGAAGAATCATGACCGGTTCCAATATAGCACCGGGACTTGTTGCTGCAAAAAAGAAAGAACAAAGAAATATTGATAGACAGGGGTAGGGGTAAATGAACGGGTTAAAACCCTACATACAATAACCTGCTTGCAGACAGGGGGAAAGAACGGGTTGAAACTCTACATACAATAACCTGTTTGCAGACAGGGGGAAAGAACGGGTTAAAACCCTGAATACTAAAACTTACACTCAGACAGGATAGAGGTAAGAAGATTATTCTTCTTCCTCTTCTTCATCTTCTGATGCTGATTTATTCATATTTGCATCAAACTGTGTAACATCAACGCCCATATCTTTTAATGCTTGATACGCTTTCGGAGCAAGCGCCGTAGTCCCAAAGTTTTCTAAAATAGTTTGATAACACTCAGTTGCTTCATCCTTCATTTCACGCATCTTATACATACATCCGACTTTGTAATATAAAGGGGCTAATGCAGGGTCAGGTTCTAAAAGCATTTGATTATCAAGTTTAATCTTGATTGCAACGAGATTTGAATTATCTTCAGGAGAAAGTAAAGCGCCGCCATATACTTTCTTAGTCAAAGAATCAACCTGATTTGCCATAGCCTCAATAGTTTCAGGTTCCATTTTCACGGCAGAACTTTTCTTTGCCGATACAGTATTAAACCCTATTAAAGAGGCAAATAATCCAATTATAAATATCCCTGCTAAAATCTTTTTGAAATCCATGACTACATTATACTATAAAAACTTAATTTATTTAGTAGAATAAACTTATGGATAAGAAAAAGATTTATCAAATGTTTATATTAGGAACAGGAAACCTTGATGAAGCCCTAAAAAACGGTCTTGGCGGAGTTATTTTCTTTTCCAAAGATATTGACACGGAAGAACATTTAAGACATTTAGAAGATGGTATCCTAGCCAAAGATTTGATATATCCTTTTTTATCAATCGATGAAGAAGGCGGCAGGGTCGAGAGAACAGAATATATTCACCCCAAACGCCTATCAGCCAAATTCGCCTATGAAAAAGGAGAAGAATATCTAAAATGGCAAACAAAAGATATCGCACAGGAGTTAAAAGATTTAAACCTTAATCTTAATTTTGCCCCATGCGCAGATGTAAATACAAATCCTGATAACCCGATTATAGGAGAACGAGCGTTTTCAGATAATCCAGATGATGTTATAAACGGGATGAAAATCGTATCGGATATTTATAAAGAATACGGAATAATTCCCTGCATAAAACATTATCCGGGGCATGGAGATGCAAACGCTGACAGTCATAAAACTTTACCGGATATAACTCTTTCCATGACAGATATGGAACAATATCACATTAAACCATTTAAAGCGGCAATAGAAAACGGTATTGATATGATAATGGCTGCACACCTGCATTGCACCTGTTTTGACAAAGAAATTACTCCTTCATCATTAAGTCACAATGCTCTAGGTTATTTGCGAAACCAACTTAATTTCACAGGTGTTATAATCTCTGATGATATGGAAATGAAAGGAATACAGCTTGATGCAGGAGAAGCATGTGTAAAAGGAATTCTTGCAGGGTTAAACATGTTTATCTATCGGGAAGCAAACGATAAAAGCCTTGGTGCCATTGAAACAGTAATAAAAGAAGCCGAAAAAAATGAAGATCTGAGAGAAAAAATAGAAGATTCATACTCCAAAATCCTTGATTTAAAGAGAAAATATAATATTATTAAATAATTTAAAAATTTCAGCATGCAGGGTTTAAACAATAAAAATAAATGTTATAATAAAAATGAATTCTTTAAAAAGGTAGTGTGTAATAAATGTTAAATTTTAATAAAGTTCCAATAAAGCAGACAATCAACAAAAAAAATTCAGTAACCAACAAGTTACAACAGACAAAACAAACATTAATCAAAAAAAATTATAATGAGATATACGAACATGAAGCAGCACACAAAGCAGCAGCAGGAAGTTTAGGCGGCAGTATCCATATTGTAAACAACAGCGCCGGTATCCCGGTAAGCGGATTCGTACCGATTGCAATGCCAACAATGCCTCAAAAACCAACACAAAACGGGTTAAAGAAAACTATTGATCACGCTAAAACGGTTATTAAAGCAGCCATGGCTCCTAAAGACCCATCGGCCGCAGACTATCGAGTCAAAACAAAAGCAGAAAGCACGCTAAATAAAGCAAAATCAATGAAAAACAAACTATCTCATAATATAGACTATATGGCATAATCAACTTTTTATACCGAAAAAAGGCAAAATAAAAAGCTGCTTGGTGCAGCTAGTATTTCATAATCTTGGGAGGAGATTTGGGGATAGTTGATACAAGGATTATACTATATTTAATCAAATCATGTACCATGCTTGAAACGTTTTTTTACAAAAATTAACATGATTGTTTTAATTATAATACAAAAAATAAGGCTTGGAATTAAGCCAAGCCTTATTTATCAAACTATCTACGGCAATTGTATTAATCAAGAAGAGCTTCTAACATTTCAGCATTTTTTGCTGCATAAGCTGAATTTCTAATCTTGTTACGATGAATGTATGTTCTCAGGGCTTCTCTAATAAGTTCTGAACGAGAACGATTTTCATTTTCTGCTACATTGTCGATTTCGCCTAAAAATTGTTCAGGCATTGAAATTAATACTCTTGCCATAATATATTCTCCTTTTCCTCTTTCTAGTTATACCCTGTATATATTTATAAAGTATTTAGTATATACAAAATTGCTAATTATATATATCACTATTTACAATTCGTTACAATAGATATGTAACGAAATGTAACAAAAGGAGTTAAAAAGCTAAAGTTTCATATCTGATATGCCGTAATCAATTACATAAGGAAAAATTATAGGAGTAATTGATTATGGGTATGTCAGCATCACAAGCTAGATTGCTTAGTCTTACCGCAAGACAATCAAATTTGGAATTTGAAGGGCAACAAATTAACCAACAAAGAACAAATTTGTCTAACCAATCTGCTAACTATTATAACAGCCTATTAACAATGACAGTACCTACACCGCCATCTACTGACGATTACACTACTGTTAAGTATGAATTCGTTATCGGCGGAAACGATGCCACTATTAAACAAGTTCTTCCACAAGATAACTTAGGTAACTATTTAGTTGAATATACTACAACACTTGCGTCTATTGGGGTTCAAGAAAACCAGGCTTACAAAATTACTGCAAGTGCTAACAACAGCTCCACTAAACACGGGAAATTAGACAGAGTTCCCGCTGGATCTACAGATGCATATGATGAAAATTTACAATACTATGTTCAAACTTTCAGAGAAGATGATACTCACGGAACTTTAACAGCATTAACTAATGAATCTGAAAGATATGACAAAACCAGATTAACAGGCAATGTTACATACTACAACAAATACGGCAATCAAGTTGAAGCAACTGAAGCTCTTGATGGTTCCGGTGATTTAAAAGATGAATACACTGCTTTAGTTACAAAACAATCTGACGAAATAGGATACTCTTTAGTTAACATTCAACTTGCTGACAGAGCTTCATACAATGCAGCTTTAGATAGAGGCGAAATCGTTAACAAGTTCCAAGAAAACACTACTGATAACACATACGGAAACGATGACGTTGTTACTTATGCAGCTTCTAACGATGCTACTTTCTCTACAGTTGGCGCTGAATACAAAGAAGCATTCTTAAATTCAGGTCTGGATATTAACGAATTTTATCAATATAAATCTAGCACAGGTATCAGATTCGCTAAAAAAGAAGATATCGAAAGAAGTGCGAACAACTCTACTATCAGTGTTATGACTTATGCCGTTGCCTCTATGCAAAACGAACATACTAACACATTAACCGGTGTTCAAATCGAATTTGATACTACCGGAAGAATCTCTTCTATAACTGATGCTGAAGGCAATACTTATACTATGACCACAAGCACAATCACAGACGACGATGCATACGAAGATGCTTACAATCAATACATATATGATCAATACGTTTACGATCAAAAACAAAATGAAATTAACGCTCATATCGAAATTCTTCAAGCTCAAGATAAAAACCTTGAATTAAGACTTTCACAACTCAACACTGAACACAATGCTATTCAAACTGAAATGGAAGCTGTTCAAAAAGTTCTGAGCAAAAACATCGAAACATCTTTCAAAACCTTCAACGCTTAAGGGGGGGGTAAATGGGTTAGATTTTATTTCTTTACCAACATTTGATGAATGATGTAAATATATTTTTTGACATAATTTTTCCCTAAAATTTCCCTATAATCAAATTACGACTACCAAAGGTAGTCTTTTTTTTAAGGAAAAATTATAATTTGTAATACTCCTCCTTCGGAGGATGCCTCTAGTTTGATGATACTTAATCATCAAACTAGAGTTCTTGGTTCACAACACGTTCCGTGTTGATTCACCTGCCTCTATTTAGAAGATTAATAATCTTCTAAACAGAGTTCTTCTATAATCAAATTACGACTACCTATGGTAGTCTTTTTTTTAGGGAAAGGGGTAAAGGGAAAATAGAAAATGATTGGTAAAACTTGTTTACTGGTAAGACCCTGAAATAACTTCCACTGTTGTCCCGAATAAATTTAAAAATTCTGTCATTCTGAAAGTGCAGAAAAATTAATTTATTTAAAACGGTTAATTTTTCGCACTGTTCAGAATCTTACAAACCAGGTATTATATTTAGGTATTGGTAAGATCCTGAACAGATCGAAAAACTACACTTTCGTTTGTTTTTCTAATCTTTCAGGATGACGCAAGGAGTTGGGCTTCATCAGCGCGACAATAAAGACTTCTTAATGTACGTATAACTTCTATCAATTCTTTCAAATTCGAATAAATATTGATTTATTCATAAAAATTAAAATTTTTAGGGAGATTATCCAATATCATTTTTATAAAATTTTCAGGAGAAATATTAAATGCATTCATTAATTTCCAAAGTGTCGAAAGTTTTATATCTGAAACAAGATTTCTATCTAGTTTTGAAATAACCCCTAGCCCTATATCATATTCTTCAGAAATTTTCCGGCCACTTTTCCCGGATTGCTTTACCAAATTCCTGACAACAAGTGAAACTGCAGTTACAAGAATTTTTTGTTTTTCAATAATGTTCTGTTTATCATCTGCTTGCATAAATACAATTTTAAATGTATAATGCAAATATGTGTTGACTGTAATCAACGGGTAAGAATATAAATGGTCAAAAAAATTATATCAAAGCTATTTAATTGTTATAGGCAAAATGCTCAAATTATAATTAAAATTTTTGGGATAAAAATGAAATTTAAAAGCTTTTCTATAAATCAACTTGAGGACGTTTGCTGTATTCAAAATATAGAATATTTAAAAAATAATAATACATATTTTCCGCATCCTGTAGGAATTGTTATACACCCTAAAGCGCAAATTGGTAAAAATTGTACAATATTTCAAAATGTCACTATAGGAGCGGGGAAATATAATAAAGTACGAAATAGTAATGTACCTCTTATTGAGGATGACGTAACCGTATATCCAAATTCTGTAATTATCGGAGGAATTAAAATTGGAAAAAACTGTACCATTGGAGCCGGCTCCATAGTCTTAAATGATATTCCTCAAAATACTATTGTCGCCGGGAATCCTGCACAAATTATCAAATATATAAATAATAAAAACCAAGAACCGTATGAATAAATAGAAAATAGGTTGGGCTTCAGCCCAACAATAAAAAAGAGCCTCTTAATTTAAGAGGCTCTTTTATTTATATAATTCGTTTTCTAAACAGCGTAAACACTAACCTGTTTCTTATCACGTCTGTGAGATTCAAATTTCACTTGACCGTCTATAAGAGCAAACAATGTATCATCTGAACCGATACCAACATTGTTACCAGGGTGAACTTTTGTTCCACGTTGTCTTACGATAATATTACCGGCTTTAACCATTTCGCCGCCGAATTTTTTTACGCCTAAACGCTTCGCTTCCGAATCACGACCGTTACGGGTAGATCCCATACCTTTCTTATGTGCCATTTTTATTCTCCTTTGTTATTAATTTCCAGTAACTAATTATGCTTCAGTTGTTTCTGCAGCTTCTGCAGATTTTTTAGAAGCAGTTGTTCTGATTTTGTTAATCATTACTCTTGTAAACTCTTGTCTGTGACCACGTTTTACTCTGTAGCCTTTTTTAGGTCTTTGTTTGTAAACGATAACTTTTTTAGCTTTATCGTGTTTCATAATTGTACCTTCTGCTTTTGCATTAGCAACGTAAGGTTGACCAACTTTAGACTTTTTGCCGTTTACAATCATAACGACTTTATCAAAAACAACAGAAGAATCCGGCTGACCTTCTAATAATTCAACGTCAACGTAACGACCTTCTTCTACTTGATATTGCTTTCCACCAGTTTCGACTATAGCGTACATCTTTATATCCTTTCTTTTGAGGAATCGTAACCTATAAAGGTATTTGAGACGATTAACCTATCTAACACTCTGGAATTACTTACAGTAATCCACAAAATAAGGATATTATAAAAGAAATCTATTGTCAAACACGTTCATTATAAAAACTGTAAGATTTTATCCCGTTATAAACAGCGGCACTTCCCAACTCTTCTTCTATTCTTAAAAGCTGGTTATATTTAGCCATTCTGTCTGTTCTTGACATGGAACCGGTTTTTATTAATCCGCAATTTGTTGCAACAGCCAAATCTGCAATAAATGTATCTTCCGTTTCTCCGGAACGATGAGAAACAATTGCTGTATAACCTGCCTTTTTAGCCATATCAATTGCCGCCATTGTTTCAGTCAATGTACCTATTTGGTTAAGTTTTATAAGTACGGAATTAGCAACATTTTTTTCGATACCTTCGGCAATCCGCTTAGTATTTGTTACAAACAAATCATCACCGACAAGCTGACAAACAGAGCCCAATCTTTCAGTCAAAAGTTTCCAACCCTTCCAATCATCCTCTGCAACACCGTCTTCAATAGATATAATCGGATACTTCTTGACAAGCTCCGCAAGATAATCAACCATTTCTTCTCTTGAAAGCTGCTTACCGACACCGGCTAAATTATATTTTTTATCCTCATAAAATTCGGACGATGCAACATCCAAGCATATTTTTACATCATCAAATGTATACCCGGCCTGCGATACCGCATCCATAATCAAATCCAATGCTTCTTCGTTAGAAGATAACTGAGGAGCAAATCCGCCTTCGTCACCGATAGCGGTAGACAGATTTTGAGATTTAAGAATATTTTTTAAAGTATGGAATACCTCTGAACCCATTTTTAATGCTTGTTTAAAAGTTTTTGCCCCGACAGGTGTAATCATAAATTCCTGAAAATCAAGTTTATTATCGGCATGAGCACCGCCGTTTAAAATATTCATCATAGGAGTCGGCATAACTCTGGCTTCAATACCGCCTAAGTATCTGTATAACGGCATTCTATACCCCATCGCCGCAGCTCTTGCAATTGCCATGGAAACACCTAAAATTGCATTTGCACCTAATCTTGATTTGTTATCCGTACCGTCCAGAGAAAGCATAAGAGCATCTAAATCCTGTTGATGAGCAGGATTTTCACCAATCATTTCGGGAGCAATAATAATATTAACGTTATCTACGGCCTTAGAAACCCCCTTCCCCATATAATCAAACTGGTTCCCGTCACGCAGCTCCAATGCTTCATAAACACCGGTTGAAGCACCGGACGGAACAGCCGCACGACCTACAACACCATTAGAGAGTTTTACATCGACTTCAACAGTTGGATATCCTCTTGAATCTAATATCTGGCGTGCCTTAACATCTTCTATAAACAAACTCATAAAACTCTCCTTTCTTTTTTGGGGAACAGATTCTATTATTCCACTATTTTTGAAATATGTAAATAAGTATACTAAACGAATATTTTCAGGTATAATATTTGAAAAAAGAGGTAGATTATGAAAAAAACATCCGTTAAATATCCGTTTTTAACAAAAGAAGTAGAAATATATGAGAGAGAAAACGGGCACAAAATAGTTCTTGCCCACAAAGAAGGGGGCTTGGTAAATATAAGCACCTGGGTAAAAACCGGCTCAATAAATGAAACGGATAAAAATAACGGAATTTCACATTTCCTTGAACACTTGATGTTCAAAGGGACACATAAACATAAAGCAGGCGAATTCGACAGAATCCTTGAAGCTAAAGGAGCTATTGTAAACGCTGCGACCTGGAAAGATTATACATTCTACTATGTAACTTTACCAAAAGGAGAAGATAACAAAGATTTTTATCTTGCACTGGAATTACACGCTGATATGATGACGGATCCGGTACTTCCTCCGGAAGAAATCGGAGCACCCTTCGACACCAACGACAAAACCGTTACTGACAAAAGAGAACGCCACGTTGTAATTGAAGAAATAAGAATGCGTGAAGACCAGCCTTGGACTAAGGTTTATAACGCTGCAAACAAAGCTATGTATACAAGTCATCCTTATAAAAGAGATGTAATAGGAACTCCGCAGATTATATCTCAAGTTCCGCAATCCGAAATAATGGATTACTACAAAACATTCTATTCACCTAATAATATGACAACTATTGTCGTAGGTGATTTTGATAATCAGGAGGTTTTGGACAGATTAGTTAAATTATTTGATTTTAAAGACAGACCGCAGCATAAAAACGATGTTTATGAAATCGATAAACCGACACAAGAAACCAAATACATAGAAAATACTGCCTGCATTAATACGGCATTTCTAATGTTTGGCTACCTTGGCTGCCCTGCAACGGATATCAAAGATAATATTCTTTTAGATATGCTTTCAATTATCTTAGGTGAAGGTTCAAGCTCAAGACTTTATCATAATCTTATTGAAACACAGCCGTCACCGGTATTTAACATGATTGATGCGGAGCATTACCTATTCAAAGACGGCGGCAATTTCTTTATCCAAGGCAATTTTATCCCGGAAAAGAGGGAAGAAGCTATTGAACTCGTAAAAAAAGAACTTGAAAAAATTAAACAAGATATAACGGAAGATGAGTTCAAAAAAGCAAAGAAAAAAATAGAATCAAAATTTGCATACAATGCGGAAACTGTTTCTGAAATAGGTGAAACAATCGGATATTATATGACAGTATGCGACAATCTTGCATTGGTAGAAGATTATCTTGATATATTGAAGGATATAACAATTGAGGACTTACACGGTGCCGCAGTCCGATTCCTGAACATTAATAATGCGGTAATATCGGTATTAATGCCTGAAAAATCCTCCAATTAATCCTTTTTATAAGTATTTTTCAAATTTATAATAGAAGTATGAAAAGATTTATTTTACTTGCATTTTTAATATTTCTGACGGTTCAGCCTGCCCATGCAATAAAAATAGGCTTAATACAGGGCGAGAATAAAGCCTATTTCGGAATAGCTACGGAAGGGCAAATTGTTGACACACAGACAAGTAAACAAATCATACCTTTGTGTAAACTAACCACATACGAAATCAAAGGCAAACGAAACCACATAGAAATAAGAACGGAAGATGACGAAAAATGTAAAATAGAGCAAGATAGAATTACTATCAGAACATTTAATCCCAATTCATATATATGTATAAAACAAAAATGGTATAGAGGAACTATCCATATCATTAATAATGACGGTGATTTAACCGTAATCAATGATGTAGGAATAGAAGATTATGTAAAAGGGGTAACACCGGCAGAAATGCCGTCCTCCTGGAACATAGAGGCATTAAAGGCGCAGGCTATTGCAGTCAGAAGCTATGCTATCGCAAACCTCGGTAAACATGCAAAAGAAGGATTTGACCTTGTCGATACAGTACAAGATCAGGTTTATAACGGAGTATTGGCAGAAACTCCCGCCACTAATCAAGCAGTTGAAGAAACAGAAGGTTTGGTTTTGACATACGACAACAAAATAATATCAACAATGTACTCCGCTTCTGCAGGAGGGCAGACAAAATCGGCGCTTGAAGCATGGGGGAATGATATACCGTATTTACAATCGGTAAAATCTTATGATGATGACATGGAACCGAGAGGGCATGGGGTCGGCATGACGCAATATGGGGCTAAAAACCTTGCAGATATGGGGTATAATGCCTATCAAATCCTTGCATACTTTTATACAGGGGCTCATTTCGCCAAATTAAATCCTGAAATATATAAATAAAAACATGTAAAATCGGGCTGCCATGCCGAGTATTCTTATATTTCGATATATTAACTACTTGCAAAATCAAATCAAATGTGTATAATAGGAGAATGACAGCTTAAATATTAAGGATTTAAGCGGACCGTTACTAGAAAAGGAGACTATTATGAACAAAGAAGAATTAGTAAAAGAAATTGCTAAAAAAGCTAGCGTATCTCAAAAAGCAGCTTCAGATATCTTATCTGCTACTTTAGAAGTAATTGAAAAAACAGTTTCTAAAGGTAAAAAAGTTACTTTAGTTGGTTTCGGTACTTTCGAAGCTCGTAAGAGAGCAGCTAGAACTGGTCGTAACCCACAAACTGGTGCAGAATTAAAAATCGCTGCAAAAACAGTTCCAGCATTCTCTGCAGGTAAAAAATTCAAAGAATTAGTTAAGTAATTAATTCTTTAACTAAGATTCAAGAGGGATAATAGATTATTCTATTATCCCTTTTATTTTACGAATTTTACAATCAAAATATTTCCTTACTTAACAATAACTATCGGCAAGTTTTCTTCCTGAGCTTTTTCTAGATATTCAACCGGTAAATCATTAAGATTATCAGTAAATATTGCAGTTATTTTAGGATTTGATACAAGGATCTCATTATGCCACTTATCTTGCCTCATCAGATAATGTTCGTCACCTGTTTGGTTATCTCTGCTTAAAAACTCTTTGTATGCATTTGCAAATTCCGGATCAATTTCTTGAAGTCTTGCCAACGTCATTGTTTCTGTTCCCAGTTGGTTTTTGATATTTTCCAACCTTGCAGCATATTTTTTGTCAATATCAGCTTCATCAGGTTTGTATAACAATGACTTCAATTCGTTAGATATCATAGTCCTGTGATCAAATCTTTCTCCACGCCCATGATATGCGTATTGCCCGTTATCTCGATAATAATCTGCAATCATAGCAGGTATATTTCTTGCATTTGACCATATATCAGTACCATATCCGACATATTGTTTGTCGTTAGGCACTTCAAATATAAATCCCTTATGGAATTCATTCACTAATCCTGCTTGGTCGTTTCCGATATACCCGGCACATACGACTTTATCATCCGCAAAGTCTTTAAAGATTTCAAAGTTTGCAAAATTAGCCATTCTGCTGCCGCCGCTTGTAAACCCTGCATCAGGAGTATGCACCAGTGCATAGAAATTATCTATATCAGAAGAACTAACAACTTTTACATTATATTGAACACCGCCTTTTTCTATAACTTCGTCTTTTGCATGTGCAAAATATTCATTTTGTGATGTTTGAGGAAGCATGAAATCGTTAGATTTAATTTCGTTCATACGTTTTTCTAATGCTTTATCCAGGTATCTTGTCAGTCCGTCCTGTTCTTTACTTGAATACAGCATTTGTGCAAGTTCAAAATCGTTGCCTTCTTTTAGATTAAATGCCAATAAATCAAATACATTTTTACGTTCATTCGGATTGTCGGCAGTTTTGGTAGTTGACATAAATTTATCAATCAAATCGGAAGATTCAACTATTTTATAAATTTTTTGAGCTTTAATATCAGAAACACCGAATCTTTGAGATATAAAATAAGCATCAAATGCGGATTCGGAGGTTGAACCCGAAACTTTATCCGTATTGTGAAGAAGAGTTGATAAAACCATTACTTTTTTATCTGAGTCTGAGAGGGTATCAAACTTAGGATTTTGAACGACCTTTTGTAATGATTTGATAGTAGAAACCGCCAATCCGGAACCGTCTATCTGATTGAATATTTCCGGCATGTATTTTGAAATATCTTTTAGCTGTTGATTGAGTATAGGATTATCTTTTACGGTTACAAAATTGTTATCAGTATAATTATCAACGACATTTTTCACTTTATCAAGTGCGGTAAGGGATTTTTCATCGGTTATACCCGATAAACTCAACTCTTTGCCGTCAGAATTAGGATATCCGGTAAGGCGTCCGTTATCTATCTTGAATCCGAAGTAATCCTGAATTTTTGCCTGTTCTTCTATCGGCAAATCTTTCATAATATCTTGTACCTGCTTGATAAATTCCGTATGTGGCATTGTAAGATTTACTTCTGTCAAATTTGATAAATCCATTGTTCTGAGTGAATTAGTAAGATTATTCAAACTTGTGTTAAATTCTTTTTGTTGGGCGGCATCCAACGGCTTAAACGACATGTTTAAACTTTGTGTAATTGATTTGATAAGATTTGCATACTCGGTATCATTTTGAGGTAATAACGGTATAATATCTCTCAAATCATTGTTTTTAAGATTATTTTTATTTGCGAGCAAGTTCAGTAATACTTTTTTCTTTTCAACTTTACTTAGTTCTGAGATAGATGTTTTATTATTCAAATCCCAGAAAGATACAGCAAGTTGAAGATTACCAAACATACCATGATTTATAGTATAATCCTTAAAAACAGAATCATTTTCATATAAATATGCAAATGGTTTCTCAATCCCCTCAACTGAGAAAAGAATGTTTGGAATGCTATCCTTTGAAAGATTTTTATCCCTACATAATTGTTCTGCAAGTTTTATATTTTGTTCGCGGGTTGCTTGAACAATATCCGCAATATGCTCTTTCGGGAAATCAGGTCTGTTGCATAAATCTTCTGCAAGTTTTATATTTTGTTCGTTGGTTACTCGAACAATATCCGCAATATGCTCTTTCGGGAAATCAGGGTTGTTGCATAAATCTTCTGCAAGTTTTATATTTTGTTCGTTGGTTGCTCTAACAATATCCGCAATATGCTCTTTCGGGAAATCAGGTCTGGCAAATAATTTATCAGCTAAAGGAAGATTTTCTTTATTTACTTCTAATAATGCAACCATACTTTTTTTGTTATTCATTTCAGCATTATACTTGTTATACAATTCATACTTTATATCTAAATCATCATCAAGTTTAAAATAGCTTCCATAATTATTAGTATTCCACCCATTATTAACCATACCGGCAATTAAATACTGATCTCTCGTTCTTGCATTATAAAGTCTTAGCAAGAATTTTTTATCATAAATATTGTTTCCGCTAGAATTTGCTTTTTGAATTTCAGTACCTAAAATATCAATTTTGTCTTGTATGTCTTTAATAGAAACGTTTTCATTATTTAAAATATCATGAATTGCACTATCATAACTAATCCCATAATCGTTTAACAGTTCATATTTATCAACGATATCTGAGCCTTTTGCTCCTGCAATTAGACGTAAATTATCTTGCCCTAATGTAGAGAGTAGATTTTTATCCTCCAATTCTTTAATTCTAGCGTTAGCGGTTTTAAAATCTATTTTCGGATCCCATGAATAAGTAATGTAATTATCCACACTATTCCTCATTCCGCCACTATAAGATTCACCATCCAAAATTTCCGGTAATTTTTTTATAAATTTCGCTGCCTCTTCATAATCACCATTTGTAAGTTTAAAGTCAGAGAAAAAACGACTCCAAGCAGGAAAATGTCCTACTTCATTAAATGCGTTTATTAATTTGGAGACCCCGCTAAAGTCAGTAACACCTAATTGCTTAAGTTCGTTAATAAAATTTTGAGGTGAATTTGCACGATAACCCAAATTTTCGAAACTCTTAATTTTGGCATACTCATTACAAAAATCTATATATCCTTCAGGTGAATTCAAAATATTTTTATCAGCGGCCATATTTATTGCATTATATTGATATTTATCTTTAAATTCAGGTGACAAATTATCAAGAAAATTTTTAGCCTTTAATGGATTATCAAGTGCTAAAATTTTATTTATTTCAGCTCGTGAAATACTTTTTTTTAATTCAGAAAAGTCAAAACCATATTTTTTACAAAATTCGTTTATTGTTTTAAATTCGTTTAAAATTTCTACAGGAGGTTGATCAAAATAATTGAGATCGTGCTCTATATTTAACTTTTTAAGAGCATTATATTCCGTCTTGAATTCATTTATAAATTCCGGAGTAAATTGTGACGGGTCATCTATACTTGTTATATACTTTAAATAATCTTCTATACCTAATGCTTCTGAAAACTGTTTACTCGCAATTACACGTTCCGGAGTATATTTAGAAATATCTTCAGGATACCACTCTTGTGATATTTTCTCATAAAGATCCTTAAAAGGTACTCCAGTTGAATCAAAAAGCTCAACACTTTTATCAAAAGCTCCTTGAGCTAGTTCTGGCTTATCAATATATTTACTTAATAAATTATAAAGTATTTTTGCTGCATCAGTTTTATTTGTAATGTTTAATCTCTCTTGAATAAATTGCATATTACTATTATTAAATACCTTATAAATATCAATTTCTCCAGAATTTGCAATTGCAGTTAATGATTCTTTTATTTCATTAACCTTCATTTTATTAAGATTAAAATCATCATCGAATAAAGTTACAATTTCCATTGCATTAACTGTAGCATTAAAGTTATCGTTGTTATTTATGTTATTTCTTAATTCTGCAATATCTGCTTCTGACAAACCGTACTGCCTTAAGATATTATTAGCTTCCTGATTTGATATTACTGTCTTGTTGCTAAAAATATCATTAAAACTTAGTGTTTTTATATTAGAACCCATCTTATCTTCAGGTTTGTATTCCATTCTGATATCCGGACGTTCAGGAGCTGTCGAAAACTCTCTGTATTTTTGCTGGTATTTTTGAACAAGTGCTGTTTTTTCTGCACTATTCGGCATATTCTTGATTTCATCTCTTATTGCTATAAAATCTTCTCTCGATTGGGCATTATCTAATCTTGCAGATAAATCACTTTGTCCTGCCGGAGTATCGGTCGTGGTATGTGAAATTCCAGCCCCATCATTTACCCCCGGGGTTTCAACAACATCCCGTAATACCGTTGTCGAGCCGTCTTGGTTAACTTTGTATATTGTACCGTCAGGCATCTGCCTTGCGTCAGGCCCGAATTTAGCCTTGATATTATCTTTAACGTGCTTGATTCCGCTAACGATTTTACCTTTGTGCCCTGCAACGAGCGACAAGAACTGTGCAAAGCCTTCACCTTCAATGTTTACTTGTCCGGTGAGTGCTAAATCGCCGAGTAAACTTATTGTCGCATCAGTCCCGATATCACCTGCAATAGCAGCGAGCTTTGGTGCATTCTTTGCCGTCAAAACAGCTTTCATCGCAGAACCTGCTTTCCCGGCACCCATACCTACAACCATTAATAGAGAATTGATAACGAGTTCTTTTTTTAATTCTCCGGTACGTTCGGTATTAACATTATCTCTTGTTGATTCGTTGTAGAGTTCAACTCCTGCACCTCCGAATCCTGCTACGGCACCTCCTGCAAGTGCTGCCGGCGGGAAGAATATCATCCCTGCAACCATTACTCCGGCTCCGACAAGCTCTACTCCGGTACGTATATTTTGAACCATTCCTTCCTGGTCCTGAACATACGCAGAGGCAAGGTTGGTTGCATCTTTACTTCCGTATGCGGATTTGTAATCCTCTGCCATCTGCTTGGCATAATCCTCTAAAGATTTACCATTCGTCATTTTTTCGTAGTTGGAATCTATTTTATCAAGAATTGTTTGTGCAATATTCGGTAATATTGTATCAGTGTTGAATTTAAACTTAGAATCCTCTAAGACGAGTTCTCCATTTTTGAAAGAGTAGTTTTCTCCTGTTAATTCTTTAAGTCCCTGTTTAATTTTTCCTTCATCGTTCCCGTATAATTTTGCTAATGCGGAATAAACGGCAGTATTTAATTGTTTGTTAGAACTGTTAATAACATCAGGATTTGCACCGAGAGCGTTATTCCCTTTAACAAGTTTTAACGGTTCTTCAAGAATTTTGTGAACCTCTTCTCTTTTTTGGTTAACACTGTTTACGAATGCAAACTGTCCTGCACTTTCATTGTATTTTTGTATATTGTCTTTGTTAAAGTTAACATCTTGTTCAAGATAATATACTTCATCAAACGTCATTAATCTTTCACCGTCAGCGAGTTCAAATTTATCTTTCGGTTTTGTCTTGACCTTCATACCGAATTCTTTATTCTGAACAATAACTGAATCTGTTGTTTCTGTTTTAAAATCGTTTAAGAAGCTTCTGACGGAATCATCATATCCTTCAGTACCTGCTTCCGGCAGAGAAAGAATTTTATCCTGCTGTTCAAGAACCTGTTCGGGAGATAGAGAATCAATCATTCTTTTGAGAGATTGTTTTTGTTTATCGTTGAATCTTTCTATTCCCGGGAATGTTTTGTATAAGAGTTCTTTTCTTTGTTCAAAGTATTCTCTGTATGTCAGATTATTTGCTTGAGCTTCTTTTAAGAAGTATGCTGTTTCAAGTTGTTTGTATACGATTTTTTCAACGTTTGATTTTGCAAGATCAGAATCAAATTTTTCTTTGAGTTTGTTGTACGCTTCACTGATATTCCCGTCGTCCTGTGAATCAATCATTTGTATAGCTTGATTTGCATTTGATTCAATAGTTTGGATAGCGGAATCCTCCGCATCTTTTTTGGTGATTTCTGTTTTATTCACACCTTGCGAATGATTCAGTTCAACTGTATCAACATTTTCTCCTTTATTATCCCCTGAAATAAGTGCAGAGAGTTCTGTTTCTGACATTTTGTTCAGTCGCGCACGATATTCCTCAAGGTCTTTGCCTTGAAGTTTAGATGCCGTACACAGTTGGCTTATTAATGCCTGTTTATCTACACTTACCAATGATTACTCCTAATTATTCACATGGTGTGACGGCAGATTTGGGATGAATCTTTAGAAGAATATGTTTAAAATTTACAAATTGTAATGAATACGTAAAAACAAGTGACAGAGTGATTAAGTGATTAAGTGACTAAGAAATTCTGTGGCGTTCAACAATGCGGTCCTTCGGGTTGCACCCTCAGGACGACGAAAAGCGGGTTATTATGAGCGTATGCGAAAAATCTCTTTTTAGTGAATAGTGAGGGGTGAAGGAAATACGGCTAACTAGTTAAGCAGCTAGGCAGCTAAGATAATTGGTGCTCCGATACAATAATTTCTCCTAGCTTCTTGACTTCATAGCTACTTAGCCGCATTTCTAACTTCTCCTAACTCTTCACTGCTTAATCCACCCGTCACCTAATCACCTTTCATAACACAACAGACATTGTGTTATATTAACCTGCTCTGTAACTTAAGCGTTTAAGAATTATTGTTAAACAAATTGCCAAAATCCCCGTCAATAAAAAAGATGAGCATGAAAAAGCAGCCCAAAAAGCAAATAAACGATGCTGCGGGAAATGAAGTGCGCAATAATATCCGGAAGATACCCCGATTAATAAATAAGCGGTAAGATTTGAGAACATGACTATTTTAGTTCTTTTAAGCCCTTTAAACACACCGCCCATTGCAACCTGTAACCCGTCACTTATTTGGAACGCAGCAACACAGTACATAACAGGCACAATAATATCTATTAACGCTTTGTCAGGGGTAAAAATAGATGCCAACTGTCTGGAGCAAGTTGCATATATCAAACTCGTAAATATCATAAAACAAACTGTTATAACAACACCGTTTTTAATATACTCTACAAGCTCGCGATAATCTTTTGCTCCGTTTGCGAACCCGACTTTTACGGCGATTGCATTAGATAACGCCAACGGAAACATAAATGACATATTGGCAAGAGTCATAATAACATTCTGTGCCGCAGCATACATTCCGGAAAACCTGCCCATTAAAATCGCCATGGAATTGAATGATAAAAACTCAATAACAATAGCAACCGATATCGGAAACCCGACTTTCATAATCTGTTTATAATACTTTCTGTCACAAAAATCTTCAAAATGGAACTTATACAAGCAAAAGCCTAGCAAATAAAAACCGCAAAAAGTTCTCGCAGCCAAACTGGCAATCGCAAGTCCGGCAGCCCCCATTTCAGGAAAACCAAACAGACCAAAGGTTAAAACAAAATTCAATACAACGTTTATAATTACCGATAATAACATCAGAAGATTTGGCAAAAATACAATCTCATACGCCTGCAAAAATTCTTTTAATGCCACATGAAGAATCATACCAAACGATGAAAATGCGATAAAAAACGTATAAGACTTTATATCCGCAAGTAATTCAGGTGTATACCCCAGATATTTTAAGAACGGAATATACCCTAAAGCAATAACTAAAAGCAAAAATGACGTTAAAAACGCAAACCTGACAGTCGGATAAAAATATTTCTTTGCCTGACAGCCGGCACCGCGAATATTTGCCAACAAGGGAGATACACTCAACAACAACCCGACACCAAGCATGGAAACCGTCGCGTGAATTGACGTTGCAATACTAACAGCCGCCAAAACATCAGTTGAATAGCGGCCGGCAACAAAACAATCTCCGGCATTTATAAGAATTACACCAATATTGCCCATAAAAATAGGCATGGCAAGTTTAATCAATTCGGAAATATACTTTTTACTAATTAATTGCATACCTTACCTTGAATAAACATACAATCACCATAGCTGTAAAATCTATATTTGTTTTCAATAGCGGTTTTGTAAGCCTTGAATATAAAATCCTTGCCGGCAAGAGCAGATACGAGCATTAATAATGTTGATTTTGGCAAATGGAAATTAGTAATCAGTTTATCAATAACCTTAAACTCGTAAGGCGGATAAATAAATAGTGTTGATGCTGATTTACAAGCCTTTATACAACCGAATTTCTTATATGCAGATTCCAAGGTTCTGACAGTAGTTGTGCCGACTGCAACAATTTTTTTGCCTTGTGCCTTTGCTCTGTTAATTAAATCCGCTGTTTCTTCGGAGATTTCATAGGTTTCAGAATCCATTTTATGGTCAAGAACATCATCACACTTAACAGGCCTGAAAGTTCCGAGTCCGACGTTTAGTGTAACATATCCTATTTCCACACCTTTATTCTTTAGTTTTTGCAAAATTTCCTGAGTAAAATGCAACCCAGCGGTCGGAGCAGCAACTGAGCCTTCATTTTTTGCATACACGGTTTGATATCTATCATAATCAAGAGCTTTTAGTTCTTCCGACGTCATTTTACGTTCGATATAAGGCGGTAGAGGAACATTTCCGACGTTATCAAGAATATGGTATAAGTCACCGTCATATATGAGTTCTACAAGCCATTTCCCTGCATCTTCCAGCGGTTTTAAAACTTTTACCGCTAATTCATCAGATATGGTTATTAAAGTATCTTTTTTTACCCTCTTTGAAGGCTTGATAAGAACTTCCCAATGTTTAGGCTCTTTCTCTTTCAGAAGAAAGACTTCTATTTTTGCCCCTGTATCTTTTGTGCCGTATAAACGTGCAGGTATAACCTTCGTATTATTCAAAATTAACACGCAATCGTCATTTATATAATCAACAATATCGTAAAAATGAGCATGCTCTATCGTTTGCGATTCAGGATTAATAACGAGCATTTTTGAATAATCACGTTTGTCAGCCGGAAACTGAGCTATAAGCTCTTCCGGAAGTTCATAATCGAATTCTGATACTAACATTATTCCTTAGCCTTTATTTGTTTAGCATTTGCAACATCATCTTCATCAATTGCAGCTTTTTTCTTAGCATCTTCAAGCTCTAACTGTTTGTTAATCGCAAGAGTTTGTATAATCTGTACAATGTTACTTGAGATTAAGTATAAAAGTACCCCGGCAGGAATCGGAATGAATACAAAAGTACCGCACAACATAATCGGCATAAACATATTCATTGACTTCTGCATAGCTTCCTGACTAGGATCCATTTGTTGATTCTTAGTCATGGACATCATAGCTTTTTGGGATGCAACCATTGTCAACCCAAAGATAATGATTAGAGCTAAGACATCAAAATGAAGAGTCGTTTTAACCGCTTTAGACGGAACTGTCGCAGTTAAAATACCGTCTTTTCTTGTGAAAGTAAATTTTTCTGTTTCTTTAGTTTGTAAGTTAGTAATAGCAATATCAGCTTTTTGAATTTGGTCTAATTGACTGAATTTCAAATCTAAGCTATCAAGACTTACTTTTAAATCGATTGGTTCCCCCGGAACAAGTTCACCTTGAACAACAACCGCTTTATTAGGTTTTTCAATCTTGATGTTATCAAGTTTTTCATTTTTCAAATAAACTGTTGCAGTTTTACCGGTCACAAAAGTTGAGTAAGCAGATGCCCCCATTACACCGTTATTTGAGATACCGGCATTGGTTCTTAGAGTTGCATCAAGACTCTTGATAAACAAGAACGGTGACTGACCTGCCATTTGAATAAATTGCGGGCTCATCAGAGATGAATACAAAAGAATAAATATAGGCATTTGGATTAAAAGAGGGAAACAACCTGCCATAGGGTTAAATTTGTGCTCTTTATAAAAATCCATCATCTTTTTCTGCATCATCTGCGGATCGTTTTTGTAACGTTCTTGAATAGCCTTCATTTTAGGCTGCAAGATTTGCATTGTCCTCATAGAACGTTGTTGAGAAACGCCGAGAGGCCACATAGCCAATCTTACAATCACAGTCAACAGAATAATACCAAGCCCGTAGCTGCCCGATACACCTGACAATATTTTTAAACATTTAATAGTTAAAGTTACGAAATCCATACTCTCTTCCCTGTCTTTTTAAATTTTACAACATGCCTGCAAGCAAATTCTGCGATTCGGCTTACGATTAAAAATACATTAAATAAAGGCTCAAGTCAATTATTTGTATGAGATTAAAATAAAGACTTTACAAAAAAAAATTATTTGTTAATATAATATTACATCAGGGGTTCCGATAGAGGGGCCGGGTGAAAGAAATTGGAGATTCCTCAGGTAGCTTGAGAAAGTTTCAATATTTGGAGCAAGCTCCACCATTGAGGAAGTGACAATTGAATAAAGTTTTAAAAATATTCCTCAGTAGCTCAATGGTGGAGCAACCGGCTGTTAACCGGTAGGTTGTTGGTTCGAGCCCAACCTGGGGAGTTTTTTATTGGAAAGGCTGTTTTTAATGACAGCCTTAAATATTGGATTAGGCTCTATGATTAGGTTTTCGCCATCGTAAGAAAAGTTCGAACATACTATTTTTACAATCCTTCTTTTTTGTTCAGCATTCCCCTTAAGAAACGCACTATGACAGCATTTGCAGAAGTCTAATAAAGAGTTCGAACGTTCAAAAAAGGTCTTAGTAATTTTAAGCATTTCTTGCTCTTCAAGAATTAATGTTCTGCGTTCAGTTTCCCATTCTTGTATATTTGATTTGAGACTTTCAGATGAGCCAAACCCACTTTCAAATGCTTCCTTTAGCATTTTATCTATTTTATCAATTCTCTTTCGTATAATCTTTTTTTGCGTTTCATAACTTGAATTTTGTTGAGCATGAACTTTTTTTAATCCATCTATAACCAATTGTTTAGTTTCTTCTGGAACCGTGATTAGTTTTAAAATATTAGTGAAAGCCTCATTAATTTTAATTTCGTTGATATAACTGTCTTTTTTACAATCTCCACCTCGATTACCTGTACAGTGATAATGGATGTAATATTTTACTCCACCATTTTTTGTTGTTTTTTTATGTCGTTCTCCTGTAAAATAGCAACCACATTTTGCACAAGTAATACAACCATTATAAGGAAATTCTGTATGGGTTTGTCTACCTTTATTGGGGGTATCAAGTCTTTTTTGTGCTGCATAGAATGTAGCCTCGTCAATAATTGGAGGATAAGTACCTTCAACAAGGTTACCATCATAATAAAACTTCCCAGTATATGCAAATCTACGAAGTATCATATCAATCGAGGATTTACAAACTTTATTTCCCTTTTTGTTCCTAAAACCCATCTTATATAATTTAGAAGCAATTGTGCGAGAAGAATCTCCATTTAAACACATAGTAAATGCTTGTCGAACAAAAAATGCACTTTCTTCATCTATCACCATTTCTTTATATCTACTACCAGGTTTTTGAATATTTTTATAACCATAAGGTGGATGATTAGGATATTGACCAGTTGCAACTTTACCCCTAATACCTTCTTTTGTTCTCATTGCTCCTGTTTTTCGTTCAAGTTCAGCAAACACCATTGAAACTTGTCGCATAGCTTCAACTTGTAGTCCTTCTCCATTTACATCAGTTACAGTAAGTAACTTTATATCATAATTTGCAAAGAATGGAGCAAGTGTTGCTGAATAATCACCAACATTTCTTGATATTCGGTCTAATTTCCATATTATAACAGCTTTTACTTTGTTCTTTTCATCACTGCAATATTCTAATAAGCTTTGCAAACCAGGTCTATTTAAGTCTTTGGCTGAAATACCTTCATCCTTAAAAGTCTTAACTATTTTATAACCATTTTTTAAAGCAAATTCCATATTGTTGGTAATCTGCTGACCTATACTGAATCCATGTTTTGCTTGGTCGTCAGAGGATACTCTAACGTAACTAACTGCATTTTCCATTTTTATTCTCCATTGCACTGCATTATAGCATCGTCATTTTCATATTGCCAGGTCATAATTTCTTCAAATACACTAAGATATTGAACCAATCCTTTTGCAATAGTTTCTTCAGAAATATCATCTTCAGAATTAATATCTAACTTAACTATAACATTAGTAGTTTTCTTACCTTTTCCAACAGTGAAAGAATATTCTTCAATTTCTGAAGAATAAAGTGTTTGGTTATTAACTTTTTTACCAGTTTCTTTCACTATGAATATACCTTTGAATTATGGAAAGGAATTATTCCTTTGCTCTATATTCATAGTCTAAAATTGTTTTATGTTTACTAAAAGATACTGAGAAATATTTAAGCTTGAATGCTTATTGTTTCTAGTTCAATGAATTTACTTTTGGTAAGATTAAAGTAATTTTATGTTTAAAGGAGAGACTTCTTAAAATCTTCATATTCTTTTTTCAAAGAAGGTATTAGTTTTATTTTATTGCTAAACTCACGATATAATACCATATCTATATTAAATTCATCTTTGTTTTGTTTATTTGAATAAATCAATCGAAGTTTGCGATTTTTTGTTCTTTTTAGAATTTGACGAACACGAGTGTTAAATATAGACCTTTCTTTATCAAATGTACTTTCGGATCTAAATGCTTTGCTTCTGAAAAATATATCTTTTTCTATTGAATAAGGCTCAAATTGTTTAATAGAATCAACAACACAATAAAGAACATGATATATTCTCCATTGGGGTTCAGTTAATGATAATTCATCTGGATTTTTAGCATCAGTTTGTGTTTTGGGCTTATAGTTATTATAAAATTTAGAAATATCAACTACAGCTTCAAACCCAAAATCATTTTCATGATTTCCTTTATAGTTTTGGTGTTTTAACTTTATTGCAGATGTATGAGGTATCATTTCTTTAGGAGGAAATAATTCATACTTAAGTTCTTTTAAGATAATTTCATTCTTTGTTAGTCCATACAATAAAATTGGGATAATCTCACTATTATTAATATAATAATGGGTTAAATTATGCTTAGCATTAATAGATTTTACGAATTCCCTTATTTTTGCTAGAAACGTATATTCTTCGTATGGATGAAGTTCATCATTAGAACAATATTCAGCATATTCTCTTAAAAAATTCTCTAGTTCATCTATATTACACGTTTTTAGTTGTAAATTATAAGCTCCCTCTATTCCACGATAAATACCTTTTAAACGTTTTTTGTCCTTATCTAATTCCAAAAACTTATTTTCATCTTTTATTATTTTTTGATACAAATTATTTAAAATTTCACAATATAGTTCTGTACTTTTTTCTGGAGCAGAATCAACTGAAATTAGCTTATTTCGCCTATAATACAAATCTAATAATATACATAATTCAAAATTTGATAAATCAACCATAAGGCTATTATAACAGAAATAATTCTTACAAGTTATTTAAAATGTACCATTCATTACATTTTTATACATGAAAGAAGACATATTTAGAAATATCGGTGCTACAAATCATTCAATATCCAAAATTAGGGCTGAGAATGATTATTACGCAACAGACCCTATTGCAGGGTATTTATTATTAGAAGTTGAACCAGATTTAGCCAACATTTGGGAGTGTGCTTGTGGAGCAGGACACTTGGCAAAGGTATTTGAGTCTTTTAGCAAATTAAGTAAAGCTACAGATTTAATTGATAGAGGTTATGGAGATGTTGAAGACTTCTTGCTTAATAAAGAGCCATATAATAACGGTGATATTGTTACCAATCCTCCATATAAGTATGCTCAGCAGTTCGTTGAACATGCTTTAAGTAAGGTTGATGTTGGTCGCAAAGTCTGTATGTTTCTTAAAGTCCTGTTCTTGGAAGGGAAAGCACGAAAAGAATTATTCAATAAATATCCTCCAAAGACTATTTATATTTCAAGTTCAAGAATTAATTGTGCAAAAAATGGCGATTTTGATACCTATACATCTTCTGCTATTGCCTATGCTTGGTTTATATGGGAAAAGGGCTATTGTGGAGAGACCATTATTAAATGGACTAATTAGTTTTTATTTACTCATTGAATTGCATTGCAGTGGGTAAAGTTTCAGAAATTTTGGACAGTTTCTGTGAGAATTTAATCTGAAACCCTTGTAAATTGTTACATATAGCTCTATCAATATCACTTGACAAGATGAGAAAAACGATGCATCATTAGACCGAAAGCAGCGCTGCTTCTAGTTATTAGGCAAAATAATAAGGAGCAAAAACATGCAAAACAGAATTATCACAACAAACTTGAACCTTGAAAATGAAATCAGATTAATCAAAAGTTATGAAGCAAAAGAAAAAGAATTAAAGGAACTTCGAGAAGAAAAAGAAGCTGAACTTAAAAAGTTATTGGATAATGCAGGCTTAGAAGAATTAGAAGTCGGAGCATTCACAATCAGATTTACTAATGTGGTTAGAAACAACTTCAATACATCAGCTTTCAAAAAGAAATACTTAGAACTTTATAATTCCTTCATCAAACAGACTAATTACAGGAAGTTCACAATTTCATAGAGGGGTTAATCCCCTCCTCCCCATTAAGGGGTAACAATTAAGCAATAGTAAAAGATGAAAGGATTATAAAATGACAGCAACATATAATACCGTAGAAAAGATTTATAGCAGAAATTATGGTAGTGATAGATTATTTAAAAGACCATATTGCCAATGTTTGAATTACACACAAGGTATATTCGATTTTCAGAAAACACTAGATGCTTTTTGGATAGTCGATAATATGGTTTCATATATGCCAACAATTATGAAATCTTATGAAGAAAAAGGTTTTGAATTTTATGTTGTAGAGATTGTTCTAAACAAAGACCATCAGGGCTACATGGAAGTATTCACAGAAGGATATGTTGGGAATGATTATAAAGAGCATATAGAGATTATCAAACAAGAAATACCATACATTGATTTACCTCTTAATGGAAATGAGACAACAACATATAAGTTTTTCTTATCATTATCAGCATTAGAACCTGTTAAATTTACGTTTTACCTAACATCAGAATATTGATTATAAGGGGATTTAATCCCCTACCCCTTAAAGGGGCAATGGTTAAGAAGTAATAAATTAATGTGAAAGGATTTATAACAATGGGGCAAAGAACAGCATTTTTAATCAAAAGAACATACTGGGATGGAAAAGTAAATATAAGATTAGTCCACCATCAATGGGGCATAGGTCGAGTTATGCACAATAACTTTATTAAAGCATTTATGGAAATGGTTACAAATAGAGATTATGAAAAGACTCTAAAGGATTTTATGAAGATTATTGATTGCGAGCATTCACTGTATTTAGAAAGGAATTTCAGAAAGGGAAGTCTATCAATTCCAGATGTATTTGATAAGAAAGTTATAAAAAGATATTTCAATAAAACTGATAATAACAATGGAGGAATGATTATCGACATAAAAGAAAAACAATCTGATAAAGAGCCTTATGGATTAGATATTGAAGATTTAAAGATTGGTTTTATTGTAGGGTATGAAGAATGTGAGTATGACTACAATACAAGTAAATACATTGGTGATAAACCTTTTGAAAGATTATACACAGGTGAAGAATACGTTAAAATCTCTTGTGATGGAGAGTATGCTTATCCAGAATTCTTAGAAATGTGGAAAGGATTTATAAATCAATATGATATTAAAGAAATATCCGACTCAAATAAAGATACTGATGTGTTTA
Source organism: Candidatus Gastranaerophilales bacterium (assembly GCA_944324825.1). Classification (GTDB taxonomy): domain Bacteria; phylum Cyanobacteriota; class Vampirovibrionia; order Gastranaerophilales; family Gastranaerophilaceae; genus UMGS1585. The sequence goes on from CALUXU010000006.1 coordinate 111,919, forward strand.
ATATATCAGATAATCCAAGTGATGATTTGGTTGCATAGATGATTTTAAGGGGGATTAATTCCCCCTTATACAAAATAAAGGAATTAATAATGGAACGAAAAATAAAAATATTAATTGATTATTTATATGCTTTTAATGACTCATTAACAAAAGCAGAGTTGCAAAGAATACTAAGACGATTGAAAGATTGCGGTGTTAAAAATATGACTTTTGGAAATCAGAAATTTGAATTAACAAATGATTTCATCAAGTCAGTAAAAGGGGTTTGTTAGTATGAAAAAGATAGAGAAATTAAAGATTAAAACATATGATGAGTTTAAAGAGCAATTAAACAAAGTAAAGAAATCGCATTCAGAGATTGTCTTATCATACTACAAGTACTGTCATTTGTATGACAAAGATGAAGATTTGGATTTCAATTTCTATAAAGATTTGATTTTAAAAGAGCTTGAACCTTATGGTTTAGAACCCATAAAAATTACAGATGATTTGGATTTGATTTTCAGATTTAAGAATAAAGCCGAAGCAGTTATACATATCAAACCCTTTGGCATTGACTACCTTATCTATAAAAAGTGATTGTGCCACAGGATGTAAACTTTATGGAAAATCTGAAAATTCCCTACGGCAAAAAGAAAGGATTTAAAATGAGTAAAGTATTTGCATATATAAGGGTGTCTACTAGAGAACAAAATGAAAACAGGCAACTAGATGCCCTTAAAGGTTTGAAAATAGATGAAATAATCGTAGAAAAGGCTTCTGGAAAGAACTTTGTAGGTCGTGAGAAATATCAACAAATGAAAGCTCAGTTAAGAGCAGGCGATTTATTGATTATTCACTCGATTGATAGATTTGGTCGCAACTATACAGAAATCTGTAAAGAGTGGGAAACATTGATTGATAAGGGTGTTGATATCCAAGTCTTGGATATGCCTATTTTAAACACACGAGACAATCAAAACGGATTAACCGGGAGGTTAATTACCGATATTGTATTAAAGTTATTAGGCTATGTAGCAGAGAAAGAAAGAACCAATATAAAAACAAGACAAAGGGAAGGCATTGATTCTGCTCTTGCAAACGGAGTTAAATTTGGAAGACCTAAATCAGAAATACCCAAAGACTTCATAAGAGCTTATGAATTATATAAACAAGGGTTGATTAAAGTTAAAGATGTAATGTCGATGTGTAATATTGCAAAAAGTACATTTTATAAGTATTCCAGCCAAATAAATTAATGGTTAAATTTGTGGTATGATATAGAAGAGGTTAATTCCATGTATAACAATCGCTTTAAAGATAATAATGAATACAGAACAAAAATTAATGAGCATAGACCGCTATCTGAGGATGCTCTAAAGCAAATTAAAGAATATTATAAAATTGGTTTAACGTACGCATCTAACGCTATTGAAGGAAACACTCTTAATTTAGCTGAAACAAAGGTAGTGCTTGAAGATGGCATAACTATTGGCGGGAAATCATTAAAAGAGCATTATGAAGCAATAGGGCATGCAAAAGCATTTGATAAAATTGTGGAATTATCTCAAAATGCTATTTTTACTGAAGAAGATATAAAATCACTACATAAGCTTTTTTACAACCAAATTGATGAAGTAAACGCTGGCAAATATAGAACCAGTCAAGTTATTATCACAGGTTCTGATGTTGAATTGCCAAAACCAGAAGAACTTAATACAAAGATGGCTGAATTTGTTAATTCTCTGCCACATCTAAAGGAAACATTGCATCCTGTTGAATATGCTGCAATGGTTCATATAATTTTTGTTAATATACATCCGTTTTTAGATGGTAACGGAAGAGTTGCAAGATTGCTTATGAATTTGGCATTGTTGCAAAGTGGCTACAATATTGTTGTAATTCCACCAGTAGTTAGAGCCGATTATATTTCAGCATTACAAGATTCTAATCATGGGGATTATGTTCCTTTTATAAACTTTATATCTGAAATGGTATTGGAATCGCAAAAAGAATATCTAAAAATTATTAGCAGATTTTAGTCTATAAAAACTTAAGTGTATTTCGTGTACCTTTTTTGTAGGAAATCACCTTTGAAATTGGTTGATTTTACATTCAAAGAAATAGTCCACGAAAAGTGTACTTTTCATGGACTGTTATAATAGTAATAAAAGAATTTGCATTGTTGTTCCTTATAAAAACACTCTCAAGTAACAGAGAGTGTTTCCTTTATCTTAATAAGATGGTAAATATCTATCATATACTGTGAGTTCTTTGATATTACACAACTCACCATTCTCATTTATATCGGCATAAAAATCAATTAACATATGTCTTTCTTGTGCTTCTTTGAATAATTCTTCAGAAAAAATAGTTTTGATTTCATGCAAATTAATTTGATTAATAACAGCTTCACCTTCATTTATTGATTTTAAATAGGTATATAACTGCATAGTGCTTTCATCTAAAAGAAAGTTTAGTTGTCCTATATACCTTTTCATACGTGTTAAATCTTCTACTGTTAATTCATCTAAATTATACATTTTAAATCCTCCTATATTTATTTGTGTCATTTAATTCATTAAGTAAGAGCCTTCTTATTAAACTACTTAGATTAATACTATATTCTTTTGATACACTTTCGATTAGTGCATTTAATTCCTCATCAATTTTTACAGTTATTAGTTTTGAGTTTTGCATGTCTTTCTCCTTTATTTGCTACAAAATAAAATATAATATTTAATATCTTTTGAATTAAAATATAAAATTTTATTCAGTATAAAATATAATAAATTGATTATTTGAAATAATATGAGAATAAAATATTTAGAGGAAGTAAACACAAAATTAAAAAGCCTTGTAATATTTGATATTACAAGGCATTTACTTTGCTAAATCCACTAAACTTTTCATGCCAGTTCTAAAAGGTAATATTCACAGCAGTTTTAGGCATTAGAAAAAACTACTTATACAATGACTGGAGTTAGACTAATCTGTATAAGAATCAAGTCTAATAGTAATTTAGAGAAAATTACAACCATTATTTCTATTTTTAAACTATACATCTAAAATAGACTCAAATTGTTTTAAATAGCCTAATAAGAGGTTATTAACTAACCAAGAATTTGGTGTTCCATATTTTAGCTTATGCTTTTTCAGTAACTCCAATGCTTCGGCATTTACTGTAACAGTTAATATTTTCTTTCTATGTTCTTGTAATGAATTCACAAATAAACTCCGTATTATTTTTACTAAGACATAATAAAATATAATATGGAGTTTATTATTTAATATATTGAGAGCTAAACATAAAAGACCTTAGCTTTTTAGCACTAAGGTCTTTTGCTTTATATTATTGGTACATTATTATAATTTTTTTCTTCTTCTTTATATTGAAAGTCGTCTAATAATTGTCCAATATTATCTATTGGATTATTACCATTGCCAATAAGGTTTTCATATAAATATTCTATACCTCCCAATATATATTGATAGAATATCTTTTCATGTTCATCGTCATAATTTTCATTTTCGCTACTTGCAACAGATGTTGTATTTGTTGCAAAAGCTGCTTTTAATTTATCCTCTAAACTCATATCAATGCTATCGTCCAATATAACAATCATTCTGTATAAAAATTGAATAGTTGATTGTTCTCTAATAATTTGTTCATTAAGTATTGTTCTTTTCTTTTCATTGCTAGGTTCTATTTGACCTTTTCTATTTAGCTTAAAACCTAATACAGCAGCAGCAAACATAACATCAATATTGCGTTTAAAAAATGCTGTTCTTTCAACGTTATCTTGCTCTGCATTGTCTGAGGATAAATTATCTCCAACTAAATTTGCCATGTACATTGCATGTTTTCCTGTAAAATTATATGTTTTAATTAGCATTTGTAACTCCTTCTATAATATGACTGCTCCAAACTTCATCGTGACCATTTTCTTCTCGAGTTTCAAATTTAATAGTATAAATTTTACCAACTTTATCCATAATATTATCAATAAGAATTTGACATTCTGGATCTTTTGAAAAAATGATAACTTGTTCTGTTAAATTAGAAATTTTAGGAGCTACATTTTTAATTCTTTCGGTATCAAATGTTGAAAAAGGAGCATCTAATACAAGAGGATATGGCTCTGTTGATAATAAACATTCCCCATTTTCGTTTATTACATTTTGTAAGTTGCCATAATGTATTTGCTGAGATAGCTTTAATAATGATGTAATAAATGCAAGTACGGTTGATATGCTTTGTGCACCTCCAGCACCTACAATATTTCCATCATTATCAACAAGTTTTATTGCATAATTGGATGAAATGCTAATTTTATAGTTATCTGAAAATACTGATTGAAAAAATTCATTGACTTTATCATTTAATAAGGTATGCAATGCTTGTTTATTATTCATATTGTATGATTGATAATTTTTAAGCATATTGCCTAAATAATTATACCTTCTTTTAATAATATCATTTACTCTGTCTTGCTCTACTAATCTATCAAATTCAGCTTCTTTAGCTTTTTTATCTCTTGCAAAATTCTCTCTTTCTCGTTGCCATTTATAAATATTACGTTTTTTTTCTGAAATTTGATTCTCAGCTCTTTCTTTTCTTTTTTGATATTCTTCTGTAGATTTGTAGGTCTTTAGTTTATCAGATAGTTTTTTAATATCGTTATTTGCTTTATCTATTTCTGCATTATATTTTTGACGATTTTCTAAAAATTCTAAATATATATTGTATAAATCCACTTTTCGCAATGCATCTTCATTAGATTCAACATTTCCTCTAAATCGAGAAATAGCATTACCAATATATTCAGGAGGGACATAGTTCTTTAATTCAATTAACGCATTCCATTGAGGAGAATTTTCTTCTAATTTCGTATCACATATACATTTATGCCTTTCTAACAAGAAATCAAGTGTACTACTCGTAATGTCAGGGACATCTTTTTGTGTTAAATTAGCACCTTCTAATTTTTCCTTAATTTGTGGTAATAATGATGCATATAAATATGAAGTTAAATTATTTGAAAAAGCTGCATATAATGACTTTTCATTAGTTTTTGAATATCCAGTATATCTTTCTAAGTCATCTTTTGCTCTAATTAAGAATTTTTGATCCCTAGCTCCATCTTCTCCTTCTTTTATTCTTTCAATCATGTCTTTAATTTCTTTTTCGTGTTCTTGAATCAAATTTTCATATTCATCTATATTTTTAGACAAAGCTTTAATTCTTCCTTCAGCATAATCAATATCTTCTCTTAATTTACTTATTTTATCATTTGTACCTGATTCAAACCTGTTTTTGAAAATTTTCAAAGCTTCATTCATATGAATAATAGCATTTTCAATAACATCAAATCCTAGTATTTTATTTACAGCATGTTCAAATTGTTTACCATTTGGAGTTGAAATGTTGTCGACAAATACTTGCATTTGCTCTGCTTTTATAAAGAAATAATCTGCAAGTTCTTGTGGAACAATTTCTGAAATAATTTCCATAGCTCTATCATTTGGTACTTGTTGTTTTATGCCGTTTTCGTCTTTGTATGATATTGTGCGTATTGGTAAAGAATTAACTTGTACTCGAGGTTTAGAATTTGCACTTATTCCTACCATAATTTTGTATTCTTGTTTCGTTTCAATTCTATATTCCCTACCTGAATGAACAATCTCTAGAATAACCTCAACATTTATTGTCGTATTTGGTCGTTGTTGTTGCCAAGCTAGTTTATTAACTAAGAATTCATCACCTTTTTTGAAATTAGTTATACCAAATAAACACCAAGTAATAGCATTTGCTAAAGTGGTTTTTCCTCCAGAATTATGCCCACGAACTAAAGTTACATTTTTTTCTGTATCCATTGAGAAATCAAATTTTTCATCAATGAATTGTCTAAAATTTTTTAATGTTATTGATTTAAATTTCATCTGATTTCCCTTTCTATAAGTTTTACTATTTTATTTGCCATATCTTTTTCTGAATTTGGTTTAAAATTTCTTGCATTTTCAATTTCCATATTTAATATTGCTCTAGAAATCTTTGAATACAGTTCCTTCTTTCGATTTTCTTCCGAAATGCCTTCATGCAATTTTTGATTTTCGTCCATTTCACACCTTCCTTATACTATAGTTTCTTCTTGTATATTGCTATTTTCACTTAAATTAAAGAGTTCAGATAAAGGATCGATATATTCTCGATATAGTGTAGATGAATTTTCAGCAAGTTCTGCAAATTCAATCATTCTCTTTAATTCTCTTTTTATTAGTCCTGATTCAATCTTAAATTCTTCATTTGAATAATTATATAAAGATTCTATTTCGCAAGGTAATACAATAAAATCATGGATGTATGAAAATTCTTTTCCAGGGAATTTTCTTAGTACTCTACCTCTACGTTGAATATATTGTTTAGGATTAGTAGTACTTGCAAGAATATATGCAGTTTCAATAGATGGAATATTAACACCTTCATCAAGACACTTTATTGCTACTATTGCCTGATAATCTTTATTTATAAATCCTTCTTTAATCTTTTGCCTTTCTTCTCTAGTTTCTTGACTTGTAAACTTCTTAATATCCATATTCATTTCAAAACCTAATATCTTGCAGACTAACGATATTTGCTTTTCTCCAAACACGATTGAGTCATTATATTCAGCTTCACTAACAACTGAGTCACCACAATAAATTAATAAATTATATTTGTCTCTTGCGTCCACCATTAATTCTCTTAATTTTGATATTTTATTTTTTGCCGAAGCTAAAATTCTAGCTCTTTTTATCAATTTTTTCTTTGCGGCTTCACACATTGTAATTCCATCAGGAGTATAATATTTTTTTAATTCAAGTGATATTTTTCTGTACTCTTCTAATTCATCAGCTGTCAAGGTTATAATGTGTGGATAATAATAATATTTTGTTAACTTTTCTTCTTTTATTGCTCTTGCCAATGTATATTCTATACACTTTTCTCCAAAGTAATCATATAAACATTTAGTACCAACAGCATCACCATGTCTATCTAAAGTTGCTGATAATGCTAAGCGATATTCAAAATCAGGTAAAACTTTTGAGGATGATTCCGCACCAAAATTATGAGCTTCATCTACAACGAATAAACAATTTTTACCTAATTTTTTTATTTGTTCTTGAACATCTTTACTTTTGAAAGTATCATTTGTTGAAATAAAACAGAAAAATTTAGGACCTTTTGTCCTTGTAAAAATAGATACAGCATCTTTTAAACGAATCTTCCAATTCACTTGTGGAGAATTGCCATAACCTATGATTGGTTCGATATTAAATTTTTCAATATCTTCAACCCACTGATCGACAAGATGGATTTGAGGGCAGCAAATTACAACCCCTAGTCTTCCGCCTAAATCATTGTATAATCTAGTAATAGCACCAAGCCCAGTAAAAGTCTTACCTGTTCCAGTTGCCATATCAAAAATGCCACGATATCCTTTTTCAGTCCAAGTATTAATTGCATCATTTTGATAATCATGTAAACCATGAAAATTTTCATTTAATTCAGGTATTTTGGGCGTATTAGGCTTTATTTCATCGATTGTTTCCGGCTTTATATACTTGTCTGTAATCTGTGCAAAATGACTATTTTTTATGTTTCCCCTTTTTTCGCTAGTTTCAATTTGTTCTATTATTTTGCATGCCTCATCAAATCCAGTTGTTTTATATGATTCTAATTTTTCTTTCAACACTTTTGGGAATTCAATAACTTCTAATGCACTTTCTAAATTACTCCAAGTGTTTTCAAAATATTGTTTTTTAATTTTTACTCTTTCTGGTTCGTGCCAAGAGGTAAAAGTGTCAATTGATTCAAAATTTAAATTCATTGCTTGAGCACTTTCATTTAAAGAACCTGTAAAAGCAATGCTATTTCCTTCTCTATCCGTAAGAATTCCTATTTTTTCATGGTAAAGTCCATACCTTTTGAATGCAATTTTTATGTCTAAATATCCATCAGAAATTAAATTTGCAAGAAAATTGAGTCTTTCCACATCATTATTATTCTTAGGCTCCTTCCAATCCCTTAAAAGAACATTATTTATAACGTCTCTTTCGCTATACCCACGTTCAATAGCATTAATATCGTCTTCTTTTAAGCGAGGGGATGTAATTAGTCTCATTTTTCCGTTATTATAAATTAAATTTATCAATCCTTTTGATAATTCTAATAATACAGACGAAGAAAAAAAACCAACGGCTCTATCATAAGATACTGCATTAGATAGCAGTGGTGTATAAAATTCATCTACTATATTATCAGGAGTTCGATATGTTTGTTTTATTTCAAATTCTGTATATAACATTGTGTAACCTCTTTTATTTTGGATTATTAGAGAAAACCTTATTTCGTAAACAGAAATTGTCTACATATGTATTAATTTTCTCAGGAATTTTCTTCTATGAAATCTAATGCTTTATGCAAATTATCAATATCATTCTGATTTGTAAAATACCCGATACTAAATCTCACGGTTCCGCTTGGTGCAGTTCCCATAAATTGATGTGAATCAGGTGCACAGTGTAAACCTGTTCTAACTGCAATATTATGGTTACTTAACACATGTCCAATATTATCGCTGGCATATCCGTCAAATACGGCCGATATAATTCCTACTTGTTGATTTATATCACTATGCAAAAACAATTTTATATTTGAATAAGACTTTAATAAGTCAATAAGGACATTTTTAGTTTTGAATTCGTTTTCTAATATACTTTTAATACTAATATCTTTAATCCATTTTAAAGAAGCATTTAAGCCAGCTATAGCAAGTATATTTAAACTCCCTGGTTCAAACCTTTCTGGAAGCTCCTTCGGCATTTCATTATTTGCAGAGTCAATACCTGTTCCACCAAACAATACAGGATTTAAATTATCTGTTTTATTAATTATAAATCCTGCGATTCCAAAAGGAGCATAAAGTGTTTTATGACCTGCAAATATTGCATAATCAGCTGTTGTAAACATTAAATTAGTATCTATCAAACCAGCTGATTGAGACATATCTATTACGGTTTTTATATTCAAGTTTTTTGCGATTACACATAATTCTTGAATTGGTGAAATAAAACCAAACGAATTACTAACATGGTTAAAAATTAATAATTTAGGTTTATCAATACTTAAAACGGTTTTTATTTGGTTAAAATCGTAATCAAGTGTATTTTTATCAGGTTCAATATACTTTATTTGTAAATTATATTTCTGTTGTAAAGAATGTAATGTCCTAAGAACAGCATTATGTTCAAATCTAGAAATATACACTATATCTCCATTATTCCAATTTTGTCCAAGTAGAATCATGTTCATTGCCATTGTTGAAGATGGTGTAAATACGACCTCTTTTGAATTATTACAATGGAATAACTCAAGTAATAAATCTCTAGTTTCCCTTACTATATTTGAAGAAATTGAAGATTCTTGATATTGACCACGCCCAACATTTACCCCAAATTGTCGATAAAAAGTATCAGTATAACTGTATACCTTCTCTGGTTTTGGATAACTTGTTGCTGCGTTGTCAAAATAATACATCTATACTAATACCTTACTTATAATATCTACTAACACTTGACGTTTTTCATCGGAGGATAAAGATTCCCCATATTCTTGCATCATTGCTTCCGCATCATTGTATAATAATTTTGCTTGAGGAGAATATTCAGCCTTCTCGAATGTTTTAAAACTTTCTATACCAGAAGCATCCACATAGCTTATTTTATAAAATTCGGTTTTTCTTGTACCTTTTTGTTTTAAATTTTTATTATAAGTTTCTATGTCTTCTTTGAAATTTCTAATTGCAATATTGAAAGTATTTATAGTTACATTATCCCAATCGTCAATTCTTAATCCTGTAGCAATTCGGGCTAATGATTCAATAAATTGTATAGTATCTGCTGTAGAATTAACACATAAATTTAACATTTGTTCTTCACTTATACTAAATATATGAGAAAATACACCGCTATCTAATTGTTCAGCCCAATCTTTCATAATAGATGGTAGTGTGGCTTTTGGGTTATACTTTCCTTCAGTGAATAATTCTTTAAGCTCATTTTCAAATGAAATAATCAAATTGACTTTAAGATCATCAAGCAGTCTTTTTGCTGTTAAAATATCCGCTTTTATATTTTTTGAGAAAATCTTGTATCCAAAGATTTCAGGTAGCTTTTCAAACAAATATTCTCTAGCATTTATCTCTGGGGCTTTTAATGAATTTTTAAATTTAAGAATTTTTTTATCTAATGGAGTATAGTTATCAATATTTTCATATACAGAATTAATTTCTTTTGTATATTTAGGTAATTGATATAACCATCTTTGCATAGCTCTAACTATAAACTCAAAATTATTGTACATTAACTCATTTTCATGTACATATTCTGAAAACATTTCTTTTAAACTCGTAATATAATCTTCTTTTGAAATGTCCCATTCCTCTAACGCTAATTCATAATTTTCTGGATTTTCATTTATACTATCTAATAACTTAGAAGTAATTTCTACTTCTTTGCCATTTTTAAGAATTACTGCATATTTTTTATAGTGATGCATTACGCAGGCTAAATAAATAGGAATAAGCCCTTTCTTTAATCCTATATTATATTGAGGATTGATTAACTTATCATATAGAATATCAAATGAAGTAGCTTTGACAGAAGACTTAAGAATAAATTCTTTTATAATATCAAGAACGTTTTGTAAGTTTTTATTTTGCAGATTTTCTATATTTATAAAATACTCGCCATTTTTTTCTATTAAAATACCTTCATTCTTAATAGTGCTTCTCATAAAACTTACATCTTGTCCTGTAGCAATAAGCCCTAAATTTTCAGATATATTATTTTCTAGAAGCCCTGCAATTACTTTGCTTCTACTATTTATTGCTTGAGTAGATAAAGTATTTTTATTCAGAATTTCATTATTTATAATAGGACATTTATAATATATTTTTTGACATATTTCTGATAATTTCTTAGATAATGCAGAACTTCTTTTGATTTTTACTTCTTCACAATTATTATAATATTTTGCGTTATTTAATTCTGGCTTTAAGTAAATATCTATAAAATCAGATATCATTTCCGTAAGGTCATTTAGAGAATATGACAATTCCTCTGCTAAAATTTCATCATCAGTATTTTCAATTAAATATTTAATAGCATCATATTTTAGTATTTGTTCATTAATATTCATGTTTTGCTTAGGAACTACAAATAATATTCTTTCATTCTTAACTTCTTTATATTTAGTTTTAAATGCAATGCCTTTACCCAATGTTGGTTTTAATATAATTGCATAAACGATACCATCTGATTTTTCATTACGAATTGCCTCTTCCCAATCAGTAATGTTATTTAAATCTTCTTGATTTACGAATTTAAATTTAAAGTATCTTACTATCTCATTATTGTCATTATAGGCATTTGGATATAATACTCTATTGCCAATAAAATTATTAAGAATATCTTTTATTTCTACATTGTTTTTTCTTTTTTCAATTGTATCGTTTATTTTGGCATCAACATTTATATCAATGTGTTCGGTTATTCTTAATTCATTTCTGTTTTCGAGTTGTCTTATAATACCCTTATTGGTCAAATTATTAAATGCTTTAGATATAATAGTCCGGTCATTTACTATATTTTCAAATATTTGGTATATTACATCAACAGTCGGTGCTAATAATTCAGTATGATCATAAATATAAATTAATGCTAATGTTTTGACTATTTTCTTTTCAAGCCATTCATCTTTATTTAATTTATTAATTGCGACATACGCATTTTTCCAGTATTTATGAGTTATTTTGGTGTAACTTTCTGTTTTAAACAAAGGTTCAAAATAATCATAAATATAGTCCGGAGTTAATAAAGGGAATTGACTATCATTATTTTTTAAAAAGTCAAATAATGTATTTTTTTGATTCCTTGATGATAAAAATGTAAATATTGTTCTTTCATTTTGTGCTATTTTTTCTGATATATTTGGCAATAAAAATGTTGTAATAGCTTGCAGTGGGTAACAGCCATATATTATGTTATGTAAGTCTGCATTATTATAGTTTGAAAATACATTAGATGAACTCCATTTCTTCATCATATCATCGAAAATTTTCATATGTTCTTCTCTATACTTTTTAAACCAAGTTGGTTCTTGACATATGATTTTAGACATCAAATCAAATTGTTGAGGCAAAGATGTATTAAACTCAAGTGTTTTAAAACGATTTGATACAGCTTTCCACGCATCAATTTTATTTTTTGGTAATTTATCAACATAATTTAATATGCTTTGATGCGATATTAACAGTAAATGCATCTGTTGAGATTTGCTCCTGCAACAATTTTCCGCAAAATCTTGTAGAGCTTTAATTTCCACAGCAGAAGTTTTGTTTAAATTACCTTCTAAGAACTTGCTAAACTCGTCATATATTACATAAATTCCTGTGTAACCTACTTTGGAAATTTCTTTATTTACTGAATTGTATAATTCTATTACATCTATGTTAGAAATTGGGTTAAACTCACTTCCTGCTGTTAAATTTGGATAAATTTCCTTAAAGTTTTCATAATATTCAATATTATAACTCTCCAATTCTCCAATATAATCATTAACACTACAATCAATTATTTTTTTAAAGTTATTATATGTATCTTTATAATTCTCCTTCCAATTTTCGATTGTATTAATTGCTGATTTAAAATAAGTATTTGGCATTACATTTTGCAAATCTGCATTTCTTAAGGCAATGCTTAAACCTGACATTAGTGATTGACGAATTCCCATACCACTGCCTTGTATAATCACAGGAAGCATCTTATTAGAACTATTTAGATAATTTTTAATATATAAACATAACTCAGATTCACCTTTTTTATTTTGCGTATTTTGACAAATAACAGATAGTAAATTATCAAATAAGCCTTCGTCTTTTCTATATAACAAAGATGCAATAATAAGAGCAAGATGAGATTTTCCTTTGCCATATGCACCTACGAGAATTTTAGCTCTATCATTTGAAGTTGGAGATGTGCTTAACATTATATCTTCAATTAATTCTATGGCACTAGGCGTTGGAATATAATTTTTAATTTTATCATCACTGTATATATCATACGCAATGTTTATAGCATATTGAAAATCTTGCATTATATCTATATTTTTTACTAAATTCATCTTTTCACCTTTAATTATCTAAATTTTCATAATATTTTTTTACACAATCATTAAATGTTAAATCTGTTTTTAAGTTAATAATATCTAAACCTGCCGAACGTATAACTTTTATGTATCCTAAATTTTGTAGCTTATCTAGATATTGAGCAACCTGAATGTTATTTAAATTAAATATTTTTCCGATATTACAAGGTTCTTTTTCTAATTTGGATATTTTTATATCTTTATTTTTTTTATCCTTATTTTCCTTTATTATAATAGCCAAGATTATAAGAGGATTGATAGTTGCAAAACTAGGAGCTGTTTTAGAATATATTTTATTTTTTTTATCCAATAACTTAATCAAACCTAATTCAGTTAACGGCGATTCAATATTGCTTTCTGGACTAAAATTACTTTCATTGTTTTTGAAATATGTCTTTATGATACAATCAAAATCATCTTCGAGAGCTCTATCAGAAACAGAGCCACCATCAAAATTTAATTCAATATATGATTTTATTTCCGAAATAAACGATTCTTTATTTATTTCATTCATATTATAAACATTAAAAAAATAATACCAGGCAGTTGCTAGTTCTTCATTTGACGCTAACATATAGTGCAATAAGCAATAAGTTCCATCCTCTTCCATAAATGCATCGTTATCCCAAATGATTTTCCCTAAGTCTGTAAACTCTTGTTTTTTAGTAGTAGTACCTGTTTCTATAGTAAGTCCAAATGCTTGCAACCAATATCTTAAAGCTTTGACCATGTTGGAACCAATACCAAGTTCATCCATTGCGTTCACATTCTTGTCAACAAATAATCTCGGATTATTTAGAATATGTCGCATACCTTTATGTAACCACCCTTTTCTTATTGCAAATGTATCATGAGCTCTAAACTTCATTGCTTATCTCCTGCTTTTCTGCTTTTGTTACTAAATATCCTGCCATTAAACAACCACCATCTAAATATTTTGCAGTAACACACATCTTACAATGGCGACATTTTTTAGCATCTATTCTATATGTGTTAGAATTAATAGTAATGGCTCCATACTTACAAACTGATTCACATTTCAAACATTTTCTACAACTATTATACTTTCTTATTTGATATCCAATCATTCTTTGTAAATCATCGTGTTTTTGAACATTCATTGTTTTAATCTTTATAGAATATTCATAATTTTGCTGATTAAATGGTTGTAGTGAAATAATTGGAACATTTGTATTTAAATCTAAAACTATTACTTCATTTAATAATTTTCTTCCAAGTTCTTTCGAGACTTTACCAAAAGGCGTAAATAATGTGTAAAAATCCTCAGTTATAGGCTTATTTAATTGGTATATTTTAGCATTATCTTCGGCTGTACAATTGCTATATTTTATTTTTACATCCTCTGCTGCTTTTAATCCATTACCTCCTTGCCGAGCTTTCCATTTCCCAGTATCAACATAAACTTCGGCATCTGGCTTACCTAAGGTGTTTTTAGCAAAATTCACTAAAAAATTCCTCCATTTTGTCGATTCTTCTGGCATATATATTTTTGCCAGAAAAGCCGCTCTATCGTTATTATTAGGGCAACACCAACAGCCTACTCTATCATATCCAAGCCTGTATGCATCATTAAAATCTACATCTTCAGCTATAATGTACAGCCAAATATCTATATCTTTCCAATAGAAAATAGGGGAAGCAACGACTTGTTTCTTGATTTTTATTGATTCTGCATTATCTTCAATTCGATTATATTTACTTCTGCTTACGGACTCACATTTCCTTATTCCGTAAAAAGTGAGTAATTTTTTGTCTCTATAGAGATTTGTAAGAATTCTTGTGATAGGACCTGTTTTAAACATAGTACAACACCACCTCATAACTCTTGAAGGTGGACCAATGTCTTCACAAACATCATAAAATTTCTGATCTTTATTTTTTGACATTTTAAGAATAATTTTTGGATTATTCTTTCTAAAGCGTTCAACATAGTCATAAGTTAATGGAAATTCCAAGGTAGTATTTCCAAAAATATGCATTAGACCAGGATTACTTAATGCTCTTACAACAATATCAGCTACAACCGTTGAGTCTTTTCCACCTGAAAATGATATAACAATATTTTCAGAAGGATAAGATTTCACAGCTTCTTTAACAAAGCTGAATGACTCATCTTTCAGATAATTTAATCTTTCTTGATTACCCTTAGCAAACAACTGTGTATATTTTTCAAAAGAATTTTCTTTATTGGCTTCCTTATATTTATCTAATTTTTTTTGTATATTTTCGATATCCAAAGTCAAACATTTAGAGAAGGAAATACTTATAGCCTCTCCATTAATGTAGTATCTGTTGTTTACACACCATACAGAATCGTTAATATACTTAAGGGGGTTGTCTTTTAAAATTTCTAGAAGCAATCTCTCTTCCGGAAATACGGGTCTTAAGTCGGTACTTAAATACTTTATTTTATTTTTGCATAAGGGACAAGAATCTTTATGAATTTCATCATGAGCTTTTATTATAGGAATGTTACAATGAGAACACCAGTAAACTTCTACAGGAACATCTTCAACAGTAGTTGCACCACATATTTCGCAGATTTTATTATCAGTTTTTCGATTGCATGTTTTGCACCACATACTAACACTCCTTTGGAGATTGAAAATTCGATTCAGAAGTTCCAATATCCACTAAAAAGTATAATACAAATATAATAATTAATAAATCTATGATAAGAATGTTAAACTTTTTAAACAATTATTTATAAAATTTGTTATAATTTTAAGTGAGGTGCTAATGAAAAAGTTTTTAGTTTTATTGTTGATGTTATTCTTTACAAATGTAGCTTTTGCAGTGAATTCTTATGACCGATATGGTCAAAAAACTGGTTCTTACAGACAAACAACTTCAGGCTATAATTCATATGATAGATACGGTTCTAAAACTGGCTCATACAAAAAGACAACCAATGGATACAACAAGTATGACAAATATGGTCAAAAGACTGGAAGTTATAAAAAGACTTCCTCAGGATATAATTCCTACGATAAATACGGTCAGAAAACTGGAAGTTATAAAACAAATTCTAATGGCGTAACTACAAAATACAATAAATACGGTCAAAAAGTAGGTTCTTTTAAAAAGGACTCTTCTGGAAGAATTATCGAATATGACAAATACGGAAGAAAAGTCGGAACCTATAAATAAACAACCGACTTTGTGCTAATATAAATCTATGATTAAATCTTTTAATTGCAAGGAAACAGAAAAAATCTGGCATGAAGAGTTTTCAAAGAAGCTTCCGCATGATATTCAAAAGCGAGCTTTAAGGAAGCTTATGATGCTTAATGTTGCAACAGTACTTGAAGATTTAAGAATTCCACCCAACAATCGTTTAGAAGCCCTAACTGGAGATAGGCAAGGGCAATATTCAATACGCATAAACGACCAATACAGAATATGCTTTAGATGGCTTGATAACCATTCTTTTGATGTTGAAATAGTCGATTATCACTAAATATTATCAACTTATGTAAAAATTATACTTTAATGGGGTTGATATTACGTGGTACGTACTATATAATATAAATGTAGTTAATAATGAGGTATTGCATATGTTAAAGCATATAGACCTAACAACAGTCGGAGAAATGCTCAAGGAAGAATTTATTGAGCCATATAACCTTACACAAAATGCTCTTGCCAATGCTATTTTCGTTCCTCCAAACAGAATTCATCAAATAATAAAAGGTCAAAGAAGAATTACTGCTGATACAGATTTACGTTTGACCACTTATTTTGGTCTTTCTCAAGGTTATTTCTTGAGGTATCAAGAAGACTATGAACTCAGAAATACAAAACGTAAAATATCTGATGAAATTAGCAGAATAAAACCAATTAAAGCTCTAGGATAATTAAATATTAAACGAGAGCCCACTAGAATCGATTTTAAGAGGATTTATATTTGCTTTGTGTAATTTTCCCACTCAAAATACATGCCAGCCTTATAAGGTAAGCTAGGAGCTGCTTTTAGATATTAAACTTATTATAGAGTTCATTATAATAAATTCCTAAAGTTTGTTGTTGAATAATTTTTATTGCTCTGTGAAATTTATCTTTATATCCAATTTCTGTAAATAATGGTTCAAAAGCCATTAAATCTATTTCATTGTATTCTTCAATGAGGTCTTTTATTATCGGAATATACTTATTGTTAGATTCTTCGATATCTTCGATAGTATCAAAAAACACATATTTTCTAAGTTCTTCAGTATAGAACTCATCTAATTTATTATATAGAGTTCCTTCTTCCAGTAAATAAATAAGTGTAGATATTCTTAGTTCATTTTCTTCTTTTGAATTAAGCAAGAAATGTGTTATCCGTTTAATATTTGCAGTATATTTGTATCTTTGCTCACATCTGAGAATATTTAGTCCGTGTAAATTATCAAGGTACAACCTTCCTTTATTTCCTTCGTAATTTAAAGGAGGAATTTGAGCAATTTCTTCGCTTGTAAGCCAAATATTATCAATAAATCTAGCATTTTTAGTTTTACTTTGGATTTGCTTTATTTTATCATAAAAAGTAATTTGCCTATTTAAGTTCCTGCAATTGGAATCTTTTTTTCTTTTTAATGGATTTAAGACCAAACTAGAGTTATTAATATCAGAATTTTCATCATTAACTTTGTATGGATACTTGAACTTTCTGCCGTATAGAGCTTTAATATAAGTTTGTACAGGATTTTCTACAATAAGGTTCTTTGTAATATCAATCCAAGTTACATTACACTCCCCTAATAAGTGGTAAATGTATTGTAAAAATCCAAGTAATTTCTTTTCATTAATCATATCGAGATTTAAATTTGGTTTCTTTGAACTTTCCTCAGTTACTTCATCCAAGTATCTGGTAGGATTAAAATCAACTCTGAAAAACTTCTTGTCAAAATTAACCTTAAAAGCATTCTCTAGAAAATGTTTCTGTAATTCATTTTTTAATTCTTGTTGCAATACATAAGGAGTATCAATAAAGTCTATTCTCTTTGAAAACCTTATTCTATCAATCAAAATATTACCAAACAATTCTCCACAACTCCTCTCTCATCTTATCTATCAACCTATCTTTCTTTTTTGCAAGGCTTGTTTCAATGTCTTTATATAGCTTTCTAAATTCAGCTTTTTGTACTTTATCAGTTGTCTTAAAATACTTATTGAGAATTGTTGTTAATTCTTCCTCATTCGGTCTTTTATGTATTGCTAAAAGTATCACTGATAATAACTTTGGAACTAATCCATGAGTCTTTATACCTTTATATTTCTCAAGGTAAGTTTGTAGTTCAGTATAATAAGACTTTATTTCTAAGTCTTTTGAATAATTTAGACACGTTCTGAATAAATAGATTATAGGCTGCATTATAGATAATCCATAGGCATACATATTATTGAGATTTATATTGACCTCTGGGTTAGTATCTGAGCTATATATCCTTCCCAATGGATACTGTCCAGAAATAGTGAGTTCAAACAATGCTTTATTATCATTGCATCCTCTCATAATTGTTAATAAAATATCTATATGTTTGTCGTTTTTAACTTCGCCTATTCTTTTATCAATGCATATTGCACCTTGATATTCCTGCTTATATGCTTCAGTTAAGAAATCTGAATTCTTTATTTTAAAGGTAATTTGTTGTCTTTCTTTTGTCCCTGAATCTGATAAATATTTGTTGTCTTTAGTCTTAAACCCTTTTAATTCTTCATAAAATTCTCCATAGCTTCTATTAAGTTCCAATTGTAGGAACATTTTCATGCCAGTAAAAACGGCTAGTGTTATTACCTTGTAGAACTTGATAAAATAAGCTTCTTCATCTTCTTGTGAAATATTACAAATATGAGTAAATACAAGTAGCATATATAGTTCCCAATACATTCTTATATAGTCAAGAATAAAGATTTCTCTATCATCATGAGGATTGAAGTTAAAGTTATCAGGAGTTATACCGAAATGAATAGTCCTAAAAGTATCAACATTAAAAGTAAAAATGATATTATCCAGTTTTGAATTGTTTTTATTCTTGGCTTGTGCTTTTTTAATGTAATAAGAAACAATGCTATTAATTGAACCATCTTTGTAGTAGTTGATGAAACTTGTTACCACATCTTCATCAAAGTAACTAAATGGTCTTTGGTTTAAGTCTTTTACAGTATTAATATATTTGTAAACAACACGTTTTAATTCATTAACATCTAAAGGTACTTTATGTTTACCTCTATATCTTAACTTATTAATTAATGTTTGATATTCTATTTTACCTTTCAGTATTTGTTTTATATTGTTATATCCAAATACAATAGATAATTCCCTATATGCATTAGGAGGATTAATAAGATTAATAATACATCTTTCTTCTTTATCTATTATTTTATTATTATCATGGTTTAAGTTATGTACATTAAGAAATATATTATTTGTTATAGGATGATTATTTATTTCTGTATCTTCTAAATCTTCATCAGCTATACCTTCAAACTTAAATGAGTTCTCAAAGTCATCTTCAAGAAACACATATTGCATATATTCAAGACTTTTTAAGATATTATTAGCATTATTGCTATTTGAGCTAAGCTCTAGATTCTCCATTATATAATTCCCTTCTGATTCTCTCATTCCCCTAATCAAAAAAAGAGAAGGGAGGAGTGATGGAGAATCTTTCATCACTCCTTTCCTTAAAATATAATCATCAGTAATTACAGCATTCTTCCATTTCTTCTTTAAATCGTCTTTCTCTGGCTGCCCTTTGTGCTTCCCAAAGTTCTTTCCACGTAGGTTCTGTGGAAGATGTTTTTTCTCCTTCTTGAAGAGGTCTATCTTCTCTAATTACTTCAATTTTTGTCATATAATTTAGCGTGTAATCAATTGTTTTATTTCTATATCCCTTCTTATAAGTACTTACCCTTGCATAAAAAGTAATAACATCACCTTCTTTTAAATCGAGATTTTTTAATTGTTTGTGTACAGTTTTCCATAAGTGGTCTGTTACTAATTCTTCATTATCATCTGTAAGCAAATATAAATCCTTTAAAAGGATAGTTCTTTCAGGAAAGCCTTTATGCTCATTTGACTTAATACCCATTCTTCCAACAGTTGCTCTATATCTTTCTCTGGTTTTATTGCCGATTTCTTTTACTTTATTTCTCATCATAACCTCCACATTCTTCAATATAGGTCATTAATACAGGAATGATGTGCCCTAGAGCTGTAAAAACTATATCTGAGATTTGAACATCATATTTTTTTGCGATAAAGTTTACTGATTTCACAGTATCTAAAGGTAAATTTATAACCATATCAGATTTTGGGGAATTACTTATAGATAATGTATCTTTATCAAGATTTGAAGTATTGATAAAATCAGAAATTGAGTCTGCTATAAATTTATTTGTTTCGATGTATCCTTCTTTTTCATACTCATTCAATAAAATTACAAGCCAATTTGGAAGCGAAATTATAACATCTTGCGTTATTTTATCCCTACAATTTTCACCATTATAAGAATTTGTCCTTGCTTCATTACTTGTTACTCTAATACTTGTAACAACTTTAGTTGATTCTGACATTTAGTCTCCTTTCTGTAGGATTGACCTACCTTTTATTTACTACTACAGGGGTTCTTGTCCCATATTTTGATTATTTCAGTTTATTTGTTTTACCGAAACAAAAGGTAAGCATACAAAGCAGAAAGCCCTCTCACAGAGAGGACTTAAGGGTTTTACCAATGGTAAATATTTGGTAATTCTGTAATCTAGCAAAATAGGGAAATAAAATATGAGACTAATTAAGCAATGTTTTGCATAAAATCTTCTATATTACGCAATAAGTCGCATGATGTTTGTGTCATTGCTTCAAATATATCTATGCAAAAAGTTCTATCTTTAGATAATTCGAGGAGTATTTTTTTATTGCTAAAACCTTAAAAGTTGGGCGAGAACCACAAGGCAGAGCTATCATTGAACAGACATTGCAGGAATTTGATTTTTTTGAACTAATAGGGGTGTGTTTCAAATATATCTTGATTTTTTTAGTCGGAAATCGCTAAAAATGAAATTCCTGAACTGGCAAAAAAGTCCGATTACTGTCCGTCAATGTCTAAAACCAAACAGTGGCTCAAAAGCTTAAATGGTGAGAATTTAGACACAGTTTAAGAAATTCGGGATAGTTCAGGAATTTTGGTACAGGACAGTGTTAAAAATTTTTTCAAAATTTTAAATTTAGGTGGAAATTTATTTCAATTTACTTGGAAATATAATTAAGGTCGGTTTTACTAAAACGACCTACGAAATTCTACAAGAAGTGTTAATTATTTTAACCAGCCGAATAGTTTTTCAAAGAAATTTTTCTTTTTAGGTTTTCCCAGTGAAAGGAGATTATCTGCAATCTCATCAACATTCGTTCTGGCATTTTTCTTTTTCTCATTCTCTTCCAATTCTTTTAATGCATCATCAAGTTTATATTTTAAATCTGAATATTCTATATTTTTAATTTTTTTGGTTAATCTATTAAGCAGAGTATAAGTGGAACATATTGGTTCATTATGACCCTGATCAGCACCAAGATATAATGTCGGACGCAAGTTGTTACCTTTAGTTTTGGGGACTGTTGTTTTTAACATCATGTAAATATAGTCCTTCTTGAAAGGACCTTCCCCCTCATGAAAATACATATCTACATCATACTGTTTGAAAAATTCATTGAACGCTTTTGATTCTTTGATAGCCTTCAAAACCTTTGCAAATTCTTCAGGGTAAACATCAGGATTAAAATGACTTTGGTATGTTATAGATTTCAAACTACCAAAATTCGGTTGTCTTTGAGTGTAATTATTATCTATTCTCATTTATTAATATCTCCTATTTGGTTGCGTATGAAAATATAAAAACTGTAAATTTTTTTTTGCTATTTTAATTAATATAATATTTTATAACATTAATTTAAGTTTCTAAATTTATCTGTCCCAAAATTCCTGAACTGGTTGTTCTTTTACAACAGGTATCTGCTTAGACAGATGGAATACGCAATAATAAAATCCAATTTTTATAAAAAAGACCTCCTCTTAAAGAGAAGGTCTTTTATTTATTGAAACTATTGTAAATTATTTTATCTTAGAAGCGGTTTTGATACTGTCACGAACCATCTGTGCGCCATCCTGATAAGCTTTCTTAATAAGGCTGTCAATATTAAGGGTGCGTTTAGACTTTAAATCATCAATTTGTTTGCAGGCCTTCAGCCAGAAATTTATTTTATTATCAAACAAACCAAGTTCTTTTTCTTCTTTTTGGAATTTTTCAAATTTATCCGGAGCTATTGCTTTTATAGTATTTTTGGCTTCATCTATTGTTTTTGCGTATTTATGGTCATAAATTTTTGGAATAACAATTCCTGCGCCTAAACCAAGTCCGACTGCAGCCGCAAATCCGCAGCCTAATATTTTAAATTTATTCATGTTTTCTCCTTTTTTATTTGTTTAGCCATTTAGACAAAACAGATAAACAAAATTTTTTGCTGAAATATAAATTAATTGTTACAATGCTGCATTAATAGCGGCAATCATCCCGTCTTCTCTTGCAATATTTTTGCCGGCTATGTCGAATGCTGTTCCATGCCCCGGGGAAGTTCTAAGAATATCAAGTCCGATTGTCATATTGACAGTATCATCTCCGGCGACAGTTTTTATCGGAATCAAGCCTTGATCATGGTAGTTTGCAATATAACAATCGTAAGGAATCCTTTTACCTTCAAAATAATTTTTGCCCGCATCTATAAAAAGTGTGTCCGCCGGAAGCGGATATGTGATATTTACACCTTTTTTCAACAGGCTTTTGACCGCAGGATTAAGAATTTCTATTTCCTCTTTGCCTAAAATCCCGTCTTCGCCTGAATGCGGATTGAAAGCACATAGGGCAAATTTAGGCGCTGTAATACCCATGTGTGTTCTTAAAAATTCCTGCAAATTATAAACTTTTTCTACTATAAGGTCTTTCGTAACTATGGTTTGACAGACATTGCAGGAATTTAATTTTTTTGAACTAATAGGGGTGTGTTTCAAATATATCTTGATTTTTTAGTCGGAATTTGCTAAAAATAAAATTCCTGAACTGGCAAAAAAGTCCGATTACTGTCCGTCAATGTCTGAAACGAGACAGTGTCTCAAAACCTTAAATGGCGGGAATTTAGACACAGTTCAGGAATTTTGGGACAGGACAGTGGAAATATTTTGTAAAAAATTTTATTATATAAAAATATTTACCATAAAGATTTAAACCATACAAAATTAAGTGTTTGTAAACAGTTCATCTAATGTATACATTTTCACTTTAATACTAGTATAATTACCTTTTTTATTAATATTTATATTATTTTCTTCAAAACACGCACCTGAATAATAATAAGTCTTTGGTAACATTTTTTTTAAATCTTTATTATATATATCAGCACCTTTATATGTTATTGTCGTATATAGAGCTTTTGGACGTTCAAATTTTATTTGTATATCTTTATTATCACATTGAGACTGAGCAAATTTTATTAATTCGGCAAGTGAATGATAAGTTGAAAGTACTTTATCACCTAAATGACCATTTTCTATGTTTTCTAATCCTTCAAATTTTATATCTTTGCAGTTTATTTCTGATAATACAACTTTTAAAATCGTTGTCATATCTATCGGATTATAGTTATTAACAGGTTTTGATCTGTTATTTGCAAGGAACTTTTTATATAAGCGAAATGATTCGTTTATATTTAGTATTTTTTGTTTAACAGAAAGTTCTGGATTTAGCAATATATTATTTGCAATATAATCAATTATTGGCATTAATTGCCTGTTGCCTTTAATATATTTATGAATAATGCTGTCAGATAAATTATGCCATGCTTCATTTTGATTTGGATTTTTCAATAATTCTTGTTCAGCATTCCAAACAGCATTTGGAATATATTTAGGTTTCAACATATTTTTAGGGTTGTTCATACCAAAATGAACTTGCATATTAGTTTTATAAGAATATGATTCCCCTATTAAATTAGAAATATTATTACTGACTAACATTAATAATCCTTAAAAACTCATTCATAGTTTAATTTATATCATAAAAATACATTTGTGATAATATTTATCCAATTTACATATAGTTTATAAAAAATAACATTAATGCATCTTTCTAAGTTTATCTATCCCAAAATTCCTGAACTGTCTGTCAAATATTCCTGAACTGGTTGTTCTTTTACAAGAGCCTTGTTTTAGGTTCGAGCGCGAGCCGGCAGAGGGCGAAGGCTTGGCGGCAAAATGGCAAAGCCATTGCAGGCGGCAACCGCAGCCCCGTTTAACGCCGGCGAGCAAGACAGCCCAACCTGGGGAGTATTTTTTTATGTGGAGTAGAAATATTCGTTTTTGAAGGTTGAGGCGAGAAGCAACATTTGGTGAGAGCCCAGCGGATTTGCGGACGGACGATGCAGCACTGCTGCTAGTCCGGATAGCGAACAGATGGAACCGACAGTGGCGGTGCCACGAAGGTGACACTCTGTGAGCGTGGAGCAAATCCAAGACACCTGGGGAGTATTTTTTTATGTGGAGTAGAAATATTCGTTTTTGAAGGTTGATGCGAGAGGCATTAAAAACTGATACAAGATATATGGAAATAGCAGATTCTAATCATCAATTTTTTTTTGCAGCAATGAAAACAATTTAGCATTTTCCGTTTTATATTCCGGGAATTTCTCAGCATTAATATCTTTAGCATCCGAAAGTATACTTATAAATTTTGAAAAGCTCATTGCATTAACATTATGTTTACCAGAATCAAAATCAAACAAATCTATAGATACAGTATGTGGTTTATTATCTTTAAGGTTAATATAAATATCATCTAATCCGTTATTCCAATTATTTTTTTCAACCAATGATGATAAAACTTTTTTCAAATTTAAATTTGCTAAAGATTTACAAATTTTTTGTTCTTTTATATTTTTTTGATTAGACATAATTTCATTACTCCTAGAAAAAGTTCCAGTTTTGTAACTATAATTTGCACCATAAGTACTATTATTATTTATTTTTTTATATTTAAATCCATAAAAACTTATTTGATTAATCATCTATATATCCTTCTCAGAAAATTATTTTAACACAGGAATTAAAAATTTTATAATTTTTTTAGCTGTTTCGCTATCAGCATATTGAGGGAAATGTGTTTCAATTATATTATCTATTTGAACTGGGAAAATTGTAGAATCACAAATAAAAAAGAAAAAAGAATCATTTTTATGTTCAATTTTAAATATCCCGTTAGGAGAAAGATCCATAGAATCTCTCTTAAAAGGAGATAAAATATCAATTGGAGTTTCAGACTCTATATGCTCATCTATTTTAGTAAAAACCTTGTTTAAAACATCTTTATCACAGGTCGTTTTTATCCCATGTTTATCCTTATAAGAATAACTAAATAAAAAGAGATTTGGATTCTCTTTTGATTGAAATTTCTGCAAATCACAAATATCTAAAACTTGTCCGTTTTTTCTTTTAAACGTGAGATTTAGTGTTCCATCAACATTTTTGACAGCAAGGACGTCACGAAATCTATTTATATCAGCCACATTTTCATTTATATAAGCTGTAATATTAGCAGGATTTTCGGCCGTAGAATTTTCTGCCAATAATAAAAGTTCATCATAGAAATCTGTTACGTGACAGCCCTGTATACCATTTTTAGATGTCACTGCAAATTTTGTATCATGCTCTATAACCTTGCCTAACTGAGAACGTGACAACGAAATTTTATTTAAATGGTTCTTTATTGTTTTAATTAAATTATCATCAGAATCTTTTGCAGTAGCACTTATTTTTGATATTTTATTAGTTATAGATTTATTGAATTTAGGATTTTTATAAAATACAGAAGTATGGTTATCGTAAATTGGGAATGATTCAAGAAAATCATTCAGATGCAATTTCGTAAAGTTATTTACTGAAATATATTTTTTATTAATTGAGTTAACTTTACACCACTTAAAATCCTTAGAATAATTAGTTATATCCGGTTTCATTACTTGAATACGGCCTAGCAATTCTTGAGAATCCATTTGCGCAGCTCGATTTTTTATAGAATTAATAGTAAGCGATGTAGGATCAATAGGCTTACTTATATTTTGCTTTAAATTTTTTTTTAAATCCGATGATGTACCGTTTTTTAAATTATCTGGCAGATTTTTAATAATCTTATTTATATCTTTAATAATCTTATCTATATCTTTAATTTCCATATACAAGAACCCACATATAATTTATAAATCAAGCTTTTAATAAAATTTGCTTAAATACGATAAAAGATTAAAATATTGTTACAAGACAAAAAGCCGCAGAGTTTAATCTGCGGCTTATAAATTATTAGTTAACTTAATTATCTGCTGTGAGTATATTCACCTCTTTTTAATTGAACATCTTTTAATTCATTATTCATATCTGGAACTACAGAGTAATATGGAGTTTGGGTGGTAGTTGGATCCCCAACTTTTTGTACATCTAAAGAATAGTATCTGGATGTTGTTTGAAGAGTTTCCGGATTATAAGTATTAACTCTTGCGACTCTGCGTTCATTACCTTGAACATCAACTACAGTAGCTTCTTCGTATTGTGGATATTCAGCAATAACATTACCATTCTTATCTTTTAAATCTTGAGATGCATATTTATCCATCCAATAATCTGTAGCTTGAACTCTTTTTACATATACTTCATATCTTTGGTATTTATCTTTTTCAGCTGCAAGTTCTTGCAATGCTTGTTGTCTTTGAGCTGATTCTTCAGGACTTAATGCTCTTTCGTACTTTTTCTTGCCTAACCCTAAGAATCTTGCTTTAGTTTCAGTAACTGTAGTTTTTTCCAATTCTTGTTCTTTTCTGAATGCTTGATTTTTAAACTGTTTAATAGCATTTAATCTTTCTTCTGGAGATAAACCTGCAAGCAATGGGTCATTATCCATAGCAGATGTTAATTGTTCTTCTGCACTTACTTCAGCTTTTACAGTAGCAGCAGGTGCTTGACCTTGAGCAGCTTCAGCATTTTCTGCAGTTGCAACTGGTGCTTCTTCAACTGCTGGTGCTTCCTCAACTGCAGGTGCTTCTTCTACAACCGGTGCAGCAAAAGGATTTGATACTGCTACTGCAGAAGCAGGTGCGGTTGGGTTGTCTTGTGGTGCTTGAGCCGGTACAGCGTCAGGATCTTGAGCTTCTTTTTTGCCTTGAGCAGGAGCTGCTTCCGCATCTATTTCTGGTTCTGTTACTACTGTTTCTGTTTCTTGTTCAGCATCTGGTTCAACAAATTCCCTTACCGGAGTTTCTTGACCATTAACAGTATATGAACCAACTCTTTCTTTTGAACCATCAGGGTATGCTGTTTCAGTAATATCCCAGGTAACAGTATCATTTGGTTCAGTTTTTGGTTGTTGCACTTGAATAGGTGTAATTTTGATATCTTTTACTGTCGGTTGTGGAACTACAAACGGAACAGGTTTAATTTCAGGCATTTTCTTTTCAACAGGTGCCGGAGCCGGTTGTTCTTCTTCTTTCAATACGTAACCTGCTGCATCTGCTAATCTTACGTAGTCATCATAAGAAATTGCATATTGTTCACCTGCTTGCATTCTTGTAAATTTTGTAGAATAACCATGTTCTGAAAATACGCTTGTAAATTCGTTACCTAAATTTCTTTTATCATAATTTGAAAATTTGTTATTTTGACCGTCTTTGTTATTATCTTCAAAAATACCAGCTTCAATATCTTTATTTAATCTATCCATATAGTCATAAGATACACCGGAATTTTTACCAGGTCTTGCTGTTAAAATAATTTCGTGACCTTCTTCTTTAATTTTATTGAAAGCTTCACGTCTTGCTTTGATTTCTTCAGGTGTTAAACCATTACCATTTCCATTAACTTTTGTCATATTAATATCCCCCAATTTAATATCCCGCTTACTCTTATATAAAGTTTTTTTGTTTTTAATAATTGCCTTTTGTGTAAAGAAATGTAACAACATATTTACAAAAGCTAAAGAAAATATCCGGCATGGTCGTTTATAGATTATGTGGATAAGGGAGGTGTAGTAATGTATTACGAATTAAAAAATGAAAAAGTTATCATTGATTTAGAAACATTGATAAAAAATTCAACAGAACTAGATGAAGATACAACAGCGTATGCACTCTTTATGAAAGAGAGAATATTAAGTGTTTCAGGGGTTAACTAAATTATAAAACAATGCTATAATATTTATATGAACAATAGATATTTAAGCATAATTTTAATTATCTGTTTAATCATTAGTACAATGGCAATTTGTACTGCATGTAATCACAAAAAGAAAACATCAAATAAAATAATTATAAAACACGAATCAACATATTCTAAATTAATGAAGAAGAAAGAGCCGCCTTCAAATATTATTGATTTAGGAGATGATACTGAGGTCAATTTTGATTATCATATTGGTCCGCAAGATATTATTGAACCGAGCTTTAATATGATAAGAATTGATTCTCCTTAAAAAGGTTATGTTTTTATACTAAAATTATAACTATGAATGACAGACAGCTTGTTTCGAGATTAATAATACTTGTAATAACAGGTCAAATCCCTGTACGTCAGGCTTTATTGAGTTTTCCTAAAGATACAAAAGACAAAAGTATCATAACAGCATATCATGCACTAATTCATTACGAAGCAGATGAAGATTTAAGAGCACAAGATTTTATGTATAAGGAAGAACAAGACGAATATTTACAATTCCTGGCAGATACATTATCCAAAAACAGAACTTTGCCTCAAAACATAATTAAAAGTTATAAAAACTACTATTCTGATGTTGCATTACCTAAAGATAAAAGTATGCGAAATCTAATAAAAAAGCTCTGCAAATTTCTAAATATTAAATAGCCTTGAATATAAGCAGTTTTCTCTCATATACTTCATCCAACGGTAAAGTATAATCAATTGACTCAATATATTCTAAGTTATTTGTTTTTAGGACATTTTTTGCCTCTTCAATCTCATCCATGGCACGTTTAGACTTATATGCAACAAAATAACCGCCTTTTCTAAGAAGGGGCGCTGCGTATTCTGCAAGTTTATCCAAAGCCGCAACCGCACGAGAAGTTATAATATCAAAAGAACAACCATTAAGATTCTCAACTCTTGAACATACAGGATAAAGATTGGAAATATTCAATTCAGATTTGATATTATCAATTGCCGTAATTTTTTTTCTTATACTGTCTAAAGCTGTTACTCGTATTTGGGGATACTCTATTGCTATCGGAACGGCAGGAAATCCCCCTCCCGTACCAATATCAAGAAGAGTTTCGGGTTTAAGATTATATTTTTCAAAAAAAAGTTTTATTGCAAGTGAATCATATATATGTTTTTCATAAAGATATTTCTCTTCGTTCTTTGATATCAAATTTAAAACAGAATTTTGCTTCAAAAACACTTTAGAAAATTTTGTAAAATCATTATTAATATGGATTTGTGCAGAGTTCATTAAATTCCTTTTCTCCAATTTTTAGTTTTATTTCCTCAATACGCCTATTAATTTTATTTTTATTCGCCTGGCTAAATTTATCCTTAACAAGATTTTGGACATAGAAATACTCTTTTAATGCCAATTCATACTTGTCAGTATTCGTAAAGAAATCCCCCAAATGCAAACAGGCATTTGCG
Organism: Candidatus Gastranaerophilales bacterium; assembly: GCA_944324825.1. Taxonomy (GTDB): domain Bacteria; phylum Cyanobacteriota; class Vampirovibrionia; order Gastranaerophilales; family Gastranaerophilaceae; genus UMGS1585. Next base: position 141,880 of record CALUXU010000006.1, read on the forward strand.
ATAGCAAATATATCATTTGATTTTTTCGCTGCTCGTTTTGACTTTAATAGGTATAAATGAGCCTCATCAGGATCTTTATGCACCAGAAGCTTTGCAGCATTTGATGCAGCGTAATACATTCCGTAACTATTAGAATTTATTTCATCATATTCATAAGCTTTTTTGAAATTTTCAAGAGCTCTGTCTTTATCATTAATATCAAGATAAAAATCTCCTAAATTAGAATATGACAGAGATTTATACTTATTAGTATCTTCAGAAACCTCAATACACTTTTTGTAATAACGCACAGCCGTATCAGTATCATCATTTTCATCAGACAATATAGCAAATTTAAAATACAATTCAGAAAGATTCGCTAAACCCGATTCTCGTTCTGAAAGAGTTACAGCCTTATTATACAATTCATAAGCTTTGTTTTTTGCCGCAAGCGAGATATAAATATTTCCAAGCAATGTATAAGCATCAATGGTTATTTTAGTATCCACCGTTTCAGAAATAATTTCGGTCAATATATTTATTGCGTCATTTGTTTTATAAGATTGGTAATATATCTTTGCAACACGAAGCTTGATTAAATTGACGTTATAACTATCATTTTTTTCTCTATAATACTTAACCAGGTGATTAGCATAATGCAGTGCATATTTCCAATTCCCGAGGGTATCATATATATAAAGCAACCTGTCATACACTGTATATTTATCTACATCTTCTCTATCAAGCAGAGAAATATAAATTTTTAAAGCATCTTTATAGTTATAATTAGAGATATTATTTTCAGCTTCAATAAATAAATCTTCAGAAGGCTTATTCTGCAGAATAAGCCCGACTTCACTCCCGGCATCATCCTTCGCCGGCGGATTGATAATATTTGAATGATAGTCTATCTCAGAACGCATTGTATTCCTAGATATAACCAACAGCCTTTCATTAGGATTTAAGGCAAGCTGCGCATTATAAAACTTAACTATATTTTGCCGTATAGTTATCTCAGTATCTTTATCTAAATCACTTATTAGAGACGTTCGAAAATAATTATTAACAATAAATAAATCCGCAATTGTCTTTATAAAAAGATTCTCCTTTAGATAGTCTACAGATGGGATATCATATGCTTCAAAATAATCCAATACGGAAGAATTAATAGGATGACGAATAACAGACAAAATAGATAACAGCTTATAACATGCCTCCGGCAGCATACTTATATAAGCTTTTGCAAGAAATTTATCGAATGACATACCGGAATTTGTATACGCAACAAGAAAATCATTAACACTCAAATTCTTCTTAGACAAAATCCTCGCAGTAATTTCAGTATAAAAATAATATCCTCTTGTAATTTTATATAATTCGTCAAAAATTCGAGATGTAGCCTTAATATTATTCTCATGCAAGCATTTTTCAAAAACCGATCTTGAAAAAGCCCTTAGAATAACCTTTGTATATATAATATCATCAGGAATCAATGCAGTATCAAAGGTTTTTGCAGTAATAACAATTTTCACCTTATCATCATTCGCTAACGACCACAAAAAGTTTAGTATATCCTGTGCATTATCAGAAGAAACCAGCTCAAAATTATACAACGAAATAATTATACCGGTAGGGATTTCTGCAAGAAAATCAGTAAGTTTTTCTTGAAATGATTGGTTTTGATTATATTTCAAAAGATGCTCGTTATCCGGATTTATATTAAGCAATTGATACCAAAAATTCAGCAGCAAATCATCAAGAGTAGATGCTTGTGAACATTCAAATTTAAGAGCGAGAACTTCTTTATCAATATAATTCATCATATGGCGGGTAATTTGGTACTTGCCGGTGCCGAAAAATCCGGTTATTAAGAGTAAATTTTCATTCTTTTGAAAAAAACCGTAAACTTTACTTAAAACAGGCTCCTGATTTTCTAAAAGAAATTTATTAATCTCAGAAGACTGAATAGATATAAAGTCATTATAATTTGCATTAATAGATAAAAAATTCTTCGCCATACTAAAAATTATATTAAAATATTTTGTTACTTTTTGCAAATCAATATACTTGACGATTGCAATATCATCATTTTAATAGTAAAATAAATTCAAAGTGGGAGATAGGGTTAGAATGGAATTTTTTAGAAAACATCAAAAAGCTATAGTTTTGCTTATCGCAATTACTTTTATTGCGTGGACTTTTGGCTTGATGTTACTGCCACTGTTGGTAAAATAGTATAAAAAGTATGAATTTAAAGAAAATTTTAACATTAATATTAGGTGTATTGTTCTCATGCGGAGTGCATTCATATTGTTATGCAAGCAACAGTTCATACTCAACCAATGTAAAAAAAATTCAAACAATAAAAAAACAACAGGCACAGGCAAGAGAAAAAGCAAGACACTATCGTATCCTTGAAAACCTTGAAACGAACAAACTTTATAAAAACCAACGTAAACTTGTCAATACCCAAAACTCACTAAAGGTATCTCAAGATGCATACTCCCGCAAGCAGCAAGAACTCACAACAATGGAAGCCAATCTAAGACAGGCTAATATTGAATTCATGGAGCTTGATAATGATTTAAAAAATCGTATCAGACAAATATTTAAAAGCCAAAGAACCGGCTTTTTCCAACTTCTTTTGACATCGTCAGATATCAATACCTTGATTGACCGCCTGCACTTTGAAAGTATTGTTGTCAAAGAAGACTATAAACGACTACAAAGAGCTCGAGAAAAAGCAGCACAAATACTTGCATTAAGAGCACAAATAGAAGCTCAGAAAAAGAGTCTTGCCAAAACAATTAATGATATAAACTATCAACAAAAAGTTATCCAAAGCAATATTGCTCAAAATCAAGAAATGATTCATAAATTAAAAACGAACAGAAGTTACTATGAACGTTCAGAAAGAGAACTTGCAAGACAATCAGCAAGTATTGAGGCAATGATTTCAAACATAAAACCTAATTCAGGTACAAAAGTTGCTGTCACCACAGGATTTATAAAACCAATATCCGGACCTATTACATCACCATTTGGATATAGAATTCACCCGATATTCAAGAGCAGAATATTCCACTCAGGAATTGATATTGGAGGTCCAAACGGCGGAGCAATAAGAGCTTCAAATAACGGACGTGTAATATATGCCGGCTGGTACGGCGGATACGGACAAGTTGTAATTCTGGATCACGGGATTGTCCGAGGTCAAGCTATTACTACACTTTATGCCCATATGAGTTCTATTTCAGTATCAAAAGGGCAAGTTGTTAAACAGGGTCAGCAGGTTGGAAGAGAAGGTTCAACAGGTTACAGTACTGGACCGCATTGCCACTTTGAAGTGCGTGTAAACGGACAGCCAAGAAACCCTCTAAACTATATCTAAAGGATTAATTATGACAGAAAACCAAAATAAAAACCGAATAATCATATTAATTCTTGCATTATATATGCTGATAATTAATCCTGCATTTGCAATAGGAGAGAGACCGTCAGACTTTGTAGGCGACAGCTTTTTTGGGAACCCGATTATAGATGAAAAAGGGCAGTTTATCCCGCACGATGATTATGAAGCAAAAGAGAGAGAAAAAAATAATAACCCAAATAAAACTATTCCGCCGGTTAAACTTATCAGATTAAAAATAAAAGCTTACCATTATGCAAAAGAGGAAGAAAAACAAAAAAAATTAAATCCTCAGGAGGAAGTTACTGAATCTGTTGCAAATGAAGAACAATTCTATGAAACAGATGATTATAAAAAAGCTAAAACAAAACGTGAGAAAAAAGCAAAAGATGCAGCTCAAACGCAAATTACAATTGATTGTAAGCATATGGATTATCTAACAGAGACAGGACTTATGACTGCGACCGGCGATGTTTTAGTTACTTTTCCACAACAGGGAACAACATTAACAGCAGACTATCTTACTTTTGATAAAAATTCAAATAAAATGCATGCCGACGGAAATGTCGTAATAACCAAAGGCGGGCAAAAAACAACAGGAGAATCAATAGATATTGATTTAAACGAAGAAAGTATCTTTATGGAAAAGCCTGTAACCGAAAATCCGGACATAAAAATACGTGCACAAGAAGGTTATGTTCAAAGAAATGTTATTACCCAAATAAAAGGGTCCTTAGATATTGAAAAAAGCTCTCCATTAATTTTGCGTACCAGCGGAGGTCCGGATGCTAGACAGTATATGAGAACAATGCAGATTCCGGAAGAGGAAAAAAGATATATAACTGACGGAAAATCCAAAATATTCAAGATTAAATCAAATGAAATTATTATTAATTCCGGAGAAAATCTTGATACGCTTCAATTAAAAAAAGCAGAAATTATAAGCGGCGGAAAAACAATATTAAAAATTCCTAGTATGAAACTATACTCAAACAAAGGGCATGATTTTGTTGAAGGTAATTATCCTGAACTGGGTTCAAGAAGATACTTAGGTATGTATATTGGTCCGGGATTTATTGTTCAATTACCTAAAGGCTGCTTATTAAAACTTATTCCGGCATTAACATATCGAAATAAAATCGGTTTCGGTGGTGTTGCAAGGTTCTGGAGTGCAACGAACGAAACACAAGTCGCATACGGAACATCACGCAGTAAAATAGTTGTACGAGGAGAACAAAAACTTGATGACAACTTAAAACTTGTTTATGCATCTTATGACTACACTGACGATTGGTTTTTAGGCCGCAGAATGCCTAAATACGGAGCCGATTTAATTTATAGAAAGGCATATTCTACAAATAAATTATTTGGAGAAAATCATACTACTACATTCGAAAACAGAATCAGCGCCGGTTATTTCCAGGATATGTATGAAGACAGATACTTTAACAAATTATCAGGCGATAATATTGGTACTACCAGATTCCGTTATATGGCTCAATTAAGACAAAATCTCTTTAGCTATAAAAATGAAGAAAAACAATTCTATACAAGTGTCGGTTTAAATTTTGAAGGTGCTGCAACATTATACGGAACAGGAGATACTCAAATGATTGGGCGTGTCGGTCCAAACTGGCACATACAATATAAACGTTGGATGCAGGACATCTCATATTTACAATCTGCTTATAACGATGAAACACCAATCCCTGTATTTGATGCTTACAGGTATGGTCGTTCTAATGTATATTTGAGAGAATATTTAAGAGTATGCCCTTACCTGGTTCTTGCATGGCAAGGTTCGGTATGTTTAACAGATGACAGCCCGACAGACAGATTATTCCAGGAATGTTCTTTCTATGCAAGTGTCGGACCGCAAGATGTTAAACTAAACTTCGGCTATGACTTTGTAAGACAAAATGCGTTTATAAATATGGTACTTGCAATGGACCCTAAAGGTACAACTGTTGATTATGAAAAATTAGTTGTTAAAAACCCTGATAACTTCAACAAATTAAAGGCTAAAAACGAAGCACTATATAAAGCTGCGCACGAAACTAAAGAAGAAAAAGACAATGGTAAAGCAATATTAACAAAAGCTGTAGTAGAAAATATAAAGGAAGACATCGATGACATCTAACATCAATATTGAAGAATTAACGCAACAAATCATCAAAATCGGGAAAGTTATGGGCGACAAAGACTATACTCCGGGATATTCAGGCAATATTTCGGCAAGAGTCGGAGACAAAATATTAATTACTGTTGCAGGTTCCGCAAATGCGCATTTAAGAGAAAGTGATTTTGTATTAATGGATTTTAATGGGAATTCACTTACTCCGAATAAAAGACCTTCAAGCGAAAAGAAACTACACATAGAATTTTATCATCAAAGACCTGATATTAATTTTATTATTCATACACATTCACCTTATCTAAGCAGCTTTGCATCTGCCGGCAAAGATTTGTTAGCACCTGTTATGGCTGAAAATATTTATTATTTTAAAGGGATTCCACTTGCAGAATACGGATTGCCGTCATCTCAAGAATTGGTCACAAATACTGCAAAATACTTTAAAGACTATGATGCAATATTAATGGCTAACCACGGTTTTATTGTCGGAAGCAGAACTCTCAAAGATGCATATTTAAAACTTGAACTTGCAGAACAGTATGCACAAGTTGTATTAAATACATACGTACTTGGCGGACCAAAACCTTTATCATACAAACAAGCTCAAGAGATATTAGATTTAAGATAAGTTGTAAAATTTTCTTACAAAATAGCAAAAAACGTATTAAAATGGTATTAATTTAATATGATATCTTTATGCGTAAAAAATAGCGTTGCATTTAAACAAAAACCAAATCATAAAATGAAAGATTTGAGTGAGTTTAGTGCAGACAAAGCTGTTATTGTTCACATGACAGATTATTTACCGGTTAACGGTGAAATATTATCAACTAAAAATGCCTATAAGGATAAAAACGGATTAAGAAAATCAAGAAATACCGTACATTTTGCATTTAACCATGCTGTTACACCTAACAGTATAGGTTTAAATTGGGATAACAAACCGATAGGAATAATAGCACCGCTAAATAGCACCCTAAAAATTAATCCTAAAGAAGATATAATCGGCGGAGAACCAAGAGATTTCTATATAAAAAATAAAGTAAAACTTCCGGAAGGAACCGTAATTGTCAGGAAATCAAAAAAGATACCAACTGGGAAACTAAGAGTTATAAACGCTGAAACAATTAATGCGATGAAAAATACAAAAGGGATTAAAGTTGTAGAAACATCGGGGAACGTAAGAGATATAACAAATGAATGTATAGAAAAAATGGGATATACAAGACTTGATAAGTTATATCAGGAAGAAACGGGAATTACAGATGAGAATACAAATCATCTTTCAAGTAAAGATATAAAACGCATTATTAATGCAGACAACAAAATAAACCTTGCCTGGAATAAAATGGCAAGCAATATAGGATTTTCTATCTACAAAAACCACCAAACATCACCATACGGACGTTCAGAATTTTTAATAGACAGCGTTGATATCTTAGCAAAATATAATAACAAATGGGAATCACAAATTGATGTATACAATATATTCAGTCAAAAAAACGACACAATTAATATCAATTACAAAGATACTTTTCTAAATGTGATAAACGACATTCAAGACTCACTTCCTCAAGACAAAACTTTAAGTTACGATATCCAAGGTTTTAAAGAAAATATACTGACCTCTAAAACACCTAAAGAAGCACTGGAAAAACTTGCACAGGAGCAGGGAATAAAACCGATGGGGGAAGATATCGGGAAAATAAGAAAAAATACTTCGCCCGATAAAGTTTATCAAGTTATAAATAACCTTGTGAATGTATTACCAAACTAATAAGGCAAATTCTCTATAAATTTAGGAATAGAAATATTTGATTGAGGAACTTCTCTCGTTTTATATTCTTTTTCAGATTCAGAAATCCACATAAAAGATCTTACAGAAGTCTTAGCTTCAGCAGGTCCTGAAATAATAGCTCTAAATTCCTTTGTATTTCTTTGCGGTAATTGAGGAATGTTCTCTACACCTGCTTGAAGAATTCTGTATTCTTCATCACCTTCCCCTTGTAAAGCTATTCGGAATTTATCCATAGTCATAGTGCCAAAACTTCCAAGAGAAGAAACCATTGTATTAGATAAACGACCTAACACTGTCACATTAGCAATATTTGACATAAGACCGTAATGTCCCGTAATATATAAACTCATATTCGGACCAACCATTTTTATATTTTTAATATTAATCACATCATTATTGACAGTTACAGTTCCGTAAAGAGATTTAAATAAACCAGTATCTTTAGATGCTATCGCACGAGTAAATACAGCAAGCGAGGTTTTAGCCATATTGTCCGCAATAATATTTTGGGCATATAATAAATGTTCAACTTTACCCAATATACTCATTTGACCGTCGTGCACTATAAATCTTAATAAACCGCGATTGATGAATTTTGAATTAAGAGAAGAGTTAACTTCAAAATCAAAATCAAGCTTACCGCAAATATCTTCTTTTAAGTTGGTTAAAGATTTCATAACAGGCCCGGCACTGGTACCACGGCCTTGAATAAATGCTGAATACTTACCTGAATTCAAGTTCATATTTATTTTCCCGGCAACTTTACCGTTATACATATTGGCAGAGAGAGTATGAACATCCAGTAAGTTATCCTTCAATTTAAAAGAGGAATTCAAATCCGACAATATTAATTGTTCTACAGGAGTTTCTATAACAACACGTTCAGAAAACATTGAACCGTTATCAACTGCAATATTAAGTCCTGATTCCTTAAACATTGCAAGTGAAAGGGATAAATTATCAAGATTGAGTTCTTTTGCCTTAACATTTAAAGATTTAATATTAATATTCTTTGATAATTTTGCTTCTGCAGTACCAACAAGCCCCATCACACTGTCAAAACATCTTACATTTGTACAATCAAAATTAATAAGATTTTTGGTTAAAGCAACCGAAATATTTTTTGCAGTCAAACAACCATACTTATCCGACAACATCGGAAGTTTAAGATTCCCGATTATTTCTGGCGATGAAACTTTACCGTTAATCACAAGGTTCCCGGTTATTTTTGCCAGATAGTGATATATATTAACAGGACAAGTCTTTAAGAAGTTTACTTTTATATTCTTTAATACAGGTTGTTTTATATTTTCCAATTCTCCTGTTACAATACATATTTTTTGAGAATTTGAAAGGTTTTTCTTCAAATTTTGGGTAAAAATACCTTTATAAGAATTTACACTGCAGTCATTTATTTTTAAAATATTATCAACATATTTTGCAGAAAGGTTTAAAATAACAGACTGGTCAAAGGAGAATTTTGCGCCGTTACGTTGTTGCAGTGCTTGCATATTGATATTTTGGATTGTTTTATCTCCATTGAATTCAAGAAATACAGGGTAAACAGCATCAAGCTCAGAAATATCAAACACTCCTTTGGGATTAACAAATCCTGCGCCTTTAAATGAGAACGTACACTCATTATTATAATCAAGAATTTTCCCCCACATATCAAGTTTAGTATTTCCGGAATAAACTTTAAAAGAATCAACACTTATATTTGAATCAGTCAAAACAGCTTTTAATGACGGAATTGTAACAGCCTGCATTTTAGGGATATTGGTAATAAGCCCCGTAAGCTTCATCTCGCCGGAAGTTTTATCAGCAGACTTAAATGAAATATTATTTAAACGAAATCTTATCGAATCATAGTAGCCGTAAACGTTTGAAAGTTCTGCTTCTATTTTAGGAATATAATTTTGATAAGTTCCTGATATATTTGCAATTACAGATAAAATACCGTTATTCAATTTACAATTTTTATATACAAAATTTTGGAGCCTGAAATTATTAACTATAAAGTTAAGATTTAATTTGTTTGAAACTATATCCCCCGTAATTGTAACAGGAGCATTATTTACGTAAGCATTTGCTGATTTTATGGCAATTTTATTATCAGAAAAATCAATATCTGAATTAAGATTATTAACAGTGAACCTGTCAGTTACAATATTAGCATTATTAACTTTAAATACACCGTTAGACTTAAGGTGCTTCATGCTGCCTTTGAGTGTAAAATCAGAATAAAGTGTTCCGTTAATATCTCGAATTAAAGCAAGATTTGATACGTCAGAAAACAATCTGGCGAAATATAATAAATCTTTAAGATTAATTTCATTTGACTTAACGCTCAGATTAAATGCCGGATTATCCGAATGAGTAAAATAACCGTTAACTGAGATTTTATTAACATTATTCGTATAAATTAAAGAAGAAACAGAAACTTTGTTACCTAAAAGAGTAAAATCGGCATAACTGTATGGTAATTTCACACCATTCATTAAAAAGGTAAGTTTATCAACACTTAAAGTCCCGTCTGTTTTTATTTCCTTGTCATGCTTGCGAATTTTCAAATCCGCAACAATATCAGCAGTTGCTTGCTTATCTTTTATTTCTCTCAAGAAATCAATTATATCAACTTTATCACCTGAAAATTTTAATCCGTCGCAAGAACAAGATATATCATAGTTAATATGTTTAATATCATTGATTAACAGTTTTCCCCTTGAAACAATTTTTATATGCTTATCCGGTTTAAAGTCAGAAATTATAAGCTCCTTTCCGGTAAAAATGTAATCCTGACTTGACATATCGGTTATCGTAAAATTATATTTCTTTAAACGGACCTTAGAAATCACGTTAAGTTTGTCTATTGGCTTAATATATTTTTGAACAACAAAATTACCATTTGCATCTGTTTTTAAATCAAAATCCGCATTATCAATACGAACATCATTAACTTTGAATTCCTTTCTAAGCATAGGAAGAAGTGCAAGTTTTATTTTAACCCCTGAAAGAGTAGCAAGCGGTTTATCTTTATCATAATAAATATCAAATTTCGGAGATTTTATAATTATAGTCGGTGCCAGCTTCAAAGTAAGTTTATCAGTATTTACGCTAAGCCCGTATTGTGTTTCCATTTGTTTTTTCAATACAGGAATAAATTTATTGGCATTAAACGGTATAAAACAAAAGATTATACCCACAACTAACAAAATAAAAACAAATAATAATACTTTTTTCATGCAAAAAACCTTAAAATAATAGCTACTCTCCGCTAATATTTTAGTATCAAAACGCAAAAGAAACAAGAGTTTTAATTAAGCTTCCACTTTCTTTTTAAAGAAGTTAAAGTTCCGTCATTTACCATATTAATAACGTTAATATTTACTATTTTTAAAAGAGATTTAGATTCCGGTTCTTTTCTGACACCTATAGCATACAATTCTCTTGTATAACGTTTGGGTAAAAGTTTAACAGAGCCGTCTGTCAGTGCATAATGCCTTAGAATAGTATCATCAGATGTTATTGCGGCAATTCTGCCTGCTTTTAAAGCATTATATGCATCATTATAAGTTTTATAACCAAGAACATTAACAGAAGGCATAAGCATTCTAATATTTTTCTCAGCGGTAGAGCCATATAAAACACCTACATTTTTATCATTTAAATCAGCAAGTGTTTTTATTGAACTTCCGCTTCTGACCAAAACAGCTTGCCCGGCAACAAAATACGGTTTTGAAAAATTAATTATTGCACTTCTTTCAGGCGAAACCGTCATTGTTGCTATAACCATATCAACTTTTTCAACATTCAAGAAATAAAGCCTGTTAGAAGGAGTCACTTGAACAAACTTTATTTTATTAGGGTCATGAAGAATATCTTTTGCAATATATTTTGCAATATCAACATCAAAACCTACATTTTTACCGTTTTCTAAATATCCGAAAGGTCTTGTATCAGTTTTAACACCGACAATCAGATATCCTCTGGATTTAATTATTTTCAACAAATCCTCTTCAACAGAATTTGCTTTATCAAGTTTATAATCAACAGCATAAACGATAAGAAGAACAAGCGATATTACAATAATCCAAAATTTATCATTCATAATGACTATTAAATAATGAATATGACATTTTGTAAATACATTATAAAAACGGTTATTGTTGTGATATCCTATATATAAAGAAGGGGAAAACAGAATGGATGCAATTAAACACTTTGAAGAAGGATACTCATGTTCGGAAAGCCTCGTAAGAGAAGGGATTGATTTGGGTATTTGTGACGAATCAATATTGTCGGCTGCAACAGCATTTTCCGGAGGATTAAGTTCCGGCTGCTTATGCGGAGCAATATCAGGTTCTCTGATGGTCTTAAGCTCCCTATACGGAAAAAACAACAAATTCGGAAATGAGGTTAAAGCAAAAAAAATTGCGGCAGAATTTGTTCAAAGGTTTAAAGAAAAATTTCCTGCAACCTGTTGCAGAGTATTATCAAAAGATTTTGAGTTTCATTCTCCGGAAAGAAGAGAACACTGCAAACAGATTGTCGAATACTGTTCTAAAATAATGAAAGAATTAACACTATATGAAAGAGTATAAAAAACGAATCTTATTTGTCGGAATGCCTGATATGGCATTTGTATGTCTTGAAGCATGTTATCAGGAGGGAATTAATATTGTAGGTGTTATGGGTCCAAAACCGACACACCACATGTACAAACCGTTTAAGGAATTTGTTGAGAATAAAAAACTAAACTTTATCCCGTTTACGGATTTAAAATCACCTGAATTAATCAATACCATAAAAAAGTTGAATATAGATATGGCAGTTGTATGTTCCTTTAATTATAAAATTCCTGAAGAACTCTTGAATGCGGTAAAAGACGGATTTATTAACCTGCATCCGTCATTACTGCCTGAATATAGAGGTCCAAATCCGTATTCCAGAGTTATTATGAATAACGAAAAAGAAACCGGAGTAACCCTGCATCATATGAGTAAAGAGTTTGATAAGGGAGATATCATTTTACAATTCAGATGTCCGATTGAAAAAGATGAAACAATGGGCACATTATTCAACAAAACAAATGATATATGTATCCAACTTCTATTATCAGCACTTGAAGAATACGAAAAACGTCCGCTGCCGTCAATTCCGCAGATAGAAGGGAATTATCCGAAGGCAGATAATATTGAAGACAGAGAAATGTTTCTTGACTACAATAAACCTGCTCATGAACTGGAACGGCTTGTAAGAGCATTAAACCCGTTTATACTTGCGGCAACATATTTTAGGCGAACACTCGTAAAAGTTATGAAAGTTTCTGTGGTAAAAAAACATTTTTCATCTGATATTCCAAACGGAACTATTGTAAGTATTGATAACAACCAAATCCTGATAAAAACAGCACAAGATTGTATATCATTGGATGTTATACAATTTGGCAGCTATTTTGTAGGAAACGGACATGATTTTATTAATTTTGTAAAACCCGAAAAAGGAGAAAGATTTTATTAATGGATAAATTGAATTTTTTAACTGCCGGCATGCCGCTACGCACAGCCAACAAAGGATATGGAAGAGCATTTGAAATCCTTGATGAAATGCTTCTTGACGGATTGGAGCTTGAATTCGTACGAGGAGTCAGAATAAGTGATGCAAGCCGCACTACCGTTAAAAATAGTTCTATGATAAAAACCATACACGCTCCTTTTTATATAAATCTCAATGCTCGAGAAGAAGAAAAAATTGAAGCAAGTATCCAAAGAATAGTAGAAACTGCAGAAATTGCACAAGATATCGGAGCATTTTCAATCACTTACCATGCAGGCTACTACTTAAATATGGATAAAGAAAAAGTATATGAAACAATAAAAAAACAAACTGCAATAATAACGGATATACTATCAAAAGCAGGAGTAACAGTTTGGATAAGACCTGAAACAACAGGTAAGGCAACTCAATGGGGCGATTTGGAAGAGATTATTAACTTATCAAAAGAATTTGAATACGTTCTTCCTTGTGTTGATTTCTCACATCTTCATGCAAGATACAACGGGATATCAAATACTTATGACGAATTTGCTCAAATATTTGAAAAAATAGCAAAAGAATTAGAAGAAAAGAAACCTCTAGAAAATTTCCATGCACACATGGCAGGTATTGAATATACAGCAAAAGGTGAAAAGCAGCACCTAAATTTTGAAGAATCAGACTTTAACTATAAAGATCTTTTAAAAGCCTTCAAAGATTTTGACGTAAAAGGTGCAATAGTTTGCGAAAGTCCTAACATAGAAGATGATGCAAAATTAATCAGAGATTATTATTACTCATTGTAATAAATTTTCTCTAATCATTTTCACTATTATTTACCCTCTCTTCAAGACGTTTAGCTTTATAGCTGTATCCTGCATAAATAGCTATACCGATTAAAAGCCATACGAGAAAATACGATGAAGATTCAGATTTTGCACTGAATTTACAGTACATTAAAAGAGCGCAGGTAAGAATACCCAATATAGGAAACCAAGGACAGAACGGAACCTTGAAAGGTCTTTCGCGATTCGGCTCTGTTTTTCTTAAAATCAAAACAGCCAAACAGATAATAATAAATGAAGTAAATGTACCAAAATTACAAAGCTCTGCGGATATATTCAAATCCATGAACAAAGCGCAAACCATAACAACCAGACCGGAAAGCCAAGTTAGAACGTGAGGAGTTTTATATTTTTTATGAATTGCAACCAAAGATTTAGGGATAAAAGAATCACGGCTCATTGCAAATAAAATTCTTGTAGTACCAAGCTGATAAATCAGAAGTACTGACGTCAATGCACACAGAGCACCAACGGAAATAAGCCCTGCATACCAATCTTTCCCGATAACACGCATTGCATGCGCTAAAGGTGCCTGAGTATCTACCATATTAAAAGGTATTACCCCCGTTAACACGAGAGCCACCATTACATACAAAAGAGTACAAAGAACTAATGTTCCCATTATTGCAATAGGCAAATCTCTCTGAGGATTCTTTGTTTCCTCTGCGGCTGTTGAAATTGCATCAAACCCTATATATGCAAAAAATATTACAAATGCACCCATAAACACACCGTCAAAACCGTTTGGCATAAATGGGGTCCAATTTTCAGGTTTAACATAGAAAGAACCTACAACAATAAATGAGAGAATAATAAACATATTTACGCCAACCATAATACTGGCAAATTTTGTAGATTCCTTAATTCCTTTTATAAGTAATATCGTCAAAAACAAAACGATTAAAATAGCTGGTAAATTTATTGCAAACGGAATATCAACAAACGGAAGATGAATAAACGGCATTTTATCATGGACATTCCAACCGTATTTATCACACATCGCATACATTGTACGATAATCATTTCTGAGCCACAAAGGAGAGTTCACAACAAAAGCAGGCAGAATATGCTTAAACCCTTTTAAAAACTGTACAAAATACCCGGTCCAGGCGCTTGCAACAGTAATATTCCCGATAGCATATTCAAGCATAAGAATCCAGCCTACCATCCAGGCCATAAATTCTCCCATAGTTGCATAAGTATATGTATAAGCACTTCCGGCAACCGGCATCATTGCTGCAATTTCCGAATATGATAGAGCCGAAAAAAGACTCGCAATAGCTGCTAATACCATTGAAATTACAACCGCAGGTCCGGCTCCTGCACCATCAGCCGTATCTTGGATTGCACTTCCGATTATAGTAAATATACCCGTACCTACAACTGCACCTATACCGATTACAATAAGGTCAAATACGTTTAACGTTTTCTTTAATTCTGATTTATTTCCTGCATCAATTAATTCATCAGGAGATTTGCACTTTAATAAATTACTTAGTAATGAGTTCTCTTTCACTTTCATCTTTTTCAATACTTATTCTATTCATTTCGACTTTTCTATTCTTAATATATCCATATTGTAAATAAATACCCAAACCAATCAATAACCACACAGGGAACATTAAAGCGGAAGCTGTTAATGATTTCATAGAATAAACCATTAATCCGCCGCAGCATAATATTCCAAGAGATGGTAATAAAGGAGAACAAGGAACTTTAAATGGTCTTGGTCTGTCAGGATCAATTTTACGTAATATTAAAACTGCAACACAAACAATAATAAATGATGTGAAGGTTCCGAAATTACATAACTGAGCCGCAACATCCAAATCAAGAGTCATAGTTCCAATCATACATACAACACCGACTAAAATAGTTAAAACGTGAGGAGTTTTATATCTAGGGTGAAGTTTTTGGAATATAGTCGGTAAGAAATTATCACGACTCATTGCATACAAAATCCTTGTTGATGCAAGCTGTAAAACCAATAATACGGATGTCAAACCAGCAAGTGAACCGATAGATATTAAACCGGCAGCCCAGTTTTGATGAACCATAATCATTACATATGCCATTGGAGCTTTTAAAAATGCCGGATCAATATGTCCTGAAGATGTGCAATAAACACCTGTTAATACAAGAGCAACAGATACATAAACAACGGTTGTCGCAATTAAAGAACCGATAATACCAATAGGTAAATCTTTCTGTGGATTTTTACATTCTTCCGCAGCTGTCGCCAGAGCATCAAAGCCAATATATGCGAAAAATATTATAAATGCCCCCATAAAGATTCCGCTCATTCCGTTTGGAGCAAAAGGAACCCAGTTAGAAGGCTTCACATAAAAAGCGCCTACCAAAACAAACAATGCAATAACTGCAAGCTTTATAACAACCATTAATGTTGCCATTTTAGTTGAATCTTTTGTACCTTTAACCAATATAGCAGTGATAATTGCAACAATGACACAAGCCGGAAGATTTACGGAAAAAGGAATTCCGCAAATATGAGGAATCAATGCTCCCGGGTCACCGCCTGCAGCCTGAATCTGATGAACAGCCCCTTTATAATCATTTATTAACCATACAGGAGGATTAACAAGCCAGTTTGGTAAATATGCAGCAAACCCTTTGACTAGCTGCATAAAGTGATTTGACCATGCACAGGCCACTGCAACATACCCTACTGCATATTCAAGCATCAATACCCAGCCAACCATCCAGGCAGCAAATTCACCTAATGTTGCGAAAGTATAAGTATATGCACCGCCTGCAACAGGAATCATTGTTGCGAATTCACTATAACATAGTGCAGAAAATATACACGCAAATGTTGCAATAACCATTGACACAACAAGAGCAGGACCGGCACCTAAACTTTCGTTACCACCGGCAGCAGCTATACCGACCACGGCAAAAATACCTGAGCCGATAATTGCACCAATCCCCAATATAATAAGATCCAGTGCGCCTAATGTCTTTTCAAATCCTGCACTACTTGCTTCTTTTAGCATTTCATCAGGATTTTTGCGTGTTAGAATTTTTGTAAAAAAGTGGCTGAATATGCCTTGAGTTTGTTTGTTTGTCATAATATTATTTTACCTTACATAATGGGAAACCGAGATTTTCTCTTTGTTTAACATAGAGTTGAGCAACAGCAGCAGCCATGGTTCTCACTCGGTTTATATAGTTAATACGTTCGTCTTTGCTGATAACACCTCTTGCATCAAGAAGGTTAAAAGTATGAGAGCATTTTAGAACGTAATCGTATGCAGGTAATACGAGTTCGGCATTAACACAATTATCAACTTCTTTTTGATAAATATCAAATAAACCGAACAATGCTTTATCATTAGAATATTCAAAATTGTATTTAGATTGTTCAATCTCATTTTGGAGATAAATATCGCCGTATTTTAAAGTATCGTTCCACATAATATCAAATACGGATTCTTTATTTTGAAGATACATTGCTATACGTTCAAGCCCGTAAGTAATTTCAAGTGCAACCGGTTTAATTTCAAGTCCGCCGACTTGTTGGAAATAAGTAAATTGAGTAATCTCCATTCCGTCAAGCCAAACTTCCCAGCCAACACCGGCAGCTCCTAATGTCGGAGATTCCCAGTTATCTTCAACGAATCTCACATCGTGTTTAGACAAATCAATCCCCATAGCTTCCAAACTTTGCAAATAAAGTTCTTGGGCATTATCCGGTGACGGTTTTAATATTGCCTGATATTGAAAATAATGTCCCAGACGATTCGGGTTCTCGCCATATCTTGCATCAGTCGGACGTCTGCAAGGTTCAACCATAGCAGTTGACCAAGGTTCCGGCCCTAATACTCTTAAAAAAGTAGCAGGATTCATTGTTGATGCGCCTTTTTCAATATCGTAAGGCTGTTGTATCACACATCCTTGCTTCGCCCAAAATGCAGACAAATTTAAAATTAAATCTTGAAAATTAAGTCCCATTTATTATTACACTTTCAACATTGTATTATGTACACTTAATTTAGTATCTCAAAAAAGTTAAAAAAAATCAAATAATTGACAAGGTTTATTAATTTACAATATTATAAAAAATAATGAAGGAGAGTAATAATGACTGAATATGTATTTTTAGACGGCGAGTATATAGAATCAGATAAAGCCACTATTCCGGTCAGAACACACGCATTTTTATACGGAACCGGTGTTTTTGAAGGAATAAGAGCATACTATAATCCTGATGAAGATCAGATGTATATATTTAGAATGAAAGAGCACTATGAAAGATTATTGAGAAGCTCTAAGGTAATGTGGATGAGAAGTCCGCATACACTTGATGAATACTGTAAAATAACGGTTGATTTGTTAAGAAAAAATGAATACCGCCAAAACGCATATATAAGACCGACACTTTATAAGTCTTCAATTAAAGTCGGCCCGGCATTGTATGATAATAAAGATTCATTCTTGTTATTTTCAACACCGTTGAATGAATATTATACCGAGGATAAAGGATTAAACGTATGCGTATCTAACTGGAGAAGAAACAGTGATAACGCAATACCTCCAAGCGTTAAGGTTACAGGTGCTTATGCAAACGCATCATTGATTAAAACAGATGCACACTATGCAGGCTTTGATGATGCAATAGTATTAAACGAAGCCGGACAAGTTTCTGAAGGTTCAGCTATGAACTTATGCTTTGTTCAAAACGGAAAATTAATTACTACAAATACAACCGATGATATTCTGGTAGGTGTCACAAGAAATACTGTATTAGAACTTGCAAAATATCTCGGAATAGAAACAGTTGAACGTGCTGTTGACAGATCCGAAGTTTACGTATTTGATGAAGTATTCTGCTGCGGA
Organism: Candidatus Gastranaerophilales bacterium; assembly: GCA_944324825.1. Classification (GTDB taxonomy): domain Bacteria; phylum Cyanobacteriota; class Vampirovibrionia; order Gastranaerophilales; family Gastranaerophilaceae; genus UMGS1585. Next base: position 160,440 of record CALUXU010000006.1, read on the forward strand.
ACCGGGGCACAAATTATGCCGATAATTGCAGTAGACCACAGAGTAATAGGCTGCGGAGGCACCGGACCGATTACAAAACAAATACAAAATCTTTATTATGATGTAGTAAAAGGTAAAGTCAAAGAATTCAAACACTGGTGTACTCCGGTATATGACAGATAATTAAGTGACTAAGTGACGAAGGAGAGAATAGAAATGCAGCTAAGTAGTTAAGAAGTCAAGCAGTTACGCATTACCCTCTCCTTGAGGAGAGGGGTTGGGTGAGGTGTAGGTTTTTAATAAATGGGGACTAAGTGATTAAGAGATTAAACAGTGAATCTATCCATTCACTACTCACTCCTCACTAAAGAAAAGAAAGGACAATAATGAGTGAAAAGTACAGATATTCGGACATTGCGAACAAAGTGAAGCAATCTTGATATATAGATTACTTCGTCTGGAAAACAATATTATCCCTCCTCGTAATGACGATAACTAACTCTTCACTCTTTACTCTTTACTAACATGATTACTTTTTTAGGCAAAACCGTTCAGAACTTTTTTCAATCCATGAAATATATTTTTTCAGGGAGGATGAGGTTTGAGCATGTTATTTCTCAGGCAGCTGCAATAAGTTATGACTCATTGACAATTGCACTTACAATATCAATTATTGCGGCAGCAGTCATAACAATACAGGTATCAAAACAATTTTTAATGTCAGGTGCTGACAGCTACATCGGAGGAACTCTAACTGTCGTTATTATAAGAGAAATAGCACCTGCGTTTGTTGCCTTATCAATAGGAGCAAGAGCAGGGACTGCCATATCCGCTGAAATTGCAAATATGCAGGTAACTGAGCAAGTTGATGCGATAAAAACATTAAAAGTAGATCCTATAGGATACTATTTTGCGCCTAGAATAGTTGCCGCAGGATTCACAGTTCCAATGGTAACTATAATTGCCGAGCTAATGGGAATACTTGGCGGAATGGTTGTTGCTTATATGACAATTGGACTGCACCCGAACAGATATATAAATTCCGTATGGTTATGGCTTAATACAAGAGATTTTTATATCAGTATATTTAAGGCATTCTGTTTCGGAATAATAATTGCAAACGTATGCGCAACACAAGGGTATGAAACAAGAGGCGGCGCAAAAGATGTCGGGATTTCGACAACACAAGCAGCAATAAAATCTACAATCTATCTTTTAATTGCAGACTTTATAATCAATTTCTTATTCTACCTCTAAGCCATTTGCGGTTTATCTTCTTCGCTTCCGCCTTCTATTTTAACAGCATCTGCAAGTTCCGGAGCAACTAACTCGCCAACATTCAATTCACCTATTTGGAGACCACTTGCTAATTCATTAATCGTTCCGGAAATCATATTGTTAGCCTGATCAACAACGGCCATTTGAAGGGCATTACCAAGACTTTGTCCTGATGCAACATTTGTTACGATTCCTCCAAGTGCAGAACTACCTGTTAATGTTCTTACACCAGCTGCTATACCGTCCGCAATACCGTTAGCTGTAACTTTAGCAGCTTCACCGCTGCCTAATCCGAATGATCCAATCCCCAGACTGGCTGCAATACCTGGAGCTGCAGCAGCGGTACTTGTATCTACTACTTGATTCTCTGTAGATTCAACAACATTATCAACTAACGGATTATTCCCATCATTGACTTGTTGATTAATTTTAGCATTACTATCTGTATTAATTTGCTGCGTTTCTTGTTGTATATTTTGAGTTAGCTCTTCTTTTTTTACTTGTATATTCTGTTGGTCAGATTCTGTTTGTACAACAATTGTACTAACTTCTTCAGATAATGCTCCTAATGCTTCATCTGCTCCGGTTATAATTGTTAAATTTTCTTGATATTCTGCCAGAAGTTCTTGGATTTCAGGCGGAACGCCTTCCATTTTGTTACCTTTTTTAGAATTATCACCTCCGGAATCACCAACTTTCATTTCTATTTTGGCACCAGGAGTTTCACCTTCACCACCTTGAGTAATAGTCATTGTTCGTTCGCCACCTTTTTGTGACTCTCCACCCTTTGGTTCCGATACTTCTATTTTTATACCATATTCAGCAAGTTTTTCTGCAATTTCTTCATTACGTTCTGTAGCCGTTTGCTTTTGTTCATTTAATTCTGTACCTGCAGCATTTTTTTGCTCAATCGTTTTACAAGCATCTTTAATTTTTTGTGCATAAGTATTTATATCAATTTCACCAGTTGTTAATAAATCTTTTAAAGCATTTAATCCTGCATCTAATAATTTTGCTTGTGTTGCTGTTAATTTTGCTGCTGATTGAGCAACATTAGCAGTAGTTTTTGTTTGTTCTTTAGCAGCATCAGCAGAATCATTCCCGGTGAATAAACGTTTAAGCCCAGTCGCAATCATTGAGCCAATATCTTTCAATTTGGCTTTAATTGCATCCATTACCTGATTTTTTACAGCATTGACGGCATTTTCACCAATACCTTTTACCGCATCTCCAGCAGCTTTACCAATATTGTCACCAGTCATTATAGACTCAGTAATATTAGAAATACCACTTTGAGTTGATCTCTTAATCTGTAATGGATCTTGTGTTTGCTGTCCTCCGGATACTCCGGATACTCCGCCGCCCATAGGCTTCAGCTCTCCTTTATTTAGTTACAATTGGGCATAGGTATACTACGCTATTAATATAAAAACATCCAAAGGGTAGACTATTTCAGGAACTCCGATTTTTGTAATAATTCTTAATAATTGAGAACAAAATTTATTGCATCATCTTTTGATACAATATTTCCTTCTAATTGTTCATTTTTTAATGCCGTTATTATCTCGCCTAATTTCGGGGATTGAGGTATATTTTTTAATTCCATTATTTCATCTCCGCTTAACAATTTCGGAAGCGGTTTCAGACTGTCTTTTATTGCGATGTAGTAATCCAACAATTTATCCAGATTATCAATATTTTCTTTAACTATAGCTTCTGTTATGGCTGGCCCTCTTGCCGATAATCTGTCAGCCTTCGCCAGCAAAATATTATCTATAACATTATCACCCATTTTCCGAATATAGCGCATATAAATCTTTTCGGTTACATTTTCGGAAGATATAACCTGTGACGGATAAATATGATTCTTAATCATATTAGCGATATATTCTATCTGTTTTTTAGAGAATTTATTTTGTTTCAAAATTTCTTTTGCCATCTTAGACCCGACATCGTCATGTTTTATAAATCTGTGCCGTTCGCCCTCAATCGTCCAGGTCGAAAATTTTCCGATATCATGAAAGAAAGATGCCAATTTCAGATGTGCAAGCCTTGAAAAACCGCCAAAATCTATTTTTTCAAGATGCTCTCTAATTACAGAATCAGCCGTTTCATACAACAATTGGATTTGGTTTACGGTTTCAACGGAATGCTCGTATAAATCAAGGTGATGATGAGTATTCTTCGGAACTTTTTTTACATCAGCAAATACCGGATAAATTTTCTCAATCAATTTATCAGCTTTCAGCAAGACAGATGCCGTATATTTACCGTCAAAAAGTTTCATGATTTCATAAGTGATTCGCTCCCGGGCAGGCTCCAAAATCAAATCTAAATGCTTATCTATCTGCCTTTGTGTTTCTGATTCAATTTCAAAGCCTAATGTTGCGGCAAAACGATACCCCCTCAAGATTCTTAAAGGGTCATCAACCAGATTTCCCTCTGAGATACTTCTTATAATGCCGCGTTCTAAATCCAATCTGCCTCCTGTCACATCAATGATTTCATCATTTTTCAGATTCACCGCAATTGAATTAATAGTAAAATCCCTGCGTTTCAAGTCTTGTTCAATATCATCAGCTTCAGTGACATCAATATAATTAACTTTATCACTCAATACCACACGGTAAATTTTATTCTCTTTATCTAATTCAATAAAAGTACCGTCATTATCATTGGCAAAGCGTGAGGCAAACTCTTCCGCAGATTTTACAATTATATCTTTATCAAACGTATTTTTCCCTAGGAGAAAATCACGCACAGCCCCGCCAACCAGATAAATATCCTCATCATAAGATTTTATTAATTGTATAACCTTATCATTTGCCAAATTCATATACGATGTTCCCAATAGTAACAATTACGGCAGTTTCTGCCTTTAATATCAAATCTCCAAGCGTAAGCATAGGTATTGAATGGCTTCTGAAATATGTAAATTCTTTTTCGGAAAAACCGCCCTCAGGACCAATTATCAATAAGACTTTTTCTGATTTATTAATAGGATTTTCAGACAAATACTGTTTCAAAGATTTTTCAGTATCTCTTTCACATAAAGCAAGTATTTTATCAAATTTCTGACACTGAATAACTTCATCCATATTAGAAAGCGGAAAACAAACAGGAATATTCGCCCGCTCGCACTGTTTTGCCGCAGCATACATAGCATTTTGCCATTTCTCTATCTTTTGCTCTATTACGCTCTTTTTCAGCGCACAATTATCCGTATATATCGGATAAACTCCCGCAGCTCCAAGCTCTGTTGCCTTTTCCATTATTGTCATCTGAGCATCGCTTCTGAGCGGAGATTGTGCAAGATATAGTTCAAATTTTAACTTTCTCTCTGATTTATACGATTCAATAATCTCTGCCTCAATACTATCTTTTGTTATTTCTTTAATAATTGTCAAATATTCAATCTCGTTTTCATCAATCAAAAGAAGCTTCTCACCGACATTTGCACGCAAAGACTTGACTATATGCTGATAGTTTGAGCTATCAGAAACAACTATCCGGTTATCTTTTACACTATTAGATTGTATGAAAAAATGCGGCATATAAATTTAGTCCTTATTTTGTAGTAACGATTGATGTCGTATAATTGTTTTTGAAATATTTATTCGCAACTTCTACTATATCAGAAACCGTCACGGCTTTTATCAATTTTTCATACTCATCAATAAATCCGTACCCTCTGTCTGATGCCTCAAACCATCCGATTGTAGTGGCTTTATCGTTATTTGTTTCAAGAGCAATAACGAACTCGCCCAACAAGCGTTCTTTTGCTTCTTTAAGCTCTTTACCGCTGACAAATTGTGTCTTGAATTTTTCAATTTCATTCAGCATTTTTTGCTTTGCTCTCGCAGCAGTCTTTGGATTTGTACCGACATAAACATTAAAAGATCCTGCCAAAACATTCGGGCTGTAAGAAGAACCAACTTGATAAGCAAGCCCTTCCTGCTCTCTTATGCTTCTAAATAATCTGGAGCTCATGCCGGACCCTAAGATAGTATTCATAACCTCTAATGTGGCATAATCTTTTATATTATTAACTCCGTTCACCTGCCAGCCTAAAATTACCCAGGCAGTTTGCTGGTTATCCGCCTTTTTAACAACCTGTGTTTGAGAAGTCAGTTTAGGAATTGAATACTTGTTATAATCAAATTTACCCTGTGAGGAAGAAGAAAACATATTTCCAAACTTGTTCACAAGAGTATCGGTATCAACTTTTCCGTTAACTGAAATAACAATATTATCAGGATTTAAAATCTTCGCCTGATATGACTTTATATCTTCTCGGGTTACATGCGGCAAGGATTTTTCCAGCAAAGTATACGAGGTTGAATAAACCGAATCCTTATATATATGTGATTTGTATCCGTCAATCGCCAGGTTTAAAGGATTATCTCTGTTTTGCTTAATCTTATTCATCAATATAGTTCTGTCTTTTTCAATATCAATATCATCAAATGATGAATTGTTAAGCATATCACTCAATAAATCTAGCGCCGTTTCAACCTGATTCTTTGTAGTCAAAACATTTATATTAAAACTGTCAGCATTTGGAGAAAACGTTATATTAATTCCGTTTTCGTCCAATGCCTTTGCAAGTTCTATTGCGGAATACTGTTTTGTACCCTTCATTAATAAATCGGCAAACATTCTGCTTGTACCGCGCTTAGCTTCAAGAAAATTCCCGCCCTTTGCAAATATTGCAATTGCAACAATATCATTGTATTCATTATCCGCCACAAGTAATGTCGCATTATTATCTAATACATACTTTTTAGTATTATCATTTGATGATATCAGCTTTGCAGTATGATTTTTTGAAGAGGAATTCACCTGAGCCGAATTCTTCTGATTTTCAGGCAAAACAAGCGATATTGCACTGTTATTCTTAGTTAAATACTTATTTGCAACACGTTTAACATCTTGTGCCGTTACTTTATTAATTCTGTTTAAATACTCATTATAATAACTGCTGCCGCCGGTTAAAGTAATTATGTACCCCAACTCCTGAGCAATATTCGAAACAGATTCTCTTGAATAGTAAGTATCCGTTTCGATAATCTTCTTTGCAATCTTTAAATCATCTTCACTGACTCCGGATTCCTTAATTTTATTTATCTCTGTAAAAATTGCATTCTCAACCTTTTGTGCATTTTGCGGCTGGAAACTTGAGTTAACTATAAATACCCCGTCGTCCTTCATCGTCGAATTTGATGCAGAAATAGATGTAACCAACTGTTTTTGTTCTTTTAAAGATTGATACAGCTTTGAAGATTGACCGTCACCGAGAATCGTTGCCAAAACATCCAATGCATAAGTATCACTTGATGAAATATCCGCAGAGCGGAAACCCATCATCATATACCCGACCTGTGTCGGCATATATCTGATATTACGTTTTTGTGAGGTTAAGAATTTCTCCTTCTTAAAATTATTTACAACAGCTTTTTTATACGGAGTATTAAAATTCTGTTTTACAACCTCCATAACATGTTCAGGATTAACATCCCCTATGATCAATGTCGTCATGTTAGACGGTGTGTAATATTTTTTATAATAATTAAGTATCGTTTCTCGACTTACATTCTCAACAACCTTCGCTGAACCGATAACCTTTCTCTTATAAGGATGCGATGTATACAAAAGCTCGTTCAAATTCTCATAACATATACTTGAAGGGTTATTAGCATCTTTCGCAATCTCTTCTAACACAACTTTTCTTTCTTTTTCCATCTCCTTGCGAGGAATTTGAGGATTCAAAAGCATATCGGCATGCAATCCCAACGCCGTATCAAAATATTTAGAAGAAATAGTTATATAGTAATGAGTAAAATCCTTACTCGTTGCAGCATTTGTCAAAGCCCCTTTTGATTCCAAAATCTTATCAAATTCACCTGTCGGGTGTTTCTCAGTCCCCTTAAAGAACAAATGTTCCAAGAAATGAGAAATACCACTGTTTGAATCATTCTCATTGATTGAGCCGGTTCTAATCCATGTATCAATAGTTACAATAGGGTTATTCTTAACCTGTTCAATGACAATTGTCTGACCGTTATCCAACTTATAAGTCGAAATATCACCGGCAAAACAAACCGAGCCAATAAATACCAAGACAAATGCTAATAAAACTCTTTTCATATAACTAACTCCATAACTATAATTTCAATTAACATCATAGAGTTATTATATTAAAATTTCAAGAAATTAATATTCCTGAACGAATTCTGCACCGTCATCAATTCTGGTTTTTACTTTTTTAAGTTTCCCTTCTTCATCATAGATAAAATCGGAAATTGCCGTATAATCACCAATACCGTAATTTGAACGATAAATTTCTCTTATCGGCTGACCTTGTTCGTTATAATAAATATGAGATTTAAGTTTACCGTCATTGTGAAGAAAATCTACTTGTATCGGTTTGTTACCTTCATCAAACTTTTGGATATAAACGTTGCGTTTATATTTATGTTGGATTTTTGGCTGGAACTTCAAACTTTCTATCTCAGCATCAACAACTTTATTTACATTATATCTTTCTGAAATAATACTGTTTGTTGCATATCTGTGTTGTCTGTTTCCCATATCTTAATCCCCAAAAATAACTTAAACTTAATCCCTGATATTTTTATAAAGTATTTTAGTACAAAAAAATTGCCTAAATCTATACATTGTTTACGTTTTGTTAAAATATGTAACAAAAATATCAAAGGTATGCAATTTATATATATCAAAATACTTTATATATATGTAAGCAATGAGCTTAGAAAAAAGATTTCATACATAACCTACACACACTAACCTTCTACACACGAGGAATTACACAAAAAATTCCAACCTTCCTTTTTCGGAAGGTTTTTTTTGTGCTTTTTTTATCATGTTACGACCATCTTCCGGTTTGGTTTATTATTCCACACTAAACCTGTAACTACAAAACCTCACCACCAAACCATTCTGTTCATTTAGCATTTTTTTATCATGTTACGACCATCTTCCGGTTTGGTTTATTATTCCACACTAAATCTGTAACTACAAAACCTCACCACCAAACCATTCTGTTCATTTAGCATTTTTTTATCATGTTACG
>CALUXU010000007.1 GCA_944324825.1 Candidatus Gastranaerophilales bacterium
TGAATATTACAAGATTGTTTAGTTATTTTTAACATTTAAAATTAAAACCTGACAATGGCATTTCCAAAAGTGATGTTTCATTTGCGTATTTAGATTCAAACAAGTCTGCACGAATGGGAAACTTATTATTTGGAGCAAATCCATTCTCTAATACAAATGGAGTTTCTGTTTTTGTTAACATTGCATTTCTTGTAACATTTGCTTTAGGAGCATTAATTACATTTTTCTTTAAGCCTAATTTTTTAGGTAAAAATTCTCCAATTGTAAGTTTGTTTACGTGCATTTCTAGTTTCCTTTCATTCTACATTACTATTATAGTTAAATAAGAGCAAAAAAAATTGCTCTGATATTAAGATTTATTAAGACATTTAGCTCTGGTTAAATTTATATTTATTGCTATTAGTTTTTTAGGGCGATTTTACTAAAGCGACACAAATTATATTTCCGAGTAAATTGAAATAAATTTCCACCTAAATTTAAAATTTTGAAAAATTTTTCAACACTGTCCTGTCCCAAAATTCCTGAACTGTGTCTAAATTCCCGCCATTTAAGGTTTTGAGACACTGTCTTGTTTTAGACATTGACGGACAGTAATCGGACTTTTTTGCCAGTTCAGGAATTTTATTTTTAGCAAATTCCGACTAAAAAAATCAAGATATATTTGAAACACACCCCTATTAGTTCAAAAAAATTAAATTCCTGCTGTAAATTAACACAAGGTTTGAGAAAAATTAACAGTGACTTTGAGAAATATAATATGAACTTTTGTAAAAAAAAGACAATTCTTAAAAAGTTTTTGTCTTAATATACATGTGTAGTTATGTAAGAAACTTTAATATGAAAATAAATCCTATAATTCAAAATATTCAAACATATAAAACGCCAAATTTTCAAGGAAAATTAAATGAAAAAGATTTGTCTTTATTATTAAGTAAGAGTATTAAAGATGTAAAAGTTAAATGTACGCAAGGTCATTTTGATAATATATTTTTTAAAACGAATTTAAATGATGTATTAAGGCATCCTGAAGCACAAGTTCTCGATGAATTGCAATATATGGCCATGAGTATGATGCCTAATTCTATCCAAAGCGGTATTGGACAATATTATAAAAAAATTCCTATAAAGGAAAATCCGAATATTCTGAAACAAAAACTAAATGAAGAATTCAAATTACTGCCAAAATTAGCAGCTACGCAACAATACTATAGAGGTATTGAGAATGTTTCAGATGCCGAATACAAGCTTTTTGAAAGTTATAGAAAAGGAGAAATTATATCTCCTGATAAAGGATATTCATATATGACAACTTCCCTCGAAGAAGCTAACTTATATAATAAGGGGCATAATGGAATTTTGTTTGAAATGGAATTTCCAGAGGGTTCTCAAATTTCTGAGCTACAAGCTATAATGCCGCCTAAAACACCAGGTTTTATGTTTGGAGAAATAAAAAATGAAGTTGTTGTACCTGCCGGTTCATTATATGAAGTCACAAAGAATCCTCATGTTGATAAAGACGGAATATTACATATTTATTTAAAATTTTTAAATAAATGGGAATGATTTTAAGGAGTGATCGGTTGAGCATACTTGCCCAACGACAATATTGGACATTAATTAGATGTTTATTAACATATAAAAATTATAGATTTTCTTAAACATTATAATAAAAAATATAGTCCGTAGGTTGTGCTTATAGCCCAACAATTAATTAGTTATTATTCTCACTTTTACTATGCAGACAATATACTTCTGCCCTGACCAGCAAAAGAGTAATTTGACCGGTTGCTGGGTCAAATGGTTTGCTTGCTTCCTACCCCACAAACCCACACCAAATGCCGATTGCCCAAAATAATCACACCAGTTGAGCTTATCACGTTACTCAAACAAATACACTTGGACAGTAATCGGACAATGATGAGCATCAAAAGACCGTTTTGTAACATGTAAAACGATTACTTCCGACCGCTAAAACTTAAACACAAAGCCAACTTTGCCGAATAATCTTTTTATGCGTTCAGATAAAATGTCCCGTTAAATTACAGCAACCTGATAATTTAAAATTAGCTAGATATAAGAGTTTGTAGGTTGGGCTTATAGAACTGTTTTCATTGAATTTCTTTAGTGACAATTGGGTGACAGTACCCATATTTTAATATAAAAAGAGGATTTCAAATTTTTTGAAACCCTCTATTAAATAAATGGTTGCGGGAGCTGGATTTGAACCAACGACCTTCGGGTTATGAGCCCGACGAGCTACCAGACTGCTCCATCCCGCGATAGTATTTAATTGGCATTCGGTCTGGTAGCTCGCCCGAGCTAGTTTTCTTACTTACGCAAACTTAACGTTTGCTGGGCTGCTCCATCCCGCGATATTATCACTTACAATATTATTATGGAACGCTAAAAAGTAAAAATCAAGTAGTTTTTTTATATTATTTTATGGTTATAATCTATTTAATTTAACAAATTCTACTAACTACTTTTTATAACGTCTTTTTCCCCAATCTTTATATTCTTCTGATAAGCAGGTTCTTTCATCAATGTAATTAAATAATTCTCCATCACTATAATCAAGACATCCTGCTGTAATTGTTGGATTTCCAACCAAATTTAATGGTTTAAGTTTTAGTTTATCGGCCATTTTGTCAAGTGCTATTTGGGGATTTTTACTTGATTTAATAATAGCTTTTACTTTTTCGGCATCAAAAGATAAATGTTTACCTTCTGGTAAGTCTTCTTTACATTCATCCAATACTTTACATAATTCTTTTTGATAATCTATGGGATGCCCAGAAGCATCAGAACCTTTCCAAGAATTTGTTGTACCAAATAGCATTTGAATACTATGAATTACCATATCACTTCTTCCCCACGGTGAATAAGTGTGTAATCCCTGAATATAATTATTATCTTCACAAAAATCATTCCATATATTATGAATTTTTTTTACATACGAATCTGTATTTTTATTATGATGAATATTATATAAATTAAATTCATCATCTATAAGATCCGGATTAATAAAAGTGCTCATATTATATGCATCAGTATTCGAAATTTTGGCATTTTTATTCACATTGTCCATTGAAGCATAGCCCATTTTTCTCAATACTACAGATACAACTTTATTCATATCAGAATTTGAGGTTTCAACAAGTTTTACTCCTTTAAGTGTTTTCCCATTATCTTCTGCCTGAGAAACTCTTAGTTTCCCCCAAGGAACATCTTTTGAATATGTTAATATAACACTTCCTTCCGGAAGTTTTACATCACTTTGAATAAAGAAATCCTCAGTAATACCTCCTATAACTTTTTCTTTTGGGATACTTTCTATAGTTTCTTTAAATGGTAAAATTAAAGCATACTTCATTTGGTCCCAATTTGCGCCCCAAGAATGTTCAGTTACTGATTTATTTAATGAAAAATGAGTTGTATCTCGAGGAGAACATATACCATTCGCATCTTTAGATGAATGATGTTGTGTAATAATTATTCCATTATGAGGGAAATAATCAGTTCTATGAACCATAACTAAACTTTCAGGAGTAATTGGACTATCTAATGAAAATTGTGGTTTTAAGGTTGTATCTTTAAATAGTGAAACATCATAATTTTGAATTTCTGGTTTTGATGATAATAAATCGTTAACAAGAACAATATTCTTTATTGCATCTGCACCTGCTTTGCTTATTACAAATGGATCTAATGTTGCCTTATTTGTATTTTCTTTTATATTATTAGAATTATTTCTGTTACTATCATCTAAAATCGCAATATTTTTTGCTTTAAATTGGGGCGAATATATAAATTGTTGGATTTTCATGTTGTAAAACCTTTAAATAAATACTATTATATTTATTTAAAACTAAAGAAAAAAATTTTTGCTAGTAAAGTAAAACTATATTTATCCATTCATATTAACTTATATTTACCCACTAATAAGGTTTTTCAACTACTGCCACATGCGCGTAATATTCCAAAGAATCGTCTAATGATTCCAGTTCCATCTCCACGCCATATTTTTTCTGTAATGCCAATTCTATCAAATAATCTGCAAAATGAGGGTTTTTCGGTAAGAAAGAACCATGCAAATACGTCCCGAATACATTTTTATACCTTGCACCCTCAGTCTTATCTTTTCCGTTATTTCCTTTACCGATAATAATATGTGATATAGGTTTTGTTTTTCCGTTTAAATACGTCAGACCACTGTGATTTTCGAACCCGACAAGAGTCTTTTTCTTCAAATAATCAACCTCAGCCGTAACATTTCCGATAAAACGATTTGGTCCTGCAACCGTATAAGCATCTAATAAGCCCAACCCTTCCAAACGGTCTCCATCATGCGGCTGATAATAATGCCCCAACAATTGATACCCACCGCAAATTGCCAAAAATACGGCATTCAAATTTTGCTCATTTTGTAAAAACGCCTTGTTTTTTTGCAGCTCTTTGGCAACCTCTATTTGCTGAACATCCTGCCCGCCACCAATAAAGTAGATATCGTGTTCAGACATTCTGTCACCAATCTCTATTTCATCAATAATTATATTAATATCACGCCATTCGCAACGCCTTTTTAATGTTAATACGTTACCAAAATCTCCATATATATTTAGCATTTTAGGATATAAATGTGCTAATCGTAATTGTCTTTTCATTCCCAAAACCTTTAATTAGACTCTTTAACTGCTCTATAAAACTCATTAGTTATCAACTGCGAATACCTGTCTTTTTCATTTACCGATAACAATAACCTTTGTTCTTGGGGATTATCATCGTAAACAGCTATAATACCGGATATTTTATTAATAGGAAGCTTTGTAACACTTGCGGTGAATTTTACATAAGGTAACTGCTTCCCGTATGCAGATATAACACCTCTATTGGTGATATGAATATCACTTACATTGGATGACTGGTATTTAAACTTTTTACTCAAATCACCGAGCTTTTGTTCAATACCTTCGCCCTTCAAATCTTCTCTTGTTAATAATTGTTTATGCCCTGAATCAAGAATAATCATTCTTTGTCCGGAAGCCCTGTGTTCTGCAAGAACAGCTCTATATCCAAACAAATTTACCCCCGTATCAACACTAAATTCAGTATTAATATGAGAGAAATCACCAACACGCTGAATCGTTTGGGCAGATTTTTCTTTGAAAAAGTTTGAACAATTTTCTAGAAAATTGTCAAATACATGAGCATTATACAGGCTGTTTATACCTGCAAATACCAAAACCAGAATAATCGCATTAAAAATATTTTTAAAAAATCGAAACATATTTTCCTACTTCTTATACTTATTGTATAATTATAGTCATGACAAAAGGGGAAATCAATCATATTAATAGTATAGATGTAAATCCGGAAGAAACATCTCCAGGGATGCGTCAATACCTTGAAATAAAGCAGCAAAATCCTAACACATTATTGTTATACCGGATGGGAGATTTTTACGAAACATTTTTTGAAGATGCAGAAACCCTCTCCAGAGAATTAGAAATAACCCTTACAGGACGTGATGCCGGTTCAAATATCGGCAGAATACCGCTTGCAGGAATTCCTGTAAAAGCTATTGACAACTACCTCGGGAAATTAATTGAAAAGGGAATAAAAGTAGCCATATGCGAACAGCTTGAGGATCCCAAACAAGCCAAAGGGATTGTAAAAAGAGGGCTTGTCAGAGTCGTCACCCCGGGGACAATTATAGAAAATGATTTTCTTGAACAAAGCAGTAACAACTATATATGTGCAATGTTTGAGGAAAAAGGAGTATACGGTTTCGCCTATTCAGATATCAGCACAGGTGAATTCAAGGTAACACAAGCTCCTCTAAATCTAATAATTTCAGAGCTTGCAAGAATAAAACCGTCCGAAGTCATAGGACCGTCAGTTGCACAAAAAGCATTACCGTTTCAAATAGTACCTGATGAAAAATTGAACCTTCCGGAGGAAATAACAGCAAACTATAACTGCTCAAAAGTACCTGCTAAAATTTTTGACTCGGATTTTGCCAAAACAAATCTCAAAAATGCACTAAATATATCAACCCTTGATGCACTCGGATACAACAGCTGCAAATTAGGTTTTAGAGCAGCAGCAGCACTGTTAGCATATATTTGGGAGAATTTGAAATCATCATTTCCGAAGCTTGATACAATTGAACAATATGAATTATCTCAATACGTATTAATGGATTCAAGTACAAGAAAGAATCTGGAACTGATAGAAACACTGAGAGAAAAAAATAAATACGGTTCGCTATACTGGGCTATTGATAGAACTAATACCAATATGGGAACAAGACTGTTAAAGACCTGGATATGCCAGCCTTTGAAAAAACTTTCAGAAATAGAAGCCAGACAAGAAGTAGTTGAAAAACTTATCGAAAATGACGAATCAAGAGTCGAAATATCGGAAACCCTGCATAATATCTATGATATTCAACGCTTAGCAACCCGCTTAAGCAGCACTGTTGCACTGCCAAAAGATTTTCTAAGTCTTAGAGATTCGTTATTTGCACTGCCGGAGCTTTATAAACAAACAAAAGACTGCGGTCTTAATATTTTTGACAGCATAGAAGAAAGGCTTGATGAATTATCTGATTTTGCAGAAATTATTGAAAAAACAATTTCTGATGATGCCCCAAATATTATCAAAGAAGGCGGAGTAATAAAAAACGGTGTTGACGAAGGACTCGATTATTTAAGAGATTTACTTACAAACGGAACAACCTGGATAGAGAATTTTGAGGCGCAGGAAAGAGAAAAAACAAATATCAAGAACTTAAAAGTCGGATTTAACAGAGTATTCGGCTACTATATAGAAGTTACAAATTCTTTCCTAAGCCAAGTTCCGGCTAATTATGTAAGAAAACAAACCCTGACCGGCGGAGAGCGTTTTATCACCGATGAATTAAAAAAACATGAAGATGAAGTACTGACTGCTCAAACAAAAATTAATGAACTGGAATACAAAATTTATTCTGATTTTAAAAACTATGCAAAAGAATTTGTCGACATAATAAGAAAGGTCGCAGAATGTATTGCTAAACTTGATGTTTTAACATCATTTGCAACCGTTGCACTTGAAAACAATTACGTAAAACCGGAATTGAACGAAACCTCCGAGTTTGTAATTAAAAACGGCCGCCATCCGGTATTAGAAAAGATTCTGCCGCTTGGAACATACGTCCCTAACGATTTAGAATTGCAAAACTCAATTGAAAATAATTCAACAAGGTTTATGATTCTGACAGGACCTAACATGGCAGGTAAATCTACATATATGCGCCAGAATGCACTTATTGCAATCCTTGCCCAAATAGGTTCATACGTACCTGCAGATTATGCAAGAATCGGGATATCGGATAAAATATTCACCCGTGTCGGCGCAAGTGATGATTTGACACTAGGTCAATCAACATTTATGGTTGAAATGGTCGAAACAGCATATATTTTGAATAATGCAACAGAAAACAGTTTTATTTTGATTGATGAAATCGGCAGAGGAACAAGCACCTATGACGGTGTTGCCATTGCCTGGGCGGTTGCGGAATATATTGCAACCAAAATAAATGCAAGATGTATATTTGCAACACATTATCACGAATTGAACGTTATGACCAAAACATATCCTCAAATCAAAAATTACAGGATAACAATTACGGAAGAAAACGGAAAAATAGAATTTTTAAGAAAAATCGTACCGGGCGGAGCAAGCAAAAGCTACGGTATACACGTTGCACAAATGGCAGGACTGCCGTCTGCAGTTGTAGAAAAATCAAAATCATTGATGAATAAAATGCAAAAAGATTTTTCTAAAAACCTATCAACCAAGAAAAAATACGCAGATAAACCGGAGCTGGTTCCACCGCAGCTTAACTTGTTTAATACATAAAAAACGGACTTGAGAAAAAATCCCAAGTCCTAAAAAGAAATACATATTAATAAAGTTTGTTATACAGCTGCCAATCCGTGTAAAACTTGATTGTTAATTGCCATCTGTTTCATTTGATCTTGAACTATTTGTTCCTTTTCAGCCTTTGAAAGTTCCTTACCTTTTTGCTGCCTATCCATAGCACGAATATTGGCCGGTTTAACCTCCTGAGTAGAAACAAACATATTAGTTGGTTTCTCTACTTTTGAAGTGTTATTGATGTAAACAGAAGGCATAACTTTAGCTTTGGCATCAGATAATTGAGAATTTAATGCGACTTTTTCTGACATTGCTTGCATGTCAGTGATTTTCCCGTTTCTCAAATCATCAGTTACTTCATTGCGTTCAAGTTTAATTTGGTTAACTCTTTGTTGCTGAGTAACCCGCGGAACTGCAGATACGTATGGTCTAAAACCACTAATTGCTTGTACCATTTTTCCACTATCCTTTCACTTTACACACATGTATCCACAATAGCTAAGTTTAGTGACAAATATTTTTTGCTAAAACAAGAAATATTCTTTACATTTCTTATTGTTCAGCAAGCTTTTCTCTTACGAGTTTTTCAATCTCTGCCAACAATTCAGGATTAGCATTCAAGTATTCCTTAGCTTTATCACGTCCCTGTCCTAATTTTTCGTCATTAAAACTAAACCAGGCTCCTGCTTTTTTGACAATATCAAGGTTAACCGCAACATCAAGGATATTACCTGTCTTACAAATACCTTTACCAAAAATAATATCAAACTCGGCAGTTCTGAAAGGAGGCGCAACCTTATTTTTGAGCACTCTTACTCTTACATGGTTACCGACATCCATTCCGTCGCCTTTTAAACCTTCAACACGTTTAATTTCCATTCTGACAGATGCGTAGTATTTAAGAGCATTACCACCGGTTGTTGTTTCCGGATTACCGTACATTACACCGATTTTTTGTCTTAATTGGTTAATAAATATTACGGTAGTATTAGTTTTACCAATAACACCCGTTAATTTTCTCAACGCCTTTGACATCAAACGAGCTTGAAGCCCCATTTGCTGGTCTTCCATTGTTCCTTCAATTTCTGCCTTTGGAACAAGAGCCGCAACAGAATCGACTACAACAACATCAACAGCACCTGAGCGTACCAATTCTTCGGTGATATCGAGTGCTTGTTCACCTGTATCCGGTTGAGAAATCAGAAGTTCATCAATATTTACCCCAAGGTTTCTTGCATATTCAGGGTCTAGAGCATGCTCTGCATCAACGAATGCCGCAATCCCGCCTCTTTGCTGGCATTCCGCAACAATATGCTGTGCCAGAGTTGTTTTACCTGATGATTCAGGACCATAAATTTCTATAATACGTCCTCTCGGAATACCGCCGATACCTAAAGCCACATCAAGAGCCAGAGCTCCGGTAGGAATTGCATCTACGTTAACAGTTGTTTTATCTCCGAGGCGCATTATAGCACCTTTACCAAAATCTTTTTCTATCTTTTCAATTGCAAGTTTTAACGCTCTATTTCTTTCGTCAACAGAGCCTGTTGTAGTTTCTTCTTCTTTAACAACCATACTATCTTCCCTTTATAATCTTTATAATAAAATATCGTCTTCCTGTTTTTTCACAAACAAGCCAAATGCAAACGGCTTATATGAATTTAAGGTATTTTTCAATCTGTAATTTTCTTTATTTAATTCATTAACCTTGTTTTTTAAATTTTCATTTTCGGTTTTGCAGCGTATAAGTTCAACTACAACTTCATCCATCCCTTCAAGTCTTTCGTCCAAAACTCTAGTCAAAGACTCTGTTAGAGTATCCGTAATTGAAGTTGTCATATTATCTTCCATCTTTTTCAGGGAAGATAACAAAGTATTTACCACAACCTGTGAAGAAGACTTAGGCATAACTTCTTTTTTAGATTCTTTAGCCTGTTTCAAAAGTCTTGCTTCCTCCATTGAAAAATAAGTTTTACCGTTTTCATCTTTTTGGGGAACAATTGAAGCTTTTCTGCAAAGCTTTACTATTTCCATATTATCAGCATTCAAAATTTTCCTCAAATCTTGCGGTGATAAAACTTTATCCTTTACGTTTTCACTAATCACTAGCTTCTCCTCTCCATTACAATAGTATACTAGACAAACGGCATTAATACCATGCTTTGTAACAAAGATTTACGTTTATAATCTCTTAGTTGAAGTGTTCTCAAAAATAAACCTTCCGCCGCTCATTGCAAGCATTTTAAAGGAGCAGGAACCGCTAAAATTTTTGTCTACAACCCCTAAGCTTGATAAACGTGCGGCAACAAGCTCGTTCAAATCATCGGTTGCAACAAATAAACTGCATTCCGGAGTACAATCTTCTTTAGAAAACGGGCATTTTTTTATCATAACGTACCACCTTTTTATGTATTATAACGTTTATTTCGCAGAAATATATCCGTTAAGTGCGGTATAAGCTGCAACATATGGAGATGCAAGATAAATTTCTCCGTTAGTATTCCCCATACGTCCCTGGAAATTTCTGTTCTGAGTTGCAAGACAAACTTCACCGTCACCCAATATACCGGCATGAACTCCGACACAAGGTCCGCATCCAGGAGGAAGGATTTGAGCATGCGAATCAATGAAAGTTTCCAACAAACCTTCTCTTAACGCTTGTTTATACACAGTAGGAGATGCAGGACATATCAACATTCTGACATCAGGATTAACCTCCCTACCTTTCAAAATTCCTGCAACAACTCTCAAGTCTTCAATTCTGCCGTTTGTACAAGTTCCGACATACACCTGATTAACTTTAATTTTTTCAGGCTCTAATTCTTCGACTGTTTTTGTATTATCAACAGTATGAGGACAAGAAACGGTATATTTAATATCCTCAGCCTTTATATTAATAACACGTTCATAAACAGCATCAGTATCAGGAAGAATTTGAGAATACTTATCACCTCTGCCTTTTTCTTCCAAATACGCTTTTGTTTTGTCATCGGCAACAAATAAACCGCATTTTGCACCGGCTTCAACAGCCATATTTGCAAGAGTGAATCTTTCCGCCATTTCCATATTATCAATTGTATCGCCGGTAAACTCCAATGCCTTATACGTTGCACCGTCAGCACCAATCATACCTATAAGATGAAGCATCAAATCTTTAGAACAAATTCCCGGCTTAAATTTTCCGGTTACAACAATTTTATAAGTTGCCGGTACCTTTAACCAGGTTTTACCAAGGGCCATCGCGACAGCAATATCAGTTGAACCCATGCCGGTTGCAAATGCACCCAGTGCGCCTGATGTACAGGTATGAGAATCAGCACCGACAAGAACTTCTCCCGGGTTAACATAAGATTCTATCAATCTTTGGTGGCATACACCTGAGCCGGTATCAGAAAGAACTGCGCCATATTCTTTTGAGAATTCTCTTAAAACCATATGAGTGTTAGACAGTTCTTTTCTCGGGCTCGGAGATGCATGGTCAATAAAAAGTATTGTTCTTTCAGGATTGTTTAATTTATTCTTTCCGATTTTTTTAAACTCCTGAACAGTCAGAGGCCCTGTACCGTCTTGAACCGCACAAACATCAACTTTTGATATAACAAGCTCACCGGCATGAACATCTCTGCCAACATGATTTGATAGAATTTTTTCTACTAAAGTTAAACCCATTATCTTAATCCTTCCTATATTAAATAATATGTTTTGGCAGAGTAAGAAGATGAGCATCCACCCTGTCTTTGATAGCACCTTCCGGACAATAATACGGAGATACCGTCATAACTTTTGCCGCAATATCCGGATAATAGTATATAAACTTCAACTCACTTTCGGTCAAAGGTTTTTGGGTATGAACGTTGGCATAACGTGCAAGTTCAAGAATATTTCTTGCTTCGTGTTCGTCATGAAATTCCAGTTCAAGTTTATCATATACATTTCTGAACCCTTTAATACCGCCGTACTCTCCGGTTGTAATCATACGCCCGGTTTCAATAATTTCAGGTTCACCGCGGCCGAGTTCTTCAAAATCGTATAACTCATAATTACGTCTGTCCTTCAAAGCACCGTCAGCATGAATCCCTGATTCGTGTGCAAACGCATTATCACCGACAGCCGGCTGATTAATAGGGATTGGCACACCGAAAGCATAAGCGGTATATTTCGCAAGCTTCCATGATTTGCTTAAATCAATTTTAGGGTCAATTTTATACTTGCTGTTTTTGAAGCCTGCAGATTTTAGCACCGCCAGAAGACAAGACACCAAATCCGCATTACCGGCACGTTCTCCCATACCGTTTATAGCGGTATTTATATAAGCATCAACACCGGCATCTATCGCGGCTCTTGCACCCATAACAGAGCAAGCAACAGCCATTCCCAAATCATTATGGAAATGAAGTTCTATCGGCATCTGTGCCTCTTTTGCTATTTGATAAATTCTTTCATAAGTAGTCTGAGGATCTTCATACCCCAAAGTATCACAATATCTGAAACGATATGCACCTGCTCTTTTTACCTCTTTTGCAAGTTTAATCAAGAAGTTGATATCGCTTCTTGAAGCATCCTCTGCATTAACACCAATGATTTGCGCCCCTTTATCGACAGCACATTCAACAGCTTCACAAGTCATCTTCAAAATATCATCAGGAGTCTTTTTCCCCATATACTTTCCATATATCATTTGCTCAGAAGTTGATTGAGAAAGATTACAATTTTTCAATTTAGGAACGTTTGTAAAGGATTGTTCAACATCACTTGCTATTGCACGCATCCAGCCTGACAATTTTGTATTTGTAATAACATTCCACTCGACAAGCTCAAGATTTGCATTCAAATAATTCAATTCGTGCATTGTTGTCGGAAACCCGAACTCTGATTGAGTAATCCCCATATCATCAAGCATAAGGTTAATTATTGTTTTTTGGAGTTTTGCCAAACCTAACCTTGAGGTTTGAACACCATCCCTGTTGGTTACATCTACAAAATAAATTCTGTTTTCCATATTTTTAATCGCTCCTCAAATTACTATATTATACACAAAAAAATCCGCTGCTCAATAACAGCGGATTAAGTTTATATAAAAATTTCAGATTATTTAATACCTAATTCAGTATCTACGTTTGTATTTTTTTTGCCGGTAAATAGCTCCCCAAGAGCATTAGAGATTTTTTTCATGAATGGTATTTCAGGATTATCAAATTTATCTACCAATATACCATTCTTAAACTTTTCAAAAATTGAGTCATCAGCTTTGTTTTTTGATTTATCTTTAGCAGATATAAGAATTTTAGTAGACAAATCATTTTCAACAACAGGAGAAACAAATTCATCATTACGAATTAAAATTCTTGCATCTTCAAATGTGACTTCTTTATTATATTTTTTAGCAAGTTTACTTATCGGATTAATAAATTCTCTAATTTCATAATACGCATTACCAGCCATTGTATGAGGATCTTTTATTTTAACGTCTCCTCTTTGAGCCATATAATTATCAGATGTCGTTTCTAAATAATGTTGATAACGTGCTCTAGTAGATTCCATTTCACGTTCAATTGTTTTAATCGGGCGAGTATTTTTTACCGGTGAAAACTTTATTCCAAACATACTGTAAACCTCCTATGATAACTGGTTTAACAAATGAAAATATTTTTTTTTGTTATTAAAGTAAAGATTTGTAACAATATATTCAAAAACACTAAAGTTTACCTCAAAACTGCCGTCAACATATATGTCAATAAATGGAAATAACATAGGGGACGAAAATGGTATCAATAAACGCAATTAACGGAGCAAGTCAATATCAACAAATGAATCAGGTAAATGCAATTAAACCTGAAACAAGACAAGAACTTCAAGCTCTTGGGATTAATTCTCAAAATATTAAAACAGAATCTCAAGCTCAAGAAATTATCAAACAATTCCACGAGCTCCAAAATGCACAGAACCAAATTCAAAATATGCAAAGTGCACAAGGTGTACAAGATTTGAGCAGCACTCAACAAGTCGGCAAAGCTGAAGATTCACAACAAACTCAAGCTTTTGCAGGCGGTCAGGCAGGTGCTATCCAAGGACAGCCGCAACCGTTCCAAATGGCAAATGAAATCACTGCTCAATTAAACAGACTTAAACTCGGACTAATTTAACCTTCACAATAACCTACACACAAATTTAAGACTTACGAAAGTAAGTCTTTTTTATTGGTCTTACTCTAAAATAACTACCAAATTAATGCGGGGTTTATGCACCCCTGCTCCCCGCAGTCACATTTCTTTGACTGCCAAAGAAATACCGGTGCAGAGTTTGAGGCTGCATAAGCCTCAATATTAAATTATTATAAATAATATAGTGTTCCGATAATATTTTTTATGGAATTTGAAAATATTATTATGAAACCTATTGTAAACAATTATTTACAAACTAACAAAAAAATCTTTTTTTTTGTATTATTTAAACAGATAGGTATTGTGTTAAAACCTAATTTTTATAGGAGTATGTATGAGCATTCAAGCTACTAATCCAACCAACAATATTTCATTTCAAGGAAAAACAAAAAAAACCCCTCGAGGGAATAAATATGAAGTGACAAATATGTCAAGAACAGCAGGCGGTGCCGTAGGTTTATTATCAGGAGCATTAGCAGCCAAAATGGGTGCTAATCAATTAAAAACAAACGATGGGAAAAGAATGCTTATTAAAGCCTTGAACCATATCGGAAAAGATTTAAACTTTTTTGGCCCTGTAAGAGAACGAAAAGCCATCAAAACAGGATTAATGGGGTTGGCTGTAGGAATATCTGCAATAGGTATGTTTATAGGTGCGGCAATCGGTGGAACGATTGACAGTCATAACAACCTAAAACGTGCAAAAGCAGCAGATAAAGCCGCAAAAGAGAATCCTTAAATAAAATTTAAAAGTGAGTAATAAAAAGACCGGTTTAATACCGGTCTTTTTTATTGTATAGCTTTAGACTTAAAAAATTCGATATCCTCAGGATAAGTTATTTTTATATTATTAATATCACCTTCTATAATATGTATCTTTTCGTTTGTATAATTCATTATTAAACCGCAATCATCCGTTACCGAGCAGTTAATATCTTTTCGAGCTTTTAAGTGTGCTTCTTTTATAACCGACAATTTAAAGCATTGAGGAGTTTGCGCTCTGCGTAACATTTTACGCTTCGGAATAGATATAATATTATCCTCGTCATCTATCAAAAATATTGTATCCGTTGAAGGAATAGCCGCACAAACAGCATTATAAGAAGCTAGAGAATTTATACAATCAGTTATAATATTTTCAGATATCAAAGGCCGCACAGCATCATGAATCAATACATTAGCTTCATTATCCTGAATCACTGATATACCGTTATAAGAACTGTCTTTTCGCTCTTTACCGCCTTCAATAACACATGATACTTTTTTATAGGATTTTGTTAATTCTTGAACTTTATTTTTGTATTCAGGGTTTGTAACTATAATAATTTCATCTATTAAATTGTGGTTTTCAAATACATCAATTGAATATTCCAAAATTGTTTTACCGTTAATCGCAGCAAATTGTTTCGGATAATCTAATCCGCATCTTGAACCTATCCCTGATGCCAATAATAATACTATGTTTTTCATAGAAAAATTATACTATAAAATCTCGGATGCTTTGACAAAATCATTAACAAATTTCATTGTATCTTTTTCATTGACAGAATCAATTTTTCCGCCGGCTCTGTCCGCATGTCCGCCTGCGATAATATTCGGATTCAAATTTTCTTTAATATAATCGATTAATTTGATTGCAGAATTACTGCGAGAATGAATACTCATCCTGTATTCGTCACCTTTACGATAAAAAGCAACAACGGTATCGACATCTTTCATTTTATTTTTTTGTTCATCAGACAACATAGAAACATTTTGACTGTGTTCAGACACCCTGACACGTAAATCTTTTAGAATTTCAGAGGTTTTAGGCGTATCCATTCCAACCTTTTTCCATAAAGCATCCTCCGGCGGTATAACAACGTAAGCCATTTTACCGTTTGGTGAAACCTGCAGCTGAGAAAACACACGTTTTCTTAACAGTTTTTCATCGTGATTCAATCTGGAGAGCGGATCCAGATGTTTATATATTTTGTTCTTTTCTTCTTTTGTTAAAGAGGAATCAAGCTTATCAAATACTTCCAATGAATTTTTATCTTCAAGAAGCTTATCCGTTTTAGTTAGTTTATATATGCCGTTATCTGAGGTTAGTTTAAGAAGTCCGGACTTTTTGTAATCACTTACCATTCCGCAATATAAACTTTTTCTTGCCTCTTTTGGAAGCTTAATACCTAAACCGTCAAAAAATCTTGTTAATATGCTGCAGCAAGATTTAGCCGAATCATCGACATAAAAATCACCCTTCAGTTTGGAAACGGTCGGAGTATGATGGTCATATCCGATAATATTTTCCGGTTTATTTTTATAAAACAAATCTTTATATTTATCTGACAAACGCTCTTCTGCATTAAAATCTAATACAACCGATTTATCAGGAATACTATTTGAATGCTTAAAATTATATTTTTTAGTATTGATATACAAATCTTTTACTTCAGATTCTGGAGCGCAGATATTAACCTTTTTCCCCTTTGCCGTAAGCCAGTCAGCAAATACTTTTGCGGAATTAATTGTGTCCTCATCTGCCGAAGAATGGCAATAAATATCAACATTAACAACCTTATTATTCAAAAGCTCAGATTTAGTCCTATTCAAAACATTTAACGGAATAGGCTTCGCTCTGAACGCAATATTTGTATTTGCTTGAGATATATAATCCATAATGGAATAAAATTCAAAAATTATTTTTTTTGCTAATCAGTTGTGCAATACCCGTTTACACTAAACAAAAATCAAATCAAGCTTGTGTTAAAAATAATTTACAATTCATTTTTACGATTATTTTGTGATTTTTTGAACAAAAAACGTATTTTTTTGGGCAAAAATCACAAAAAAATACAATTTTTTGATAAAAAAGCATAAAAAATCTCATTTTTTATACAAAAAATTAAAATATCTACTAAGTATATACATTGACAAATAGAAAAAAAACTCTAAACTAAAAGAAATAACAATAAATGTAATTTGTACACTAAATAGTTTTAAGGAGGTCAATTACATGAATGTAACTTTCAGATCCGGAGTAGCAACTCCAACACCACAAACAAATCAACCAAGTCCCGCAGATGAGAAACCAACAAATGTCACAACAACACTTAATCCTAAAAAAGACGGAACCTCAGCTCTTGTAGACAAAAACTATGCTTCACTGCAAATACGTCCGATGAAAGTTGCATTCAAAGGCCTGCCTGCACCGCTGCCTAAAGGTCCGACTCTTGGAGAAAAAATTAACGGATTATTTGAGATACTAAAAACTAATGAAGTTATTCTTATCGGAAAAAACTTTAAAAATGCGATGAAAGATTTTGAGAATCACATTAACAATATCGATAAAACAAATAAAAATACATATTCACCATTCAAAAAGGTAATTAAGAAAATTTTCTTTGTTGAAGATAAAGCTATTAATCACACAATGGGTTTTTCTAAAAATCAAGGCAGAAAAGAATATACAAATCTCGGACAGGATATGAACTTTGTTTTGGATAAAGAACAAAAATCAAAATTCTTTATCAAACCAAACGAAACAATTTATATATCTCCAAACGATACACTTCAAACGTATGACGGGGTAAAAATTGATTTTAAAAACACCTCACAGCTTTCACCAAACAAAATCAAAACCGAATACGCTATGGTTGTAGACAAAACTAAAGAAGCAGAAGAAAAAATTCAGGAAATCAATAAGAAAACCCTGAAGCAGTTGACTGTACCGCCAAAACCGGTACCTAAAAGAATAACTTTCAAAGATGTAGGCGGAATGGATGAAACCGTAAGAGAAATGAAAGAGCTTATCGTACATCCGATTAATCACCCTGAATTGAGAAGTAAAAAGAATATGAACAAGTCAATACTGCTTGAAGGGCCTCCGGGAACAGGGAAATCACTCTTGGCAGAGGCAGCGGCAAACGAAAGTAATGCCTATTTTGTACACATAAAAGGCTCAGAACTGGATTCAAAATATGTCGGAGAATCAGAAAAAAATGTCAGAAACGTAGTCAATGCAGCCAGAGAAAATCAGCCTGCAATAATATTTATTGATGAAGTAGATGCTATCGCCAAAGCAAGAAACGGCAAAGATATTTATGGCGAAAAAGTATTAAACACCTGGCTTGCAGAAATGAGTGAATCAGAAAAAAGAGGTGATGATATTTATTACATTGCCGCAACAAACAATGTAAAATCATTAGATAAAGCAATGACACGTGCCGGCCGTTTTGGAAATGTAATTCACGTAGGAGAACCGGATGAAAAAGGCGTTAAACAAATCTTTGATATCCATAAAAAAGATATGCCTTTAGCAGAAGATTTTAATGAGGATAAATATATAAAAGAACTTCATAAAAGAAAGGCAGTCGGTGCTGATATCGCATCTGCAATAGAAGATGCCGAAAGATTTGCAAAGCGCAGAGAGAGAATCTTTGAAAAAATTGAAGAAGGAACATATCACCCTGATGATATGAAGAACCTCAGAATAAAAAATGAGGACTTTGATAAAGCAATTGAAGGTGTCGAAAAAAGAAAAGCATTAGAAAAAAATAAAGCTGCAATAGGACAAATCGGTTTTAATGCTGACAGGTATAAAACAACTGAAAGGTAATGACTAATATATAATAAACACTTCTTACTACGGGCTCTCTCCCGTAGTTTTATTTTTGCCCAATATAAAAATCCCCTCAGATAGTTCTAAGGGGATTTTTAAACTTTTAACAGGTTTTATTTATGAAAAATATCTTTTCAATAAACCTTCAAAACCTTGACCGTGACGAGCTTCGTCTTTAGCCATTTCGTGAACTGTATCATGGATTGCATCAAGCCCTAATTCTTTAGCTCTCTTAGCAATTTCCATTTTGCCGGCACAAGCACCAAATTCTGCTTCTGCTCTCATTTCCAAGTTTTTCTTAGTTGAATTTGTTAAAACATCACCTAACAATTCAGCGAATTTTGCAGCGTGTTCAGCTTCTTCAAAAGCATATCTCTTATAAGCTTCAGCAACTTCAGGATAACCTTCTCTTTCAGCTTGTCTTGACATTGCAAGATACATACCGACTTCTGCACATTCACCTGTGAAGTGAGCGTTTAAACCTTCTAAAATTTCAGCATCAACACCTTTTGCAACACCTACAATGTGTTCTGTGGCATACTGTTTTTTAGATTCATCAACTTTATTAAATTTTTCTTTTCCGGCACCGCATACAGGACATTTTTCAGGTGCTTCACCTTCAGCTGTATAGCCGCAAATAGTACATACGTATTTCATAATCGTAACCTCCAACTGTGTAATACAAATATTTAGTGTACAACTTGTATGTTGGTATGATCCTGAAACAAGTTCAGGATGACAAACATAAAAAACTTCTGATTCTTTATATACAAATATGCCGATACCACTCTGCCGAGCAAATGATTAAGTATCATTTGCGAGAGGGGAGAACCGGCAAGCTGTCCGGTTCGAGTCATAGACCCCAACATTTTATATATAAAATATGCCGATGGCCGGACTCGAACCGGCACGTGGTTGCCCACACAAGATTTTGAGTCTAGCACGTCTACCAATTTCATCACATCGGCATATTCATTTGTCAATCTGCAATTTTGCTTCTGTGATGAAATTGGTCTGAATTTTGAAAAGTATGCATTTCATTCCGACTTGCATCACATCGGCATATTAACCGTTATTAATTACATTTACCCCTGTGATGAAATTGGTCTGAATTTAAAAAAGTCTACATTTCATTCCGACTTGCATCACATCGGCATATTATAATCTCTCTAATGTTCGATAAAAAAATAATAACAAATAAATATAAAATTACAAATATTATTTTACTTTTCCAAAATAATCATTAAAGAATAATACATAAGGTGTGTCTATTTTTAAAATAAACGGAGATAATAACGATGATGAAGTACGTTAAATTACTATGTTTAATATTAATATTATCCTGTCCGCTGCAAATGAATGCCGCAATAATGCAAGGCGGAGTAAGCGAGAATTCTGTTGCCAAATATAACAAAGTTATCGACAGAACAACAAAAAATCCGATTGCAGGAGCAACTGTTAGAATTCCTCAATCCGGATATAAAACATATACAGATAATGACGGCAGATTTGCAATGCCGGCATACGTTCCGAAAAATACAATTGTTTCTGTAGAAAAACAAAACTACAAACCGTTTTCAATAACAATTACCGACAGAAATTTCGGACGACCATTAAATCTTAGTATAGAAAAATCAAACAAATTTGATATTGTCATTGATACAGACATCTACCATATCGGCGATAACAACTATTCAATGGCATCAGCCAATGCCGGACAATTCAGAAGCCGCTCAACCGGACCTGTTTATCGAAAATCTTTCTTCATGCCGGCATCCGTAAAAAATAAGACTAACTATCTTGTTATAGGTTCAATAATAGGCATTGATACCGCTCTTGCAAGAGGTATGGGACAAAACAGTATTACAACTTCATTTGCTTCTCCTCCGAGTATCTACTTTAACGATAAAAAGATAGCAGAAATCCAAATCAACGGTGATAATCAAAAAATAAAAATCCCTAATTACCTTATAAGAGGGAATCAAAAGAACGAAGTTAAGATAATGGCAGGTATCAATCTGCGCCAGACAGCATACGTTGATTTTGATGACATAGAATTTATGAACCTCAACATTGAATAATAGTATAATCTATGTTACCATTAACCTATGGAACATTCGTTTAAACAGCAAGTTTGTTATTGTGATACCGATGCGTTTGGAGTAGTCTGGCATGGTTCATATTTAAGATGGTTAGAAATGGGGCGTATCGGCTTCTGTGATGATATGGGGTTGAACCTTATTGATTTACAAAAACAAGATATTGTCATGCCTGTTACGAATATAAACGTAAGATACAAAGCATCAGCCAAAGCTTATGACAATCTTGTTATTAAAACGGTTATTTCTAAAATAACCCCGCTCTCTGTTACATTTGAACAGACAATAACAAATGCGGAAACAGGAGTTTTATATATTCAAGCTGCAGTCGATGTAGTTGCGGTTAATAATGCGGGAAAACTTTATCGAAGATTTCCGGATATAGTCAAAAATGCTTTTGATAGAATTTCTAAAGAGGCATTATTATGCAGCGTTTAAATAAGTTTATAGCTTCATCAGGTCTTTGCTCCAGAAGAAAAGCCGACGAACTGATTGAAACCGGACATGTAATCGTTAACGGTAAAGTTATAACAGAACTCGGATTCCAGGTATCAGAAAAAGATAAAGTATTTGTAGACCGTAAATTGATTCACCCGAAAAAACTGGAATACTATAAATTCTATAAACCGGCAGGATATATCACAACCGCAGAAGACGAAAAAGGCAGAAAAACAATATATGATATACTGCCTGAAAACTTCAGCCAATTCAAACCGGTAGGTCGATTAGACCGAGAATCAACAGGACTACTTATTCTAACAAATGACGGAGATTTAATTAACGAGCTTACACACCCTTCTGTTAAAGTTCCAAAGGTTTATCTTGTAACTATTGACGGAAAAATTAACCAGAACCAATTGGAACAGCTTGCAAAAGGGATTGAAATAGAAAAAGATAAGATTGCTTATGCAGAATGCGTTCCGCTTGAAATAAGTAATAAATCCACTATGCTGCAAGTTGTATTATATCAGGGAATGAACAGGCAAATAAGAAAAATGTTTGATTTCCTTGGCTTTGAAGTTATATCCTTAAAACGGATTCAGCATGCAACAATCTCTATTGAAGGATTGAAAAAAGGGCAGGTAAAACCTATCAAGCCAATTCAAATCAGAGAATTAAAAAGGTATTTAGCAAAACTCGGACAGAAAAATGATTAAAGTTGCTATTGTCGGGAATATCGCATCAGGGAAATCGGAAGCCGAAAAAATCCTTATCGATAAGGGGTATAAGGTTTTTGATACGGATAAAATGGCGCACGAAATACTTGAATCATCATCTGAAATATTAGAAGCTTTTAAAGCTTACGAAATTCTTGAAAACGGGAAAATTTCAAGAAAAAAACTGGGAAAGCTCGTATTTGAAACTCCTGAATTAAAACAGAAACTTGAAGCTATCACTCATCCGTTAATAAAAAAGCGTATCACTGAAATCTTTAGCCGGTACAACAGCGAAAAATACGTTTTTATCAGTATTCCGCTGCTATTTGAAGCAAATATGCAGGAATTATTTGATAAAATCCTGTTCATTTATTGTGATGACGAAATAAGACTTAAACGGTTGATGAAACGTAATAACTTCACAAAAGAAGAAGCTGAGCAAAGAATGTACTCTCAAATCGCACAGGATAAAAAAATCAACAAATGCGATTACATAATAAATAACGAATCAACCATCGAAAATCTAAAACAAGAGATTGATAAACTGTTTTAAGCTTGTTCAACAGGTACAAATACTCTCATGTTTTGAGTTGAACGAAGATTATGAGTACGTCCGTCACTGCAAGCAGTACCGTCGCCTAATGTAACTTCAATATGACCGTGTCTTGAGCTGTATCCGGCAGCGCCCTTATCGTAAACCAAAATACATCCTGCAGGTAACTGTTTTAAATTAACCGTTGACGGATCTATTTCCTGGAAGTTTTTGTTCTTACCGAGAACACCGCCCATTTGATAAGCTGATGCGGTATGACCATTATGCATACCTGTTCTTTGAAGAGCCGTTCTTACGTATTTAGAGCATTTGCCGGTAAACCCGACAGAATGATTAGCAACATCCTTCGCAAGTTTTTGACCTTTAGCAGATGAATATTTCAATCCCTTTTGTGCAAAAGAATCAAAACTTATTGCATTATTATTCTTATTAAAATTAACACTGCCAGCATTAAAAGAACCTTTTACCTGATTATATCTGTGACCGGTTTTGTAATCTACTGTTGTCGCGATGAATGCAAGGTTTAATTGATGAGTCAGAGGATCATCAATATAGTTATCTTCCCATTCGTAACGTTGTTCTTCTCTGATTTCTTGCTGTGTTCTTTCAAGTTC
Organism: Candidatus Gastranaerophilales bacterium; assembly: GCA_944324825.1. Lineage (GTDB taxonomy): Bacteria > Cyanobacteriota > Vampirovibrionia > Gastranaerophilales > Gastranaerophilaceae > UMGS1585. The sequence goes on from CALUXU010000007.1 coordinate 23,111, forward strand.
TTCCTGCTCTTTGGCAATAGTTTCTTTTAAGTTTTCTAAATTAGCTTTTTGTCGTTCAATACGTTTTTCATACGCTGATTTAGGTTCTGATTTTGAGGCTTTCGACTTTCCTACAGTATCAGTCACACGGGTAGAACCATATACTCTTGCTGTATCTTGTGATTCAGTTGTACTTTTTACATTAAAACCAAACATGTATATAATACCCCGTAATTATCCTCTTATTTATATAAAGTTTTTTATGCTTGAAAAATTGCGTTTTTAATTTACATTTCTTAAAAAACTATTCAATTTTTTGTTTCTAAAACCTTATATATAATGCGATGAGTACACAAATTAGTAACAACTTAATAAATCAATATACACCACAAAAGCCTGCTAAAAAGAAATTTACCGATAAATTTCAAACAGGATTAAGAAATTCTGCGGATATGAATGACTGTATTTCTGTTCCGAGAACTATATTCAAAGGATATTTAGGGATTATGTTCGGCACAACACTCGCAGCCGGCGCCAATTTAATCAAATCACCGTCAAAAATTAAAACTGCATTAAATGTAGCAGCTCTTGGACTTTCTGCATACGGAACCTGGTCTTTTGCAAGACCTTACGTACTTAAAGATGCAGTACCGACAGTAAAAGCAGAAAATAACAAGAACTAATCTTTTACAGGTTCAAGATAAGCCTGAGTATAAGAATAATCCTCTCTAAACCCTACCGTTCTATACATTCTTAAAGCACCGAAGTTGTCCGTTTCAGTTGTTACATTAACTTCAGTAAACTGTCTTTTGCCGGAGCGCATACTTTCAATTATTGTAGTCATCACTCTATGGAGCATAACAACAGATAACCCTGTTCCTCTATGCTGCTCTAATATTCCGACAAGCGGAATATTCCCTATTTTACCGCCGGTCACATTTGCGAATGCAAACCCTACCGGTTCTTCATCACATAAAAGAACTGTTGTAGCATCCGGTAAAAACTCACCATAGATACTGTTTACGATTTTATCAACTATATCTCTTGTACCGTCCAATGTTCTGAATCTGGTATCAAAAAGAGCATCTGATGTTTGTTTAAATGTTTCGTGAATAATTCTGACAGCCGCATCTAAATATCTGCTGTTCCAAGGAACTATTTTATAACGTTCATCATATTTTGATACATCAAGATTTTCCAATATCATAGATGATAAAGAATCACTCATAAGGTATCTCAATACAATCAAACCGACAAACTTAAATCCGAAATGAGAAATATCAGGCGTATATTCACCTTGAGAACCAAGCATCGGATAACATACAACCGCACTTTTTCTTTCTTCAACAGTTTGTTCCATAAAGAATTTCATTAACATATTACGTTTATTAATTAAATCTTCATCACCTAAACAGTGAATAACATTTAACTCAATCGATTCAGAAATTGCTGTTGTATATACAAGAAATGCCGTTGGCAGCATGTTTTCCAGCAGCACTACACATTTTATAATTCCTTTGGATACTGCATCAATAAATTCATCAAAACTCAAAGGAGATAATTCAAAATGATAATCAGAAACAGCATGAGCGACAAAATCCAAATACAATCCTTTGAAAAGTCTATACTTGTCCTGTTGTAAAAAATCTACTTGGTATGTTGTTTCTTGCATATTTGAATTCCTTATAACATATGATGCATTTTTTCTTTCTTAGTTGTCATATAACGTTCATTATATTCATTAATCTCTGTTCTTATATTAACAACATCATGGATAGTTAGTCCATACCCTTTTAAGCCGATTATTTTTTTAGGATTATTGGTTAAAAGGTTAAAATTATTAAATCCTAAATCCCTAATTATCTGAGCACCAACGCCATAATCACGCAAATCCTCAGGGAATCCTAAAGACAGATTAGCATCAATTGTATCCTGACCTTGATCTTGCAGTGCGTATGCTTTAATCTTATTTACAAGCCCGATACCTCTGCCTTCATGGTTTCTTATATAAATAACCGCCCCTTTACCGTATTCTTCTATCATTTTTAAAGCAGCGTGTAATTGTGCATTGCAATCACAGCGCAAACTGTGAAGGACATCACCGGTAAAGCATTCGCTATGAACACGAACAAGAGGGATTTTATCGGAATAATCATCTTTTACAATTGCAACATGCTCTTGTTTGGTCAAAAGATTTGTATACCCGTAAATCTTAAAATGCCCGAATTGGGTCGGTAAATCAGCGACAGCAGAACGTTCGATGAGTTTTTCCGACTGGAGGCGATAAGATATCAAATCGGCAACTGATATAAATTTAATACCGTGTCTGTCTGCAAATTCTCTCAATTCATCGCGTCTTGCCATATGACCGTCAGCAGTCATAATTTCGCACATAGGTCCTGCCGGAATATGTCCTGCAAGACGGGCTAAATCAACAACCGCCTCGGTATGTCCTGTTCTTTCCAATACACCGCCTCTTCTTGATACACAAGGGAACAAGTGCCCCGGGCGTCTAAGATCTGACGGTTGTGCATCCGGAGCCAGTGCAACCTCAATTGTTTTTGCTCTGTCATACGCGGAAATACCGGTTGTAACACCGTATTTTTCAGCAGCATCAATACTTATAGTAAATGCTGTTTTCATTCTGTCGCTGTTTTGCTCAACCATTTGCGGCAAATCAAGTTTTTCTGCTATCTCATGTGAGAGCGCAAGACAGATTAAACCTCTTGCCTCCTGCGCCATAAAATTTATAATCTCAGGAGTTACCATCTGCCCGGAGCAAATTAAATCACCTTCATTTTCACGTGATTCATCATCCGCAACAATTATTGGTTTTCCCTGTTTGAAATCTTCAATTGCTTCTTCGATACTGTCAAATCTGAATTCAGTCATTTATACAAACCCGTTTTCTTCTAAAAAATCCATTGTAATATTGTTTTTATTATCGTTCATTAATAAATTTTTTTCAACATATTTCGCCAATATATCGAATTCTATGTTAACAGCATCTCCCTTCTTCAATGAGGAAAGATTTGTTGCCTCATAAGTATGAGGAATTACCGCTACATTTATAATATTGTTCGAAATATCTGCAATAGTAAGGCTTATACCGTCAATAGTAATTGAGCCCTTTTTTACGTAATACTGAGAGAACCCGTCCGGAACTTTTATTTTTAATTCATAAAAATCACCCTTGGAAGCCAAATTATAAATCTCAGCGACACAATCAACATGTCCGGAAACAATATGACCGCCAAGCCGAGAAGATAAGAGGAGTGCTCTTTCAAGATTTACTGGGTCATAATTTTTAAGCTTGGCTAATTTAGTAACCCTTTTGGTTTCATAAGAAACATCAGCTACAAAACCGGAAGCATTAAACGAAGTCACTGTAAGACAAACACCATCAACGGCAATACTGTCACCTATTTTTATATCAGAGAGTATTTTTTTACAAGATACAGAGATAGAATTATCTCTAATATCACTTACCTGTCCGAGTTCTTCTACAATCCCAGTAAACATATAACTATTATAACATAATAAAACAGGAGAACGAATATTCAATCCGTTCTCCTGTTTGTAAATTTAATTAATTAGCACGCTTTATCATCGCCAAAATCTTTTCCGCCTACAATTCTCAAGTGACGGTTCGGACCTTCACCGACAGAGCGGCTTTCCAAATTATGCTGTTCAACAAGTTCATGCTGAAGCTTACGGATTTGTTGATTTTGAGGATTCAATTCAATATGCTTTGCACCGGCAAGTATTTTGTTTATCGCTATCTTTGCCTCGTCAAGAGCTCTTTCCGCATCATCATAATACCCATGAAGCACCTCGGATGCATCCTGAATATCCAAAGCTTCTTTAAGAACTTTCTGGATTTGAGCCATAGAATTTGTCTTGATATAGAATATTTGGATTCTATACGTATTCGCAGTACTCAAAACCTTTGCTCCGCCTTTCGCAAAGTTCTTATGCGCAATTACAATATCTGCATCTTCAACATTACGTGTTATTTCTGCATTCAAGTCTAAACGTTCAATAATTTTTTCAACGATACTGCGTGATACAGCATAGAGATATATTTTCTTCATCGGTTTTACCGATTCAACATACTCTTTTCTTGAAAAACTGTATTTCAGACTATCATCAGGCTGCGGCTGTATTTTGTGCTCAAGTTCATTAATTTGCTGTACAATATTTGGCTTAGCCTCTTCTTTGACCGGAGTATCCAAATTGTATTCCTTATCGACTTTTCTTATTTCCGGTCTTATCGGCCAGCCTCTCAAAATATAGTCAACAGCTTCCGCAGCATTTTTGTATACTGCAAGAGTATTTCTGTCTATAATTTCAATTACAATATCAAAAGTAGGCTGTTTTTCTCTCTCAAGAACAGTCTTTTGTGATGCTCTGCGCTTAGCTTCATCATCACCTAATGTAACGGATTGAATACCGCCTACCAAATCCGATAATGTAGGGTTCTTTATTAAACTTTCCAATGAATTACCGTGCGCTGTTGCAATTAACATAACTCCGCGTTCAGCAATCGTTCTGGCAGCTTGTGCTTCTGCCTCTGTCCCGATTTCATCAACAACAATAACTTCCGGAGTATGGTTTTCAACCGCTTCAATCATAATATCTTTTTGGAATTCAGGCTGTTTAACCTGCATACGACGGGCAGAACCGATTGCTGCGTGAGGCACATCACCATCACCTGCAATTTCGTTAGAGGTATCAACAACAACAACTCTCTTATGCAATTCATCAGCAACTAAACGTGATATTTCACGTAACTTTGTTGTTTTTCCGACCCCCGGACGACCTAAAAATAGTATACTCTTACCCATTGTACAAAAGTCTTTTATACAAGCTATCGTTCCGGTAACTACTCTCCCGATTCTACACGTTAATCCGACTATCTTGTCTTGTCTGTTTCTTATGGCACTAATTCTGTGTAATGTCCCAGGTATGCCCGACCTGTTGTCTTTTGTAAAGTCTTGAAGGAAGCTTGTGACATGTGATATATCCTCTGATGTGACCGCTTCTGACCCTAGCTGCATAATACTGCCGTCTGATTTTCTCACCTCGGGTCGTCTTCCGATGTCCAACACAATCTCTATCACGTCTTCCAATGACTCAACCGATACGTTCCTCGTAACCTTCTCCGGCATAATCGCCAAAAGTTTTTCGAGATCGTTCTGCAACTGCAAATTGTTCATCAATTATCATCACTCCTTTTAGGATTATAACATATTTTTTAAGTTTTCATATATATCAAGAAGTTTTGAATCGATAAATCAATTTTTTGGGGGAAATTTTGTCCTTAAAATAAAAATGCCTTACACTTATATTTTACATATATATAAAGTAATTATCAAGTGGTAAATCCCGCATCATGATTGATTTGTTACATTTTGAAATGAGGTATTTTTAACACTTATTTTTTGTAAAGTTTTGTAAAATCTTATCTAATATTTCTAAAGTATTTTTTATAAATGCCGTCATAAAACATGGATATGTAGTGTAAAGGAGTATTTATATATGTACCAAAGCACATTTTGGCCGGGAGCCGCAAATCTAAAAACAGAAATAGAGCTATGGTTTACATGGCTGAAAGAGAAAATTGATTATATTATTTTCAAAATATATCAATACGAATCAAGACTTGAATAGATATGTGTATCAATCAGCAGGGTTTTATTGTAAGATAAAATCCTAAAAGCCGGCAAATAATTGCCGGCTTTTTAATTCTTTATGAGTTTGCACGGCTGCTGCGCAAATGTTCAAGCTCGTCTTGATACGGCGACAGCTTGACTATTTTTTCGATAACCTGAGGGAGTTTTTCCAGTGTATAATCAATTTCATCTTCTGTCGTAAAACGGCTCAAAGAGAATCTTATGCTGCCGTGAAGCGAAGTAAACGGAACTCCCATAGCACGAAGAACATGACTAGGCTCTAAAGAACCCGATGTACACGCACTGCCGGAGCTTGCACAAATACCCAAATCGCTTAGGTGCAAAAGGATTAACTCACCTTCAATATATTCAAACCCGATATTAGACGTATTAGGAACCCTGTTATTTATTGAAGAATTCAATCTAGCATTAAATACACGTTTCAAAATACCGGTTTCTAATTTATCTCTCAAACGTCTTATTTCAGTTGTTTCATATTTTAGAGCATCTTTTGCAAGAGCTGCAGCAACACCGAGCCCAACAATATACGGCACATTTTCCGTACCTGCTCTAAGTCCGCGCTCCTGATGTCCGCCAACAATAAGAGGCGGAATTATAACATTTGATTTTACATATAATGCTCCTATACCCTTTGGAGCATGGAATTTGTGACCTGAAACACCTAATAAATCAATGTTTGTATTTTTCAAATCAAAATCAACTTTTCCTGATGCTTGCACCGCATCAACAAAAAATTTAGTTTCCGGATTTTTGGATTTTATAATTTCACCGATTTCTTCAACAGGGAACAGAACTCCGGTTTCATTATTTGCCCACATAACAGATACTAAAGCGGTATCTGCATCAATTTTATCTTTAAGCTCCTCTAAATCCAGAGAGCCATCTGAATGAATCCCTATGTAATCAACTTTATACCCTTGTTTTTCAAGTGTTTGGTATAAATTAAGCACGCAAGGATGTTCAACTTTAGTCGTAATGATATGTTTCTTATTTTTATTTGCTGCGAGTACTCCCTTAATTGCAGTATTAGCACTTTCAGACCCGCAGGAGGTAAAAATAACCTCACGCTCGGATTTTGCCCCAAAGAAATCTCTTAGTTGCGCTCTTGCCTGCGCAATAGCTTTTGATGATTTCACACTAAACTGATACATAGAAGACGGGTTTGCATACTCATCTTCCAGATAAGGAAGCATTTCATCTAAAACACGTTTATCAACTTTTGTTGTCGCATTATTATCTAAATATATAACCATCTTATACTTGTACTACCTCTATTTCCGGACTTACTTTATCTTGTAGGGTTATTTCTACAAACGATTTCAATGTCAGAATCGAATTTTTACAGCTTGAACATCTTCCCTGTAATTTAACAAAAACCTTATTACCTTCAATATCAATAAGCTCAATATCTCCGCCGTCTTTTTGAAGTTCAGGCGCAATAACGGATTCGATAACCTTATTGATTTTAAGAATCATTTGAGCCGCAGAGAGTTTTACCTCTTTTTTAGGCGCATGCTTTTCAAGGATTTTTTTAATAACACCTTTACAACGTCCACAGGCACCACCGGCTTTTGTATAATTAGTAATTTCATCAACAGTTGTCAAACCGTTAACTTCAATAGCTTCAACTATTTGATGCTCCGTTACGTTAAAACAAGTACAAATGACTTTGTCTGATACTTCGCTTGTGCCCGGAATAACATAATCGTCACCGTAGTATTTTTTCAAGGCATCCTCTAACGCTTCATGCCCCATAACGGAACAGTGCATCTTCTCAGGTGGAAGCCCGCCCAATTCTTCTGCTATATCTTTATTGGTAATATTTTTTACTTCATCAAGAGATTTTCCGATAATCATTTCGGTCAAAATACTTGAACTTGCAACAGCAGAACCGCAGCCAAAAGTTTGGAACTTGGCATCTTCGATAATACCGTCTTTTAATTTTATATATAGTTTTAATGAATCACCGCAAGCAAGAGAGCCAGCTTCACCTATTAAATCGGCATCGTCAATCTTACCGACATTTCTAGGATTACGGTAATGATCCATAACTTTTTCAGAATAATCCCACATATCTTATACCTCGACTTCTTGTATTAATATTTTAACACTAACAAAAATAATAAAATATTTAAATAGACAAAACTCTAGTTTTTACTACTCCCTGTCATAACGCTTAGTGGTAACATTTTGCCCATCTATTGTTGTCACATAAGCGACATCAGGATTTGTCATTGAATATTCGGTAATAGATGACGGTATTATATACGGAATTTCTTCAAATATTATGTTTACATCGTCTCCTGTACGCACAGGCTCTGTTGAATTGAATTTGATTTGTTTTAATACCTTTTGAGAATCAGCATCTTGGTAAATAAATAGTGTGTATTCATTTTCTGAATTTTTCACGATATTAATAGGAGTGCTTAACCCGATTTTATTTGTATTATCACGCTTTATATATGGCTTAATTATATTATCCAGACGAAAGTTTCCGTCAGGAGTCAGTCTATCTTTTTTAGAGAGATTTCTGACTTCATCAATATGTTTAATCTGGCGATTAAATGTTTCCGGAAAGTATTTCATTAATCCGTCAACAAGCTCGGATTCATCATTCATCATATAAGCATACCTTTCCGCAAAATTTTCTTCAGAATTCTTTGCCGCATAACCGCTATCGATATTCCCTCCTAATTTATCATTCAGTATTTGTGTATAAGAAGTTAAACCCCAATCGCCATAATCAGCATATTCAAAACCAACAAAATTATTCAAATTTGCAGACTCTTTTTCAAATATTAACTGAATATCATTAGAATAACCTGAATCCACTGCAGAATTATCCTCAAGTGCATGTGCTAATTCATGAAGCAACACCTTGGTTAAGGCTTTATCATCATAAGTTAAAGCTTTCGGCACAATATTGATTCTATCGTAATCGTAACTTCCAGAGGCACTACCAACAAAATCAGTATTACGTGAAGTTATTGATGTAAGTTCGTTTGCGGCATCTTCAAGAGCATCTCCCGGTAAGTTTTGTATAATTGCCATTAATCTTGATTTTACTTGCGAAGATTGAACATCTCTAAGCAAATAATCAAAATCTATTGTCGACACTCTGTTCTTCGTTAAATTATTAACTGTTAAAATACTACCGTTTTGTTCAATATCAAAAGTATCTCCTTTTATTTCTTTCCCTGATGAAATGTATGTATTTTGAACATTTTCTCTCTTAAGCTCTGGATTAAAGTTGTAAATATTATTATAAAAATCTTCTTCGGATATTTCTTTACCGTCATTTTGGTAATATCGAACGGTTTTATCCATATCCAGTTTATCCCCATCGAAAGATTGGGTTATATCATCAATTTTGAAATAACCGTTATCATATTTAGTTGTAAGATTTATATTAGTCTTTTTCTCGTTTGGATAACGGGTTACAACTCTAAACGTATCATCCGTTTTATAAATATTCATATTTTCATTAAGCTTAAATTTCGTAGATCCATCTTCTTGCATTGTTCCCAATTTTATTTCCATTGGATTATTAGAATAACGATTTAGCATATATGTAGTACGAGAGAGAAAATCAGTAATTAATTCAGGATTAATACGACCCAGTTTTTTTTCTTCCTTCGGAGGAAATACCGGTTGCAAGGCATCCTTAGTTATAGGAGCTGCACCATTCTGATTGTCAACTTTACCTAAATCAGCAAGTAATTTTGCTTGTTCATCAATATCAATAACACCATCACCGTTAGCATAATTATCAAATAAGGATAAAGCTTCTGACATCACAGGCGACCCGTCTTTACAATTTAAAAGTTTTTTAAATTGCTCTTTTGTAATTCCATTAGTATTTAAGCTAATATTATTGCCACTCACAGAATACTCTCTCCTTTGATAATTATAATAAAAATAAACTATTACAAGAAATTTCAAAAATTTATTTTTTGTAACAAAAATTAATTTAGATATAAGAATTAAGTTTTGTTACGATTTTACAAACTCTGAAATAAAAAACCATAAAAAATACTTTATAAAATAGTGAAGTTGTAAAAAACAAAAGGAGAGCATATATGAGAAAAGATGGCCCAGGCATTATGGGTATACAAGCAAATACACCGGGGATAAAAATATTAAAAGCAAAAGTTGGTACAAGATTTCAAAGAAATAAAGAATTTATAATTGAAGCAAAAACAGATTCAACAAACGAAAACTTTACAAAAGCTACTGAGAATAATCAACCAAATCTCATAATGACTCCGGCACTACAAAAACAACAGGCTCGTTGTGAAAATGAGATTAAACGTCTTGATGATTTGATTAAAGATGCGAAAGCAAAAGGTGATGATGATTCAGTAGCAAGATTTGAAGCTCAAAAAGAACTTTATCAGCAACAAATAGAAGATTGTCAAAAAAAAATTGAAGAAGAACAAGCAAATGCACTTGACTCCAAAAACGGACTTGCAGGTAATAAGACCGATGTTGATGCTCTGAGACAGGCAGACGAAGCAGCAAATCTTGAGGCCGAAAGACAAGAATTATTGGAAAAATTAGATGCCGCAGAGAAGCAAGAAAAGGCAAAAACAACAGAACCTAATTTCAATGTATAATAATAAAAAGGCGGTTTAAAAACCGCCTTTTTTATTTATTTTTTTACAGTACTTTTCAAATGAAGTTCTCTCAACTGCTGCAGAGATGCTTCACCCGGCGCATCACTCATTAAGCATTTAGCACCTGAATTTTTAGGGAATGCAATAACGTCACGAATAGAATCCGTTCTGCACAGAAGAGCAATCAATCTGTCCAAACCGATTGCCAGACCGGCATGCGGTGGAGTTCCGTAACGGAAGGCATTAACCATAAATCCGAATTTTTCCTGAACAGTTGCATCATCCAATCCTAAAGCCTTGAATACTTCTTTTTGTACTTCAGGTGAGTGGATTCGGACACTGCCGCCGCCCAGTTCTGTTCCGTTATAAACAATATCATAAGCGATTGATTTAACGTTGCCTAAATCACCGTTTTTCAACTTATCCATATCTTCCAAATTAGGAGATGTGAACGGGTGGTGCATTGCCATATATCTGTTTTCTTCATCAGACCACTCAAACATAGGGAAATCAACAACCCATAATAAAGCATGGTCATCTTCGTTAATCATATTCAATTTTTTACCGAAATAAAGTCTGAATCTTCCTAATACATCAAATACAACTTTCGGTTTATCAGCAACAAAGAATACAATATCACCGTTTTGAGCGCCTGCTCTTGTTTGTATTTCTTTGATTTGTTCTTCATTCAAGAATTTCAATACCGGAGATTTAACTTCTCCTGATTCCATATAAGTAATCCATGCAAGCCCCTTAGCACCAAAGGAAATAGCAAGATTTCTTACATCGTCCATATCTTTTCTTGAATAGCCTGCAATACCTGGGATTTTAATAGCTCTAACAGTTCCGCCGGCAGCAATTACATCTTTAAACGCTTGGAAAGTTGATGCTTCCATAATATCTGTTACGTTGAATAATTCTAAGCCGAAACGAGTATCAGGTTTGTCAGAACCAAATCTGTCCATAGCCTCTTGCCAGGTTATTCTCTTTAACGGAGTAGAAATTTCAACCCCGGCAGCTTTGAATGCAGCCTTTACAAGACCTTCAACCATTGCGATAACATCATCTTGGTTTACAAAAGACATTTCAAGGTCAACCTGAGTAAATTCAGGCTGTCTGTCAGCTCTTAAATCTTCATCTCTAAAGCATTTTGCAATTTGATAATATCTTTCAATACCACCTACCATTAATAACTGTTTGAAGATTTGCGGAGATTGAGGAAGTGCATAAAATTTCCCTTCCTGAACACGTGACGGAACCAAGTAATCTCTTGCTCCTTCAGGAGTTGTTTTGTTCAAAATAGGAGTTTCTACTTCCAAGAAATCTTGTCCGTTCAAATATTCTCTCATTGCAGTTACAACTTTATGACGTAAAGTCAAATTGTGAAGCATAAATTCACGTCTTAAGTCTAAATAACGATATTTTAAACGTACATCTTCAGAAACATTTTCATCATCTAAAACAAACGGTAAAGTTTCAGCTTCAGATAAAACATTTACGTAATTCGGATAAATCTCAACTTCGCCGGTTGCGAGTTTTGGATTGTATGTTTCATCAGGTCTTTGTGTAACTTTACCCTTAACAGTAATAACCGATTCTGTTTTTAACTTTGAAAATACAGCATGAATATCCGGATTAATTTGCGGATCAGCAACTAATTGAAAGAAACCTGATCTGTCCCTTAATTCCAAAAAGATAATTCCGCCTAAATCTCTTACACAAGCAACCCAGCCGGATAATGTAACTTCTTCACCTATATTTTTAGCGGTTAATTCACCACAATTATTTGATTTCAATACTGTTTTCAAAATTCCATCTCCCTATTTCACTTCTTTACTGCTCTAAAATACTAACAAAAACACAATAAATTGTGAAGGGGGATACTACAAGAAAAGCAAATCTAAATATGTATTAATAAGCCTACAAGAGTATATTCGTCTTATAAATATTAATCAGTAAAAAATATGTAACAATATTGCAATAATCCGTCACATAGCTCAACAAAGGATTGACAAAAAACAAGTCAACCTTTAACATGGAAGAATAGAATTAGAATTCAAATTAATCAAAACTAAGGTGTGCTAAATAATATATTTTATATCTATATGTGTTACTCTTCAAATATTAAAGGAGATGGAAATGGCTACAGCAACAGCAGAAATAAAAACTACTAAAAGTGGTTTTAATGATGAATTCGAAAACTATCTAAAAAAACAATGTATTAAAACAACATTTAATGGTTCAGAACTAGAATCATTCTCATGGTACAAAAAAGTCTTAGGACTTGTTTAGTACACTTAATGCGAAAACAATAGAGCAATCGCTCTATTGTCGTTAACACATACGAGAGAATCTTTCCAGATAGTGTTAGTTTTAAAAATTTATGTGTAGGAAATTAAGGGTTACAGATTTAAAAGTTTCTTAAACTTATCAGCGGCATTCTGCGGTGATTCTGAATCCATTACAGCATCGGAAACTGCAATTTTCCTAAAATCGCTAAGATTAGCATTATAAATAGTAAATACAGGAATATTTGTACAGGTTTCAGGCAATTCCCGGATTAGAAAATCATAATCATCATTCATATCACTATAAGAGCCAATGAGGATATTATCACCTAGTATTTGTCTAACAGAATTCATATCCAAGCTATTAGAATCTAAACTAACACCATCTGCTTCCATTAAAAAAGCAACATCAATTCTGTCCTTTAAAATAAGTGTTACATCAAATTCCTGACATAAGATTTTGACCTTTTTTGAGAGGGCTAAAAGGCGTGCGGCGCTATTAAGAGATGACAGCTCTATAATATCCACACCGCCTGATATTGCTGATGCAATTTTATCCAAAAGTATGTCATCATCATATTTGTCAATACAAACCATTAAATATAATGACTTGTCACCCACTTTTAACTGCCGGTATTTTTCTTTTAGTAAATCTTTCATAATTACAATCCAATTTATATAGCCCAAATTATACTCTATTGATTATATTATAAAGTACGTTTTAAACCGAATAAAATAAATTTATTCTGTCATTAGGTGGAAAAATGACAAGAATAAATTATAAAAAACTTCCAATCAGCGAATTGATTTTGTATACGCAAAAAGCCGATATGAAAGCAACTGCGGAATTGATAAAACGTATACAAAAGGATATTTTTACCTTCTTCTGCCACCTGTGTCCTCCAAACGACAGTGTTGCAGATCTTACACAAGAAACATTAATTAAAATTGTCAGAAACATCAATAAACTCCAGAATATTAAACAGTTCAAAAACTGGGCAAATAAAATTGCGATTAACGTATTTTATGATGCGCTTAGAAAACATAAGAAAAATGACAATATCATAGAACACGATGAACAAGAATTAAACCTTGTTGAGGATAAAGCAAGCAAACCGACAGAAGCATGTCAGTCCAGAGAACTGGAATGCAAAATAAGAGCCTGCATAATAAAATTACCGGTCAACGCAAGACTAGCCATAATATTAAGAGAGTTGGAAGGATTATCATACGAAGAAATAGCAAAGTTAACCAATACAAATTTAGGAACTGTTAAGTCTAGAATATCAAGAGCACGAGAAAAACTTCAAACAGAACTGGCAAATTATTTATAGGGGACATTATTTTGATAAATATGACTTGTGAACAGTTTGAAACATTAATGCACTTTTATCTGGACAACGAATTGAGCACAACAATGAAATTAGCATTTGAAAAACATCTTTTGGAATGCAAATCTTGCAGAGAAAAATATAATACGTTTAAAACAATTATTACCGAGCTTAGAGAATCATATAAAAAATTTAAAAGCAGCAGCCGGAAAGTAAAAGTACAAAGTCCGGAGCAGCAAGCGATTAATAGCTCAATATCAGCGTATATAGATAATGAACTGGATTTGCACGAAAACGTAAAAATAAAAAAAATGATTATTACAAAACCTGATATTAGGAATAAGATAGAAAAAATTAACAGCCTCAAACTATTATTAAAAGAATCTTTCAGGAAAACACAACCGACTCAAGATTATTCAAAGCAGCTATTAAGAAAAATTTATTCAACAAATAAAAGAGAACGCAACAAAGAAATTGTCCTAACAATTGTAAGCTTCATTGTTCTCAGCATAATTTGGATTGTAATGCTGGTATCTGCAATATCAATATAAACTTCATTTAATTAAACGAATTTGAATTATCATATTGATAAAAAAGCATTTTAATCATACAATAGGTATGTTATTAAGATGAGAGGTAATATAATGGCTACATTAGAACAAGATTTAGCTTTGAATGAAGGTTTGATAACCCAGATTATCGGACCTGTTGTCGACGTTGAATTTCCTCACGGAAATCTTCCTGAGATTTACAACGCATTAAAAATTTATAATGATGATGGTTCAGCTCTTGTTGTTGAAGTACAACAAATGTTAGGTGCCAACAAAGTTAGAACAGTTGCTATGTCAACAACTGACGGTCTAAAAAGAGGCATGAAGGTTGTTAATACCGGTGAACCGATTAAAATTCCGGTAGGTAAACCAATCTTAGGCAGAATCCTAAATGTAATCGGCGAACCTGTAGATAACGCAGGACCGATTGAAACTCAAGATTATTTACCGATTCACAGAGAATCACCATCATTGACAGAACAAAATACCGAAATTGAAATTCTTGAAACAGGTATTAAAGCAATCGACTTACTTCAACCATACCAAAAAGGTGGTAAAGTCGGATTATTCGGTGGTGCAGGTGTTGGTAAAACCGTATTGATTCAAGAATTAATCCACAACATCGCAATGGCACACAACGGTGTATCTGTATTCGGCGGTGTAGGTGAAAGAACAAGAGAAGGTAACGACCTTTGGAACGAATTTAAAGAAAGCGGCGTACTTGATAAAGTAGGTTTAATCTACGGTCAGATGAACGAACCGCCAGGAGCAAGAATGAGAGTCGGTTTGTCAGCTCTTACTGCTGCCGAGTATTTCAGAGATTACTCAAAACAAGACGTGTTGTTATTTATCGATAACATCTTCAGATTTACTCAAGCAGGTTCAGAAGTATCAGCTCTGTTAGGTCGTATGCCTTCAGCCGTTGGTTACCAACCTACATTGGCAACTGAAATGGGTGAACTTCAAGAAAGAATTACATCTACTAAAGATGGTTCTATCACATCCGTTCAAGCAATTTACGTACCTGCCGATGACTTGACAGACCCTGCTCCGGCTACAACATTCTCTCACCTGGATGCATCAACAGTATTGTCAAGACAAATTGCATCATTAGGGATCTATCCTGCAGTTGATCCTCTGGCATCAAACTCAAGAGTATTAGATCCTAACATTATCGGAGAAGAACACTATAACACTACAAGACGTGTTCTTGAAATTCTTCAAAAATATAAAGAACTTCAAGATATCATTGCAATTCTTGGTATGGATGAACTTTCAGAAGAAGATAAAGAAACAGTTAACAGAGCAAGAAAAATTCAAAGATTCTTGTCTCAACCATTCTTTGTTGCTGAACAGTTCTCTGGTATCCCTGGTAAATACGTAAAAGTAGAAGATACTATCAAAGGATTCCAAGAAATTATCGACGGTAAACACGATGACCTTCCGGAACAAGCATTCTATATGGTTGGTACAATCGAAGAAGCCGTTGAAAAAGCAAAAACATTAGCTTAAGTAAAGGTGTAAATTATGCATTTAAAAATTATTACACATGATAAAGTAGTTTTTGATGACGATGTCAAGGAAATCTATACCCAGGGTGTAGACGGCTCCTTCGGAGTATTGAAAGGACATATTCCAATCATATCAGCTCTTGATATCGGTATTACCAAAGTTGTTACGGATGATGAATGCAAATTCTTCACAACAATGGGCGGTGTATTCCAATTCAAAAACGAAGAAGCAACAATCTTGACGGATACTGCGGAATGCGGTTCTGATATTGATGTTACAAGAGCAAAATCCGCTAAAGAACGTGCAGAAGCAAGACTTGCAGAAAAAGCTGCAGGTGTTGACGTAAAACGTGCAGAAGCGGCACTTGCAAGAGCATTAGCAAGATTGAAAGTTGCAATGGTTCAATCTGAACACTAAAAATTATAAATTATAAAAAAGATAACCTGTGTGATTCAATCCGCAGGTTATTTTTTTGTAAACAAATGTAACAAAAATACTAAAAATACTAAAGATTAGAAAAAATAATGCCGTAATCCCTGGTATAGGAACTTAGAAAAAGGAACTAGGGAAATGGGATTGGAATTCGTGTATCAAACTAAATATGAATCAACAATAGATACACTCGCATTGAGAGAAAATGTTAAAAAAATTCTCCAAAATGCGGCAGTAAAATCTAATGCTGCTTATGATACCTATCAACCTAGCGTTGTCGGCGGAACATTAAACACACACGAGAATGTTGAATTAAAACCAAGTCAGGAATTGAAAAGCACAATAAACTTTTTAAATTCAAAAGCGGCTCTTAAACTTTTGAACCTGACAAAAAGAGATCCTGAACTTATCACACAACAGGAATACGCTGATATATTGGATTTCAAAGTTGATGAATCCAAAAAGAATATTTTCGCAGCATAAGCTGAAACGTATCAGTTTACGCAAATTTTCTCATAGTCCTCAGAAAAAAGCATTGCACTCGCAATAGCTTTTTCTTTTTATGTAAGGAATCTCAAATATACATAAACAGAACTTAATGCCAGAGATATAAAAGTCGTTAATATACCGTATTTCAAATAGTTCATAAATTCTATCTTATATCCCTTGGCCGCAGCAGCCTCTGTCACAATAACATTTGCAGCTGCTCCGATAATTGTCATATTTCCGCCAAGACAAGCCCCGAGAGATAAGCACCACCACAATGGAAATGCATAATCAACCCCCATCTGGGATTGAATGGTAGAAATCATTGGTGCCATAGTAGCTGTATAAGGAATATTATCAATAATTCCCGATAAAATACCTGAGCCCCATAATATAACCATTGCTAATGCAGAATCAGAACCATGCGTAATATTTAAAAGCCATTTTGCCATAACAGCAATTCCGCCGGATGCTTCAAGTGCGCCAATTATAATAAACAAACCGATAAAGAAAAATATCGTTGTCCACTCAATTGATTCAAGAATTTTATCAGGTTTTTCAAACAAAAGCATAAAACTTGCACCAACCATTGCACATACACAAGTTTGAATATGAGTTATATCATGTGTCACAAAGCCCAATATAACTAAAAATAAAACAATCAGCGACCTTATCATCAAATTTTTATCCGTAATCGTATGAGAATTATCCAGCTTAGCAATTTCTGCCATTTTTTCAGGGAGAGCAACCATCTGCTTTCTATAAATAAAAAGCATAACAGATGTCACAACAAGCAATATAAGTGCAACAATCCCCGTCAATTCATTCACAAAATCCATAAATGAAAATCCGGCAGCAGAGCCGATAATAATATTAGGCGGATCTCCGATTAATGTTGCAGTCCCTCCAATATTTGATGCTATAAATTCAGTTACCAGGAATGGTATCGGATTTATCTCAAGCTTTTCCGCTATAACAAAAGTCACAGGCAAAACAAGTATAACAGTTGTTACGTTATCTAAAAACGCTGATACAATAGCCGTGAAAAACGCCAGAGAGAAAAATATCAACTTTGGATGTCCTTTCGTAGCTTTTAACATCTCATTTGCAGCCCAATTAAACATACCGCTCTTAGTTGCAATATTCACTATTATCATCATCGATACAAGCAAAAATATCACATTAAAATCGATAAAATTAATAAAATAATGAGGATCTAAAGAATTTCCTAGAGTTTTATTTTGACTCAATAATCCCAATAACAAAGTAACTGATGCCCCTAAAAGAGCAACCGTAACTTTAGGTATTTTTTCCGTTGCAATAAATATATACGCAAATATTAAAATCCAGGCAGAAATACTCATTGCGTGTAACTGTGCAAAACCTAATAAACTCTCCATACCTTCACCCCTTCCAAATCATTAGAACAATTATATTACAAACAGTAAGTGAGTTTCATGATATTTATTAAGAAATGTAACAAATATAGCAAAAATATATACTAAATAGTCAATTTTTATTTTCTAAAAAACTTTATATTAGTACAGAGTATAAAAAGAAGAAACGAACACGAGGAAAGCCCGAAACAAACGGGAACGAGGACTAGAGAAAACGTAAAGTTTCTTTCTACACACACACTACACTTCACAGAAAATTTTCAGAGCCTAAAAGGCTCTTTTTTTTGCGCGTAAGATGATGGTGAGAGAAGCCGGGATTCAGCATCAGGCAGATTTAAGCCCGAAAAGGCTTCGCCTTGGGGTTCTGTGTCCTCTTATCCCCAATAAAAAAGAGCCCCAAAGGACTCTTTTTTATTGTCGATGGCGGGACTTGTCTTGACCTGTTCGCGATAAACGTGTCTACGGATTTTGCTTCAAATAATTTCATTCTTTTCGCAAAAGTCCTTCGCACTCTGCTCACAGGTCGCTGAACCCGAAAAGGCTTCGCCTTGGGGTTCTGCGTCCTCTTATCCCCAATAAAAAAGAGCCCCAAAGGACTCTTTTTTATTGTCGATGGCGGGACTTGAACCCGCACGGATTTCTCCACACGCCCCTCAAACGTGCACGTCTACCATTCCGCCACATCGACATTTTCTATTGTATTTAATTTTCAAAGTTTTATTCTTGTCTTTGCGGCGGATGTTCCCTCAAGGGGAACCCTCTCGGAAAACAATACTTAATTGTTTTCCTGCGGCAGAGTGCCACATCGACATTTTCTATTGTATTTAATTTTCAAAGTTTTATTCTTGTCTTTGCGGCGGATGTTCCCTCAAGGGGAACCCTCTCGGAAAACAATACTTAATTGTTTTCCTGCGGCAGAGTGCCACATCGACATTTTCTATTGTATTTAATTTTCAATATGAACCGTATACTCATTCTAGCATAAAGCAAATTATTATGACAATTATTTTCTTGTCAAATCTCTTAAATAACTTCTTACCCCCTGAGTCAATATCAAATCAGGCTCCGACATACAAAAATCATCCAATGTCATAATCCCCCTTTGTATATCTCCTGTTTCAACATATAAAAGCCCCAGCATAACCTTATCCAAAGGATTCGTCGATGCCTTATACTTTGGAATCATTCGTCCGGCAAGCCGCATTTTCTTCAAACAAGCCGTCAGATTCTGGTAATACTGAAAATTTAAACCGTACAGCTTAAGCGCTCTCTCAAAACAATCCTGTGCCAAATTAGGGAAACCTATCTTCATATACGTTTCCCCCAAATTGTTATAATATACCGCACTTGCCTGTGTATCCGGGTTCAAACTTATTGCAATCTTAAACTCCTGAATTGCGGCATAATAACATCTCTCCAACAAATACTCCGTCCCCAAAGTATTATGCCTGGAAGCATTTGTAACCGCATCAATATAAAACTTCTCAGGACGACGATAACCGCAAGAGAATATCATTATACATATAAGTATAGAAATAATTTTTTTCATTATAATATAATTTCTAATCCTTCTTTTGCAAAAATCAAGTTTTCATCAGCAAAATCTTCGGAAATCATATCCAACTTCTCATCCGAATATTTCGGGTCATAATGGAAGCAAACCAATTTCCCTGCTTTAGTTTGTTGTAAAACCTCTTTTGCCATATCAAAAGTTGAATGCCCAAAACCCTGTTTCGGAGAATACAAACTTTGGTAATCCTCTGTTGTATATTGAGTATCATGGATTAAACAATCACAGCCCCTCGCGAACTTAGCCAGTTTAACATCACCGCCGATATAACTTTCTTTATCCGTTGCGTAAACCAATGATTTGCCCTTATACTCGATTCTATATATTAAAACTCCGTTTTGAGGATGTGCATAAGACTTATAACAAGAAATCACGACATCATCATCTGAATGTTTTGAATTCATATAATCACAAACATTCATTAATACTGTACTAAGGTCTTTTTTAATAATGATATAATTTGTTTCATTAATATCATAACAAACAACATCAGCAGCAATATCACCTGCATCTAAAGGAAAGGTTTTATTAAATAAAGTTTCAGATAATTCTTCCTCTAAATTCCCGCCATTAACAGGACTGCCAAAAACATGCAGCTGAGTAGATGCAACATGCAACGGCGCAAAAAACGGTAACCCCATTATGTGGTCTTGATGAATATGACTAAATAAAATTGTTGCTCTGACAGGCTTCCGATTCGATAAGGTAGTTCCCGAATTGATATAATTTTGCATCAATTCATCACCAAGATTAATTAATCCGGTACCGGCATCTAAAATAATCAAACGTCCGTCTATATCTACTTCAACACAAGAGGTATTGCCGCCATATTTAAGAAAATTCCCGGATGCAACCGGATGACTGCCTCTTACACCTCTAAATTTTATTTTGAATTCTGTCATTTCAAGCCCTCAAATATTATTATCCGGAACTATTATACATTAATTTTAAAATCATCTCAACAAAAAAGAGGCAACTTTTGCTGCCTCTTTCGTATTGTTATCGGTAAAATTAAGCTGCATATTTAGATATGATTTCATCTTTCCAGCTGTTAAGTTCTGCATATTCAGGAGATTTAGTATCAACTTTATTTCCTGCAGCACTTTGTTTAGAAAGTTCAATCATTTTATCAAACATTGCTCTATCTTTTTCTGCAACTCTGTTTGCAGTAAGTATTGTATTAAGATTTTCAGATTCCATATTGCGTTTAAGCGTAATATTTTCTAACTTACCCTTTGAAGAACTGTCATTTTCATCGATACTAATTTTAGCATTGTAATCATTTGAAAGTTCATCAATCTTGTTAATTTTTTGTTCTAGTTTGGTTTGTTTATCACTATTAGAAGCAATTACACCTTCAAATACTGCATTTGCTTTGTCTGCCGCATTATTGTTATTGTTGATAACATCCATAATCTTAGAATTAGATGCCAATTTACCGCCTTTTTGAAGTTTATCAAATTCTTTAACCATCGGCAGAATATATTGTCTTTCAGATGCAACATTTGCTTCAATCATATCTTCTTGAGTAATTTGAAGTCTGTTGATATAACCGTGAATAGGATCATCTTCAGTACCTCTGTTCCAGCTTAAGTTTGTTTTTAAGTTATTTTTAACAATTGATTTATATTTATCTTTATCATTAAAGTATACATCCATACCTTCATTGAACTTATCACAAAGTTTATGACCATAATGTTGGAACCAATTTTGTTCGTGTTCAGTACCTTTGAGGTTATGATTTTTGATATCGTTAGCAAAACTGCCTTCGTATTCAGCAACAAAACCATTTACACCATCTTTAACGGTATCAACAAAGCCACCGGTTGCAGTTGTTATAATCGGTGTACCCATTGCGTAACATTCTCCCTGAGTCAAGCCGCAAGGTTCAAATGTTGATGGTGCACAGAAATATGTTGTTGCGGAATACAATGACGGATTTGGCATAAATCCTTGTAATACCTGTATTCGCTTAACATCTTCAGGATTTGTATAATTATCCGGATTTTTCAATGCTTCCAGGAATTGTCTTTCATGAACCTCTTCCAATTCACCACCGGCAATAATAACAGGTTTCGGTTTGCCAGGATGTTTTTCATCCCAAGTATTGAATAATTCTTGAACAGCTTTTTGGAACATTCCAAGACCCTTTTGATCTGTTAATCTGTGCGCAAATGTAATCATTGGAGCCTGTTCAAAATCTTCTCTTGAAATTTGTGCAGGTTCACCTATTGATTGATATTTGAAACCGCCTTTAGGTGGTTCTTTATCCATAATAGGTTTTAAGAAGTTATCATAAAATTCCATTTTGTTATGTTGACGTGCTTCCATTACTTCGTCAATAGGAGTGAAATGGTTATAAGTTTGAAGATTTATTCCAAACTTAGATTTTAACCAGCCGGCTTTAGCTTCTGTCGTATTAAGAGCTCTGTCTAAGCCGTTAACTTCACCGATAATAGAATCATTACCGCTTCTTCTCTTAAGAATATCAAATGCCATGCCGGAAGCTTGTTTACCGGATTTTAATTCTTTTTCGTAATTCTTTGATACTGGAACAAAGTAATCTGATAATGAAATACCGTGTGCAAGGTTGTTGAATTGTCTGTCATTTTCATTATCTTTTTCGTAAACTACTGCATTATCAACTGAAGAATATTCACTGCCGGTTGAAGCATTTTCTGCAATACCGTAAGCATATTGATCATAAAGAGTGTTTACAATATTTTCTGTAACAAAATCGCTTCTTTCGATTGAATCGTTACGTGTTCCGCCGGAAATACCTGCATTGTGTCCAATCATTAGAAGAGGCATATCTCTCAAGGCATCTTTTACATCGTCATCAATTACGTTATAAGCATTTTCCATCGGAGCTTTATAACGTAATAAGCCGGCCATAGATGCAGCATGCCAATCATTAAGAATCATTGATACAGGAGGTTTAACAGAATCATAAGCTTCTTTATCAATAACTTTTATTTCACCTAATCCTGTTTTTGGCTTGCCTAATGCTTGAGAAACCTTAGCTTCTGCAAGTTGATAAACTGCCTTAGAGAAGAAGGCAAATTTTTCAGGCTCATCTGCGTTAAAATTGTTGGTATATATATCGCCGCCAAAGTTATCTGTATTTTTTACAAATATTATTCTTTGGTCCGGATTTTCAACCTTCTTACCGTCTAAACCTTGACGTTTAATATGACCAACATAAAATTCTACATTTTGATTGATGACTTTAGAGCCTCTGTACTGTTGAACAGGAACCTCTGCCATCTTTTTCAAATTAAATGTTTCGCCGCCATAAATATATTTGTATGACTTACCTGTTTTTTCATCGCCGTATTCAATAAATTCGGCTTTTCCTTTTTGTTGATACATCGGAATAAATACAGGGTTATCAATCCCCATATCGGTAAAGTTGTTTTGGAGTTCCATAGGAACTGAACCCAAACCGCCTGCTTTAATCGGGTCGAATTCTGCAGTCAATGCCCAAATAGCATTTGATTTCATTAAAGGAACATATTTTTTACGATAATCTGAAACAATTTGTTGTGTTTGACCATTTTTTCTGCCTATTCTGTAAATAACAGCAGTATGAATATCATCCATTGCAGATTGAATTTTTGATTTATTCATGTATTTTTCGTTGTTATTTACAACCATCAGATTCAAACCGTGCCAAGGTTGACGGTGAATTTTCATTGCAAGGTTCGCCTGATTAGATACTGAGTTTACACGACTCATAGCAGCATTTGCAGTATCTATTGCCTGATTAGCCTTGCCGTCAATTCCGTTTGCTTTATTTTCCGCATTTTGAGCTTTTGCATCTGCTTCATTAGAACGTTTAACTGCATCACTTGCCGTAGCTTCTATTTTACTAATCTTATTTTCACGTTCCAACACTGCAGATTCAGCTTTAGTTTTTGCATTTTTGATTTCATCATCGGTCATACCGATATTTTTCAAGGCATCTTTATTGCTGTCAAAATGATTAACAATAGCTCCGCCGGTTGCAGCTCCCAAAATACCGATAACAAACGATGTTGCATTCTTTACTTTTTCTTGAGTAACAGCGCCCTCTCCGCTTTTTATGGATTGCTCCAATGTCTTGATTTGTTTAGTTAATTGTTTTGAATTCTTTACAGACGTTGCAATTGCCGCAGCAGAAACACCTATAGCCGCAACAGATGCACCTGTCGCAATATAAGGCATTGCCTTATCTATATTAATTTTATTTTTCTTCCCCTCTTTAGTCGGCGTTTGAACCGTTTGTACCGTTTGTACAGGCTGACTAACCGCTTTTTGCTGCTGCACATTTCTGGAAATAAGGTTATTGTTTCCCCTAAATGTTCTAAAGACTTCATCCCCTACTGAATTTGCCACATCTGACATTACCATAACTCCTAATTAACTAACACAATCTATATATAAATACACCGTTTACGGAATAATTTAACCTAACCTTATAACTGTACTATATCTTAAAAAAGTATTGAAAATAATAATTTTTGCTAAAATTTGAACAAATATTACAAAATTGTAATATTTATTAATATAACTACAATATTAGGGAGAAAAAAAAAAGAATTTAAGGTAAACTTATCTAGTAGAATATATTTTAATAAATGGGGAATATTATGCACGAGTACGTTTTTAAGATGAAAAAGGGCGATATTGAAATTGAATTAAAATCTGATGATATTGAATTTGTTGAAGAACAATTAAACAAATGGCGTGATGAGTTATTAAAAAATAATCAATAGGTAAAAATGTACACAATTATTTTAAGAAAAGGCAAGATAGAGCTTGAATTTACAACTGATGACAAAGAAACAGTGAGAAAGCACCTGTGGCTTATTATCAATCAGGCATCTAATGCTGCCTCTCAGATAAATACCACACCATTGCCGCCGATTCAGGAAGCTGTTGAACCACCGGCAACTGAACCTGAAAATATTCCGGATTCAAATATTCCATTACCGGTTCAAGAGATTCAACAGGAAACCCAGCCAGTTGAAGCAATACAGGAGGTTAAACCTGCCGTATTTGAACATATACAGGAATCCGAAAAAAATGCAGTTATTACAAACGCGGAAGAAATTATTCCTCAAAGTATTGATATTGCACCGGTAAAACCGCTTACAATAAATTCATTACAAAATCCGGAGCCTGAAATCCCGCAAGAGCCTGATTTTGATAAAATTTTAAACAACGAAATTGAGCACACAGGCAATGAGACTCCGATACTGAAAGATCAGAGATTTATAGAGTATGTTGAAGGCAAATCCGCACTGGATAAAATAGATTTTCTTGTGATAACAGCACAGTATTTGGCTCAATATGAAAATATGAATACGTTCAACCTCAAGCATATTAATGCCAAGCTTATGCAGAATTTCACGCTGATAGTTGACCATTCTGTTTTACAAAGTGCAATTTCAAGAGAATTTATTACCCGTGTCCATGAAGGAGCAGATGATACATCAACTGAATATATGCTCACAGAAAAAGGGTTAAGGAGTTACTAACATTGAATAAAAAAGTTGCAGTCGCATTAAGTGGTGGAGTAGACAGCAGTGTCACCGCTTATTTATTAAAGCAGCAAGGGTATGATGTCGTTGCCATTACAGGGAAAATGGTAAACAGTGATAATGCCGATATAATTATCCAAAATGCAAAATCCGTTGCTGATTATCTTGGGATAAAGCATTACACCATAGATGCTACAAAAGAATTTCAGGAAAAAGTTATAAATTATTTTGATAATTCATATAAATCAGGAGAAACTCCTAATCCTTGTATTATGTGTAACAAATTCATAAAATGGGGAATGTTATTTGATTTTGCAATAAATGAACTGAATGCGGATTATATTGCAACAGGGCATTATGCAAATATAAAACAAGACGGAAACTTTTATAAACTCTATCCGGCAAAAGATACAAATAAAGACCAGCTCTATTTTTTATTTCAGTTGAATCAAGCACAGCTATCTAAAACACTTTTTCCGCTTTTTGAATATGAAAAAGCCGAGATTAGAGAGATTGCACTAAAAAATAACCTGCCTTCTAAATCCTCTAAAGAAAGTCAGGATATCTGTTTTATACAAAAGCCGATGACAACAAAAAAATACTTATTAGAAAGAATCAAACCGCAGCAAGGAAATTTTGTTGAAATCTCAACAGGAAAAATCCTCGGCAGACACGAAGGTTATTTCCAATACACGATAGGGCAAAGAAAAGGTATCGGAATTGCGGCTCCTGAGCCTCTGTATGTAATAGATATTGATGCCGGGCAAAATATAGTATATGTAGGGAATAAAGAAGCAACGTATAAAGATGAATTAACGTTAAAAGATTTTAATTCTTCATATCCGATAGAAAATAACGAGTTTGATGCGCTGGTAAAAATACGATACAATATGAAACCTGTAAAAGCACACGTTACAATCAATGATACGGTAAATATCAAATTCATAGAGCCTGTAAATTCTATTGCAAAAGGACAAGCCTGCGTACTCTATGATATTAATGACGGACACTTGATAGGCGGAAGTTTTATTTAAGTCAGCTTATTAATAAATGCTGTATATTTTTGTTTAAACTTCAATTGTTCTTCTCTGTTTTTCTCAGTAACAGGAATACCGACAGCAAGTCGGGATAAACCTTCGTTTAGCAAACCGAATACTCCTGATACAAGAGCTACGCAGTACAGGGATTTGTTATACTTAACTCTAAACATATTATTCAATATAGTTAAAATATAAGCCCCCATACCTATATTTACTCCTCGCTGCAAGAGAACCTTCTTTGAAACCTTTTTGGCGTTATCTTTATTATTTTCTTTTTGCATAACCATATTATAACTATCTGCAACTATAAAGTATGAAGAAGCACTGCTGGTTGCAACTTTAGAATACTTTGCAAGATTGTGATTGGAATAGTTGGTTTTTGTTTTATTATCAAAAGATGAGAGAATTTTTTTGTTTAGTTTTTCTTTAAAATCAGGTCGATTCTGAATAGATTTTATATAAGAAATTCCCTGCAATAAATTTTCCTCTCCCTTATCGGCAATTTGTTTTTTATTCTTTGAAAATAATTTAAACGGCATCGTTGAAATATCATATAAAGCTCTTATCGGAGTCATAATAACAGAATCAACAATGGTATATACACCCTTTCTGTTTTGAGTTCCAAGAAAAACTTTTTTAGTTTTCTGTTCTGAAGCAATCGATTGGTATTTTTCCGCAAGGTTTTCAAACCCGTTATCATTCAATTTTTGAATAACCGAATTAAATTCCTTTTTAGTTATATAAACATCTTTTTTTACAAGTTTATTGTACATTTTAGAGAGTAAAGGGGTTAATTTTTTACCGGTCTTTGATGATTTTAATAATAAAGCCACAGCACCTGCCGTAAACAAACCTGATACAAGCTTTAATCCTTTTGCCGAATGTTTTATTGTTGTTTTGTCATTTGCAATATCAATCAGAGGATGTTCCTCATCTTTTTGCTGTTTAGATTTAACAAAAGTAACAGGTTTTCCTGCTATAACCCTTGATAACATCTCCGTCCCGGCAACAATTCCGGTAGTTACGGCAAGAGAGGTTAATGCGTTTTTATTAACAAACTTTGACAGCGCCCCCAGTACAACATACTGCGCATAGGCCATTATTCCAATTCTTGATACCTCTTGTTTGAAACGTTTTTTCTTTTCCTGTTTGGCTTCCACTTTGTTATTATTAATCATCATTGATTGATTGTACGCATCATTTGCAAAAAAGACAGCCGGCACCAAACCTGATGCCAGCCTGCTTACTGCACGTTCTTTTTCTGAACTGTAATTAGAGATAACAGGGTTTAATCTGTTTTGCCCTATCTTAAATATTTCATCTTCCGATAATGACATACTCTCCAAACAGTTCCCAACCGCAGAATTTTTTGAAATCATTGAACGTGCTTTTTTACGTTGTTTTATTATATTTGAATCTAAAAGCTTTGATACAAACTGAGAATTGGGCTTCTTTTTTTGAATTTTCTTTAAAAGAGATTCCGCCAAATCAATCGGTAAACCTCTTACCGGATATACAATCGAGTTTATCAAATCCAGAGAAACATTCTTCTCTTTTATTGCTACTCCGGCATTATTGGCGTTAATTTTCTTTAATTGTTTTCCCAGATACTCTCCGGCAGACGTTCCGAATACGGCAGTATACTTATCAACAGAGGTTTGAAGGTTATTATAAACCTTAGTCGAATATAATAACCTGCTGTTTATTAATCTGGAAATTAACCCTACGCGTAACATAATATCTCCTAATATAAAAATAAAACAGTATAATTAAATTCATATTAGGTAAAAATACTGACAGAAAGTGAGATACAGAGATTTCTTAACACAATCCTAACAAAAGCATAATAAAGTAAATAATAAAGGCATGGTTTATTATATAATTTGAGTATGTTAAAAAATAAGATTTTAATCGTAGACGATGAAGAGTCAATCAGAGAATTGTTGGAAATGCTTTTGGAATCCAACGGGTTTTCTAATATAAAAACAGCATCAGACGGAGAGATGGCATTAGAAATAATTGAAGAATGGGAGCCGGACTTAATTCTACTGGATTTAATGCTGCCTAAAGTTGACGGGCTCACTATTTGCAAAAGGTTGCGCTCGGAGGAAAAGACCTCTAATATTCCGATTATTATGCTTACGGCAAAAAGTGAGGAATCAGATATCGTTCTGGGGTTGGAACTCGGTGCAAATGATTATATAACAAAGCCCTTCAGCAACAAAATTGTTATTGCAAGAATCAGAAACCAGCTAAGAACAACTGTAAAAGAAAATAAAATTATCCGCTATGACAATCTTTTAATTGATTTGACTCAACATATAGCCAAACTGGACGGAATTGAATTAGATTTGACTTTCAGTGAGTTTGAAATACTTACCCGATTTGTTAAATCCCCGGGCAGGGTATACACAAGGAGTCAGTTACTGGCAAACCTAAAAGGTGATGCTTACTATGATGTTACAGACAGAACCATAGACGTTCAAATTGTAAATCTAAGAAAGAAACTGGGAGATTTTGGCAAAAATATTATAACAATAAGAAGTATCGGATACTGTATTAAGTCACTGGAGAATGAATAATGATAAAAAACAGAGATAATTTCTTATTGTTCATACCGGTATTAATCGCAGGGATTGTTTTACTGACTACATTCCTTTTGATTTTTCAACTTAAGCAATTCGGCTCATCGTATATTAAAGATGCAGAAGAAGAATTGAATGTCGATACCAAGCAAGCACTCTGGATTATTAAACCTATACTTGAAAATAATGATTATGCAAAACTGAACAAATACTGTTCGGATATGAAGAATGAAAAAATGCGGTTAACTATAATAAACCCAGCCGGAAAAGTAATCGCAGATTCTAAAACCGGTATAAACAAACTTGATAATCATTCCAACAGACCGGAAATTAAAGCTGCACAAACAGGGCAATCCAACACAACCATAAGATACAGCAATACAATGCATTCAGAAATGGTCTACCATTCTGAACCTGTTATGATAAACGGAGAAGGGTATATAGTCAGAGTTTCCGTATCCGCAGATAACATTGAAAAAGTTCTAAACAGAGCAGAAAAAAACATAATACTAACATTTTTAATCGGGACAGGCGGAGTTATAATACTCTCACTATATATATTCTTGAGAGTAAGAATTCCGTTTAATAAACTTCAGCAAAGCACAATCAAAATAGCAAGCGGGAATCTGGATACAGAAGTATATGTTCCTAAAAACGGTATACTCTGGGAGCTTGCAAGAGCCGTTGATATTATGTCAAAGCAATTAAAACGCCAAATTAAAAACATGAAGAAAATGGAAAATTTCAGAAGCGAATTTATTGCAAATGTATCACATGAAGTCAAAACTCCTCTAACATCAATACTTTCTGCCGTAGAAATTCTGGACGGAATAGATAACACAAATCCTCGAGCAAAAAAATGTTTAAAAATAATTTCTGAGCAATCGAAACGTTTAAACAGACTAATTCAAGATATTCTAAGTCTTGCAGATTTAGAAAAAAAACAGATTTTCAAGAATCGCGATTTTGCAGAATTGAGTATAAATTCAACTGTTGAAAATGCGGTAAATCTATGCAGAGGATTAACAGACGCAGCCGGAATAGAAGTTGTTATTGAAGAAAATACACCGACTAAAATTTTTGGTAACTCATACTTTTTAGAGCAGGCAATCAATAATCTTATAACCAATGCTGTTAAATACAGCAAAACAGACAAAATAGTTATTAATGCACATGTAGAAAATAACGAGATAAAAATATCAGTTAAAGATTTTGGTATCGGAATGAAAAAAGAAGAAGCCGCCCGTATATTTGAACGGTTTTACAGAGTTGATAAAGCGAGAAGCCGAGAATTAGGAGGAACCGGTCTGGGGCTTGCAATAGTAAAAAACATCGCAAAACTCCATAACGGAAATGTAGAAGTCATAACAAACCCTGGAAGAGGGGCAAACTTTATTATTACTATCCCGATTATTTAATAAATTTCGCAACTCTATTTATAAGTTTTCCAAGCCCAAAGCCAATTAAACTTGCTCCCGGAATCGGAGTCATAAAACCAATTCCGCCAAGAATAGCTGGAAGATGCTCCTTCTTTACCCTGGTATTAGATACGGCACCTATTATTTTCGTACCCAAACATCTTGTTGAATTATACTGTCGAATCTTGCCTAATCTTCCTCCGGCTCTCCATCCGTCATTAAAATTGTTGTTGTAATACTTAACTGTCTTTTTTACATCCTCAGATATAGCAGCACCTGCCCTTTTAGCACGCTGAATATGCTTAGTCAAATATTTACTTCCTGACGAAATCCTAACCATCTTACTTATATAAATGGAATTTGCAGAAAAAATTTGATAACTTGTTAAATTATATTAAGAAAAACAGAGTAGTAAGTATAACAAACTACTCTGCTTTTCAAGATTATTTATCATTATGACAGTTTACGGATCAACAGTCATAATCTTAATGAAGTTTGTTGTCTGCCCTATAACGTAAGGAACAACACCTGTTAAAATAATCAAATCACCAGGCTTCATACCCAGTTTATCTTTTAATAACTGGTTAACTTCTTTCAATGATTTTATAGAAATTTCTTGCTGCCAGTTGTAATTTACAGGTACAACATCGCGGCAAAGATTCATTTGACGGCATACAGTTTCGCTTTTAGCAAGTGCATAAATCGGAACACTTGGTTTAGCCTTACTCAATAATGCCGGAGTATATCCGTTTGTTGTGAAGGTAATAATAGCCTTAATAGGTAAATTATCTAACATCGTAACCATAGCCTGACACATTGCAAATGCTTGATGGTTATCAAATTCCTGCATTCTTCTTGAGAAATAGTTGTGTCTTAAAATACCGTTTTCTTCAAGATTTTCAGAAATACTTGTCATCATTTTTACTGCATCGACAGGATATTTACCAACTGCAGTTTCACCTGATAACATAATAGCATCAGCACCGTCAATGATAGCGTTTGCTACGTCAGAGGTTTCTGCACGTGTTGGAATAGGCTGTTCAATCATTGTTTCAAGCATTTGAGTTGCAACAATAACGATTTTATTTTTAGCATTGCTTTCTCTGATTAATTTCTTTTGAACCGCAGGAACTTTTTCTGGAGAAATTTCAATACCCAAATCACCTCTTGCGACCATCAAACCGTCAGAAAGATTGATAATATCATCAATATTATCTAATGCTTCCGGTTTTTCAATCTTAGCAATAATAGGGATATATCCGCCGTACATTTCCATGCAGTGTTTTGCCTTCAAAACATCTTCACCTGTTCTTACAAAAGATAAAGCAAGATAATCAACCTTCCAATCCAAAGCCAGTTTTATATACTCAATATCTTTGGGTGTAATTGCAGATAAGCTTGCAGTTCTCCCCGGAAGATTTAAACCTTTACGAGGTTTTAATAATCCGCCTCTTACGACTTTTGCCTTAACAATTGTTCCGTCGGATGTAATGACACTCAATTCCAATTTACCGTCATCTAAATAAATGGTATCGCCTTTTTTAACATCTTTTGCGATACCTGAATAGTCAACCGGAATAGTTTCATCAACTTGTTCCAAGGAATGTTTTAATTCAACTTCTGAATCTTCAACAAGTTCGATAGGTTCCTTTAAATTACCTACTCTGATTTTTGGTCCTTGCAAATCTAATAATACAGCAGTATTAGTATTTAATTTTTTTGCAACTTTACGGACCATTTCAATATTTGCTTTATGTTCTTCCGGTGTTGAGTGAGAAGAATTTACTCTGAACATGCTTGCACCGGATTTAATTAATTCTTCAATTGTTTCTTCATTATTAATAGACGGCCCCAACGTTGCAACAATTTTGACGCCACTTGACTTTAACATTTGTACCTCCCTTATTAATTGTAATATACACACTTATTCTAGCACAAGGACAGAGCAAGTCAATAAAGAATATTTATGATACATTAATTATATGAATGCAATATTACCTATTATAATGTTAACAATTTCAAATATTTTTATGACTTTTGCATGGTATGGTCATCTCAGGCACCGCTCTGCCGCACTATGGGTCGTAATCCTTGTAAGCTGGGGGATAGCATTTTTTGAATACTGTTTTCAAGTTCCTGCAAACCGTATCGGATACCAGTATTATAATGCAGCACAGCTCAAAACCATACAGGAAGCTATTACCCTCATTGTTTTTTCAGTTTTTTCGGTTTTATACCTAAAAGAAAGTTTTAAATGGAACTACCTTGTCGGCTTTTTATTTATTATACTTGCCGTATTTTTTATATTCAAAAAATGGTAATTTAATCTAAACACATGATGTATACATTTTGTAAATATGAGATTTTATAAATAGAAATATTCAATAAAAACATTAAATACATGCAGGGGGCAATTATGACAGATATTAGTTCCGTTTCACAACAAAAACAAAACAACATTAGTTCATCAACTAAGGTTACTTTAGAATCACTTGGCGTAAATATTTCTACTGTATCATCAGAAAGTGAGGCTAAAGCACTGATTGAAAAATTAAAAGCAGCAAAAGCGGGAAATCAAACACAAGCGGAGAAAAAAGAACAGAGCGGAGTCGCATCAGAAACAGAAACATTAGAAGATGCGAAATCACTTGCAAGCAAAATGGGGCTTGTTTTAAACAACAATACATCAGCAGATGAAGTATTAAGACAAATATCCAACAAAATCAGAGAAATGGCTTCAAGCGATAACCCAACAGAAAGACAAATGGCACAAGCATATCAAGCACAATTATCAACTATATCTAACAGTTATCAAGCTATTCAAGCATCTCAAAACAGCATGTATTCAGCAATGGACATGATGTCTATAAATAACAAATATTCATTAAATTTATAATTTAACATTTATGGAAAAAGGAGGGTTATGTTGTAATGACATAGCTCTCTTTTTCTTATTAAATAAAAAAATATAATAGGTAACAAGAATACTTAACGGAGTAATTATTTTTTTTACAGAATAAATTTATTATGCTTTCAGGATATAAGGAGTTAAAAGTGGTAACTGAAAGCAAATGTTTAAACATAAAGTTTGAAAACTTTATAAATACTGAACCGGGTGAAGATTTATTCGGTAAAACAGAACGTGTTAATCAAGTATTAACTAGCGGGATATTAACCGGTAATGAAGGGCTTGGCATGCAATTAATGCATAAAGTTCAGCCGGAATCCGTTATTAAAGAGAAGAACGGAGAAAAACATAACGTTATAATGCTTGGTTCTAATTCTTATCTAAACCTTTCAACAAATCCTAAAGTAATGAAGGGAGCAAGAGAAGCATTAGAAAAATTCGGATACGGAATGGGAGCAGTATCGAATTATGCAGGGATTACAGATTTACATCGTGAACTTGAACAAAGAATCGCAGATTTTTATAACGCGGAAGACTGTATTGTTTTCCCGAGCGGCTACGGAACGAATATCGGTGTCATATCTGCACTTTGCCACGAAGAAGATATCATTATAAATGATAGCGCAAATCATGCATCAATATTTGACGGCTGCAGATTATCAGGTGCGCAGATAAAAATTTACCCTCATTCAAATATTAATTATCTGGAAAAAATTCTGTCTAAAATTCCTGAAACTACAAAAGGCAGGCTAATTATAACAGACGGTGTATTCTCGATGGACGGTGATATGGCTAAACTGGATAAAATCTTTGAATTGGCACAAAAATATCGCTGCAAGATAATGGTTGATGATGCGCATGGAGTAGGAATTGTTGGTCCTACAGGAAGAGGCACATCAGAGCATTACGGCTTACTAGGCAAGATTGACTTAAATGTCGGAATGCTGTCCAAAGGTCCGGGCGGATTAGGCGGCTACTGTGCCGCAAGCAAAAATATCGTTCAATACCTACGATTGTATGCAAGGACATATTTCTTCTCAACAGCACTACCGGCATCTGTCGCAGGGGGATTAAATGAAGGATTTAAACTTATGGAGAAGGATAAAGCCGGTCGAAGAGAACTTTTAGACAAAACTGAATATTTAAAGACTAAACTTGAAAATAACGGTTTTGATATAGGTCATTCAGAAAGTGCAATTGTTCCGGTCATGATTTACAATGAAGAAATATTGTTCAAACTATATCAAGAACTAAGGAGTCAGGGCGTATACGTAAATATTGTTACATACCCAGCAGTCAGAAGAAAAGAATGCAGGTTAAGACTTTGTGCAATGAAAGAATTGAGTTACAAACAAATTGATAAATCCGTAGATATAATTACAAAAAAAGGTAAGGAATATGGAATCATCAAATAAAAGTGTTTTAATAACAGGAGCAGGAGGATTTATCGGCTCACATATCGTAAAAAAATTCCATAAGGAGGGTTTTAATGTTATTGCAATAATACATAAAAACCTGCCTGAAGAGCTGCTAAATTTAGGGAATATTGAATTTATTTATGCAGATATAAACAAAGCAGATAGTTTTTATGATGTTATAAAGGACTATAAACCCAGTATAATCGTTCACACCGCAGGCATTGTAAGAGATATCGGCAGAGAAAAAGAATTTGAACAATGTAATTTTGAGCCTATAAAAACACTAACCAAAATAGATTTCGACAAACTCATTTACATATCATCAACAGATGTCTATGGTTTAAAGGATTTTTACGGGGCAGATGAGAGAACCCGATTGGACAGACATCCTGAAAATCCGTATCAGAAATACAAAATAAAAACTGAAAAATGGATAGAAAATAATCTGCCGTACAATAAATATATTATAATACGTCCGGCAGCGGTCTGGGGAGAAAATGATAAGACCATAGAAACACGTTTTGTAAACTATTTAAAAAATTCAAAATATATAGTTCATTTCGGTAAGTGGAGAGGGAAAAATCGATGGCCGCTTGCGAACGTAAAATCCGTTGCAAATGCAGTATATAAATCCGCTATTACAGATAAATTCAACGGTGATGCAATAAATATTATTGACAGCGATTACACAACGTTAGACGAGTATTTTAGTGAACTATGCAGAAAATATTTTCCTAATAAAACGTTCAAACGAATCTATTTACCGTTATGGTTTGGGAAACTTCTGGGGTTTATATCAACAACTGTATCAAACTGGCTGAATCTTAAATCCCCGATATTTGAGCCGACAGCATATTCTATTAAACATCTGACAAGCAACCTTGATTTTCAGGGCAAGCAATTTTCCCGACTATTACTAAGCTCATTAAACAAAGATTAGTTTGATTTTTAGAGATTTTGTTTTATGATAATAAAGTTGAGTGCAGCAAAGCTTTATTCATTGAATTGGTGCTCATCAACGAGAGATTAAAGACATTGGCACTCTGCCGACGAGAAAGATTAAGTATCTTTCGAGGAGAGGTACAATAAAATTGAATAAGCATAAGGGCGATTGGCGCAGTTGGTAGCGCATCTGAACGACATTCAGAGGGTCACTGGTTCGAGTCCAGTATCGCCCAGTTGTTTTAATTAAGATTATAAGCTATTATTGGACGAGAACCAGTGTAAAGCGGAGCTTTACTTGGTTCGAGCGGATTTACGTACGGGGGGGGGGTGGATAAATAAGGAATAATTAATTTTACCGTTTCATTTACCCCTCCGGATAGCGAACAGATAGAACCGATAGTGGCATAGCCACGAAGGTGATACTCTGTGAGCGTGGAGTAAATCCAAGACAGCGAGGAGCGAGCAGAGAGCGGAGGTCTTTTGCAAAAGAATGAAATTCTTGAAGCAAAAACCGGAGACTCGTTTAACGCGAGCGACTCAAGACAGTCCAGTATCGCCCAGTTGTTTTTGTTTACAGTTAAAGTACATTATCCCAATTTGCCAGGAAGTAAAAAACATGCTATACTCATAGAAGTAATTAGGAGGCACATGAATAAATTATTTATAAAATTTAATCATTTTCTCTTTGAGTTTAATCCCGCCGAGGATATAAACCAGCCTCCGTGTACATATAGTTTAAGCGTTAGTAAATTCTAATCATATTAGTAAACACCGATTTTATAAAATTTTCGGAAGTACTAATTGTAGGACTTAATTTTTATACGCTATCAGAAAAGAGGTTACTCATGAAATCACTTGAAGAAATTAGAGAAAAAATAGTAAACAAAGATAAAATTCACCTGATACTTGACTATGATAACAGGATTACACCATATATCAGAACAAGTAACTCCTATTTCTTTTCTCCGACCTTCAAAAGAATCATTGAGAATCTTGCTCGAAAAGAATTCATCACTGTCAGTATTCTGACAGATAAAAATATAAAGAATTTTAAAACCGAATTCCCGATTGATACAACTAATGTTGATTTATACGGGGCTCTTGGTGTGGAAGTAGAAATTCAAAACAATAAAGAAAATAAAGCAGATGACAGCTTAAAAAAAGAGCTAAAAAAGATTTATAACGCTCTTTCTAAAACATTTGCAGAAAATAAAAAACTGATTTTGGAATACCAGGATTGGTCTATTATAATCAATACAAAAGGATTATCCAAAGAGGATTTAAAACCTGTAAAAAAAGCAGTTAAAGATGCTCTAAATAAGAGCAAATTCAAAGAAAACCTAAAGCTGACAGAAGAAGAAAATCAACTTACACTGCATATTACAGATTTTGAACTCAACAGTTTATTAGAAAAACTAATCTCCGAATATCAAGACTATTCTTTAATCTATATCGGAAAAGAAGAAACAACCTTCAAATTTTTGAAGAAAAAATGCGATACAATAAAAGTTATACAACCGGGAGATTCGATGGAATCAAAAGCAGATTTGGTTGTATTCCGTTCAAAATTTGAAGAATTTCTCTCAGATACGAATAATTTGTATCTGTAAAAATAAAAAAGAGGCTCTAAAATAAGCCCCTGGTGTACAGTTTACACAGTATAATAAGTTAACGATTAAAGTATAAATATATTATTTAACGGCTTTCTTCTTATCTGAGGAAAGCTTTTTCATCATATTCAAATACCTGTCACATTGCGCCTCTTTGTTATAACCGAGAAGAGTTCCAAGTATAAAATCCTGCTCAGGAGATAACTCGCTGAGTTTTTTGTGAATAAATGTTTTTACAACCTCGACACACTTCTTGGCTCCAAAGAAAACATTAATTTTATTTTTATCGACATCCTGTATGGCATAATCTATTTTTTCATGGGTTAGACGATTCTCAATAGGTTTCCTGTAAATACTCTTTTCTGTCGTCAAAATAAGACTTCTGATTCCCTTCTTATATTCATAAATATGGTGATGAAAAACCTTTAAATCATTTGCCTGCTGGCGAATAGAATTAATAGGTATAGGTTGTTTAATATTAACCATAAATCTAACCTGACTCCTAAATGTTTGTCTAACCTAACAAATACATATTAACATATTTTGTTAGGCTTGTCAAACATTTTTTATAATTCAAAAATACTTCTTGAAATAAAAAATACCCTTGTGTTATGATAATAACACAAGGAGGATTTTACACTAAGTATGAAGAAGTTAGTCTTATTGTTAGGATTATTTATTATATATACCTCCAATTTAGCACTTGCATCTGATACAGAATGGTGGAATAAATATGGAGATGAAGTATTAGTCGGGAATCTGGAAAAAGTATATGTACAGAATCCTGATTTAAAAATAGCAGCCCTAAAAACGAAACAAATGCAGGAAGTTGTTAAAATGGCGTTTGCGAATGAACTTCCGCAAATCGGGTTTGATCCGAATATAAGCTGGGAAATACGTTCAAGTGATGTACATTTTGGGAATGTAATTATTCCGGATTATTCTCAAGGACGATGCCTATTACCATTAGCAATGTCTTACGAGATAGATTTATACGGAAAAAATCATTTACAGACGAAAAGTTTCAAAAAGATGTCAGAAATGACAATTCAGGATGAACAAATGGCCAGAATTTTTATTTCAAGCTCTTTTTCCGCAAATTATTTTAATCTCCTAAGGACTGACAGATTAATACAAAACAGTAAAAAACTTGTTGAATTACAGCAAGAAATCGCAAAAATGCAAAGAATAAAATATGAAAAGGGGCTTTGCGGAGAACCGGAAGTATTATCCGAAGAACAAACTCTTACAATGTTTAAAGAGGATTTGAATAATCTTGAATCAGAACAAGAAGTCATAAAAAACCAACTTATTACACTTATTGGAGAAAAAAATCTCAAAGATATTGAGCGTAATAAAATTGAGAATATCAAAATATTTGATGTTCCGGAATATTTAGACTCATCAGTTATCACCAAACGTCCGGATTTTATCAAATCAGAATTATACATTCAAAAAACAGGCTTAGATGCCAGAGTGGCAAGACGGGAGTTATTACCGTCATTCACCGTATACGGGAATGTTGGATTTAATGCCTACAGTCTAAACCGCTTATTTACAAATCGTTCCTTCTTATCAACAATAGGAATACTTCCATCCTGGGATGTATTTACGGGCGGCAGAAAAATGGCAAATTTAAGATATAGAAAACTTGAATCGAAAAAAGCTGTTGAAGAATACAATAAAACAATTCTCACTTGCCTGCAAGAGTTGAATAATTCTTTGTTCAGAATAAAATCAGTCAAAAAGAATTACAACGAAAGCACAAGAAGAAATGAACTTGAAGAAACAAAATTTGCACTTACTCAAACAAAGTTAAAAATAGGTGCGACTTCAATGCTTGATGAAATGAAGGAAGAAAGAAATCTTTATATGAGAGAAAATGAAGCAATCACGCAAAAAGCAAATTATCTTGTAATGACAATAGAATTATATAAAGCTCTGGGGGGACAAGATTATACTTCAGAAAATACTTTATGATGCTGCTTGTGATGATGCTCAGCTTTTTTATCGGCGTTTCTATATCCGATACCTGCACGGTATCCTGAAATAGTATAAAGTATCGGAAGAGCCGGCTCAATCCATTTTAAACCGGACATAACAGCAACCGTTGCAATATCATCAGTATGCAGACAGATATCTAATAACTCAGGTTTTCTGTCATCTTTATGTTTTTCCTTTGGATTGATTTTTTCATGTTTATCATGATGAGATTTTCCATCAAAGAGCGGATTAACAAATTTTCTTGATATAAAGTTTGCAATAGAGCTTCCGCCGATTACACCGGTTACAAGAATTCCTCCAACCATTGCAAGCGCCCTTGCAGATTTCGACTTTACTTTTGCAGTCTCCATAACTCCTAACGCTGCTGCTGCACCAACATTACACAAGAAAATATTTGCAAGATACTGATAAAT
This sequence comes from Candidatus Gastranaerophilales bacterium, assembly GCA_944324825.1. Lineage (GTDB taxonomy): Bacteria > Cyanobacteriota > Vampirovibrionia > Gastranaerophilales > Gastranaerophilaceae > UMGS1585. Next base: position 62,835 of record CALUXU010000007.1, read on the forward strand.
TCCTTCTTTTATCTTATTAGGGATTTTCTTTTTCCAATGAGGTTTATCAAGAACAACATCAGCAGCAACACCGCCTGCAATTCCGCCCGCAACAGGTAAAGCGCCGAGTATTGATAAACGCCCCATATCTTTTACTATCTCACCTGCAGTAATATTTTGCGGCTCCGGAACAAACGCATCCATAAACGCTTTTCCTTTTTCGGTTTTCCCGATAGTTTTTTGTAAAAAGCCGATTTCTTTAATATTCAAAACCTCAGTTTTTGCTTTTTCTAATATTCTCTTAGGCTTCTCGCCCAGTTTATTTTGATTAATAAAATTCTCAACTAAAACAGTATTTCCCTGTTTGATTTTTTCTAAATTAACCTTTTCATAAGGTCTGCCGACAGCCTTTGCCGCAATTTTAGGAGCAGCAAGAGCGGCAAGCGAAGTTGCACCAAGCACCATTGCAGTATTTACTGCCACCTTCTTCTTTTTCCCCTTAGGCGCTTTACTTGTTTCATGAACAGTATAAAGAGCCGATAAACCGGCTAAAGAGGCAGGAACAACCTTCGAAAATTTTCCTACCAATAAAGGCTGATCTAAATATTTTCCTACTGTTTTAATTTTATTTAACATTGTTCGGGAACCCTAACACTATATTTAAAAAATTTTTAACCTAGTTGTCTGAATTTTTCAATAAGTCCTGATTCATTATTACAAAACGTATTGAATGCTGCCAATTTTTCCAAAATATTCTCAGTTATAATATGTTCAATACCGCAAGCAGTCTTTGCAGCTTCTTCCTTCTCTATCCCGAGAACATTCTCAAAAAATGATTGAATGACATTATGCTTATTTATAATTTCTTTGGCTTTTTCTTTCCCTAAATCGGTGATAGAAATCATTTCGTAGCGGCCGTAATTGATATATTTCTTTTGAGCAAGCTTATTTAATGCTTCCGTAACCGATGCTCTTGAAACATTCAACTCTTTTGATATTTCAATCGCTTTTACCGAGCCGTTAAGATTAATCCTATTGTATACACATTCAAGATAATCTTCTAAACTTGAGCTTAATACTTTTTCTGACATATCCGCCCCAAAAATGTTAGCCTTGCATAACAAATTTAACATAAGAGATTTTATATTTCAAGTATTTTTTTGTATAATATTAAAAACAAGGAAGGGAGCCTACTATGACTACAAATATTCCACAAGCATCAAAAGAAATATTAATAAAACTTTTAAAAGGTAATGAACAATTTATCAACGGGAAATATGAAGCAAAAAATATAACAATAGAAACTCTTAGACAGTTTGCAAACTATCAGGAGCCGCATGCCTGTGTTCTAAGCTGTTCCGATTCCAGAGTGGTTCCGGAATTAATATTTGAAGCGGGTATCGGAGAATTATTTGTAGTAAGAGTGGCAGGGATTACTGTCGGACCTAACGTCAGAGAAAGCATAGAATACGCAGTAAAAAAATTACATGTTCCGCTGTTAATACTACTTGGACACGACAACTGCGGAGTAATGGAATATGCAAAAGACAGCTATCCGGAAGTAAAAGAAAATTTCCAATCAATATTAAAATGCGTATATCCTGCGGTAGACAAAGATAAATCGACACTGGAATCTAATGAAAAACTGGCAAAACAACATACCCTCTGGGTTGAAGAATTTTTGATGCAAAATTCTCCTATCGTAAAACACGCAGTAGATGAAGGAGAATTATACATCGCAAAATGCCACCTGTGCCATCAAACAGGAAAAGTTAAACTTATAAATAAAAATCTTGAAGAAGTTTCATTAGATAACATCTAGTTTACACAATTCTTTATATCCGCAGAAACCGCAGCTTTTTTCCTGAGAAGCGATAGGAGTCTTAAAATTAAGATTTCTGATATTCTGATACGTATCAACAACCAGATTTTCAATATAGTTCATATCTTCTTGCCCAAGTTCAAGCGTAACAGACTTTGCATGATTTTCAACGTAAATTACACCGACCTGCGAAACCTTAAACCCGGTTTTCTTTTCAAAAGCGTACTTGTAACAGCAAAGCTGATTATAATAATCCTCTCTTGAGCCGCCCTCTCTATACTGGTTTTTACTCACAGGAGAACTCGTTTTATAATCGTACAGAGCGTATGTTCCGTCAGAGAGTTTTTCTACCCTGTCAATTTTTCCGTTCAATAACTCATCTTTGAATAATACACCGTCAAACTTATCTTCTACCGCATAAATCATTGATTTCGGAGTTTCACAGAAATGAGGATAATAGTTTTCAAATACAGCCCTTCCCCGTCTTATAAAATTCTCTTTATCCGCTTTGGTTTTAAATATTTCTCTATCCATACGTTTTAAGAAAAGTTCAATAGCCTCCTCTTTTGAGAAATATTCAGGCTCTGATGCAGATTTTTCAAGTACATAATGAATTGCAGAGCCATAATTTGCCGCATCCCAGTCCACCTCTTCAAGATTAATCCCAAGAACATATTCGTAAAAGAATTTTTGAGGACAGGATTTATAAGAATTAATCATTGAAGGACTCAAAATAATTGCATTTACTCTATCTTTCAATTCCGCTTCAATAAATTGCCTGTTATCAATAGTATCTCTTGAAATTGATTTATAATACTCGGTAACATAATCCTCTTCTTTATATTCAAATTCCTCAGCATCAAAATCAAAGTCATTCAAAGGCTCAAGGTATTTAGTAACCGTTTTTAATTTTCCGTTATCGGCTTCCGAATAAGATAGAGTGAGAGAATACTTAGCACGAGTTACTCCGACAAATAATTGTTTAATCAATTCCGAATCTTTTTTTAAATCTCCATCATCAACCGAATCAGAAATATCTGTTACAAGTTTATATTCGTTAGGCATAGAAAACGCCTCCCAATTTGATGATAAAAGATTCGGCAGATATACATACTCAAACTCTCGTCCTTTAGAGGAATGGTAGGTTAATAACTGTATCGCATTTTGAACAACATTACTTTTCTCTGTTGAAAGTTCAATATCGTTATTCTTACAATAATCCAGTTTATTTATAAAATCATTAAGAGTCGATGAAGGATCAAGCCCCATAAGATCCGTTGCTTCATCAATCATTTTTTTTATACCTAATATATTTTCAAGCCTGTTTTCCGTTGATGCAAAAAAGTATTCAAGAATACCGGTCTTATTTAAGACCTCAATAACACTGTTTCTCAGGTTATTTACGGAAATATAATCTTTTAATTCCCTGAATATTTTTAGGAATTTCTTTATCTTGATTTCATCATCCCAGTCAGATAAACACTCCATATTTGTTATAAAATCATTATTTTCACGACAGGAGCGCTTATGCTCTTTGAGAAGTTTATTATAATCTTTTAATGAAATATCAAAAGGTTTCGTCAACAATAGTCCGAAAAGCTTATCAGAGCATAAAACTTGATTATTAAGCGCCTTCAAATAAAAGTAGAGTGTCAGAACAGATTTTATCGTAAAAATATTCACACCCTCATTCAACTGAACAGGAATATTTTTTGATTTCAACAGTTCAGCAAACACTCTCAATTCCTTCTTCTTTTTTGAAATAATTGCGATTTGAGAGAGTTTTAAATCAGGCTCTGATTTAATAAGATTAACAATATCTTCAACAACATGGTTATATTCTTGAGTAATTTCCCCAAACTGCCATTTTCGTATTTTACGGTCTTTTGCAATAATATCTTTATTTTTTGCTGTTAAAGATTTTGTTATTGAATAATCTTTAAACATCGGATTCGCCTCAAGACGGGTTTTATCCTGATTCAATAACTTATAACTCATATCAAGAATTGTTTGTGTCGAACGATTATTTTCTGTCAGACAAATAACTTCTGTATCAGGGTATTTTTTCAGGAAATTTTCAATATTTTCAGAATTTGCTCCCTGGAATCCGTAAATAATCTGGTCATCATCCCCTACAACAAATACATTCGGGGTTGTTTTTGATTGAAGAAGCGAAAACAGAATACTATTCTGTAAATCATTCGTATCCTGATATTCATCAACCAAGAAATACTCATATTTTGCAGATATCATCGCCAAAAACTCTTCATCATCATTAAATTTTTCGATTACCAGATTAATCATATCGGCAAAATCAATATACCCGTTTTCAATCATTTTTTGAGAATACAGTTCGTATATTGTACAGATCTCTTTAGCCTTTTCAATATTTTTATTAATCTTCTCCAAATCCTTATATCGGGTCGCATTTTTCATATTCCCTTTTGCTTCACGCTCTGCAATCTCGTTTTCTAAAGCATCTTTTGCTCGTATAAAGTTAGGATTTGTATGCAACGCATCAAAATAAGTTTTTTTATCGATTCGTTTAGATTTAATTTTTTCAACAGTGTCTATAAATGTTCCAAGATAATAATATTTCCCGCCTCTATCTGCAACAAAAGACTTTAAATCCGCCTCATCAATAGATTCCATCATCAATTCCCGTTTAACGGTTTCCGTTACAAGCTTTATATCCGGTGAAAGCCCGAATTCTTCAGGGTAATGCTTCAAAATTTCATTACAAAAAGAATGATACGTATAAATATTGACAGATGCAGCAAGAAACCCTATTTCTTTAATAATTCTGTGACGCATCTCAGAGGCTGCAGCATCAGAAAACGTTAAACAAAGTATCTTCTCAGGAGCAATTCCTTTTTGCAGCATTGCTGATATCCTATGAATTACGGTAAATGTTTTACCTGTTCCCGGACCTGCAAGAACAAGAATTTGTCCGTTTATTGTATCAATACATCTCTGTTGGGCTGCATTTGGTATAATTGCTTTCTTTTCTAATACTTCTGTCATTATAACGTCCTTTTATAATTCAAAATGTTCACTTTTATTCATTACGTGATTGTCACGCCAGTAACTGTTATATACTCTGGCATCTCTTATTATTTTTAACCACATATTATAATCACGTTTAAACCGAACTTTATCTCTATCTATATATTGTATTGTCATATAACCTTCAGATGCTTTTGTTGAACGAAAAATTTCCCCCTGCCCGGGAATTCCATTATATGTATTCGTTGTCCTAACCGCAACAGAATCAACTCCGGAATAACGTAAATAGTTATAACGTCCGGTAGGATTTTGACGCATTAATTGCGCTGTCAAAATATCCGATAATCTATAAGCCGGTCCGCCGTTATCTTTATAGGAATGAACGATAACTGCCTGTTTCCAATTTGTATACTGCTGTCCGTCCGGAACATATTGCAAAATAGCTTCTGTTCCTATATTTCTGTAATATACTGCATTCCATTTTGTATTTTTGGGAAAATCAATTATTATAGTTTCATACCCAAAAGCTGCAACAGAAAAAATTATACTAAATATTAAACTGAATAAAAGGACTTTTTTCATTACTATACTCAACCTCTATTCCTAAAAGAGCTTTGAAAACATCTAATATTAATATCTCGCTTTCAAAATGCCCTACATCAAAAATAACCTTTGATGATTCAACCGCAGTATGGTATTTTACATCTCCGGTTACAAATGCATCAACATCGGTTGTTTCTATAAATTCAGAACCGGAACCGGCACAAAAACCAATCGTTTTTATATGAGAAATACCTCTGTTATTTATTAACCGTAAGTTTTTAGATATTTTTATTAGTTTTTGTGCCAAATCATCTACACTTATATCCGTTTTTACCACTCGGACAAAATCATTTTCTATTGAAAAATTTGTAAAACCCAACCTCTTAATCAAAGTTTCCGTAGTTCCGCCTTTAGCTTTATCCATAGGAGTATGAGATGCATATATATTTATATCTTTATATTTTACAGGTACGCTAAAGAGCGGATGATGAGAGATTATCATATCACACTGAGTTTTTAAAGCTTTTTCAACAACATCATCCGTTACGGTCAATGCAAGCATTACCTTATGGATATCTTCTATCCCGTTATCAACAATCCACCCCGAGCAATCCCATGGCTCTTGAGTTTCAAGAGGTGCAATCTTTTCTATCTTTGATACAAGAGCATACTTATTCAAATATTTTCTCCAAAATTTTATAAGCAATCTCAGACTTTGATGATTTATCTAAATGTTCTATATTTAACTTATTATCTAATATATAAACTTCGTTTTCATCGCTTGAAAAACCGATATCTTTTCTTGAAATATCATTTGCAATAAGAAAATCGCAGCCTTTATTTTTAATTTTAACCTTTGCATTTTCAAGTAAATTTTCGCTTTCGGCGCAAAAGCCAACAATTTTTGTCGTATTTGCAGAACTTGCAAGCCCTTTTAAAATATCGGGATTCTTAACAAGTTGTATCTCTATCTCATCATCAGAAGTTTTCTTCATTTTCTGTTCTGCATAATTCTTTACCCGATAATCGGCAACAGCAGCTGCCATAATAATACAATCGACATTGTTATTAAACGGAGTTATAGCTTTTTCCATATCAACGGCAGATTCAACCTTAACCACGTTATACGGTTTATTAATATCAAAGGTTGAAACCAGAGTAACATCTGCACCCATAGCATAAGCCGCATCAGCCAGTGCCGTCCCCATTTTCCCGGATGAAAAATTAGAGATATATCTTACAGGGTCAATTTTTTCTATCGTACCGCCTGCGGATATAACTATTTTCTTTCCGTCCAAAATTTTATTTTTATTCAATATGTCTATTGTTTTATCATATATTTTCTCTAAAGCACACAAACGACCTTCGCCTGTTGTACCACAAGCCAAAAAACCGGATTCGGGATTTATAATATGATATCCAGATTTTTCTAACTTTGCTACATTCTCTTGAACAAATTGATTCTTCCACATGTTTGTATTCATTGCAGGTGCGATGATAACAGGTTTATTGAATGCACATACGGTTGTTGTTAAAAGATTATCGCATATCCCGTTAGCAATTTTGGATATCGTATTAGCAGTCGCCGGAGCAATAACCATTATATCGGCTTCATCGCAGAGTGAAATATGTTCAGGTTTATATTCTTTTATTTCAAAATTATCTACAAAAACTTCGTTTTGAGATAAAGATTCCAAAGTTAAAACAGTTACAAGATGGAGTGCATTCGGAGTTACCATAACACGCACATTCGCACCTTCCCTTTTATACATACGAATTAATTCGCATATCTTGTAAGCGGCAATACCTGCCGTTATACCTATTAATATTGTTTTCCCTTTAAGCAAATTTATACTCCAATTATTTTTAAAATTTGATTAACGGCATTATCAACCGTATCATTTACCACAACGTAATCATATTTTTTTGAGTTTTCAATCTCAAGTTTTACAAAATCTAATCTTTTTTGAATAGCTTCCTCAGATTCCGTATGTCTGCCCCTCAATCTGGCTTCCAATTCCTCCAATGACGGCGGTGCTATAAAAATTAAGACAGCATCAGGGATTTTCTGTTTGATTTGTAACGCCCCCTGGGTTTCAATCTCTAAAAGCACGTTTTTATCATCAGAAAGACATTCGTTAATATATGATTGTCTTGTACCGTATAGATTTCCGGAAAACTCCGCCCACTCAACAAAGTCATTATTCTCAATACCCTTTTTGAAATCATCTCGGGTGATGAAGAAATAATTTACACCATTTTCTTCCCCGGGGCGCGGATTTCTTGTAGTACAGGATATTGAAAGATTTAAGTTCGGGCATTTTGCTAAAAGAGACTTTATAACAGTCCCTTTACCTACACCTGATGAACCTGATATTACTAATAATTTTGCACTCATTTGATAGAATTTTAGCTAAAACTTACTGCTTTTTCAAGAGCTTCTTGTTTTTGTTTATTCAATCTTTCAATAGTTTTTGCAGTAATAAAAGGCAGATCCATTTTTTCGGTAAATATTTCAATATAGCACATTTTATCTTGATGTTCCGCAAGTTTTAATGCCGTATCAAATTCTTTTTCCGTCGTTGCAGTTGCAATCCATACATCTCCCTGGAACAATTCCGGAAGCTTAGAATAGTTCCAATCTGCAATATTATTAAATGAATCTTCCGGATCATTTGATAAAATTCTTTCGATTGTATACCCCGAATTATTCAAAACTATAATAATCGGTTTAAGACCTCTTCTCATCATGTTACTAACTTCCGTTGCCGTTAACTGATGAGATCCTTCTCCTGTAAATAAAATTGTTCGTCTGGTCTTATCAGCTAAACATCCGCCCAAAGCTGCAGGAGTTGCCCAGCCGATAGAACCCCATAACGTTTGAGTATTTGCAATTACATTTTTCGGAAGTTTCATTGCAGAAAAACCATGCATTATAATGCCTGTTTCTATAAATAATAAATCATTTGACTTAAAGAACTCTTGAAGTCTTGGATAGATATAATCAGATGTAAGTTTTTTATCACTGATTTCAGGAGTTTTATAACCTGTATCCGTTACATTAATATGATTATCTCTAACATTAACTAATTTGATTAATTCTTTCAAAACATCAGTCATTCTGATATTTTCATATTTTTTATTATTAATTACGGAATATTCACCGTAAATTGCAATATGATCATCCGGTTTATATGGTAATGAAAACCCGAAAGTATTCAAATCACTGTATATAGGACCTACAGAAATTGCACAGTCGGTTTCTGTTAAATATTTATAAGCAGTATCGTTCCCGAATACGCTAATATATGTTCCAAGATAATTTTCTTTATCAAAATCAATAATACCCGCACCCATTAAAAAATTACTTGCAGGAATTCTTGTTTGTTCCGCAAACTTATTATATAAGTATTCGCACTGATAACGTTTTATTAATGCATCACCGATAATTACCGGAGATTTTGCATTATTAATTAATGATGAAGCTTTTTCAACAAATGATTTTAAAATACTTTCATCACTTTTTACTTCTTTTATTAGAATATCACCGTCAATATTCATAAGTGCAATATCCATAGGTATTGCAATATAAACAGGACGTTTTGTTGACGTAAAGACATTTATAATTCTGTCGATTTCTTCTTTCGCATTATCTTTGTTCAAATATGCAGTTGTTTCGACAATTGGTTCAAAAGCTTGCTTAAATGCAAAATAATTCGGATGTTGAAAATTATGATGCAATAAGACATTATTTTCAATATGATTAGTCGCCGGAACTCCAACAATATGAATAACTGGAACATTTTCTGCAAAACTTCCTGCGATTGCATTCATTGCACTCAGTTCGCCAACCCCATAGGTTGTTACAACTGCACCATAACCTTTTACACGAGCATATCCGTCTGCCGCATAACCTGCATTAAGTTCATTCGTACAACCAATCCAAGAAGCATCTTTATTATCTTCTATTGAATATAAAATATCAAAATTATAATCTCCCGGTAACCCAAAGTACTCGGTGATTCCTAAATTAACTAAATTTTTAATTAAATAATCTGCTACTTTCATACTTTTATATTATCATACACAAATTCGACATTTATATTATCTTAATATCTTATTATATTTAGCCAATATTTCTGATAAAATAATCGTATGGAAAAACTGATTGATAACCTGAAAGAATTAGGACTTAATACTTATGAGTCCAAAGTGTATATCGCTCTTTTGAAAAAACATCCGGCAACAGGGTATGAGATAAGTAAAATTGCTAATATGCCGCAATCAAGAACTTACGATACCCTAAAATCACTGGAGCAAAAAAAGATTATCATCACAACAAATACAAAGCCTGCAGAATATGCGCCGATAAAGCCTAAAGAGCTTACCAAACTTTACCGCAGAAAAATGCAGTCAACTATTGAATATTTGGAAAACCATCTTCCGGATATAAAAGAAAATTATACAGAGCCGGTATTAACAGTTTCCGGGACACAGAATATAAAACAAAAGGTTCTGGAGGTCATAAGGTCTGCAAAACAAGAAATTTATCTTGAAATCTGGTCAAAGGATTTTCCGCAAATAGAAGAAGAACTTTTAAAAGCGTACGACAGAAATGTAGAAATAAGAATTGTTGGCTACGATAACCTAAAAACAAATTTCGGGCTTGTATACGAGCATCCGTTTTCTAAGAATATAGAAAACTCGCTTGACGGCAGAATGATTATACTTTGTGTCGATTCTCAAGAAGCTGTTATCGGAAAATTTTATTCACAAAAAGCCGATTCAACAAACATTTTATGGACACAAAACGCCGATGTCGTATTCCTTGTTAAAGAACTTATCGTACATGATATGTACCTTCTGGACATACAAGAAAACTTGCTTGATGAGATGAAATACACTTATGGTAAAGGCTTCAAACGTCTGCACGATAAAATTCTGGGTGCTAATAACCTTTACAGTATTCATTCTTTCACTAAATAAACGGTCTTAAAATCATCGGAATAAGTTCATCAATCATAGAAACCAAAAAGATTATGAACATTACGATTGCGAAAACTTTTTGCATATCCGAGAATAAAAATTCTTTTTTATTTTCTCTGAATTCATCAATTGCATTATGCTCCATCAGATAAGGTTTTACAGGCATTTGTTTTTCAATTTCTTCCAATACTTTTGAAAACTTGATTTTAATCAAAAGATTGTAAGAATCCATATTCATCCACCAAAGAGCACAGATTCCAAGCCCCATAAGAGAAAATACAAACGGTAAAGACAGGGCATAAACAAATATAACGTTTTTAGTAATATTTACCAATAATAACAGGATAATTACCAAACACATATAAAATCTGTTTACTGCAAAACTTCGGTTTATAAAATTATCCTTTTGTTCGGCATAAAGTCTGTATTGCTGCATCATTAAATTTAATTTTTCTGCTTCGTACATTTAATTATCCTTCCGTATGATTACCTTCACGACGTCTATATACTTCACTCATTAATTCATCAAACTCTTTTTCATCGAGAGTTTCTCTCTCTAATAACGCTTGAGAAATAAATTCAAGCATATCGCGATTTTGTCCCAATAAGTCTTTTGCTATCTGGTATCTTTCATCTACGATACGCTTAACTTCTTTATCAATTTCAGCCGCAATTTCTTCAGAGAAGTTTCTTGTATGACCGAAATCACGTCCCATAAATATATGTTCTTCGGATTTACCGTATGTAAGATTCCCCATTTTATCACTCATACCATAAGCGGTAACCATTTTACGTGCGATATCCGAAACTTTTTCCAAATCGTTTGAAGCACCGGTCGTAACAGAATCTCCGCCGTAGATAATTTCCTCCGCAACACGACCGCCGAGAGTCATTGTAATTCTATCCAGAAGTTGAGATTTTTTCATTGTCAAATAATCTTTTTCCGGCAGTGTCAATGTTATACCAAGCGCCATACCGCGAGGAATAATTGAAACCTTATGCAGAGGGTCACAATTATCTAACAGCTTGGCAAGAAGAGCATGCCCGACTTCGTGATAAGCGGTATTTGTTTTTTCTTCCTCAGATATAATACGGCTTTTCTTTTCAGGACCTGCCATAACTTTGTCTATGGCTTCTTCTAAATCAGTCATGTTAATTTCTGTCTTATCGTGACGTGCAGCAAGCAAAGCTGCTTCATTCAACAGGTTTTGCAAATCAGCCCCGGTAAATCCCGGAGTTCTCTTTGCTAATACCTTTAAGTCAACCTCTTGTGCCAACGGTTTATTTTCAGCATGGACATTAAGAATTTGTTCACGCCCCAATACGTCAGGTTTATTGATAACAATTTGTCTGTCAAAACGTCCCGGTCTTAAAAGTGCGTTATCCAAAATGTCAGGTCTGTTTGTTGCGGCTATAACAATAATATTTGTATTCTTATCAAAACCGTCCATTTCAACCAGAAGTTGGTTCAGTGTTTGCTCTCTTTCATCATGACCGCCGCCAAGTCCGGCACCACGCTGACGTCCGACGGCATCAATTTCATCAATAAATATAATACAAGGCTGGTGTTTTTTAGCCTGATCAAATAAATCTCTTACACGGCTGGCACCAACACCGACAAACATTTCAACAAAGTCAGAACCGCTTATAGAGAAAAACGGAACACCTGCTTCACCTGCAACAGCTTTCGCCATAAGTGTTTTACCGGTACCAGGAGCACCTACAAGAAGAACACCCTTCGGGATTTTGGCGCCTAATTTAAGATATTTTTCTCCGTGCTTTAAGAAATCAACAATTTCTTCAAGTTCTTTCTTTTCCTCATCAATACCTGCAACATCGTTAAACGTTGTTTTTACTTTACTATCTAGGAGCATTTTGGCTTTGCTCTTACCAAAAGACATAGCTTGAGAGCCGCCGGCCTGAATACTTTTCGCCATAACGACAAGAAATATTATAAATAATAACGGTAAGATTAAAGAGCCGAATATATTTACAATCTGCGATGATTCGCTAGGTTTTTTAACACTAATATCAACTTTTGCAGTTTCCAATTTCTTCATAATATCGGAGGATTGCGGTATAAGTACATGATATTGAAGTGTCGGAACCATTTTTGACGTTCCGTATAAAGGATTCGTCGTTTGTTCTTTTTCAGGAGCCTGTTGTTTTACCGGCAGCGCAAGAAGCGAATCTTTATCCACTTGAACGCTTTTTATTTCTCCGGCTTGAAGTTTTTGTACAAATTCTGTATATGTAAGCTCCTTCGTATTCGTTGTCGGTCCGCTTAAAAGCATTGATATAAATGCTAGAACCATAACACCTAAAATAACGTACATGCCAACGGATTGACTTTTATTCATAAATGCTCCTAATAAATAATATTTACGTAAATAAGTATATCAAAAAAATATAAATAATAATAGTACAAAGTAATAAATAAAAAAGGTACTTTACAAAAAAAAATCATCATGTATTATAAAAGAGTAATGACTCCGTGGGGGTTTAGCTCAGCTGGTAGAGCACCTGCTTTGCACGCAGGGGGTCAGGAGTTCGAATCTCCTAACCTCCACCAATTAAATTAAAGAGCCGAAAAGGCTCTTTTTTTGTATATAAGTTAAAATATTGTTCGGGGAAAACATGGCAAAATATATCGTATTTACAGGAGCGGGGATATCAAAATCAGCAGGGATTCCGACTTTTGAAGAAATTCCGGGGATTAAAGAAAAACTATCGGTGACTTTCAAAGAAGAACACCCGAAAGAGTTTGATGAAGCTATTAATCTGCTTAAGAATAACGTCAAAGACAAAGAACCGACAAAAGCCCACAAAATAATCGCAAAATTACAAATTCCGGTTATAACAATGAATGTTGACAATTTACACAGTAAAGCCGGCTCAAAAAACGTTTATGAACTCCACGGGAACTACTTAAAAAATAATATTGTATTATACGGGCAGGAAATGTACCACAGCGACGATGCAATAAATCTTATAAAAGATACAGCTTATAAAGCAAAACAAGACGGAGATGATGCTATTTGATTGGTTATCGGAACCTCCATGCAAACACAGTTTGCTAATATTCTTGTACATTATGCAGAATCCATCGGAGTAAAGGTTCTTTATATTGACAAAAACGCAGATGAAGAAGTTGAACAATTTTTTACTCTAATGGGAGATTTGAAATAATTGTCAGCTTATCGCAATAAACAGGTCGATTATCTACATTTAGTTTCCCTATCGTAATATTTTTTTTATTACTACCATGGTAATCACTGCCGCCTGAAATCAAGAGATTATATTTATTTGCGCAATCTATCAGGAAGGAAATTTCTGCATCATTATATCTTGAATAATAACATTCCAAACCTTTTATACCGCATTCCATCATAGTATTTAAACGGAACAAAAATTCATCTTCTGATAGATGTTTTTCACCTTCACCCCCCAGAGGATGAGCCCAAATCGGGATACCACCTGCATTTAGAATTACATTAATAGCTTCTTCGCCGTCAAAGCGTGTATTACCTGTTTTACACCCGTCAAGATATTTTCTCATTGCAGATAAATTATCATCAGCCAAGCCTCTTTTAACCAGAATATTGGCAAAATGAGTTTTTACAACACTAGGTCGGGAATATAACCAATCAAGCTCTTCTTTTGTTAATTCAATATTCCAAACCTCTTTTAAATATTTAATTCGAGTTTCCAATTTTTGTCTGCGTAATTCTTTACCTTTCAATATAAGATTATGCAAATCCATATCATTAGGCTGATAATTATATCCCAGAATATGACACTTGATATCTCTTGTTTTACAGGTTAACTCAACACCTCTTATATATTTAATATGAGAAGGTGCAAATTTTTCTATCTCAATTGCACCATCAATTGTATCGTGATCCGTTAGAGAAAAAACACTTATATTTGATTTCTCTATATTAGTGAGCAGATTTTCAATAGTATCACTGCCGTCAGAATAATTGCTATGAATATGTAAATCGGCAAGTATAGACATATATCCTCCACCAAAATTGTAACATAAATATTGCATTAAAACGCAGAAACATATATGATATCCATAAGAATACTTGTCCGAATCCATTAGGAGATTATATGAGCGATTTAAAAAAATTTTTACAAGATAATTTTATGCATTACCAAATTGAACAATTAAAAGATAATATTGAGAATAAAAAAATAATCATATACGGATGCGGACTTTTATTCCAAACAATACGAGAAGAATATGATTTATCAGAATTTAATATTATAGGAATCTGTGATAAAAAATTTGCGCCGGAAGATGAAGGTAAAGATTTAATGGGATATGACATAATCCCGTATATAAAACTACCTGAATATAGTGCAGACTACATTATTGTCGCAGTTCAAAACTATTATCCAGTGATATCAGAACTAAAACGTATCATCAAAAACTCAAAAATTATCCCGCTTGTAAATTTAGACTTTAAATACAATGATATACGCTCAATTAGAAAAGATAAAAATAGTTTAATAAATAAGATATTCTCGATAAAAAAGAATTATACATCTACCACTGTTACAATTTGCGGATTAAAATTTCGTTTTGAGGACAAATATAAAAAGTTACTGGAAGAATATAAATTTATGGAATCCAGACTGAATTTTAACCAAAAAATGTTAAACAGAATAAATATGGTCATATCCGGAGGTATTAATACCGCAAAACTTGACAGCGAAATAGAATTAATGTCAAAAAGCGGGATTACAGAAACACCAAGAGCACAGAAATTGATTGTGTCTTTAACATCATACCCTGAAAGAATGTATGATATCCACTACTGCCTGTATTCACTTCTTACCCAAACAACAAAACCGGATAAACTTATTTTGTGGTTAGCAGAAGAAGAATTCCCTAATAAAGAAAAAGATATTCCTAAAAAGGTACTATATTTTAAAAATTACGGGTTAGAAATAAAATGGTGTAAAAACATCAAATCGTATAAAAAACTTATCCCTGCGCTTAAAGAATTTCCAAATGATGTTATAGTAACCGCAGATGATGATATTTTTTATCCGGAAAACTGGCTTGAAAAGCTCTATAATGCCTACCTTGATGATTCCGGTTATATTTATTGTCATAATGCCCATAAAATAACCTTTGAAGGCAAGAACATAAAAGCTTATACAAACTGGCAGCGTTCAATTGATGATAATACGGCTGACTACATAAATGTGGCTGTCGGCTGCGGCGGAATATTATACCCTCCGCATAGCTTACACCCGGATGTTTTTGAAGAAAAAACATTCATGTGGCTTGCACCGAATGCCGATGATATATGGTTCTGGGCAATGGCAGTTCTAAATAATACAAAAATAAAAGTTGTTAAATTCCCGATTAATAAAATTATATATACAAATCCAAAACGGGAAATGGGATTAACAACAGAGCATACACTATACCATGTTAATATGAAGGGAGGAAATGACCTTCAGCTGAAAAATGTAATCAATACATACCCGGAAATAAAAGATAAACTCAGAGATTATCATTATGTATTTGAATTATACAATGATGATATTTATAATTACGTTCTGTTTCTTGATCATAAATTTGCATACGACTACGTAACAAAACAGGTAAAAGGAAACGCATCAATTCTTGAAATAGGATGCGGTGACGGATACGGAACATCATATCTTGCCAAACATTTCAGACATGTAGAAGCGATTGATATCTCGGAAGATGCAATAACAAAAGCCAAAGCTGTATATAAACAGGATAACTGTACGTTTAAAACTTATTCAGGGAAAAAACTGAATTACCCGGATAATTTCTTTGATGCGGTTGTTTCTTTCCATGTAATAGAGCACGTCAAAAATGTTAAACAGTATCTTAAGGAAATAAAAAGAGTTTTAAAAGATGACGGCGTTTTTATCATAACAACTCCGTCCAGAACTCATAGACTTGCACCAAAACAAAAGCCTTGGAATGAAGAGCATTTAAGAGAATACGATTCCAAAATGCTGCAAAAAGAAGTTTCAAAAGTCTTCAATAGTTTTAAGATTCTAAGTGTTACATCAAAACAAGAAATATTGGATATAGAATTCAACCGCGTTGCAGATAAACGCTCTGATTTTAACGGAATTAGAAAACGAATAAAAACAGATATAGACTATAAAAAAGAATTTTCGATAAATGACTTTTACGTATCCGAAACAAATCTTGATTCCGGTTTAGATTTAATGGTGACCAATATAAATTTTGATTCAGCAAAATATTGGGAAAACAGATACAAAAATCAAGGAAACTCCGGTGCCGGGAGTTATGGAGTATTAGCCGAGTTTAAGGCAGATGTAATAAACAATTTTATAAAAGAACACAATATTAACAACGTTATAGAATTTGGCTGCGGTGACGGAAACCAGCTTGAGTTATTTAAAATACATAATTATACAGGCTTTGACGTTTCTGATACTATACTTGACTATTGTAAAAGGAAATTCCGTCTTAATAAGGATTACAAATTCAAAAATATGACAGAATATGCTGACGAAAGAGCAGAATTAACACTTTCGCTTGATGTAATTTATCATTTGATTGAAAATAATGTCTATGAAGAATATATGAATCGTCTGTTTGATTCTTCAGATAAATATGTAATTATTTATGCATCTAATAAAAATGAAGAGCATTATATCCACGTAAAACACAGAAAATTTACTAATTGGGTTGAGCAAAATAAAGAAGAATGGAAACTTATACAGGTTATTCCAAACAAATACCCGTATAATCCTGACAAACCAAATGAATCTTCTTTTGCAGACTTTTATATATTTGAACGTAAAGTTATTCACTAATGTAACAAGTTTGGCGATTCACAACCTTAATCACTTGTCAAAACAGAGATTCTTCGGGCTGTGCCCTCAGAATGACAAAAAACCAGTCATTGCGAGCGTTAGCGCGGCAATCTTTCATGTTCTTGATTCTTTTGTGCAATAAATAGCACACTACTCACTGTGTTGCTTGTCAGTGTAATATTTCAGATTCACTATCGGTAAGAACCTGAAACAAGTTCAGGTTGACAAAGGAGTGTTGGTTTTACTTAGCTGCCTAACTACTTGACTACTTAGCCGCATTTCCAACTTCTTTCATTTGCTTAATCACCCAATCACTTAATCACTTGTTATGCTATAATTATCTTACCGGAGAGAATTTAATAATGTATATACCGTATTACGAATTAGCACAAAAAATTTCTTTATTTTTCCCTAAAAATATTGGAAAGAAAATCGTTGATGCCGGATATGATTTCAAATTAAAACAAAATCTTGATTATATTTCTAAAAACCGTCAAAAAGTTTTTAAGAAATTAAAAGGAAGAACACATTTTAACGTTGCATTTTATGTATACGACGATACTAAATGGAAGTGTCAGAGTGTATATGATTTAATGGAAGAAAGTGCATTATTTACTCCGTATATTTTTGTGACAAAAAATGCTGCTCCGGGAAATAATTGTAATTATCAAACCGATGATGATTTAGAAAAAGTGTATGATTTTTTTAAAACTAAGGATATGCGGGTTTTAAAGGCCTTTGATTGTTCAAATCAATCCTATATTCCGTTTGAGGACATGAAGCCAAAACCGGATATAATCATATACCAGCATCCGTGGTATGTTGAAACATCTCAGGGGCCTGTTGTTTGCTCTGAATTTGCATTAACATATTATGTTCCGTATTTTTTTTCTGATTCAGAGGAGCGTTTTGAGTGTGATTTAAGGTTTCACAGGTATATTTACAAATACTATATTCCGGATGATTTCTATAAAAATCTTTATTCACAATATATGCCTGACAAAGGGCAGAAACTTGTTACAACTGGTTATCCGTTTTTTGATTATTTTTATTTAAACAAAGAACATAATGAGGGGAAATACATTATATATGCCCCGCATTGGACTGTTTGCGGGGACAATATGAGGTATGGAACTTTTGATTGGAACGGGTGGAAAATATTGGAATACGCAGAAACTCATCCTGAATTAAACTGGGTATTCAAACCGCACCCGTTGCTATACAAGTTTCTTTGTACATCGGGTTATATGAGTAAGGAAGAGGCAGACGAGTATTACAACCGCTGGAGAAAAGCCGGAATGTTGTATGACAAAGGCGATTATTTAGACTTGTTTCAAAAATCAAGAATGTTAATAACAGATTGCGGCTCGTTTCTTATTGAATATTTTTTAACCGGAAAACCTTGTATTCATTTGCGTTCAGAAGACTTTAAAGGGAATAAACTTGTAAGAGAAATATGTAAGAATTATTATGAAACACAAACGGTTGAAGAGTTGGAAAAATATTTACATTTGCTTATAGACGAAAAGCAAGACCCTAAAATGGAAGATAGAAAAAATGCACTAAAAGAATTGTCGTTTGTAAATAACTATTGCGCTAAAAATATATTAGAGGATATAATAAAAGATATAGGGTAAATTATGCAACACAAGCTATTGATGGTCTTGGGACCTACAGAAATAGAGAAAGATATTCTGGAAGAAGCTTCCAAACCGCAGGAATACATGCGTACAGAAGATTATACTCAAAAATGGCTCAGGATTTTTGAGAATTTAAAATATGCATTTCAGACTCAAAATCCTGTTGTTGTATATGCTACATCAGGTACAGGGGCAATGGAAGCTGCTGTAACAAATTTTTTGTCTTCTAACGACAAAGCATTGTATATCAATGGCGGCTCATTTGGAAAAAGATGGGGAGATATTTGCAAAAAACATAATATAGTATCAATAGAGATTCCTGTAGAATTTGGTAAAAGCCCGCAAGTTGATATTGTAAAAAAATATTTGGAAGAAAATTCTGATGTAAAAGCTTTATTTGCGACTCTGAATGAAACATCATCCGGAGTATTGACTGATATAAAAGCTATTGGTGAAATACTAAAAGAATATCCGGATATATTATTTATTGTTGATTGCGTAAGCGGGCTGCTTGCTGACGAATTTTGTCAGGATGAATGGGGGGTTGATGTTGCCGTATCAGCTTCGCAAAAGGCATTTGCACTGCCTCCGGGGTTAGGATTTTTATCAGCAAGCAAGAAAGCCATGGAATATGCAAAGAAATCAAATTTAAGAACTTTTTATTTTGATATATTTGATTATGTAAATAATTCCCAAAGAGGACAGACTCCGTTTACACCTGCAGTCGGGCTGGTCAATCAATTGGATAAACGCTTAGAAAAGATAAGAAAAGAAGGACTTGAAAATTTCAGAGTAAGATATAAGAATAATACCGAAATTTTAAGAGATGGTTTAAATAAACTGGGATTCAATATTCTTGCCGAAAATCCTGCAAATTGTACAACTGCAGTATACACAAATGAAATAGATGCATATAAAATTGTACAATTGATGCGTGAAAAATATAGTATAGAAATAGCTCCATCCGGCGGCGAGTTAAAACATAAACTATTTAGAGTCGGGAATTTTGGAGCAATTGAAAAAAAAGAAATAAATGAATGTTTAGAAGCTTTAGGTGCAATTTTAAAGGAGATTAAATGATTGGAAATAAAACAGTAGTTTATACATCAGGAACTTTTGATATGCTTCATATCAATCATTTAAAAATGATTGAATATGCTCGTGCTCTCGGTGACATATTGATTGTTGGTGTTAATACAGATGAACTGGTGAATGAATACAAATCAGAACCCGTAATACCTTTTGAAGAACGTATTGCGCTTATGAAAGCAATCAAATATCCTGACATTGTAATTCCTCAGCATAGTCTTGACCATAGAGACAAAGTCAAAAAATTAAAGTTTGATATCTTCGTAGTTGGTGACGATTGGGCTGGAAAATATGATTATCTTGAAGATTTGGGAGTTACTGTTGTTTATTTCCCTTATGGCAGAAACTGCAGTTCTACAAGCCTTAAGAAAAAGATTTATAATAATTACAAAAAGCTAATAGAAAAGACTGATAATCATTTACCAAATGATATTGAAATTGAATCTTAGTTATTTTTATATCTAAGAATTGTGTAATTTTGCTAAAGTTAATCCTTGTTCTTTAAGATATTGAAGTAATTTTACATCTTCCAGATTAATAACTACTCCGATAGAGTAAGCATATTGTATGGCTTCTTTAGTTTCTTCGGAAACTTTAATAACTTTATTTCTGGAACTTCCTGCAATTGCCGGTTTTCTGCCTGCCTTTATTTTAGCAGCTTCTTTAGCCGCATTTGCACGAATTTTATCAGCACGTTCCTGCGTAAATAATGTGCGATCATTCAGTAAATCTTCTGTAGTTTTTAGTCTTTGCATTTATCTAACTCCGTCTTTTCTGTTTCAAGATATTCAGTAATTAATTTTCTTGCTTGTTTTATATATCTTTTTGGTGCTTCCTGAGTTTTCTTTAAACATATAAAACCAATGATTATAACTCGTCTGCGATTGTAATCATACATAAAATATGCACGTACCCCTTTGGGTTTAATTTCAAAGAGTCCATCGTTTAAATCGTTTATATTTTTGTATGCAGTTCCGACTTCTTCAAAAATTCGAATTGCTTCAATTATTTTGTCTTGATTTTCTGCAGATAACTTTGTCAGTTGTTCTATCGCTTCCGGTAAATATTCTGCCTTATACTGTCTTTCATCTTTCATTATTATATTTTTATTATACCATATTAGGTAACCTAATTCAAGAAATTAATTTTATTTGTTAGATATAACTTTGGGACAGTGAAATAATTACAAAAAACTAATAGAAAAAAACATAATCATTTGCCAAATGATATTGAAATAAGATAATCATAAAATTTGTTTAGTAATTCCTTTGCAACGTTTACTTAATTCAGGTGCAATTTTAATATCATTAGGAAGTTGATTCCAATTTTTATATTGATTTGATATGTATTCTTCCATGTTATTTGGGGCAAAAAATTCCATATTTTCGAATAGGATTTTTCTTAACGGAAAAATTGTATTTTTTGTCATGAATTGATTAATTGGGAATAAATAACTATCCAAACTATCAAAACCAAAAAATATTTTATTACTTGTTCGGGTAATATTATTGTTATTGGCGATTTTATCAAGTATGTATTGGTATTTTTCTTTGAAATTTAATATGGAATTACAATTTTTACGGATATCATTTATGTCTTTTTTTATATTGTCAACCGTGTATGTTTCAGAATAAAAGTCATGTGGAAAAATGTCAAAGCATAAACAATTTTTTATACTGGTACCTTGCATAATTTGTATATGATGGTGAGTGATTGAAAATAGTATCTGATTATGGTATTTGTGTAAATATTTATCAAAAACAGATAATTTATTTTCTTTGTTTTCCATAATTTTAGAAATATCTATTTCAACAAATCTTTCTTTTAATAAAAGTTTTAATTTTTCATAATCTTCTCTCATCATTCCAATATCCATATCATCATCCCATGGGATAAAGCCACTATGTCTTAAGTATCCTATTAGTGTTCCTGATGTTATAAAATATTGTAAATTATTTTCTGTAAAAACGTCACATAATTTTTTACAAAAATGGACGGTCTTAAGTTGATGTTCTCGTAAAAATCGATTTTGACAAGGGAGTAAGTTATAGATATTTATATTTTGAAGTAATGAATTTAGTATACAAAGGGATGATTTGTAAATTTTTTTTTGTTCGGGAAAATATTTCCATTTTTTTAGTAATTTAATAAGTTTTAAATATTTCTCATGATTTTGTTGTATGGTATTATTTCTATCGCTAACTTTTATTAATTTATATATAAAAATATAAGTACGCAAATTCTCATCAATCAATGTTTGTAATTTATATGATTGATAAATGTTTAGTTTACGTTTTATTTTATTAATAATTATACTTTTTTCCATTAGTTTAAATTTATGTAATATCTTGTAAAAAAATTAACATTTTTTTGTATTTTAAATATAAATCTTTATATTTTATAAACTTAAAAGTTAGTTTATTTTTTATTTTTTTTAGATTTACTCTTTTATCAACATTCTTTATTTCTGGTTTTGTTTTTTTATTTTGATTAAATTTTTGTCTGTGCATATCAATTTCAATTTCTGCGGGCATGTCCATGAAATTGTTGCCATAATTTATTCTTAGATGTTTTTCGATATTATTAGGTACACATAGAGATGTATTTTCAAATTGTATTTTTTTTATTGGAAAAATATCAGTTATTGAAAATAATTCTTTGCATGGAATGTCTATTAAATCGCAGTTGTCAATTCCATAATATACAGTATTAGAATGTTTTACAATCTTATATTTTTCTTTTACATCGTTTTGAAATTTTTCAATTAAACTAAATTGTTTCAATCTGTATATATCTTTTCGCATTTGAATTGTGTATTTTTGCATATCATCCAGAGTAATATCATCTGAATAGTAATCGTAAGGAAAAACTTCTAGTAAAATGATTTCTCCTTTTGAATTCCCTTTAAATATTTGTAAATGAGTAGGGCACTTCATAAATAATATATTATTTGTGTGTTTTTTGATAGATTGATTCATTAGGATATATTTATTTCTGCTGTTAATAGTTAAATTATCAACATTTATTTCAATATGATGTATTTTAAGATAATTAACTAGTTTATTGTAATCATTTCTCATCATGCCAATATCCATATCATCATCCCAAGGGATAAAACCTTTGTGTCTATATGCTCCAAGAAGATTCCCAGAAATTAAAAAATACGATATATTTTGGACCTCAAAAATATTAAACCAGTAATTTGCAAAATCTAATATTGCTAACTGATATTTTCTTAAATATCCTGTGGCTGGTTTAAGGTTAGAAATATTTATATTTTTTTGTATTTCAAAATATTTTTTTAACGTTTTTTTATATAAATTTTTATATATTTTGGTAAGGGAAAAATTATTCTTTATAAAATCTGTTATATTCATTATTTCTCCAATAAGAAAAGTTTAAGTATAAAAAATATTGTCGGTTCAATTAAAGATATAATTTTTTTATCTTCATTAGGTGTATTAATGAGCAGTTTATATTCTAGGTAGTCCAGCAACCAAACATCATCATATAATGCAACTGCAAGAATGTCATAATCAAAAGTTTTTAGTTCTTCTGGTGTAATTGGATGATATTTTGTTGTATTATTTTGTTTTGAAGATTCAAATTTTTTATCACATATTGCAACTATATTAAGAGATGATAAATCGAAATTTTGTTCTAAAATTTCAAAATATAACCCTGCTCCGTAGATTGCAATTTTTTTATTTTTATATTTTTTTGCTAATTTATTAATTTGTTTTTGTGCGTTAACTTCTTTAAAATATTTTAAAATATCCATTGTTCCTCAAATTGTTTAGTAAAGAAAAGGTTTAATTTTTTTGTGTTTTAAAGTGCTGCAATATTTTGTTTTTAAATCTTTTATTATTTCATCATACCTTGAAATTAATACATATATGGTGTCAAAGTCAATAGTTTTTAGTTCTTGTGGGGGAATACATTTATATCCATAAAATTTATTCACTTTATTATTTGCAAATCCTCTATCACAAACACCAACAATATTTAAATTTTTTAGGTCATAGTTTTGTAGTAATTGTTTTGCCATTAATCCTGCACCATATAAAATAATCTTTTTATTTTTATTAATCTTAGAAAGTTGTTTAATGTGTTTTTCCAGTTTAATTGTCTTAAAATAATCCAGATAATTATTGGTTGGTAAATTACTTTTTTGTAGATATATTTTTAATCCCATAAAATATATAAATTTTTCTAATCTTCCATTGTTATCCAGCTGTGATTTATAAGAAAATATTTTTTTTAATAATGGAGTATAAGTAAAGTAGCCTTCGTATGTATTAGTTTTTACAGCTTTTGAATTTGCTTTATAATCGTATTCGCCCCCGCCTAGATATACTCTTTTTATTTTTCTTTTTATCATTTCTTCAATACCATAATAATAGAGCATTTCACCAATACTATATTTAGAATATTTGTGATCGTATGCAAGATTAACTTGGTATGCATCATTATCATCATATATAGAGTACAAAAGATATGCTGCGATATTATCATTTATTGTTAATGTATAAACATCTGTTATCCCATAAAAATCAGATAATAAATCTTTTACTGATATACCGCTATACGCAGTTTCATAATCGTTTCTTTTTAATTCAAGAAATCTTTCTAATAAATTTTCTGTAAGTTGAGATTTATGATAATGCTCAAATTTACAATTAAAGTTGTTTTCTAATTTTTTTCTTTTTGTACGTCTGTTATATCTAGAGCGGGAAGAAAATAGTTTATCAAACTCTTCCTGAGTAGCAGGTAGTGTTAATAGCCAGTGTACAGTTTTATTTACATCTTTACTTTTGTTTAGTGATTGTATGATATAAAACCTGTCAATTGAGAACTTTTCATAAATAAACTTAAGTATAGCGTTATACTCTTCTTTGTCGAGTTTCATCATGTATAAACCAAGATAACAATATAATCCATGAATATGAAAAGATAAATATTTTGTTTTATTTTTATATTGGATTTTTAAAAGTTCAAAGTCATTATTAAATTTGATATCCGCCCTGTTGAATAAAATGTTAGGTTTTACAAGTTTAATTTTTTGATATTTTTCTTGTTTATTAACTAAGTCTATTTCTATTTTATGCACATTATATCTCTTTTCTTGAAATATTAACATTTCTATAATATCATATAAATATTCAATATTAAATTTTGGGGAGTTTGGGTGAAAAAATATTTAGAGAGTCATTGTTTTAGTTCGCGTTTAGCATATTTATCTAAAAAATTAAAAAATAAACGCATTTTAGTTTATGGAACAGGAAAAATGTTCCAGGAAATAATAAAAAATTACGACTTAAGTTGTTTGAATATCATTGGGATTACCGATAGAAAGTATTTAATAGAAGATATTGGGCGCAAAGAATTTGGTTACCCAATTATTCCATTTTCAAAATGGCATGATGTAAATGCTGATGTTGTCTTGCTTTCTGTACAATATTATTTATCGTTACAAGAATCATTGAAGAAAACATTTTTCAACAAGTCTATCATTCCTTTTG
Source organism: Candidatus Gastranaerophilales bacterium (assembly GCA_944324825.1). Classification (GTDB taxonomy): domain Bacteria; phylum Cyanobacteriota; class Vampirovibrionia; order Gastranaerophilales; family Gastranaerophilaceae; genus UMGS1585. The sequence goes on from CALUXU010000007.1 coordinate 88,268, forward strand.
TTGCTGTAAACCATGTCGATTGGCTTAAGTATTATGCATGTAAAATCCCTTTGATAAAAACATTATTTGGAGCAAAAAATAATGTTGTCGTTCTTGTAAAACAAAATGGTAAAAGAGTATATAACCCCAAAATAAAAAATCTTTTTATAAAAATGACTGGTGAAAATAATTACATAGAAATCCATGAACCGTTTGATATAACAGAAAAGGTTGAGCTATTAGGACATTCTGATAATAAAATAATTATTGGAGCAAATAATCAATATAGAAGAATGCGAGTTTTAATGGGCAGCAAAAATACTTTGCAAATTGGGCGTAATACTACAACAGTTTCAATAGCAATACATATGTTTTCAGGCTGTAACCGAATTGTTAGCATAGGTGATGATTGTCAATTTTCTTGGGAAATAATGATTAGAACAACAGATGCTCATACTGTTTATGATAAAGATACAAGAAAAATTATTAATCCTGCAAAAGATGTTTATATAGGTAATCATGTTTGGGTTGCCAAAGATGTCACAATATTAAAAGGAGCACGTATTCCTTCAAATTGTGTTGTAGGAGTTGCATCGGTTGTAAACAAAGAATTTACTGAAGAAAATACTATACTGGCCGGTACTCCTGCTAAAATTGTAAAAAGGAATATTAATTGGGATAGACGTGGTGTTGCTGATTTTGCCTGAGTATTATAAATAATGAAAAGGAGCCTTTATGAATGAATTAGAACAATATTTAGTAGATAATAAATTTTCAAAACGTTTTAAGTTTTTAAAAAATAAATTTAAGAACAAGAAAATAGTTATATATGGTGCAGGACAATTATTTCAAACGATTATAAAAAAGTATGATTTATCTAGTTTAAATATTGTTGGTATTTGTGATAAAACATTTTCAAGTGCAGAAAATGGGGAGTTATATTTTGGGTTTCCAAAAATAGATATAAACTCTTTGGCATTATTTGATTTTGATAATATTTTAGTTGCTGTAAAAGATTATGTGCAAATTATTTACGATTTACCAGATGAAATTAATAAGAATTGTATATATCCTTTTGTCAAGAAGAATATTTGGTTCAAGTATGTTAAAGGAGCAAGACGAAGAGCTAAATATTTAACTTTATTTAATCATACATTTGTAATACCTTTTTCGCCTGCAGAGATGGTACTTAATTATTTAGAACGTGAAAACCCTTGGATGGCGCAAAGTATGTGGTCTCCAAGAAACTTGAATACATATATGGTGGATATCGCTGCACGTTCAACAGCTCAATATGTAATTGATAATATGTCTACACTACCAGCATTTGATGATAGATTTAAATTGTTGTCTTATGCATTGCGTAATGTTCCAGAGGATGGACTGTATTTTGAGTTTGGGGTTTATAAAGGTGAGTCTATTAATTATATTGCAGGTATAAAATCGGATAAGACAATATATGGTTTTGATAGTTTTGAAGGTTTACCGGAGAGTTGGACTGCAAATCATCAAAAAGGTCATTTTAAACTCCCAGCACTACCTAAAGTTAGAAAAAATGTTGAATTAGTAAAGGGGTGGTTTGATGAAACTATACCTGCATTTAGGCAAAAACATGGAGATTTTAAAGTTGCATTTATTCATGCCGATAGTGATTTGTATTCTTCAACAAAGACTATGTTTAATCTTTTAAAAGATAATATCACAACAGGTACTATAGTTGTTTTTGATGAATATTTTAATTATCCGAATTGGGAAAAAGGAGAGTTTAGGGCTTTTCAAGAGTTTATTAATGAGAATAATTTAAAATACGAATATATAGGCTATACGTATAAATCGAGCAGAGTTGCTATAAGATTTTTATAAGATAAAAGACCGTCGATTTAGGACGGTCTTTTGTTTTAATATTCTTATTAATCATCATAATCATATTCGCAGTGATAATGTCATGTTTTGCTTTATTTGCATTATAACACAATGATTATTATGTTATA
>CALUXU010000008.1 GCA_944324825.1 Candidatus Gastranaerophilales bacterium
TGATTGTCCTCCCTTTACAGCCCCAAAGGGCATAAAAATCCCCAGCAGTAAAATACTTTTACCACTGGGGATTATAAGTTGCGGACATACACATATACAGCATACACCTGTTTGTGATTGCTGTTTTTGGGGATATGTCAAAATTGATAAGGCAAAAGTATTCTTAAATTGGGTACAAAAAACTAAGCCCCTACAAAAGGGACTATCATAATCCTTTGTTCCCACTATTTGATTATAGTTTTATTTAAGAATACCTTGCCGCATATTTTTTACTCCTTTTCTGGATTAAATCATTGTATCACATCAGTTTTAGGAAAGCAAGTACCTAAAAGAAATTTTTCTTCCCCTTATATGTAACAATCATACCGGCTTCCTAACGTTCAGAATGGTTTCTACTGTCTGCTGCGGTGTTTGGTTGGAATTGTCCAGCCAAAAGCCGATCCGTGGTGTTGTCTGCATTTTACTAAATACAAATTCAATGTATACAGAAAGAAATATATAAGGAGTGGGAGGGATTCCGCCGTAGTTCTGTAGGATGCGGTAAATCACAGATTTACCGCATCAACAATATAAAATAAACATTTTAATAATCAGAGATTACCAAAACTACGGGGTTCCGGCTTACTGTTGACTCTCATATATTTTGAGAAAAATTATCAACAGTGTGGGAATAAAAAATATAAGAAATACAAATATTGTTGTGATTTGATTGTAGTTTGGATTCCTCAAGTTCCGAGAAATTGCTTCCGCAGATTTAAAAAATTGGATAATTTTACTAAAATTTCTCAAACCTGATGTTAGTCATTCTTTTTTGCTATAAATATCTGTTATTATTGAATTTTCGTTATTTTAATTTGAAACGGTTTTATTGAGTTTGAGACATCAAGGTTCCGCATTTTTTAGTTCCGCAAAATTTCTAACATGTATAATTTGCCATTCATACCTATCTTAATTAAATTTCCGACCTATTCGTTTGTAGTCATTTTATATGTTACTTTACACGAGCATTGTGTCGGTTTCGTATCAATTAAAAAATTTAACAGAACGGCAGAATTTTCAAAAACCTCAAACGACTCACTTGCCCAAAATAATCATACCATTTGAACCGAGCCTAAAATACCCTAAAACACAAGCAGAAAGAGGGTTGCAATCCTTTTGCCCGAAATAATCACGCCATCTGCCCCGAGTAGAAAAAGAGTAAAAAGAGTAATTACGGTTCACATGGTTTGATTATTTCCGACCCCCAAAAACCGCAACACAAGCCGATTGCCCAAAATAATCGCACCATCTGCCCTACGCAAAACACTCACTTCAATACACTCGCGCAACCCGCGAAATAAGCGTGTTCTCATTATTACCTTCCCAAAATAAAAAAGGGTTAAGCAAAAGCTTACCCTTCTTTATTCGGAGAAGGCGGGATTATCTTGGATTATTGGCGGTTCACAAGCTTTGTATTTCGTTACGATTTTGCAAAAGGCAAAATCTGCACTCAAACAGCTTGTTCTCAGGGACGTGACTAGACTGCTTTGCAGTCGTCGCACTTGCCAAAATCCGCTCGAACCTGACCAAGCTTCGCTTGGTGGTTCTCATCCCTATCACCATATTATTTTAACTTCATTAAAAAACGGAGAAGGCGGGATTCGGTCTTGCTCGGTCGCGTTTAACGGGTCTACGGTTGCCGACTGCAATGGCTCTGCCATTTAGTCGTCAAGCCTTCGCCCTCAGCTCCCTCGCGCAACCCGCGAAATAAGCGTGTTCTCATCATTACTTTCCCAAAATAAAAAAGGGTTAAGCAGAAGCTTACCCTTCTTTATTCGGAGAAGGCGGGATTCGAACCCGCGGTGAAGTTTCCCCCACACAAACGTTCCAGGTTTGCACCTTAAACCACTCGGACACCTCTCCGTAGATATAGCTTGATTTTTAATTTTCTATGCTCATATTTTGCTCATATTTATGAATATTTTCTAAAATATTACGAGCATATTCACTCTCTTTCGGCATTATATGATTATATATATCAAGTGTCACTTTAGAACTGGAATGTCCCATTTGTTCCTGGACAAATTTAATTGGTGCTCCTTTAGACAACATTAAACTTGCATATGTGTGCCGCAAGTCGTGAAATTTTAAAGAATCAAGGTTCAATGTATATATCCTACTATCTTCTTGCATTTTTCGCAAGACTTTTTTAAAATATCTTTCAGTCATATTCCAAGTGTGTAAATGCTGCCCTTTAGAATTGCAAAAAACTATTCGGCTTAAATTCTTGCGCTTTCGTTTATGTTCCCTTAATAACTCGGTCAAGCTATTAGGAATTTTAATTATTCGCGTTGAGTTCGTTGTTTTGGTCGTACTCACTTCGGATTGGTACCATTGTTTATTGATACTAATTTCGTTTTTATTAAAATCGATATCCTGCCACTCAAGCCCCAATAACTCACCTCTACGCATACCCGTATGGATTGCCGTATAAAATAATACATAATAATCAGGTGTTACTATCTTAGCAGTTTTAAGAAAAACTAAAACCTGGTCCTCTGTTAAAAAATTGATTTTTTTCTTTTCCGATGGGAGTTTTTTTATTTTTGAAATTGGATTCTTAGAAATCATCTCATTATCGATAGCATAATTAAAAATTGATTTTAAATATATAATTATATTATTAATGGTTTTATTTGATAAATTTTGTGTTTTAAATTCAAATATTAGATTATTAAAATCTCGTAGTGAAAAATCCTTTATTCTTTTATTTTTTAATTTAACCAGATTAACTTTTAAATATGAGTTATAAAGAGAATACGTAGTCTTTTTACAATGAATCTTGCAATGCTTTTCCATATACTCATCTGCTAACTCTTTAAACGTAATATTTGTATTAAATGAATTTGTAACATCAGGTAAGGCTGCTTGTGCTTCTTGCCGTGTTTTATAACCGCTCTTTCGCTTTAATTCGCCGTTGATATAATAAGTAATCTCATAACAATATTTTATTTTCCCTTTGGAATCTTTCCAACTTCGCTTCCTAATACCCGCCATTATCCTACTACTCCATACTCAACAGAATTTTCTATTAATTGTTTGACTTCTGACAATTTATAATAAACACCACCGCCAATTTTATAACGATGTAAGAGCCCTAGTTTAACCCAATTATCATAAGTTCCTTGGACCGTCCCAATAAAGATTTTTGATAAATCTTTTGCTCGTAGCATTTTTTCTGCGAAAATATCTTCCTTATTCATATAAATAACATTATTTTCCATAATTCCTCCATTATTTAAAATTACTTCATGAAATTTTGTAAACAAAAGGGGCTGGTTAAGCCCCGGTAAATTCCTCTATTGTTATAAGTTTGTTTTTGAACAAATACTTTAATCCATCCACGACCCAATATTTACGCATACTGGGAGAATTTAACTTGTTCCTGATATTTGTTATATGCGATCTGACTGTCGCGACCGATAACGATAACTCTTTCGCCATATCCTGTTCACTCATTCCCCTAAACGCTGCAAGCGTTATCAATTCTATTTCTCTCTCTGTTAATTCCATTAAAACACCCTCTCTTTAATCATACGGTTAAGTTTAAATGCTATATCCGGCTCATAATCATATACTCTCCCGTTAAATATTAAATATTTACTAAAATCTGCTCTGCATAAATATCTATTTATAGTATCCTTCGACACCCCTATTTGTTCTGCAATCTCTTTTACACGTTTAATTTCGCCCATCTTCTCTCCTCATATCAACAATTTGGTAATCCGGCTCATACTCCCCGGACTTATTCCAAAATCCTAAATCTACTGTACGAAAATCAGGCAGAGAACTGTTCAATCTCTGCCTGACCTCTTCTATAAATTTTTGAAGCTCCATACTAAACCCCTTTTAGTGCATTTTCTGCTTTCTTCTGCAAATCATAAACCATTTTTCTAAATGTTGTATAATCCTCCGGCTTTGCATTTTTAATCTGTTTTAAAGCCCTAACAGCTGTTTTCTCGTCTATCTTCATTCTTCAATTTCCTCTCTATAATCTTATCTAAACACCGTTTGAGCACGATTAAATCGTGGTCTTGAGTTTTCTTGTATTTCCCAATCAAATACCGCTTAAATTCCTTCAACTCTTTTATTTCCATCAAGTATCATTTCCTCATTTAAAGTCATTGCTTCATCTAATAATGAATTTGCCGCTTTTAGCAGATTTTTAACCGTTTCCAGTTTATCTTCTATTTTGTAATGATTATCCATTTAATAACCTCGTTTATTCTTAATCAAATTTTCTAACTCTGTTAACGTTTTTCCTATTTTCGTTAATTTCGCATTTTCTGTGTATCTATGTTTTTTACACATTGTTGCGTGTTCTCGATTAGTGACACAAGCTAAGTTATTAATGTCAAAATTATATTTGTTTTTGTCTAAGAATATAATTTTAGATTTTGTTGGTATGTTATCCCCATAATGGTCTATCCATATTTTCCTATGTTTTTTTATCCAAACTGTGTCAAATGTAGAACATTTGCCCCTAGTTCCTGCGGTTAAGTATTCACTAAATTTTACTTTTACTTCAATATATCCATTTTTATCTTTGCGTTCAGTTCCTAATGGTAATGTTTGATGTGGAATATGTCCTTTTTCAAACATAGTTTTTGTTGCTTTAATTTTTTCTTTCACTTCATCTGTCATTTTTAGGCCTTTATTCCAAGCGGCTTGACCGGCTTTAAATCTCCCAAGACCTTCAACTCCTGATGGACAATTATGATTAGATTTCCAATTCTTAATCTGTGTTTTTGTAAATTCAGTTCCGAATTTTTTATTAATCCTTTCCATTAATTCTGCTGAGGTGATTCCTTTAACATTTTTTCTAAGAAAATCATTCATTTCGTTTGTGAATATCTTAGTCATCGTAAACTCCAATCTGTCTTACGTTTAACTTGAATTTGCGTGTTGCTTGCCATACCTGATTCCGAAGGTTTAATTCATCTGTTTTTAAAATCCTATCGGCTACGTTTGCTATAGATTCAACTTTTAATCTTTCACTCTCAAAATTTTCATCTTTTACATCCAATCTCGTTAATAAATCTATTTGTTCAAACAATATATTTTGTAAATCCTCTAAAGTTTTCATCTTCTACCTTTCTCTTTTATCATCTCCTAATATTATTGAATAGTTTTTATGACTCAATTCATCATAAAAAACTTCTTTTTCTTTTATTTTGCTTGCTCTTAAAAATCCATATTTTAAAAAAGTCCTAAGGTATTTAAAAATTACGTTTTTCCTCTCGATTTTTGCTCTTTTTATATTTGCGAATAAAATCAAAGATTTTTCAGACCAATAGTCTATTAAATCCTCTTGATATTCTTTAGGATAGTTATTATAAATTTCCGAATAAACAAAGTTTGAATAATCTTTTAAAAAAAATTTCAATTCCGTATTATCAACAATTTTAATAGCACTTTTTAAATTATTAATAGTTTTCTGCTGTCCTAAATACTTTGTGGCACACGCAACGCTGCAAAATTGCCTTTTATGATGACCATTACCAATATATTTTATAGATAACAATCCACAATATTTACATTTAATTATTTTATAAAGTTTTGCGTTTGTTTCGTTAAAATATTTAACTCTAACAGACTGGAAACAACTCTCATAAGAAGTTTGTAATTTTAACCCTAAAGTCGGTAGTTTGGGCCGCATTGCTCTAGTTAGTTGTATCATTATTATTCGTTCACCTCCTTTGTCTAATTGAAAGATTAGATACGAAATCATAAATTTCTTTGTCTAATAATGGGTTTGACAATGGGTAAGAACGACCTTGAAAAATATGATATTCTAACCACTGTTCAAATTCTTCTTTTCTAACGTTATTTGGTATATTAAATGTAATTATGGCTTTATAAATAGTCATACTTTCACCGCCTTATCAATAATTTCAAATATTTCATTAGCAAAAACCATACGTTCCCCGTTTATGTGCTGGGTTAGTAATGCTTTGATTTCTTTGAGGGCTTTTTCTAGTTTCGTTTCACGAGAGTTAGTCATACTTCCATTCCTCCGCTCTGATAGCTCGCTTGAATCCCTCGTTTAATTTAGCGATTGGCAAATAATGTAATAGTACCTGTTCTTCAAAGATATCCGGTTTATTTTTTGTATATGCAGTCGCAAAATGAACACTGCCAAGAACATCATTTGCTATTTTTAATAGCTTTACTAAATTCCCAGACTGGGAGAAGTCGGGATATATCTCGTACTCGTTTGAGTCGTAATCTTCAATTATTTCCGGTTCAATCCCGCAAATCTCGCATAGTTCTTTTGATAGGTTAGTCATTTTTTCACTCCATTTTTTAAAAATTTTATTTTCGCAAAATAAACATAAAAAAAAGAATTACCCAAAATAATTCAGGAAGTCTGAATTTTTCTAAAAATTCAAATATTGTCATTCTATTCCTCACTTTCTGATTGTAGCCATTGTTCCCAATAATCTCTATCTGGAATAACTTCATTGACATAAATATCTTCACCTATTGAACTTTTAGATAAAAATATAGCTATTTCCTCAACTGTCATATTCTTTATTCTTTCATAGTTTGTTGCCATCAATCCACCTCTAAAATTCTTTCTAATAATTCTATTTCTATATTTAGTTTAAATAGTTTGTTATAATGTATATCTACATAATTTTCATATTTAGATTTAGGAATGCTATCTTCTTTGTAATATTGTATTATATTTTCTTTTAATAGCTCATATATTTCTCGTTTTGTTTTCATTGGTTTACCTCACTTAATCTTAACCGCTGTTATTCCAGCACCGTAACCTCTATTAAAATATACAAATATTCTATAAGTTCCTTCTGAAGTTGTTACTTTTGTTGTATTTATACAACCATAACCAATATTACCCACATAAGTTGCAGGGTTGATAATAATATTTTCTTTAGCAAATACAATTAACCCATTTAGTAATAATCCAATTATTAAACCTATTACTATATTTTTCATATTTCTACCTCTTTTCCAGAAGAATATAAACTATCTCCTTTAGCTAGTATGAACATTTCTTTTGTATCAGTATTAGTGTATGTAGCACCACCATTAGAACATATAAAAGTATTTGCTTTTTGATTTATGATGATAAAGCAATCTTTTTCTGCTTTATATACTGCGTTTTTACACCTAGCTTTAATATCGTTGTATCCCATTATTCACTGTCCTTTACCAATCTTCATCGCTACACATCCATATAACTACTAATGCTATTATTAAACAGGAGAACATTACTCACCGTCCTTTTGGGTAGGGACATTAATGTCCTTTGCTTTATTGATGATGTTTAGAATTACGAATGTTTGACAAGAAATACCACATTTGTGAGTTTTATGAAAAACACAAGTTTCACAGTTCCTTTTTTGATATTTTTCAATCTCATCAAGAGCTTGCTTGTATTTATCTATTTTTATATTCCTTCTTTCTATAGCTCGACCTAATTTTTCTATTCTATCATTAATTCTTAGTCTTAATAATTCTTTTAACTCCTCGCATTCAGCAGTCTTGCGTTGGAGTTGTTTATAATAACAATCAGTATTTTTGCAAGTTGCCTTACATACAACATAAGTACATCTACTTACATCAACACCGTCAATTATTATCTGTTCTTTATCTGTCATTATATGAAACCTCTCATCATTAAATGTATGTCCGTGTCGTGTTCAATTTCATTTTCGTGTCTTTTTAAAAAATGTTCCGGCGGCTGTATTAGCATATCAAGCATTGGGCGTTTACATTCCTTGCAATAAGCCCATTTGCTGCTGCTAATAACAATATCATCTGTTGTCAATTTTTTCTTGCACCAGTAACACTTAAAAGTTTCTTTATCTGTCATTGTTATTTCCCTTTGTGTTCTCCTAATATGCGGGTAATCGAAAATCGAAATGTTAATTAAAATCAACACGTTTCCCCGCATATCAGGATTTTGTACCTGCAAAACTAAGCCAACGTTATTTTTTGAAAAATTCTACAAAAGTGTTATGCCCATACTGACCTTGAGTAATTTCAATTACTTCATCCAGTGTCATTTTATTTTTAGGTTTATATTGTTCAATAAAGTTTTCTGTTCCTGTAGCACAAGCTCCGGTTATATTCCGGTAACACTCATACCAAAAGTTTAGGTCATAGATATCATCCGGTTTAATGTTCTCATATTTGCTGACATCTCTATCAGATTGCTTGAATAGCCAATCTCTATATGCTTGCTTTACCGTACGTCCGTGAGCATAGATGCCGTCTTTTGCGAAGATATAACTTGGGATATATTCTCCTCTTAATACAATTTCTCGAATATTGTTTTTAGTTTTGATTAATAAGGATTGAACCCCATCAACCTCGATAACTTCTCTAAATTCTTTGTTATAAAGTCCATAGTATGTATCTTCTTTGATTCTTTCACCATCTACATACTCGGATTTTACAAAATATGGATAGTATTTTCTATTTTCATCTAACCTATATTCAGCAAGGGTTATCCAACTTCCTTTCTTTCCTTTCGCAATAGACCAATAACCAATCGCCGCCACAACAGATTTCTCCCCGGTACTATCTATCTGTGCGGAGTCACCGCTTGAACCTATCTGTGCGGAGTCACCGCTTGAACCTATCTTTGCGGAGTAACCGCTTGAACCTATCTGTGCGGAGTCACCGCTTGAACCTATCTGTGCGTAGTAACCGCTTGAACCTATCTTTGCGGAGTAACCGCTTGAACCTATCTGTGCGTAGTAACCGCTTGAACCTATCTGTGCGTAGTAACCGCTTGAACCTATCTGTGCGGAGTCACCGCTTGAACCTATCTGTGCGGAGTCACCGCTTGAACCTATCTTTGCGGAGTAACCGCTTGAACCTATCTGTGCGGAGTCTTCATCTACTTTTTGTGATGATGTAATATCTATTATATTTTTAACAAACGTACTAGCGTTCGTTGCTAATTCAATTATTTCTTTCATTTCTTCTAACATTTATAATCCTTTCTTTTATTTGAGAATTTATCTGATAATATTTTTTGAATTTTTGCCATAAATAATGCGTTTGCTTTTCTGCTATCACGTTATTTACGCGATAATATTCATCAGTCTTTTCGTTTTTATCAGGTTTCAGCTCTTCTAAAAAACAGCTCATAACTCAATCAAATCTCCATTTACCCCGATTCGGAATCCGAACTTCTTCAAAATCCGGTTAAACCGTTTAAACTCATCGTCCGTCAGTTCCAGACCATACAGTATGAACTTTTTCAAATACGTAAATGCCTGACCGCTGACCATCTTTTTGTTTCTGTTCACGCAACACCGTCCAATTTGTTCAAAAAATACTGTTTATACCGTTGTGTAACCTTATACTTTTTACCGTTCTTGGTTTCTGTTTTCGTTTTAGTTATCCAACGATCAAGTATCGTTTCGTAGCCGTACTGTTTTCTCAAATCCCGGATTCTTGCCGGCGGATGGCAGATATTGAATTTTTCAAACATCTCATACGCGGTTATATAATCGTGGTTTTGAAGATATTCCCATACCTTCTGGTTTTGTGTATCGTGCATCATCTCTTCTCCTATGGTTCGATAACTCTATCCCCTATAAGTACTGTACCTTTGGGGTAACGGTTAATCTCGCATTTCCCGTAATGAAACTGCAGCTTGTTTTTTATATCCCTCAACTCTTTCCCGTATCCTGTAACGGTAAATGAGTACATCATTCCGTTAGGAAGGGTGACGATAATAACGTCACCTTCATTAGTAACGCTTTCAAAATGACGGATTTCTGCCATCGGCAAACAATCAAGAATGTATTTAGCCGTCGGAAATGATTGATATTTGTAGTTTTGAACGATATATGAAGTTAATTTTTTGAAATCATATTCGGTTTTTAAACACTTTTCCAGCAAAATATCTGTGTATGTTTCCAATACGGGTTCAATTCTCTTTCCTTCAAGCGGAAATAAGAGGTTTAGTTTTGTTAAAAAAGCTTTGATTTGTTCTCTCATCAGTAGTTCTCCATAAACCGCTTCATCGCTTCTTCTTTTTCATCCGGCGGTGGTTCATATTTCCCGTTCATTATACCGATATGGTTGTTGATTAAGGATTTCAAATCGATTTTGTTATTCGCTATAAACTTGATTTCATTGGCTTTTAGGCAAACCTTTTTGAAATACTCCATATCTCCCCGGATTTCAAAAAGAAAGTCTTCTATCTTTCGGCGCAAGTCCATATTCCGCCGCTCAAAAGTCAAAGGACAAAGATTTCGGCAGGTTTCTTTATAGGTTGTGAATATTTTTTCGATATCACGTGATACAAAAATGTCGTTTTTTTCTTTTTCTTCTTTTTTCTTGTTTTTTTCTTCTTTTTCTTTATCCTCTTCTTTATCCTTTTCTTTTTCTTTTTCTTTTTCTTTTTCCTTTTCCTCTTCTTTTTCTTCAAGGGTATCTATACCCTTTGGATACCCTTTGGATACCCTTTCAAAAAGTCCGTGTTTTTTTAATGTTTCAATAACTTTTAGATGAGGCTTACAAGTTTTTTTCAATTCTCCATATTGAAAATCACAAAAATCAATAATAAAAAATTTGTTATTAATAAATTCAATTTGTTGTTTTGTTTCGTTTATTTTTAAAATATCTTCTTTGGTAATAGTTTGACCCATAATAAAAGAAAGCATCATATAATTCGGTTCATATACCCCTGAACAGTCGCAGTTATCCTTTAGGTACATAAATAGACTTCTTTGTAATAAAGGTAGCCTTAAAAACCACTCTTTTTGCCATAAATCTGTGTCGCAAAATCTTTTAACCATTTTTTACCTCATCAAAAAAAGGGATGATTTCTCATCCCCGTTGTTCTGTTATATGTGTTCTTATAACAAGGAGTTTATAATAAATCGTTGTTATCCTGTGTCTGTTTTTCCGGGCAGAAAACATCAAGTCTGAAATCGGGGGAGTTTTCTGATTTCTTTTCTTTAACCGGGTATGCCATAAGCATTTTTTTGTCGTCAATTATAAACGGTAATAATGCTTTATCTATTGAAAAAGATATATACGAATTTCCGTTTTTATCTTTCTTTTTCCATCCTGCACCGCAAGTTGTCATAACTGTTCTCCTCTTTTAAAATGTCATAATACTATCTACACTAGCTTTATTTGCTATATTCGTATTCAATTCCCCTTGCAGGTTATATTTGATAACCGATTGAATAGCGCTTATTTGGGCTTTGTATGATTCCAAAACCATTTCCCAGCCTTTATAATTCGCTCTTGAATCATTGAACGTCTTAATCAATGACCGTGCTTCGTTTATATATGGAGTACTAAAGAGCTTCGGCAGTTTGTTTTCAAATGCCGATTTATCGTCACTAAGCCCTGCTTTATATATCAAAAGTATTAATTGATTGAGTGCATCCGCATACGCGGCACGTTCTTTTTTATATTCAAACGCATATTGCTTGAATTCTTTTGCAATGGTCATTAATTCTTGTGCATAATCGAGATTATCCATTTTCATTCTCCATTATGAATTCTTTTCTTCCTGCACAAATATCGCGAAACCTCTCTTTATCTCTCACTTTGCTTTGATTTTTCAGCCAAAACTGGTTTAATTCATCGATTGTTTTAAGTTTTGAAACCTGTTCAAAATATTTGATATCAGGGTCCTCAATCTCGAAATCCTTTGAACCTGTTTTAGCATCTAAAAAGTCATTTTCAACAATTTCTAGCGCGTTTAAATACAAATACCTTTTAAGATATGTATGCACCGCACCGAGGCTCTGTATCGCCGTACATCCTTTTACATCCGCATCAGCAATATTTGATGTAAAAGTTTGAAAAGAACTGTCTTCGCAATCAGTAACGGTCAATGTTGCAACATCACCGTGTATTGAAAAATTGGAAAACATTTTGTTATCTGCAAAAAGTTTGTTTACTGCAGGCAAAAAATCTGCGAGTTCATAATATTTGAATTTTGCAAACTTATTTTCCCCGGATTTTTTGAGCTTCATATTCTGCAGCTCTACCCGGCATTTTTGCAACTTTTCTTCAATCATTTCTATTCCTCCTGGACATTTCTTCTTTTAGAGCTTTGATATACCTGCCATCTCGCATTTCTTGCGCTAAACGGTAGTAATACATCAATTCTTTATCTGTTAAATCTTTAATACTCATTATCATTACCCCTTACGATTTACCCCCCCCCACCTACTTTGAACACAAAATCTTCTTTTTCTTTCGTGATTTTGTATTTTTCAAAAAGTTCAGGGTTTTCTTTGCTAAATAACCCTTGGTCGAATGCCGTACGTGTTTTTTTGACAAATCCAAAACGGCAGTTTGGAAAAATCATTTCATTTACTTGTTTTTCTTTTAATAAGGCAATTAATTTTACGTTCAAAAGTTCTTCTTTCGTTTCCAATCGTTTAATCTCGAACTTATATTGTGCGATTAAATCCTTTATTTCTAACATTTCATCAATAATCTTTTGCATTATAACCCCCTTTTTATTAGGCGAGTAAGCTTGGATTGTATCTTTCACAACCCATTTACTCCCATAGATTGTATTCTTCTTCTAATGCTCTGCATTCAAAATCGCGGAGCTCTTGTTCTTCTTTTTCGTGGATCATAAAATCCACATACACATCATAATCATCGAACCCTAATTTTTGCATCTTATCGGATTCGTCAATGAGTTGGTAATATCTTTCTTCATCCATTGATTAACCTCCTGTAATGTCCGATGATTTGTTTTTTTGTTTTGTTTTTCATTAGTTGGTCAACGGCTTGGAATGCAGGAATATTGACCTCTCCTGCATACAAGTCCTCAAAATAACCAATCATCTTATTTCTTACCATCGCCTTTTTCTCTTCATAAGATTTAAAATTAACCAGCTTACCCATAGATGTATTCTCCTAAAATGATTAACGCAGGAATCCCAAAGAAGAGCATACCTGCAAAGTATTCTTGTAATGACATAGTTTCTTTCCTTTCGCGGATTTTGGCAAGTGCGACGGTTGCGAAGCAACCTAGACACGTCCAGGCGAGAGCTGCGTTGAGCCGGTCGAGCCGCCAATAATCCAAGACCTTTCTATAATTTACCCTTTTGAATCCAATAAAAACGGTCACAGGAAATCATCTCGGGAGGAGGTAGAAACAATCTCCCAATGACCGGTGCCAAACTCTATATGTGTTTTTATGTATCAACTGGAGGCGTGTTTGGCTCACGCATAAACTTAAAAAAAATGGGGCGGTATGTGAGAATCAGGTTTTTTGCCCCATTAAAAATCAGTATTTAGTATTTAAGTTCTCAAGGCAACTATCCGGAAAAACCGGATAGTTGATATTGAAAACTCTTTTATATTCGCCGTCCAACGTGTCGGATGGTTAATCTCTTTCGCCTTGCTTCGAGAACCTCGGCTCTCTCTTCTAACCACACCTCGGCGGATGTTGGACATCACCCGTTATAAATTTAGTTGTAAAATTTTGTTTTGATAACTTGAAAGACAAGATTATTTATGGTTTTATTCAACTATGAATTTAAGTAGACAATACAATCAGGTTTTGAATGAATACAATGACCTGGATCATAACCTTTATGACCTTGAAATATTTATAGTTTGCTATAATGGCAAGGTATACAAGGGAGATGAATGTAGCGTATATGTCTATAATGATGAAGATAAAGTTAGTTGTATAGATGAAAAAGGCAAGATAATACATTTAACTTCGCAAGATATAGAACATATAACTTATAACATCACCCCTGCAGAGCAGGATGACCTGACATAGAATAAAGAGAGTTAAGAATTAATCTGTTTTCTTCTCTATATTCAAATTCAAAGCTCCCATTAAAACCATTCTGTGCAAGCTCATCTAATAATTTTTTTAAATACTTATCAGATATTTCACGTAATAATTTAATTTGTTCTTTATCCATATTCTTTTCCTTTCAAATTATTCACTTTTCAATGTACTTTTGTAAATTTTTGCACCACAACTAAGCCTAAATAAATACTTTGGGCTTTGTTTGGTGTATGATTAATCTATGGATTAAATCAGCGGGAAATTAAGCAACATTCTCGCTTTTTTCTTCCATAGGATAGGACTCCAAATAGTTTCTTAGTATTTGTGAAACATTGAGTCCTTGTTCCTTCATCCTTTCTGCTTTTCGTTTTAAAGATGTCGGAACCATAAATCTAATATAATCTTTCATAATTTCTCCTAAAAATTGTCTTTATGACTAGATTATATACAATAAGACTATAATTGTCAAGCCATATTGTCTATATTTAATCCATTTATATTAGAAAGGTTAGAAAATGCTTGTCATAGAGGTTTTAAACCATTTACAAAACTTAACACAAAAACATATATCACAAGCAGAATTTGCAAGGGTGTTAGATGTTTCTCCTGTTTCTATTAATAAACGGATAGTTCGCAATAGCGAAATTAAAGT
Organism: Candidatus Gastranaerophilales bacterium; assembly: GCA_944324825.1. Taxonomy (GTDB): domain Bacteria; phylum Cyanobacteriota; class Vampirovibrionia; order Gastranaerophilales; family Gastranaerophilaceae; genus UMGS1585. The sequence goes on from CALUXU010000008.1 coordinate 14,472, forward strand.
CTCTGAAATTGAGCTTTTAGAAAAACATTATGGTGTCAATTTAATCAGCTCTAGTGCAGGTGATTGTATAGAAATAGATCATATACATATAAATCCATCTTGCGGCAGTGGAACGGTTGTTTTGGAAGATGCGGAAGTTACACCAATTAAGTTGGGGACTCAATTAATAGAAACGGTTCTTAAAGTTTCGCATCCAAATAATTTAAAAACCTTCAAAGCATCGGGTGATAGTATGGAATCAATCATAGAGGATGGAGATTTGCTATTAGTTGATACCGGAAGGACTGATTTCAATAATGGTGGGGTGTTTTTATTAACAATTAATAATGATTGGTTTATAAAACGTTTAAGAAAGCGTTTAAGCGGGGAATTAGACGTTATTTCCGATAATACAAAATATCCGGTTGAGACTTTTAAACCTGATGACGATATTGAAATTATTGTTAAAGGACGTGTTGTAAAGAATTTAAGCAGAGGATTGTAATGTGGATTCGTTTGATTTACTGAAAAAATTATTTCCAAAAAAGAAAAAAATTACTAAACAACCTGAAAGTATTTCATTTAATAAAATTGAAAACTTAGATGACTTATTAAATGAAATTAAATTAAATAATCCTTTACCTGCTCCTTTGCCCGATAAAATATATTCGGCATTAAAAGTTATAGCTAATACTCCGGATTGGAAAAAACAACTAGATAAAGAAACAAAAAAAAATTTAGAAACTATATTTTTTAAATGGCAAAAGCAGCTGAATAAAACAAATGCTGATTTATCAACGACATCAGCAGCTTATGGGTTTGATGAATCAGAGCAAGAGCTAATCGGAGAATTTGAGTCTACCGGTACAAAAACAATAATTTATGAACACGATCTTGAAACTGGAGAATTTGATTTATATGAAAAATATACATCTGAAGTGTTAAAAGATAGTAGCAGCGATGTTCAAGTTGAACTAATTAAAATGGGTATGGAATCAGATGACAATAACCAAATTTGTTTATCGAGAGCTGATGATGTTATTAATATTAGTATAAAGGCAAAAAAAGAATTATTAGAAAATTATTCTAATTTTTCTGAGTATGACTGGTTAAGACAAATAGAAGAAGAGGATAAATTAAATTTGTTAAAAGATATTTATGATACTTTTAATTTTCCAGCGATACCTCAATTTTTCTATGAAAAATATTTTAAATATAATAAAGGTTTAATTGAGAAAATATATATTAAAGAAAAGAATCGCTTAAATATTCGAATAAAAGCGTATTATATTTATAAAAAAAGACATAATACACAAGAAAACTTAAGTAATAAAGAGGAAGTTTGGTTTGGGATTAAAATTCCAGGCAGTAAAAAGGGACTTACGGGACAAGGTAAATATCTTAATAATTATTGTATAGAATTTGATTATTTATTATATCTTAATCTAACTAATGATTTTGATTGTTATAATTCTAATGGGGAGTTAGTAATCCCTGATATTTACTCTGTTAAAAATAAAGTGAGTAGTTTCCCTATAGGACTTTTATATAATGGTATGGTTATACTTATATTAAATGAAAAAGAGTTTTTAAATTATAAAAAACAATTCAATTTTTCTCTTAATTTAATTTCAGAGATATAAATCTTGTAATCCGAGAGGATTTTGGAGATGTTTAAAAAGCGGCTACCTGCCGCTTTTTTGTTGACTAAAACTTATAAATCAGGGAGGTAGCGGATACTAAAAGATTCTATATTAAGCACTTCTTTAGGTCTGTTATAACTTCTTTAATCTGTATTGGGGTTAATGTTGGTACTATTTCAATTTTTTCAATTAATCTACGTAGTGCTGCTTGTGATAATTGTTCTTTTTTTATAATTTTAAATTCTTTGATTGGTTCACACCTTATAATTCCGCAATTAATATAACTGTCGTGTGTCAAAAAACTGCAATCATCGGGGGTTATTAGACTATTAAAAGTATGAGGCTTTGTATTGATTAAAAAATACATACGCTCATTTATACACAAATGAAATTTTTCTTTAGGAGGATGCATATATTTGTTATGAGCAAGAAATACATCTCCTGATTTAACTTTATCTTTTTCCATTATATTAATATATATTGGCTGTTTTCCACCAAATCTTCTATCAATTCTTTGTTTGAAGGTTCAATCATATCTTCAAACTTAATTTTATTGTTGTTTAGCCAGCTTCTAAATGCCCTCGCATTTTTCCAAGAAATATGCTCGTGTGATAATTCTGATAATTCTCTGGCATTATAATTCCCTAACTTACCATATACTTGATCTAAAACTTCTTTATCTGTTTTAGATAAATAATCAAGATTTGCTTTTCTTGCAGCCGTAACCATATAACCATCTATCAGGAAATCTTTTTGTTCATTTCTTTTTAATAAATCACAGACTTGAGAAGGTACCGGACCAAAAGGCATAGCAACGTAATATCCACCAAATATTGGACGTGCATATTTATTTAAGTGTTCTATATCTGCAAAAAATAAAAACTTAAATAAGGACATTTTATCAATGGATGGACGTTTATTTGCCAAATATAAAATAGCTTCAATTGCTTTTTGTTTATTAAATTTAAATTTAATTCCTTTTGCCATCGTATTTATCTACCATTACCTCTACCTTAATTTTACCACATCTTTATACACTTGCAAGATGCCGTAGTTCTTTTAGACTAGTATTAATACTCTAGTTGTCAGATAGGATGGCAAAGGGTTTAAAATAGTGTAATATAAATATAGCCCGTCGGGTGGTAGGTTAGATAGAAGTCCGAAGCAGCGTTCTAGTCCTGAAACCCGGTTCACACGGGGCAGTTGCCATCGAAAGAGGGGATTTTGGGAATATGTTGTTTTGTTGTAACGCTCACTTTGTGAGTTCATTTTCGTATGTTTTATTGAACACCAACAGCACATACAGGAAAATTGAATTTGGGGTCTGTCCGATTTGCGGCTGTTTTAAGTTCAAAGATTATATTCAATCTTACAACGGAAATGAAAAAGTTAAGCTATTATCCGGGAAAGCCGCAAATGACCGTTTGAATTATTGGAAAAAACGCCTAAAAAACGTTAAACAAGGTACGAAAAGCAGACAAAACACATATTACGGGGATTTCCAAAAAACGAATCGTAAAGATGAAAACGGAAATCCCATTTATTTGCAGTTAAGGAAAAATTTTAACAATCAATCCGAAGTGATTGGAGAAGTTAAAACATTGGTACGTTTATGATGGATTATGTTAATCAACTTATTTGTTATTTACTTGCAATCGCTAATTATGCAAAAGATATTCATTATACCTCAAGTGGAGATGCATTTTATTCAAAACATTTGTTAGCGGATAGAATCCAAGACGGGTTATATGATTTTATCGATGGAATCAAAGAAACTTGTTTGTTAGGCAACGAAATCAAGCCTTTACCATCCGGGGAATATTTATCACGAGCTACAAGTCTTATCCCAAAGATTACGCAAGATGATAAAAAGAACTTCGAAGAAATGCAAAAGTTACTAGTCAATTGCCTAGTATTAATGCAAGAGATGTTAGGTGAAAAAGATACACCGCGCGCAGAAGTAAGCCTTATTGACGGCATCGCGCAGGATTTGCAAGGGAAGTTGGGATTGGTGAATCTACAAGTTGAGGACTAGCCTATGGCTTTAACCCCGAAAAAAAATAAATTTGCCGAAGAATTTGTCAAATGTGGGAATCAATCAGAAGCATACAGACGTGCATATAACTGCAAAAATATGAAGCCTGAAACAATAACAGAAAACGCATCAAAGCTAATGCGTGACAATGATGTTATAACAAGGGTTAAAGAACTGCAAGCAAGGATTGAGAAAAAGAATGTTTTATCAGCACAGCAGCTTCAGGAGGAACTCACAAGATATATTCTTGACGAGAAAGAAGAAGAATGTATTGTCATTGAATCCAATTGTGATAAATCAAGCACCGCCCGCAAAATGACAAAGAAAGTTCAGCCGAAAGACAAACTCAAAGCAATAGAATTACTTTGTAAGCTCGCAGGCTACAACGTCGAAAAAGGAGAAATAACCGCTCCGGTAACTATTAATTTCAATAGGAATTATGATTAATGTTAATCAGAATGTTGAATTTAACAAGAATTTTAAAGATTTTAACGAAACAAAATGCCGCTACAGGATAGCTAAAGGCAGCGCAGGGAGCGGTAAAAGCGTTAATGTCGCAATGGACTTTATTTTAAAACTATCGGACCCTTATTATCAAGGTGCAAATCTGCTAGTTTTACGTAAAACAGAGGACACGAACAGGGACAGTACCTTTGCGGAGCTTGAATCTGCAATTATTAAAGTATTTGGCAACTATGCAGAGCACGTCTGGAAAATTACCCGCAACCCCTTAATGATGGAGTGCAAGACTACAGGCAGCCGCATTATTTTCAGAGGTATGTATGACGAGAAGCAGCGGGAAAAAATAAAATCTATTACTGTTAAAGTCGGTAAGCTCGTATGGATATGGCTTGAGGAGGCTACAGAGTTTGAAGAGTCAGATATTGATATATTAGACGACCGCTTGAGAGGCAACCTCGCTGAAATAAATCCGAATTTATATTATCAAATGACATTTACCTTTAACCCTGTGAGTGCATCTCACTGGATTAAAGCAAAGTTTTTTGACGTTGAAGACCCAGACTATTTCACACACCATTCAACTTATCTGCAAAACAGGTTTATTGATGAAGCATATCATAAACGAATGATGCGGCGTAAAGAGCGCGACCCTGACGGTTATAGAGTTTACGGGCTGGGTGATTGGGGCGAACTCGGTGGACTTATATTCACTAATTTTGAAGTTAAAGAATTTGATACTACCCCTGATATGTTTGATTCAATGTATTTGGGGCAGGATTTTGGGTATAACCACGCTAACGCTATTCTAACTCTTGGGTTTAAAGACGGTGATGTTTATATCTGTAATGAATTGTATGTGTATGAGAAAGACACATCTGAAATAATTCAGCTTGCGGAAGGCAAATTTAATAAAAATCTTGTTATGTGGTGCGACAGTGCGGAGCCGGATAGAATTCACATGTGGAAAAAAGCCGGTTATTACCGGGCACAAGGGGTTAAAAAGACACCGTTTCAAGAAGAAAAAGTTTTAGCGGGTGCAACAAAAAAAACATATATAAATTCACAAATCGACTGGTTGAAACAGCGTAAAATTTTTATCCATCCGTCTTGCGTAAACACTATCAAAGAAATTCAACAGTGGAAATGGAAGAAAGACAGAGAAACAAACCTTTATATTGATGAACCTGTTGATATAAATGATGATGCTATGGCTGCTTTAAGATACGGCTGTACAACCAAGATGCAACAAAGAGCAAGCTTATTAGAAGTTTTATAATATGGCAAAAAACAGATTCTTTGTTTAGGGTCGTAAGTATTAGATTTATAGAGAAAGGTTGCCGGAAGTCCCACTCTTACTCAGTACAATCAAAACCGGCATTTTAAAAACTATGGCAAAAAACAGAAACAAAAACAAAGTTAATAATGCAAAGTCAAATACAGTTAATAACGGGCTTTCAAGTGCGCTTGGTTTACCTTGTGGGAATACGTATATTGCAAATCCTTTAACCAATCTTGCTACACTTTATTATAATTCTTCACCGGTTTTGTTAACGCTTAATTGGGTTCCTCTAACTTATGCCTATAAGTCAAACGGATTTATCCAAACTGCAATAAATCAGATAGTTGATGATGCTTTCCGCAATCAAGGAATGATTATCGATTCAGAAACACTTGATACAGAAGAACTCGAAAAATTAAGACAAGCTGTATATGATTATGACATTGAAGAAATAAAAGATACTATCCGATGGGGAGAGCTTTACGGCGGCGGTGTTCTTTTAGCTAATACTGACCAAAATTTTGAATTGCCGCTGGATGAAAAACAATTAAAAGGCAGACGTTTACAATTTATGGCATCTGACAGGTGGCAGTGCAATGCAAACGGTATAAGTCCGCAGCTTGCTAAAACTTTTACTCTTACCGATAATTTAAGAGAAGAAACTACAGGCGGTATAATAATTGATTCAAGCAGAGTCGGCGTGTTTACAGGGGTTAAAGCCCCTTATTTATTGCGCTCAATGCTGCAGGGATGGGGCTTGAGTATTTTTGAAGCGATAATTCCGCCATTGACACAGTATTTAAAAGCTATGGGAGTTACTCTTGAGCTCCTTGATGAAGCAAAAATTGATATTATAAAGATTTTTGACCTCGCAAATACTTTGTTATCGCCACAAGGTGAAGCGCAAATCAGAAAACGTTTACAGGTTGCTGTTGATAACAAGAATTACAAATCATCTATTGCAATGGATGCACAGGATGATTACCAGCAAAAACAAATTAATTTTTCAGGATTGCCTGAAATGATTGTACAAATTCAGTATCTTGTTTGTGCGGCTTTAAAACGTCCTTATTCAAAGATATTCGGTAAAGGTTCAAACGGATTTTCGTCAGGCGAAGACGACCTTGAAAACTATAATACGATTGTAGATAGTGAAATCAGAACTCCTGCAACCCCGATGATTAAATGGGCAGTAGGATTAAGATGTCTGCAATTATTTGGACGGATTCCGCCTGATTTAAAAATCAACTGGAAGCCTTTAAGGGTGATGTCTGAAAAAGACGAGGCGGAAATCAAGAGCCGTAAACTCGCTGATATGTTGCAGCTTGTAGACCGTCAGATAATGGCTAAGCAGCAGTGCGCAATAAAACTCACGGAAGATAACATTATTAACTTCTCGGAAGAAGAAATCGCAGGGATTTCAAACGAATTCGAACCTGATAATTACAACAATGCAGAGGATTTACTGGTGGATTAATGGTTGAAACATTTAAGCCCGTTAAAATAAACGAATATTTTTTAAAGCAGATTGCCGCAGGGCTTAAAAAAGAAATATACGACAGTATGTTTAAACCTATATTTGAGGTTTTAAGTGATAATACTGTGTTCAACGATAAAAAAACGCTTACAAACGCCATACAATCAGGCAGGATATATTATGCGAACGGAGCATTCAGAAGTAATAAACCGTTTTCAAATGCTGTAGCGTATGAACTGGAAAAGCTCGGCGCAAAGTTTAAGCATGGCGCTTATTATATAGAAAGAGCCTTACTCCCTGTGGAAATTGAAAACGCACTATCTATTCTTGCCGCAAGAGAAACGGCAAAAATAGCTGCGCTTAACGGGCTTTTGGTAAGGTTAGCAGCAACAGTCGGGCAGGACACAGCCGTTAAACTGTTTATTGAAAAAGCCGTTGACAGAATGTTTAAAAAACTTCAGGTTGACCTTGAAGAAAGCACAAAAGAGCGCAAAGTTCCTGTTATTGATATTTCGGTTGATATACCTGAAATAGATATAGCCGACACTGATTTTCAAAAGATTGATGATTATCATCAATTAACAAAGGAAGAACGCAAAAATCTTGAAGTTCCAAAACTCAACCTTGACGAGGTTGTAATCGACAAAAGAGCAAAAAAGATAGCCGAAGATTACACCTACAACATGGACTACTGGGTTAAAAAATGGAAAGCAAAAGAAATAACCACAATGCGGCGTGATGTGCTCGATATGGTACAAAAGGGTGCACGAACAGACACAATCAAGAAGTATTTTAAAACCCGCTGGGGAATAGCCGAACGAAAAGCCGAGTTTCTTGCACGTAATGAGTCAGGCATTGCAGGTTCAGTCTTAAAAGCTACGCATTATCAGGATATGGGGTGCACGCATTTTAAGTGGTTAAGGTCAACTTCAAAAGAAAAGAGAAAATTACACGAAGAATATTATAATAAAATTTTTCCTTTTAATGACCCTCCGATAATTGACGAAAAAACAGGACAAAAAGGGCTTCCGCAGCAGATTTACAATTGCTCGTGCGGTATGGTGGGGATTAAGAACCCTCAATACTACATAAACAGACAAAAAATTGAAAATGCTAAAAGAAATATTTTCACAAAAATTAAATACGCAATCCAAAACAGTACACAACGCAATAATTACCCTTGGCGATACAGACGATTCGGGGAAGGGCAGAAAGTTTAAATCACGCTTCCTTACTCCCGGGGTGGCGGGTTACCCGGGGCAGTTCGGGAATGTCTTAATCAAAAAGGAAAGTTTCGACAAATTCATCAATACAATGGTTGGCGTACCTGTAATCATCAATCACAAGGATATTACAGACCAAAACGCCGATAATGAACGTGTAGGTGTTGTATCAAATGTATGGTTTGATGAAAAAGACGGCTGGTACTGGTGTGACGGCATTATATGGGATGAAACAGCACAAAACCTTATAACAGACAAAGGCTGGAGCGTTTCTTGTTCTTATGATGTCAAACTTGCAGACGATGCGGGTGGAACAGAAAACAACATACCGTATGATATTGAGTTCTTAGACGGGGTGTTTACCCACCTTGCAATAGTTGATAATCCACGCTACGAGCGGGCAAACATTGTCTTTAATTCAAAGACAGTAGTACAAAACTTTGACCCCAATCAAAAACGAGACGGGGAAGGCAGGTGGACAAAGGATGATGCTGTCATTCAAAAGAAAAAAGATAGCTTAATCCCTGTTGAAGTAAATCCCGATGAAGTGCCAAAATTCAAAACAAAAGAAGAATTAGGCCAATGGTTTGGCGGAATTTTTAAAGAACTCGGCAATGTGACTATTGAAGATACAGGTATAAGAATTGATTTATATGGTGGCAACGCTGAACGTGAAGCGTTTAAAAGACGTTTACAGCAAGAGCCAAATAAGGCGGTTGCTAAAGCATTTGAGGACGTTGTCACTAAATCCGTGAAAGTTGATGAACGCCCAAAAGACGAACGGCACAAACATAATCAAGAAATTTATTATAACAAATTGAAATTAGGTGATGATTTCTATGATGTTAATTTGTTTGTGGATTACTTAGAACCTAACAAAGAATACAGATACGCAGGTCACAGCACAACAAAAATAGACAATAAAACATCCGCCCGTGATACGCAGGTGATAAATCACATCATGCTCACTAAGGCGGATGTTTTAAACACGGCCTCAAACAACATCATAGCTTCAATTACTATGGAGACTTTGAAACCGTCTAATAACATTATAACCGATATTCAAGTAGATTTCAACCCCAACGACAATAAAATACAAACCAATAAGGAGTATACAGAGATGGCATTAATTGACGAACTTAAAAAACTAATTACTAAGGTCGAAAACGACAAAGGAGAAGATATGGACGACAAAGAAAAAGTTGAAAACGAAAAGGTCGATAAACGTAAACTTATTGACGAGGTAGCAGGCATTATGAAGTCTGCAGGTGCGGATGATGAAAAAATCAGAACCGCAATAGGAAAAATGGAAAAACTTGCTTACGACAAATCAGAAGCAGGTACGGCTGACAATGCTTGTGATGATGACAAGGCAAAAGACAAAAAAGTCGAGAATGAAGAAACAGAAAAAGACAAAGAAATATACGAAGATCTTAAAAAAGATGTAAAAAAAGATGTAGAAAACAAGTGCAAAAACTCTGTTGAGAATGCTAAAAATAACGGCTACTTTGATAAAATGAACGAAATCTATAATGCCGCTATTAAACCGGAAGAAGAAAATACTTACATCTCAAGAGCACAAAGGCTCAAAGATGGAGAAGATTATTTCGCTAAATAAAATACCTACGTTTAATTTACCTTATGAGCCATTTTTGATGGCTCATTTTTAATGACCAAATTTTCAAAAGGAGTATAAAATATGGCAGAAACATTACAATTAAATCAATTTGCCCCTAACGTACCTCTTGCCGGAATGTATGTTTATATGGCAAATTCGCCGCAATTACACAATGTTCTTGTGGCATCCACGGTAGTATCTACCGCTCCGCTTGTAGCAGGTGCAATCGTTACACTTGACAGTACAAGCACAAATACAAACGCTCCGGTTGCAAAACAGGCAGCAGTTACAGACCCTATTTTCGGGGTAATTACTTACAACCCTGTTAAACAAACGTACATTGCAAATGAAAGAATTGCAATCGCACGTGATGGGGATATTGTTTGGTTACCTGCGGCAGCTGCAATAAATGTTGGAGCAGAACTTTATTTTAACACTTCAAATCAAGTTACATCTACTCCAACAGCAGGAAACTCTATTGTTGGTAAAGCACTTACTAAGGCAACTGCAACAGGTGATTTGGTGCAAGTAGAACTTGGATTTAAAACTACGGAGGCAGGTGCATAATGAAAGATTTAGGAATTTTATCAAAAGAAGAATATAAAAACCAGTTTAGAGTCAATAACGCTGCTGCATTTGCGACCCCTAACGCTTACGGTTTAGAAAAGACTATTACAACTCTCACACAGATTATAGCAGACGTTCAACGTCAAAAATTCTATACTGTGGCAGAGCCTTTGACATCCTATGTTCCTATCGAAATGGGAACAGGTGCATACGGAAAACAACTTTTCCAATATGCAGTAGCTCAAGTCGGTGACGATTTTGAAGCAGGTATTATTCAACCGGGTAATGGTATCAATAAAGATGCTAATCTTGATATCACGATTGATGGCGTTTCAATTAAAAACAATTTTTGGAGAATGAAATACGAAGCTACAAAAGAGATTCTTGAAATGGCTAGAGTAAACGCTCAAACATTCTCATACCTTGAAGAACAGGAAAGAGCAAGACTTAAGACATCTCAATTAGGTATTCAAAAAATCTTGTTCAAAGGAACAGATGACGGTTTGAATACAGGTTTGTTAAACAACGCTGATGTAACAGTTAATACATCTTTATTGCCGGCTAATTTATCAGCAATGAATATCACACAATTGACCAATTTTGCTAAAACTGCAATCAATACGTTCTTTACAAACTCTAACAGTACAGTATTTCCAAATACTTGGTTAATGCCAACGGCTGATTATATGTCTTTAGGTGTTCCGGTTAACCCTGAATATCCTATCGGAACAATAAGAGAGTTTTTAGAAAGAGCGTTTACCGATGCAGGAGCGCCTTCTGACTTCAAAATCTTGCATACTGTTTATAACAATACTGCAAGCTCTACAGGCGCAGGTCGTCACGTGTTATACAACAGAGATGCAGACGTTTTGACAATGTATATTCCAAAACCATACACACCTTATCCTCTGTACCCTGTAGGTTCTCTGGATATGATTTCCGATGCAGAAATGCAGTTTACCGGTGTATGGGTAAAACGTCCGCAAGAAATGTTATATATGGATGTAACTACAGGCTAATAGACGGGGCGAAAGCCCCCTCTATTTTAAAATATTCAAAGTAATTTGTCATACCTACTAGTAGTAGGCATTTTAGAAAGGAGAAACTATGAGAGTTTACAATAAATCCTCAAGAATGTATCAGCATACGTATTTTGATGATAAAAACGTGTTTCACGCAATTAACCTAAAACCAAAAACAGATGCTGAAATTCCTGATAATATCGCTAAATTATGGCTTAAAACCGGTGAAGTTGTTGAATACGTAAAACCGGAAGAAGCCAAAGCGGCACAAGCAAAGCTTGAGGAAGAAAATAAAAAACTAAAAGCAGAACAGGAAGCCCTGAAAAAGGCTAAACCGGAAGAAGCCAAAGCAAAAAGCTTTAAAAAATAGGATACAACAAAAGGGAAATTATGGACGAAAATACAATCATAATAGGTGATAATATCGAAGTTACGACAGATGATTTTAAAAACCTGTTTACCCGTGATTTCCCTTATCTTCCTGTTTATGTCGAGGGGAAAGCATACTTCAAAGATGATGAAGTATACTATACCCCGAATTTTTATAAATCTTTAACAGACGGAAATACAACGCTTCCGACAGACACAACAAACTGGTCGCTTGTCAATGATTCTGTCGATAATTATATACAAGACTCGGATATATTAAGAGCATTCAACGAAGCAAAGGTTAATTTTAACGCTGCTTTGTTTGGTGATGACGATACCGTTAAAATGGTATTTTTATATCTCGCTGCACATTATCTTGTTATTGACCTTAATAATGCGATGAATCCATTAGGTTTAGGTTTTATGGGATTAGTTCAATCTAAATCAGTAGGGTCAGTAAGTGAATCTTATGCACTGCCGCAATGGATGCTCAATAATGCAATTTTATCCCAATATGCAATCACAGGTTATGGTAGAAAATACTTGAGTTTGATTCAGCCTTATCTTGTCGGTAATATTATCTTCTGTCCGGGGCGGACAACCTATGGCTAGAATAAATAAATCAAGAATAAATTTTAAATTGCTTGATGAATGGATGAAAGCTCTCAACAAAAAGATTTCTATTAAAATAGGAATAATTGGCGATAAGGCAAGCCAAAAACATTCTGATAGTGATTTGACAAATGCCGAACTTGGAGCGATTCACGAATTTGGGGCAACAATTAATGTATCATCAAAAATGCGGAATTATTTACGATCTCAAGGGTTGTATTTAAAAAATGACACTATGTCTGTTGTAATTCCTACACGTTCATTTCTAAGAATGCCTTTAATGAGTCCGGAAGGCAAAAAAGAACTTAGAAAAATTGTTGAAGAACAATTAAAAAGTGAAATTAAACCAACTGATTTATCAATTGAAACTGCAAGTAAAATACTTGATGATGTTGTTCATTTAGTAGCTGAAATGGCATATTTAAGAGTTTTACAGGCATTTGATAGCGGGGGATTTGGTAAATGGGCGCCAATAAGTGAATTTACTGCACAAAATCGGCATAATTCGGGCAATCCACCTTTAACTGATTCAGGAGATTTAAGACGGAGTATATCTTATGAAATCAAAGAAACAAAATAAAACCGATAAAACCAATTGCGAAACCTGCAAGTTTTATGACGGAAACTGCACACACAAAAGCAATATAGGGATAAGAGTTAAATACAGGCAGGAAACAGAGTTTTTTGTAAAACCGGCAAAAGAACTTGAAGCAGAGTGCAAGAATTATGCAAAAGCTTAATTTTCAAAAAACACAGAATTTAAAAGCCCTGTCCGGAATGCCTCAAATGGCGATGACACTTACAGGGTGGGAAGTGCCGTTAACACTAACTAAAATGATACAGAATGTTAATAACGGTTTTGTGGACTTTTCCGAGAAAACCTTTAATTTTATGGGCGTATGGCAGCCGCTAAAAGATGAGCAGTTGCAGTTCTTACCCGAAAACCAGCGCTCCTGGGAGTGGATTTGGATTCACGCCAAAGCATCTGAATTAAATCTGCAGACGGCGGACAAAGTAATTTTTAACAACAAAAGATATAAGGTTATGGCGGTTAAAGATTACAGCCTGAATGGGTTTATTGAATATCAGCTTGTCAGGGATTATGAGGATAACCCGATAAATGAATAAAGATATAGAATCAATTATAGTTGATATAATTCAAACAGAGCTTGATTTACCTGACAATTACGGGCCGACAGCACGCGGGGACATAATCCCTTGTGTTTCAGTTTATGCTCAAAATATTAAACTCTTTAATACTGAAAAGCTTCAAATTACGGTAAAAACACTTACAGCAAGAGATTATTCAAACAGGATTGAACAAATTCCTAATGAAGAAGGCGGATTAACGGCTATTCAAGATATCAATCAAGGCAGGATGATGCAGATTGATGTTTATTCAAGGAATGATGAAGCAAGGCAGAGATTTTGGGAAGTTTCAGCAGCTTTAAAATCTAATTATGCTGCACAGATGCAAGACTTATATAACTTCAAAATCGGCACCATAACCAACGATATTAACTTATCAGGTCTTGGCGGCGGTTCTGACGTCAACAGATATACATTGACCTTTGAAGTTCTTGTTCATTATCAGAAAAGCAAAGCTATTGATTATTATGATAAGTTTCAGGTTGATACTTACACTGAACAAGGCAAATTTTCAGAAATTAACATAATAGGAGAACAATAAAAATGAGTTATTCGTATCAGGTTCCGCCGTCATACACGGTGAACGTTTCTATTGCTGCAACTCCAAGCGGTCTTGCAGATTACAACACAAATTCAATCGCAATTTTTTCAAACGACCCTGCGGGGTTTTCTGAAAGCTATCAGGCGTATATTACGCCGTCTGCAGTCTCAACGGACTTTGGCAGCGATTCATTGACCTACGCAATGGCAAATGCCCTCTATACCCCTGTTCCAAACTTTAGAACAGGCGGCGGATATTTGTACATATTCCCGTTCAAGGGGGTAAACGCTACAGCGGGAAGTCTTACTACAGATGATATTTCAGCAAACGTTACAAACTTCCAATCTGTCACAAACGGGGTTTTGAACCTGACAATCGATGGAACAGCAACACAGGTTGAGGGCTTGGACTTTTCAAGCGTAAAAGCTCTGGCCGATATCGTAACAGTATTACAAAATCAAAACCTTGATGTATATATTGAAGCGACTGACACCGCAATTAAATTCACTTCAAAACGTTTCGGAACGGACAGTTCTGTAACAGTTGCAGCTGCGACAGGTGCAGAAGAAGCAACAGACCTTTACGGCTCAACATATTTTGACGGTGCAAGTGCGACCCCTGCTGCCGGTACAAATGCAAGCGGTCAGACTTTGGCAGAGGCTGTTCAAGCCGCGCAACAACAAGTTTATTTTGGGGGTGTATTAACTACTCAATACTGTGATAACGCAACTGTTCAAGCAAACGCAGCAGCTATTCAAGCTCTTGATTGTTCATACTTTGAAGCAATGACTTCAATGAAGAATATTGCTGAACTCGGAGCAGATATCAAAGCTGCAGAGTTAGGCAAAACACGTTCACTTGAGCTGTCAAACGGAGCTAAAGAAGCGAAAATCGCAATTGCAACTTATGCAACTATTGCAAAATCTGTTAACTGGGACGGTTCAAATACAGCTAACACAATGAATTTGAAAACCCTCACAGGCTGTCTGCCTGATAACGGATTATCCGACACTTATGTATTATCAGCTCAAACCAATGGGGTTGATATCTATGCTAACACCGGCGGTTTAAGCGTTGTTTATTCAAATGATAATAACGGCTATACAGATGATATCGAGTTTCAATTATGGCTTAAAAAATCAATTGAAGTTGCAGGATTCAATTATTTAAGACAGACCAATACAAAAATTCCTCAAACTGAATCAGGGATGACCGGTTTAAAAAATGCTTACGGTTTAATCTGTGAGCAAGCAGTTACAAACGGTTCAGTGGCTCCTGGAACTTGGAATAATTCAATCCCGTTCGGGGACCCGGAAACATTCCAAAAGAATATACAAGAAAAAGGGTATTACATATATTCAGCCCCTATTTCACAGCAATCTCAAACAGATAGAGAAGCTCGAAAAGCCCCAGTAGTTCAGATTGCAGTTAAAACATCCGGGGCAATACATTTTTCAGAAGTCATAATCAACATTCAACGATAGGAGTATTAAAATGGCTATATACGCTTTAACTGGTGCTGATGATTTATTTTTGAACGATTATCAGTTTACTGAATTTACCGACAATTCAACAATTACAATCACGTTCCCGAACGAAAAAGTTGGAGTTTCAACCGGTAAAAACGGAAATACAATTTACGCAGAAAACAAACAAGGCGAGAATGTTCAAGTTGAACTTCGTATCCTTGCAGGCGGTAAAGATGATGCGTTTTTAAACGGTTTAAATGTCCAACAAACCCAGGATTTACCATCTTTCAATGTTATAAACGGTTCATTTTCTAAACGTGTCGGAGATGGTTCAGGAAACGTGAGAAGAATTAATTATACACTACTTGGCGGTGTATTCAGACAAAATATTGACGCTCAAGAAAACCCTGTCGGTGATACAGAGCAAGGAACGGCACTTTACCGTTTAACCTTTGCATCAGGGCAAAGAGCGATTTCATAAAAAATAGGAGAGGGGAAACCCTCTCTTTACGTTGAAAGGAAGAAAATATGGATTTAATAACTAAAAACGGAAATAAAAATGTAATTATAAACACTGCAACATTCAAAAATGCTATTAATCTTAAAAAATCTGCTATTAAATGTTTACAAGATGCTGAAATAATAAAGGATATCGGGGATTTATCCAATATAAATATTGCAGCAATGTTAGATAAGTTTGTAGATATTTTGTTAAATGCTGAAATCTCTGACGATTTTGAAAGAGCATTATTTGAATGTTTGCAAGTTTGTTATATAGAAGATAACGGAATCAAAAATAAAATAACCCGTGAGCTTTTTGACGAACAGCCGGAACTTAGGGAAGACTATTACGAGATTGTATCTAAATGCGTTGAGGTAAATCTCCGCCCTTTTTTCAAGAGTCTGATTACAGAGTTCGAAACCCGATTCAAAATGAAACTAGAAGACCTCAAACCGAAATTAGAGCAGGAGAAGAAAGACTAATCGCTTTGACTCTTGCCAAATCCGGGTATTTTCTCGGAAATGTTGAAACTATATATAACACATCTGTTGATATAGTTATTGATACATATAATTATGAGATGTTTTCAAGAGAATACGAAAACACATATTACGAATTAAACAAAAAAGAGAAATAATCCTACCCCCACTGTCACACCTCAATTCTAGATAATAGGCAGAGAGGGGGTGATAAGATGAGAAGAGAAACAATAAAAAATGCCCTAGCAGTACTAGGACACGTTCTTAATTTGATTTCAATTTTCATCTAATGAATAGTGCAAGGTCTGTACAACCTTTAAACTATTCATAATAATATTATAACTTGTTTTTCAGATTTTTCAATATAAAGGTATATAATGGCATCTTTAGGTGAATTATTTGTTGAATTAGGTGTTGTCGGTGATGTAAAACCGCTTGAAAAAGCTATTGGCACTATGAAAGAAGCGGTTAAACAAATTAATGATGAAATCGCGGCAAATAAAAGATTATTAAAATACTTGCAGGATATTAAAAACGCAAGGAATAATAACGAAAAAGCCGTTATAAAAGAAAATTTTGCAAAAGAAATTCAAAAACAAAAAATGCTTGATGAGATTGACCAAACTCAAAAAGCAGTAAAAGAAGAGAAAGAATTAAGCGAAAACATCGGCGGTGTAATACGTGGTTTAGTTGGCTTTGCGGGAGCGGTAGTTGGTGCAACATTTGCATTAAATAAACTTGTAACAAGTCTAGTTGAAAGCAACCAGCAAATGCTTAATCTTATGAGAACATCTGACATTGGGTTAAGAACGTTCCAAAAATGGAATAATGTTGGTAAAATGCTAGGGGTGCAAAACGCTGCCCAACAGCTTGAAGGATTAAACCAAAGATTATTCGAACTTCGTTTAACCGGTGAAGGTGCTCGAGGTTTTCAACTTGCCGGGATTAATCCTATGGGGCAGGATGCCAACGGTGTGATGGAGCAGTTAAGAAACCGTGTACAAGGACTTGATGATACGTCTGCTTCATATCTTTTGCAGCAAATGGGGATAGACCCTCAAATGCTTCACCTGTTAAGATTAAGCCGGAATGAGTTTGAAGCATTAGGACAAACGATAAGAAAATATCAATTAACTCCGGAGCAATCGCAACAGATTCAAGCAATGAATATTCAATTACAGATTGCGGCAATCAAACTCCAATATTTAAAAGATAGAGCGATCTTAGCGATTATCCCAGGGTTTATTAAATTGATGAATAGCTTAGTAAGAGTAACAGAAGGGTTAAAACAATTTGTTAAATATGCAGGGATTTTTATATCACAGCATCCGAGTATAAGAGCTGGAATATTAAATATTGCAACCGCATTAGGTGTTCTTTTTGCTATTTTGCATCCGATATTAACATTATTAAGTGCATTATATTTACTTATAGATGATATAGTAGGTTACAATCAAGGCAAAAAAAGTCTAGTTGGAGGCTTTTTGTATAATTGGAATAAAGTCGTTGATGATATTAAAGAGCAGTTTGAAGATTTATCTTTCCCTGAAATAGTAATAAAAGTTGGAGAGCTTATTATAGATGCAGGGAAAGCAATAATAAAAAAAGTTGATGAAAAACTTAATTTGCCACAAAAACTTGCTGATTTAGGCCTTATTTATATAGCAAAGCATAGTGACAAATATGATGCAAAGGAAATTAATCGATTATTACAAATGCGTGGACTTGGTACATTAGAGGATTATAATCAAGGTTCCAATTTAGTAACTCCATCTATGCAGCAAAATATATCTAATAATAAAGTTCAAAATCATAGTAATGTTGTTAATCAAGATATAAAAATTCAAACAAATCAACCTGCAGAAGCTACAAAACGGGAATATGAACGTGCATATATACAAGCAAGGTTCGCAACGGGAATGTAATTTAAATGAGTCAAAGTTTTTCTTTAGCAATAGATAGCAATTCAGAATATTCTTCCGAATCTGTTATATTTGACACAGATACTAATATAGGTCATTGGTTCGAAATAATTGAAGAAGATTCTTTAAATTTGCAGGCTCAAATCACTGATAACTATATTGAGAATAATACATCAATTCAAGATCATATAGCTATAAGTCCTGTCATTATAACAATGAGAGGGTATATAGGAGAAACGGTTTATCACGCTCCTACAAGTTATGGTAATATTGTAGATAGTTTTAACGATTTTTTAATAAATAAATTCGGATTTAGTGTTAGTGATAAATTGACACCAATATCGGCATTATTGCCACCATTAAGTAATGTGAATCAAATCGCGAGAAATGCTGTAAATTATGTAGAATCTTCTGTCAACAGATATCAAAAGATATATAACCAATTTAAAAATTTAAAAAAAGCAGATAGAGTAACAGTTTCTGAAACGGTTCAAAAATACGCTGCCAGACACTTAAAGAATATGTGGGAAAACCGTACATTAGTTGAAGTAGTCACTCCTTATGGCTATTATAATAATATGGCAATTCAATCGATTACTTTAACCCAAGGAAATAGTATTTCGATATCTGAATTATCTGTGACGTTAAAACAAATTAATTATGCAGAAACAACCACCACAGATGTAAACAAAGATGTAATTTCGGCATATAACGCAATCCCACGAGCAGAAGAAGTAAACTGCGGTAAAGCACAAGGAGTTAATGACTATACAATATTAGGTTCAATGAATAAAAAATTCGCAAAATCAAAATATGAGGTTAACTCTTAATCTTATGCACCAAATAAAGGCTTATACAAATTATAAACCTAATTAATAACTTACATTTTTATTAAATCTTCATAGTTATAAAGTGAGATAAATTATGCAGCAAATAACCAGTTTAACAGATAATCCAAAACAATTACATCAATTAGTTTTAGAGAACAACGAAACGGCAGAATTCAGGCTTTATTTCTCTGCAAGGCAGGAGTCTTGGTATTTTGATTTGGTATATAAAGATTTAACAATCAACTGTTTGAAAGTTGTTATATCCCCTAATACAATCAGAAATTTTAAACGATTGTTACCTTTTGGCATTGCGTTTTTATCTAATGGGGATGTTGAACCGTTTCAACTGGATGATTTTACATCAGGCAGGGTTCAAATGTACGTATTAAATTCAGAAGAAGTACAACAGGTTGAAGAAGGAATATACTTAGTAGGTTGATATGGTATTACAGTTTGGAGCCAAATACAGGGTAACAGTTTATTCTAATACAGAAACCGTTACTGTTGAATATCCTATAACTTGTAAATTCAATATTACCCGCGGGGTTTTTTCTGAATCAAACAAAGCAACTATACAACTTTATAACCTTGCTCTTGCAACTAGAAACAAGATATTTCAAGACCAGTTTACCCTTGACCAGTCAAAATGGAAATATGTACATCTTGAAGCCGGTTACGGTGATAAATTAAGTTTAATATTTAAAGGTAGAATCCTGCAGGCTTATTCGTTCAAATCAGGTGGACAAACTGATATCATAACCGAAATTCAAGCTATGGCACTTGATATCTTTGACCATCAGACATCACATACTTTTGCTGCAGGCACAACTTTTTTAGATGCACATAACACTATCGCATCTGATATGCCGAATGTAACAATAGGTAACGTAGGGTCTTTGGATGGGGTTTTTCAAACTCCGACAACGTTTGAAGGAAACGCATTTGAACAAATAAACAAACTCACAGGCGGACATACTTTTGTTGATAATGGTGAATTGAATACCATTATGGAGAATGAAGTAATTGAGGTTCCGGTTCCTGTAATTTCGAACGATACTGTATTATTAGAAACTCCGATGCGGAGAGATGCGAACCTTGAAATCAAAACGATATTTTTGCCTGATATTGTGGTAGGCCAGTTAGTTGAGGTCAACTCCTCAACGCAGCCGAATTTCAACGGGCAGTTTAAACTTGTCGGATTTACCCACGATTGTTTAATATCGCCGACTCAAGCGGGTACAAGAACAACACAAATGACATTGTGGATTGGCCCAATGTTACCGAATTCTAATATTGCTCTGACCGGACAAAACCAAACGCAGCAATTTAGTAAGGTTAAAGGGGATAAAATACAGCCTGTATTAACTGCTCAACCTGCAGATGTACAAGGTGTATATAATTATATCCAGCAAAATAATGGTGCGATCCCTACAACTAAAATAACTAAAAATATCAGTTGGAAAGAGATGTTAGGGAACAATAATACAAACTCTCAAAGAAAAAGTGAATGCACAATCGGAATATTATCAAACGTTTATAATACAGCTCAAACGTTACAAAGATTTTTGAATACTTATTATCCGGGACGTTCCATCAGGATAACAAGCGGGTGGCGGTCGACAGCTAATAATAGAAGCTGCGGCGGCAACCCGAAGTCAAAACATTTATCAGGTTTGGCGGTTGATTTTCTTGTAAATGGTGTTGCAACTTCAAGTTTAGTTAACAGATTAAAAGCTGCTTGGACTGGATGGGTAGGGAATTATAATACTTTTGCTCACGCCCAAATTAATAGTTCTCGCGGACGTGCGAATGATGTTTAATTATGTACATTTCATCAAAATTTAACAAATACTCTGCCCCGGCAGATTTAATACAAACCTTAAAATCAAACAGCGAAAGCACTGCAGCAAAAATAAACTGTATGCGTATCGGTGTTGTACAAGAGTTTTACCCTGAAAATCTTACCGTACAGGTAAAAATTGCGGATAAAAAGGTAATAGGGTTAAATCCTGACGGCTCGCAGATTTTAAAAGAATATCCTTTGATTTATGCAAAAGTTTGTTATTGTAATCCTTTTCTTACTTATCCCCTAATGCAGGGTATGGAATGTATCCTGCTTTTTAATGATAGGGAAATAGAAACCTGGTTTATAAACGGTGGCAGCAATATTCAGGCTTATCCAAGGATGCACGATTTATCCGATGCAATTGCAATTGTCGGGATACGGTCGTTGCCAAATATGATACAGATTTTAACTGATTGCTTGCATTTGTTTTACGGTCAATCTGACCTGCAAATAAAAGATGAGAATATTAACCTCAACACCGGGACTTTAAATATTACCGCAAATACTTTTCAAACAGGCGACACAACCCAAGACGGTACAATAACCGCAACAAGTTTAAATGCGACCTCTGCAGCCAGCGGCGATTTAGTTGACAGCCAGGGGAAAGTTATTGCAAAAGTAACCAACGGAATTGTAACGAGTATTTCATAAATGAGAATTAGAAACGTAGACAAAAACAATGATTGGACATTTGGACAATCGTTATCAAATTATGTCCAAAATGAGTATGCAATAGAGCTTGATATTAAGTTAAAAATTCAAGAATGGTATCAAGATTGTTTTTTTGCTCTTACAAACGGTATACCGTGGCAAATCAGATTAGGGTCAAAGCGGCAAAAGGAGTTGTTAGACAGGGATTTGATTAATACTGTCAGGTCAATTGAAGGGGTATTGAATATTTTTGATTTTACAAGTTCAACGGACGGCAGAAGGTACAGGGCTCAAATGAATGTATTTACCCGATATTCAACAGATTATTTGCCAATAAATATTGATACAGAGGATTTTATAAATGCCTGAAGGAATAACAGAAAACGGATTAACACTGGATAGTTATAACACTATTTTAGAAGGGTTGCAATCAGAATTAAATACAATATATGCTCCGGATGGTGACAGTATAAATTTTGGATCTGAAACTCCGGATGGGCAGTTAACAAATATTATCGCTCAAATGTGTTCAGATATCAGGGAACTTATCCAAGAGGTTTACAATTCTTTTGACCCTTCGAAGTGTTCAGGAGTGGTTCAAGATAGCCGATATGCTTTAAATTATATATTCAGAAATGGTGGCACATTCACTATCCAAAATATAGATATTGTAACTGATAGAACGGTAGAGCTGCAAGGGCTGGATGGTAATTACAGCGATACAAACGCTGCAGCTTATACGGTATCCGATAATGCGGGGAATCTTTGGTATTTAATCGATAGTACAACGCTTGAATCCGGTTCCCATTCATTACCTTTCAGATCTAAATCTATGGGATTAGTTCAGCCGGTTATAGGAACGATAACAACGCAGGTTACAACTGTTTTAGGCGTTGTATCTGTAAATAATTCTGTTGCTCCGACAACTTTAGGGGTGGAGCAAGAAACCGATTCACAATTTAGAGTTAGAAGGGAACGTTCAACGGAGCGGAGAGGACAAAACAATATTGATGCAATGTTATCACAATTGCTTGATTTAGATTCCGTTTCTGATGCAACAACGCATATTAATAATACTTCAACTACGGATTCTACCGGCACCCCTGCTAATACCGTATGGGTGATAGTCGAAGGCGGCGCTAATTCAGATATTGCGGATGTTATATATACAAACTCTTGCGGCAGACCGACAAGAGGCGAAATTTCTGTCCAGGTACCGGCTGTATCGGGGCAGATTTTTAATGTCAATTTTGACCGCCCAACACCTGTTCCTTTGTATCTAAAATTCGATTTTCAATTAACGGTAGACCAAGATGCAACGGATACATCAGGGATTATAAATACTATTGTAGAAAACCTTACTTATACATTAAATGAGTCTGCAGAAACATCAAAGCCTACTTGCGTAGCAAAAGATGCAATTCTACAAAACGGTGGGGGCGGTTACGCATTGAATATGGAAATATCAACTAATGGGACTGATTGGGTTGATTAT
The DNA here is from genome assembly GCA_944324825.1 of Candidatus Gastranaerophilales bacterium. Taxonomy (GTDB): domain Bacteria; phylum Cyanobacteriota; class Vampirovibrionia; order Gastranaerophilales; family Gastranaerophilaceae; genus UMGS1585. The sequence goes on from CALUXU010000008.1 coordinate 37,642, forward strand.
ATCCCGTCAGCCTCTTTAGCCAACAAGTTTGTTGTGGATGCAACAAGAATAAGAGTCAATGTAATTGAGATGTCATAAATGGATTATATAGCGACATTAGAAGAATTAAAAAAATATTATGCAAACCTTCTAATTATTCAATATAACGGAAAACCAAAAGCGAAAGCAACCATTGAGTTGATGGTTAAACTGTTGTACGTGAATATGGTTTTGCTCCAAATCAGAGATGCATTTGATTGGAAAACTGCAGTTGGAGTTCAATTAGATATAATCGGGGATTGGGTCGGGGTAAACAGGTTTTATAACGGCCAGTTATTTTATTTTCATCCTTGGTTTTCTTTGGTTGATTGGAACAGCGAACTTGACAATCTGCAGGGTGGTTTTTCGACATTTCAAACCTTTGATGAAGGCGGCGGGGGATTTCTTGATTATGAAAACATTTTGCCTACTCAAAACCGTTTATCAGACGAAGGATTAAGGTTTTTAATCGGTTTAAAAATTATTAAAAATAGCATTTCTGCTACTTGCAGAAATATTGATGAAGCTATTTGGGATTATTTTGATGGGGATGTTTACACGGTATGGGACGATAACCTGCTTACCTACTATTACAGGCCTGTTTTATCAGAAGTTATGCAAGTAGCGGAAAGTAAAAACGTTTTACCTTGTCCGACAGGGATAAGAATTGAATTAAGGGAGATTATAGAAAATGCCTAAATTACCTAGAGTTACAGGAAAAATATTTGCAAGTAATGCAGCCGAAGGAGATATAGGGCAATATGGTTCAGCATTAACAGGAAATAAAGTTCCTACATCCGATATTGCAGAAATTCAAGCTTTACCGGCTTATGAAGAAGGCTGGCGTGGGGCTGTAATTTCTGATAGAAATTACCCGACATTGCAAGAAATGAACGGATTGCAAAAAACATTCTCTCAACAAATCGCATATTTGTTGGAAAGTGGGATTCCGGAATGGGATGCGAATACCACATATTATAGAAATACATCTTTTTGTCAAATAAATGGCGTTTTATATCAATCTCAAAGTGATAATAACATTGGCAATAATCCCGAAACAGATACTGTAAATTGGCAGAAATTAGATTTCGGCGGAGCTGGAAATAATAATGCGAATCAGGATTTGTCTAATTTGACTCCTACTGGTGAAAAGCATTTTTTAAATAAAACTTACGTCACAAACTGTCTTTTAGGAACGGAGGACGTTAATTTCACTAAGCAGGATTACGAGATGCAATCTTATGTCAATCTTGGGTGCACTGTATCTGAAACAAATGTTGTAAGCGGGTTCTCACAAGACAATTATATCTTGTTAAACAAACTCGCTCCGAATGATGCAGAGTTTACATTTTCTATCCCGTTTGAGCTTTCTGCTTTGACAGGAATACAGACTCTTATTGCCATAAATAACTATGATAACTGTATTTGTTTAAATAATGGTGTTTTGGCATTGAGATATAACGGCAACCAATTAAATGCGACCGGAACATTATTAATAAATACAGCATATACGCTGAATCTTGTTAAAACCTCATCTGATTATACTGTTCAAATTAAATCAGAAGATGACGAAGAGTTTGCGACAGTGATAACTTTGCCTTCTGATATTGATTTCTTCGGCGGTAAGTCAATAACTTTAGGTTCAGATAAGACTCATTATTTAAATGGGACTATTGATTTAGCCAATTTAACAATAACAAGCGGTTCTGCTGCTTATTGGGATATAACTACTTTAAGTAATTTTCAAACGGTTACTTTAACCGGGAATTTAGATTGTTTGATGTCAAACGGCAGGAATTCTGATATGACATTAAACAACAAAAACCCAATATTAGATGTAAATACAACATTCTTATTAAACAATTCTACCGGAGATAATAAAACCGTTTTAATCAAAGATAACGGCGAATTGATGATACGGGATTCTTATGTGGAAAAAGCCACAACTCCTGACGATATTGATTCAAGCGGTGTATGGTTCGATACTGCTAATAATTATATGAAAGAACAACAATTACAGCTTCCGAATATTATTAATTCAGGATGCTTATTTGTTAATGGTGTCGCATCTAATTTTTCACAGGAAAATTTTTTAGAACTACCGAGTGGTTATAATTTGGGTAATTCTTGGTCAATTTCATTGCCGGTAAATATTGTATTAAATTCCTCGAACCAAGAAAACGTTATAATCGGGGATTACACAAAAAACGAAGAAGGAGAAATTATCCCAAACAATTTAGCGGTTGTATATGATGGAAATACTACCGTTACGGTATATTTACGCCGTAACGATGTATTTGCCTGCAATAAACAAATTGTCGAATCAGTTGCTTACGAAGTAACATATCAAGAACAAACCGGATATGTTTCTTCCCAAGGAGAAACAGGCGCTTTTGTCGCATCAGGAATACAAATATATTCAGACACCACATTGTCAGAACCTTTGACAACCGCAGGCGAAAATGAGTGGCAATATACCGGAGATCATACCGATAATGTTTCAACAGTAAACGGCTATACAAAAATTAGCGGTACAATTTTTGTACCGAGCGGGACTCAAGTATATAAAGATGCAAACTTAACAGACCCTGATAGCCTTGCCACAGGTACAGATTGGGTATATACCGGTGCAACTTCAATCAGTATGATTGGAACACTACAAGAAACTGTTTCTGCAGGGACTTATACATTAGAATTAAATTATGACGGAGAAAATTATTCTTTAGGCTCTCAAACCTTAGCTAGTGCCGATTTTATCAAAGAAAACTTTAATATTTATATCGGTTCTGCTCCTTCTGTTGAAAACGCATTTTTTAATTCGACAATCGATATAGGACAAGCCGAATTTAGTTTTTGGACGTGGAACGGGATATCAGATGTTGAACCAAACTTTACTCCGGTTGGAGATATCCAATTGAATAATGGTGTGTTGAGTGGCTTCTCATCCTCTGCTTATGCAACCATTCCGCAAGCGTTCAATCCCGGAAGTAATCCGTGGGAAATGATATTCCTCGTCCAAAAAATAGGTAGTACTGCTGGAGTTATTTTTAATAACAACGATTCAAATTCAAACTGCGCAATAAATATTTACTGGGGGAGTGTTGGTGTAGGAGTATCTTTGTCGTCAAACGGAACATCTTATGATATTGCGAACGGTCAGTCGTCAACTCTTCAATTAGAACTTAATACTCCGTATTATATTAAATTAAGTTGGGACACGACAAAATACGTACTTTCACACTCTTTAACAGGAGAAAATAATTCTTTCATAGAAGATGTATCAGTTGAAAGTACTGTTCCAGTATTTAATAATAATGTGGTACCATTATTAGGATGCTCTTATTTAGGATCGTCACCTCTCCTTGGCTCAATCGACCTAAACGAAACCTCAATCACCATCAACGGCGAACAGTGGTGGCAATGGAACGGTGTTAATTTAAACAATCAATATTGGAATAGCTTTGTCGGTTGCAAAATCGGTGCAGTTAGTATGACTCAAGAAACTGTCCAGCCGAATATTGTAACATACGGAACTCCAACAATTCAAAATGGCATTGCGAGTGGTTTTTCAACCTCCAGTGCAATTCAATCGGATTTAGATTTTATACCGGGAACAAATCCTTGGGAGGTAAATTTAAAACTTACTACAGGGGCTGATATTACAACGTCACAAGCTTTTTTCCAAACATCAGAACACGCAATGATTAGTAGTTCCGTTAATAGTAGGCATTTTAGAATTGGAGCCAGTACATCTGGAACATCTTTCGACTTATTTGACGAAGGTGGTACTTATTCAGTACTTCCGAATACAACTTATTATATACGCTACAAATTTACTGGAAGTGCTTATAGTTTAGAGTATTCATTAACGGGGATAGAGGGGAGCTATATTACAGACATAACCGTAACTAACTCTACTCCTGTTTATTCTTCAACGACAGATAACTTAAGATTGGGAGCTACTTTCCAAGGCCAAAGCCCATTCTCCGGCTCCATAGACCTCAACGAGTCCTACATCAACATAAATGGTCAAACTTGGTGGCGTTGGAACGGGTATACTTCAGCTACAAATGTTAATTTAGTTGAGAATCTAACTGTTGATTATCCGCTAAATTTATTAAAATCTACTGATTCAGGCATTGGCGGGGAATCTACGCCTATCGGACAGCCGATAATGACGTTATCGAACGAAATAAGTTCAAATGAAATTTGGTTGGAAGGGGCAACTGTCAGTCGGACGTTGTATGCTAAACTGTTTGAAATTTATGGAACTACCTACGGTTCAGGCGATGGCTTAACAACGTTCCAATTACCTGACTTCCGAAATCGTGCCCTCTGGGGCGGTAACAGCTTTGGCTACCTTTCCGCCGGGCTGCCGAATATTACGGGAAGTTGGGGCAGTACAACTATCGGAATACAAGAAAGTTCCGGTGCAATTAGCTATACCAATGTTGGTAGCTCTGATTTTTCTGGTGGTGGAGGTTATAATCGCACTAAGACTAGATATGCAATATCAGCATCGCGCAGCAATTCTATTTATGGTAGCTCTTCAACGGTTCAACCTAACTCAATAAAAGTTAGAGTCAAAACTCGTTATCGATAACGAGTTTTGACTCTAATCATAATTGATGGGGGTTGAACAGTTGTAGAATTACCATAAATCGTAGAATTTACAGAGGCAGTTTGTAATCCAGGGAAATTTTGCCATCTTCCTTGAGCATAATCGTTAGAGGGATAATATAGACCACTAGCTGTCCCAGCTATTTTAACCCAGCGGGTATAATTAATCTGATGATAATGATTCGGCAGCCCGGCTGACAGATAGCCGAAGCTGTTACCGCCCCAGAGGGCACAGAAAGGAGAAAAATGTATATTTATAATTACGATGAAACGACAAAAGAATATTTGAATAACACAGAAGCAGACAAAGACCCTATACAATCAGAGATTATAGGTGATTTCGTTCCCCTTATCCCTGCAAATGCAACATTAACAGAACCACCTTTGTTTGAAGAAAACCAGATTCCAGTATTTGAAAATGGAGAGTGGATTATAAAACCAGATTATCGTAAGAATTATTATAAAGTTGATGATAATTTTCTTGTTGAAGAAATTGAAACGATTGGAGAGCAAGAAGGTTATTATATCGTTGACAAAGAAACAGGAGATTTAATTAAAGAGAATCCTGATAAGTATAAAATTGTTGATAACCAAATTGTTGCTAAGACAGAAGAAGAATACCAACAAGAGCAAGCCCAAAAAGAAGCCGAACGGCTTGCAATGCTCAATCTAACAAGAGGTGATGTATTCAGAGGACTTTTGCTTGCTAAAGGCATAACCAAAACTCAAATCGCACAGATGATTGAGACAATGCCTGTATCAACTCAAGAAGAGATTGTTACAAAAGAGCTTGCCCTGATAGACTTTGAAGATGCTTTGAACTTCTACCGTGGTAATCAATTAATCGACACAATCGGACTAGCTCTCGGGATTACATCAAAGCAGTTGGATAAGTTCTTTGACGTTGGGAATAGTGATGATAAGGCTAATGCATACATGTATCTGACAAATGTGACCTTCACTATTGACCCAGTGCCTGAATCAGCAGAGGTCACAATCAACGGTGAAGTAACCGAAACAGTCACAGTACCTTACGGAAATACTGTAGAATATACGGTAACAGCGGAAGGTTACTTGCCACAATCAGGAAGTATGGAATTATTTAATGACACAACTATTGATGTTGAGTTGTTCCCAGAACCTACAGAGGATACGGGAGATGGCGAGGATAACTCGGAAGTTGAAACATCCGAAGGGGAAGAAACTAACGGTGCAGGGGAAGCCGTTGTCGAGGTAGAAGATGAAGAAGTTTCTGGCGACAATTAAATACTACGGATTCCGCAAGTGGCTTGCTAAGCTCAACGACCCGATGGGGGCAACACACTACCTTAGCGGCGGACTTGCAGAATTAACTCAAAAGAACGAGTACAAACGATACAGAGATTTTATAGAAGGTAGAGCAGATAAGTATTAAGGAGGAATTATGGACGAAAAAATGAAACAAGCATTACTTGAATGCTGCGAAAGAAATTGTGAAGTGTTATCACCGGCAGTAGTTGCGTTTATGAAAGACGTTGTTGATACAGCTATCAAAACATCTGACAACAAAGTAGACGATATGTTTTTGCCGATTATTGAAGTCGGATTCAAAGTCTTTGATGATTTCTTGGCAAAACAAGTAGACAAGATTGACGGAGTTGAGGGCTAATGCCGTTCGATGTAGCGAAAGCAGTTGAAGCAATAGGGAAAGCAACCGAGGAGGGCTTTTCCTATGCTAAGACGGCAAAAGAAAAGCAAGCGGAAACACAGCTAATTAAGATAAACAAACGCTTAGAGGATGCCGTAAATATCGCAGAAGAGATTTTCCTGTATATTGATAAGTTTGAGGACAGATTCAGCGAAAACGAGTGGGGAAAGTACATTAAGCTTAAACGCAAGTTTAATAAAAAAGATTGAATATGAAAATATATTATACGGATTTTAACAAGTCAATACAGTTTAAATACAAAGAAAAATACCCTATACAATTAACTAATTCTATAATTGTGATAGCGGATTTTGGCAAGAGTGAGCGAAGCGGAACTCGTCTTGGCGAGAGCTGCGTTGAGCCGGTCGAGCCGCCAAAATCCAAGACAGTTGAAGGGGATAAGCGGTTAAGATTTAAAATTCCACACTGTTTTAAATCGGATGGCTGCTCTATCCCTTTTCCTTTTTGGGGTATTATCGGGCACCCGCTGACGGGGAAATATATTCCTGCAAGTGTTATTCACGATTATATTTTGGCTAATCCGAAAATTGTAAACCGCAATTTGAAATTGTCAACGGATATATTTTATGCAGTTCTTTTGAACGAAGGAGTAAACAAGCTGACGGCGGATATAATGAGATTCTTTGTGTATTGGTACCAAAGAATTGTAAGAAGGAGTAAGTGGGTTGGAAAATAAACCTGTACAAGCACAAGAGTGTTACGAACATCATATGTTATTAAAAGGTCAACTTGACCGCATTAATCGCTTCTTATTCAACGACCCCGACCATCCGGACGACTTGGCGATTACGACAAAAGTAAACCTGATGTTTAATGTCTTGTTAGAAATAAAACGTTGGGCAATCGGAGCCGTATTTACTTTTGCCGGATGTTTAATTTTTCTTGGTTCACATTTTACCAAAATGGATAATTTAGCAATAAAACTTGATGAACATATTAAACAAACGGATAATCGAATTATAAGTATTGATAAACGTGTAACAAATTTAGAGAACTATATCTATAAGAAAAATATGAGGTAAAAAATGGGTTTTGCAAAAATAATCATCCATTGGACAGCAGGGGGATATAAACCAAATTCAACGGATTTAAAACATTACCATTACTTAATAGACGGTAACGGCAATGTCAATCACGGGATATATAAACCGGAAGATAATTTAAACTGTAATGACGGGAAATATGCAGCACATACAGGCGGCGGAAATACCGGGGCGATAGGTGTTGCAATGTGCGGAATGTTAGGCTTTAAGAATAAAGGTTCTGTCGGCGCATACCCTTTGAAATCAAAGCAGGTTGAAGCGTGCTTCAAACTCTGTGCGGAATTGTGCAAAAAATATAACATTCCGGTCGAGAACGTTTGGACACATTACGAATTCGGCAAAAATCATCCTACTACAACGTCCGCCGGAAAAATAGATATTATTTATCTTCCGCCATATCCTAATGTAAAAGCAAACGAGGTTGGCGGATTTATCAGAAACAAAATTCGTTGGTATTACGAAAGATTATGAGCTGGCAATTTGCCTAGGTTCACCACAACGAGAGATATTCTCGTTAAAAAATATAACTTCCTTTCTAAGGCTCGCAGAAATGCGAGCTTTTTTTGTATGTAAACGAATGTAAATAACAACTTGCAACGTCTAAAATCATGTAGTAGCATGGATTGTAAGCTAATCAGGAGTTATGTCAAACAATTGGAGTATTGAAGTCTGAATGAGAAATAGTATATAATTATATATACTAAGATATAATGCTAAAAAAAAGAGCGGTTTTGGAGACCGCCCGTTTATATCTTCCGATGGGTTTTGGAGACCCACCGGGTATTGGGTGAGACAGTTTTATAGAAAGCTGTCTCTTATTTATTCTATAATAGCATATCTCTCAAAACCTTACAATAACATGGGTTCCAGTGTTCCAAAAGCTAGATAACGCACCATTATTGGACTTTGCAAGTTTGTAATAAATCGTTACATATTAGATATAAAATTCATGCTCACATTATGCTCACATTTTTTATAAAAAATATAAAAAATCTGAAAAATATTTTTTAAGAAATACAACAAAACCCAAGTATAATTGTATTTTTTGAAAAATATTTAAAACGTGAAAATCGGCTAAATTAAGTTTGCACCTTAAACCACTCGGACACCTCTCCGTGTATTTATATCTTATATTAATCCAAAGATTTTGTAAATGTATGTTATAATACTTTTATCGCTTAATATAATTTATGAGGTAATCTAATGAGTCAATTTGTGTGGGAAGAAAAATATGATGTAGGTGTAAGACATTTTAATAATCAGCACAAACAACTTTTAGATGCTTTGAGAGATGTTTATAAAGCTATGGAAAATAAACAGGATAAAGCTGCAATAGCTCTTGTTATCAATAATCTTATTAAATATGCAAAAGAACATCTTGCACAAGAAGAGGCTTGCCTTTTAGAAAATAAATATCCGGATTTTGAGAATCATAAAAAACTACATGAAGTGTTTATCTCTAAAATCATTCAGTTCTATGACGATTTTAAATCCGACAAATTTTCTCTCCATTTTGAAATTGCTATATTTTTAAAGAATTGGATTACAAATCATATAATGGTGGTTGATAGAAAGTATACTGATTTTTTAAACAACAAAGGAATTCACTAAAAAGCGTGATAGTCGGATTTTTGTTATGTGATAGTCGAATATCTGCAATATAGGTGGGCACTATTCTGCAGCAAGTTCTCCTCTGTAGAATTTCATAAGATTTTGCAATCTTATTTGTTTCTCTTGTATTTTTTCAAAACCGTTTTTAATTTCTTCCAGCTCCGCAAGTAAAGTAGCTAAATCTTTTCGCTGTCTTTCTTCTTTTTGCTCTTCTTTATTTACTTCAGCCTCTGTCCAGTTCCCAGGAAGACAGCCGTTAAAAAAGTCACGTCTGTTATTCATATTAATTAAACTCCTTCGATTAATCCGTGTACTAAATCTAAACAATCATAATTGCCGTATTTGAACGTATAACCTTGTTTTGAATATTCACTCTCCTCAGTCTTGATATCCTTGAAAGCTTTTGATGTGAAATCAAAGCCTGCCATTTCTGAATACTCAATCATCATTTCATCAATGTCGAAATATTTGTCCATAATATAAATCCTCTAACCAACTCCTAACGATAATTCTTTTAACGGACAATTTTTTTGAAATCTTTAATAGTTCTTGTAAAATGTTAAATTTTTGTTACAATAGTATGTGATATATGATTTTATTTAGGATATGAAAATGAAACTTATAATTGGTTCTGACCACGGCGGGTTTATTTTAAAAGAAAAGATTAAAGAACATCTGGCATCTAAAGGTTATGATGTAGCTGATGAAGGTACTTACTCGCTTGATTCCTGTGACTATCCGGTTATTGCCGAAAAGGTTTGTGCCAAAGTGCTTGAAGATAATCAAAATCTGGGTATATTAGTTTGCGGAACAGGTATCGGCATGTCGATTTATGCTAACAAAGTTAAAGGGATAAGAGCTTCACATTGTACTGATACGTTTTCAGCACGCTTGACCCGTCAGCATAATGATTCAAATATCCTTTGTCTAGGCGAGCGAATTACGGGTGTCGGATTGGCTCTTGATATCGTGGATGAATGGCTTAATGCTTCTTTTGAAGGCGGCAGACACCAAAAAAGAGTTGATATGATAAATAAATTGGATATGGAGAGAAATGATTAATGAGTGATGTTTCCTCTTTAAAATTGGCATGTGTTATTGCAAGAGTGCTGGATGAAAAACTCGGCAAAGATATTTCAATACTAAATATCAGTCATGTATCTTCTTTTGCAGATTATTTTGTAATCTGTTCGGGAGATGTAAGTACTCAGGTAAAAGCACTGACATCAGCTGTAAAATTGAAAATAAAAGATTACTTTTCAATTCTTCCGCTTCGCTCTGAGCAGGATTTAAGAAACCGATGGAATCTTCTGGATTATGGTGAAGTTGTTGTTCATATTCTGCAAAAAGATGAACGCGAAACTTACGCTATTGAAAAATTCTGGAATCATGCCTTTAGTGTTTCGGAGGAAGAATGGATGAAAGAGTCTGAAGAATTTTCTGAATACGATAAAAAGTAACGAAATGATAAGAACTTTACGAAAATAGGATAATACGGTAGAATTTAACTATGAACGAACAAGAAATTAAACAAGCAATACAAAAAACAGTTATAGCATTAGCTAAGGAACCTAAGAATCCAGAGCATTACCATGAGCTTGCAAAATATTATGCAATGCAGGAAGAGTATGAAAAAGTAATCTCAATTTATGATAGTTTATTAGCTTTTTCACCAAATGATATGGATGCTCTTTTGAATATGGGCAGTATCTGGTATTACGAAAAAGAATACAGAAAAGCTTTGAAATGTTTTGAAAAAGCTATGTCTGTTAACCCAAGTAATTATTTGGTTTATTACAATCTTGCAAATACATATGCGGAGATGAAAAACTTTGCAAAAGCATTAAGATGGTACAACAGAACACTTGATTTTATCTCAAATGAACCTGAGGTTTATAACTCTATTGCGCTGTTGTATCACGATTTTGAGGATTATGTCGAAGCTAAGGCTTATTATGAAAAAGCTTTGTCTTTAGATCCTAAAAACCTTACAGCTTTGGTTGATTTAGGTAATGTTTGTTTCAAACTCTATGACTATGAAGGTGCTTATGACTATTACCATCAAGTGTTTGAAATCGAACCGACGAATCAAACAGTCGCTCTTTGTTTAGCAAATACTTTATCCTTACTTAAAGAGGAAGACAGAGCTAATAAATACTTTGATTTGGCTTTGACTCTTGAAGGTGACAGCAATTACAGAGCATTGATATGTTATGCTATTTCAAAATCAGATTTTCAAAAGTATGATGAAGCAATCGAGCTTTATAAAAAAGCTATTGAAATGAATCCGCAGGAACCTAAAGCATATATTTTATTAGGTAATATGTATTCAAACCAAAGATTGTTTGATAAAGCGGAAGAACAATATAAAGCTGCATTAAGAATTTCTAAATTGGATCCTGATTTATATATTCTGATTGCAAATACTTATTATATGAATAATGAAATTGAACGTTCTATTTATTCATACAAAGCAGCTGTCGGGCTTCGTCCAGAAAATGATGAATTTAAACTTGTATACATTCAAGTTCTTGAAGATTATATTGAAGAACTTAGAAAGGATGAGATAGTTGAGGAATTCTAGTAATAAACCTTATATGATTGAAAGGTTAGTTGCTGCAGGTACTTATGTTACCATGGGCATGGTAGGTTTTGTATGGCTTATAATTTGTGCTATTACAAAATCTAATCTGAGACCTTTTTTGAAATACCATATTTTTCAATCATTTTTCTTGATTATGGCTTTATTCCTTTTGAATGTGTTTGTAGGTTTTGTTGTAAGTATATTGAGTTTTATACCATTTATAAACATACTCTTATATAAGATTTTATTCTTCTTTACAGCACCTATGATATTTGGTTTTTCGGTAGTAAATGCTTTTATTTTAATATTGATGGTTTATTTGGTATTAACCTCTCTGCAAGGTCGATACAGTTATATTCCTTGGATATCAAATATTATAGATTCAAATGTAGGACGATAATTTAGAGCTCTTCGTATAAAGTTGATGCTTCTTGAACACTTACATTGCCGGTTGGAACGGTTAATACTTTAACTTCAATCGTTTTATTTGTGTATTCGATTTTTATAATATCGCCGACTTTTAGTTGTTTGGCAGGCTTTGCAATATTTCCGTTAACATATACTTTTCCCATTTCGGAAACGGAATTTGCAACAGTTCTTCTTTTTATTAACCTTGATACTTTTAAAAATTTATCTAATCTCATTGTTTTATTTTAGCATATAAAAACCGGCAGATATACTGCCGGTTTATTTAGTTTCTATGATTTAATTAATAAGCTTGCGCCGATAACGCCTGCCGAGTTTCCTAATTGAGCAGGAACAATTTCAACTGCAGAACCGGCAATCGGCATTGCACGTTTGATTAAGTTTTCTTTTATCGGATTTAGTAATAAATCACCTGCGGCTGCAACACCGCCGCCTATAATAATTTTTTCAGGATTTAACAGGTTAACAACGCTTGCAAGTCCGATACCGATGTATTCACCAACAATAGTGAAGATTCTTTTTGCAACCGGATCGCCTTGTTTTGCTGCTTCCGATACAATGTAAGGAGTTATATCCGGATTTGCAAGTTCTCTGTATTTTGTTGATTTGCCGCCTTTAATATATTCTTCAGCCATTGCAACAATACTAGGTCCTGATGCAAATGCTTCTAAGCAGCCTCTGTCTCCGCATCCGCAAAGAGGTCCGCCGTGCATATCAAGTTTGATATGACCGATTTCTCCTGCTGCGTTGCTTGCACCTCTGACAAGTTTACCGTTTATGATTAAACCTGAACCGATACCTGTACCGACTGTAATACAGATTAAGTTTTCGCATCCGATACCTGCACCGTAGTTAAGTTCTCCCAGTGCGGCACATCTAACGTCATTATCAACTCTTGTCGGGATTCCAAATTCTTTTTCCATAATTTCTGCAATAGGTACTTCTACCCAGCCAGGAATGTTTGGAGCAAGTCTTACAACTCCTTTTTTATAATCAATTTGTCCCGGGAATCCAAATCCGATTCCTTCGATTGATTTTTTATCAGATTTTGTTTCTTTTATGAGTTCGGCGATTGCTTCCTTCATATTGTTTATTGTGTATTCATACCCCATTTCTGCTCTTGTTGGGATTGAATTTGAATAAATGATATTTCCTTTATCGTTAACTAAAGCTATTTTTACGTTAGTCCCGCCGACATCTATACCGATTCTGTTGCCCATTATTATAAATCTCCTTCTTTTTACTATCAGCTATTTAATTTTAGCCTAAACAAACATGCCGGTAAAGTAGGATTCTTCATTATGTGGCTTATATTTTTTATGAACATTTGTAAAATTTTTCAAATTTCAAGCAAATAAAAATCTTAAAAAACGTTTGTATAAGTACTATAGTATAACTGTGTGTATTTTTACGTAAAAAGTGTGCAAATAATGAGTATATCGCGAAAATTATTCGATTTAATTCCAAATATTTCGATTAAAAATAAAAATCGCTTAAAAATCCTTAACAAAGCGGGCGATATAATGGGGCGTCCTATGCCTAACAGGCTTATTATGGGGGCGACTGCAATTGTTTCACAGCCGTATATTGATGAGCATAATAGGAGAGTTGATAAGGATACAGCAAGAACAGCGAGAAACAGAACTATTGGTAAGATTGTTGCAGGAACAGCTGTCGGTTGTGTCGTTAGGGAGCTTATATTTAAGTTGATTAACAGCTGTACAAATGAAGATATAAGTGTTGATCGTTGGAATAATGTATTAACTCCGAGAAATACAACAACGGTTCGCCCTTCAATGCTCCCAAATCGCTTAAGAAATTATCGTACAGCTCTTTCAACTATTGTTGCGATGGTTGTTATGGTTGGTACGAATATTGCATTTGATTTGCCGTTAACGAATAAGATTTCAAACGCATTAAATGCTAGAGATGCAAAAAAAAGGAATAAAAATGCTGCAACACCTAAAGAGGTGTATACAGATGTTAAAAATAAAATACTGGATACGTTTAATATTTCGAGAGGAGAAAAAACATGAAATTAACTCCTCAGGTAACAAAAACTACAGATTTTATTTTTAGACATTTTTCCGAAGATATCGGTTCTGTTTTAATATGGACTACAATTGGCGGTTGGATAGCATCTTCTGCCGCTCAAATATGCGGTATTTGGCGAAACCCTAATTATACCAAGGAACAAAAATCTTTTATGATTCCTCAGGAAATAGGTGATGCGAGTATGAATATTCTTTCATTCTTCGCTATAACCATGCCTTTGAAAAAACTTGCCAATAAATTGGTAAAAACAGGCAAAATTATTCCATTGAAGTTAGTTTCTAAGATTGCAAGGCATGGTGACAGTCATAAAATAGGAACATATGATTTTGATATTCCTAAGCTTCCGTATTTCCAAAGCGGTAATATCGCAAAAACGTATAATTCTTTTCACAATTTTATGAGTACTACTGCTGCGGTTGTAGGTGGTGTTGTATCAAGTAATATAGTTACCCCTCATTTGCGTAACAGAATAGCATCAAAAAGACAAAATCAAACAAAGTTAAAACTTGATTTTATAGAAAATAGTATGCAGAATAATGTTCCGATTCAACAACAGACTGAGCCTGTTCCATTAAGACCAATAGATAATTCTCCGTTTGATAAATTTAAAACGCGTGTAATGTCTATTTAAAATACTATTTGACATTAGAATATGTTTTGGATACTATTTTAATTGTCGAAGGGCATTTGGCTCTGATAATTTAATAAGGGCGTTTAGCTCAGTTGCCCGGTGAGAGTTTACTCTCACGAATGTAGAAAATCTGCGTCGATGAGGCGCTCTACAAACTGAGATGACAATTGAAGATTTTAAAATTAGGTGCGGGCGTTTAGCTCAGTTGCCCAGTGAGAGTTTACTCTCACGAATGTAGAAAATCTGCGTCGATGAGGCGCTCTACAAACTGAGATGACAATTGAAGATTTTAAAATTAGGTGCGGGCGTTTAGCTCAGTTGGTAGAGCGTCTCCCTTACAAGGAGAGGGTCAGAAGTTCGAGTCTTCTAACGCCCACCATTAAAAGGACAGTAACTTTTGTTATTGTCCTTTTTATTTTGTTTAGTTATGTTATACCACCGGCTAATTGTTTTTAATATATTTTAATGCTAATATATTAATACAATGTACGATTGGATTAATATATTATGCCTAAAAAGTTTATTAGTATTGATTTAGATGGAGTATTGAATAATTATAGAGGTAATTATGAAAAGGATAAAATTTCACCTTTAAGAGAAGGGGCTCTTGATTTTATAAAAAAACTTGCATCTGATTTTAATATAGAAATTTATACGGTACGCGATAAAGAGCTTGTTAAGGATTGGCTCAAAGAGAATGATTTAATAGATTTTGTTTTCGGAATAACTAATGAAAAAAATCCTAAAACCTCTATTTTTTTAGATGACAGAGCGATAAATTTTAACGGTGATTTCCAGTGCGCTTATGAAAGTATACAAAGTTTTAAACCGCATTGGAAATGATTGGTTATAAAAGAGTTTGTTGAACATACGGAGGTTCAATTCTTCCTGTAAGGTTGTTGTAGACTTCGTATGTTATATAGCAATCCTTTAACCCTCTGTGGTTGTTGCGTGTATCAATATCGTAATTTTGGGCAATTGTTGATAGTTTGTAATTCTTGAGATTTAATACTTTTCTTGCTATGAACAGTGTATCCATACTTTCATTTTTTAACTCTTGATTAAAATACTTTTTTAATTTATTTTGTATGAAACTTATATCAAATCTTACGTTGTGGCCGAGTATAATATCGTCTGAAACAAATTCTACAAGTTTGGGGAGTACATCTTTAATATCAGGGGCACTGTTAAGCATACTGTTTGTAATCCCTGTTAAGTTTGTTATAAATGCGCTGATTTCTCGTTTAGGGTTTACAAGGGTAGAAAATTCTTCAACCACTTTATTATCCCGAACTTTTAATCCGGAAAGCTCGATAATATCATCACTGTATGGACTTATTCCTGTTGTTTCAATATCTATAACAGTATAATTATCAGGTAGTTTGTCTGCCATTAAATCAATTCTCCTTTTAGGTACCAGGTTTTTGCGCCGGTTATTTTTACATTAACAAATTCGCCGATTCTGTTTTCTTCACAAGGTACGTGCACCATTTTGTTGTTTCTTGTTCTGCCTGATATTATATTAGTCCCTTTATGGTTTTCAAACTTTTCAACTAAAATTTCCATGTCACGCCCTATATATTTGTTATTTGATTTGAGACAGGCTTCTCTAACTGTTTCATTTAATCTGGCAAGCCGTTCTTCTTTGACTTCTTTGGATAAGTATTTATCAACCCATTTTGCTGCAACAGTACCTTCTCGAGGCGAGTAGGCGGCTGTATTTGAGTAATCCAGTTCCAATTTAAGAATTTCATCCAATGTATGCTGGAATTGTTCTTCTGTTTCTCCCGGGAATCCTGCAATAAAGTCGCTTGTAATTGTTACATCTTTAACTTTTTCTCTTATGTGATTACATATTTGTGTATATGTTGCAACGTCATAACGTCGGTTCATTTTCTTTAAAAGTTCGTCATCACCGGATTGCATAGGGATATGGAAGTATTCGCAGACTTTATCCAGCTCAACCACGGTGTCGATAAGTTCTTCCGTTATATCTGTCGGATAAGAGGTTACAAATCTGATTCTAAAGTTGCCGTCAAGAGTGTTAATGGCTCTTAAAAGCCCTGATAAATTTACATCTTCGCCTGCTTCGTTTACTCCGTGGTAACTGTCAACATTTTGTCCTAAAAGGGTTATTTCTTTGAAGCCTTCCGATAATGCTTTTTTTACTTCGTTCATAATCTGTTCAAATTTTCTCGAGCGTTCCCTTCCTCTTGTATATGGAACAATGCAGTATGAACAGAAGTTGTTGCAGCCTTCCATAATCGGCACCCAGGCATTGACTCCTTTTTTTCTTATTATATCAAGGTTATCTTCAGAGTACGGGATTTCTTCTGCGGAGCAGATTCTTTCCCCTTTTTCTATTCGTTTAATCAATTCCGGAAGTTCGTAGAGTCTGTGTGTACCCAGAACCAAATCAACGTATGGAGCACGTTTAAACAAGTCTTCTTTTTTTTGTTGTGCAACGCAGCCTGCAAAAACTATTTTAAGATTCGGTCTGGATTTTTTCCATTTTCCCCAGGTTCCGATTGCGCTGAATGCTTTATCCTCAGAAAGTTGTCTGATTGAACATGTATTTATAATCAGCAAATCAGCCTCTTTGGCTTCTTGTGTTTGCTCATAGTCAAGCCATTGAAGCATTCCAAGCATTCTTTCCTCGTCTGATTTATTCATTTGACAGCCCAGTGTTTCTATATAAACTTTTTTCATCTCCAATCCTTTCTGAAAATATATGCCCGATGGGGATCGAACCCATGACCTCAAGTTTCGGAAACTTGCACTCTATCCTACTGAGCTACGGGCACTTGATATGCTTTATATTATTATACTTCAAACATTATCCTAAAATAATCATCTCGCAATTTTTACAGTCGAATTTGAGTTCATACTTTTTGTTTCTGTCATCAACGAGAAACAGCTTTTGCGGAGATTTACACATATTAAGCGCATATTTTATACAGTGTTTGGTTCGCATAAGCTCTATTTTATGTGAACAGCCGGCTTCGTAGGCAGGTTCCGTGATTTTACAGCCGCAGTTTTTATAAAATTCCTTGGCTTTTGTGTTAAATACGTTCGCTTTATAATCATCCTGCTGTTTATAGTATTTTGTGTAGGTTAATTCTTTTTGCTCTTCTCTTGTGTAGTTGTTCAATCTTTCTTTAAGAAGATTTGCTGTCAGCTCACGTCTTAGTTCATTTATTTTCGATAACGGCAGGAACGGAGTTGGGGTATCCAGTGTGATTTTATTTATTTCAAAAATTGTATCCCCTGATTTTTTCATTTGGGTTATGAAATTGTTGTTCATGTTTTCCTGGTTTTTAGCTTTTTCTCCTGACGGTAATTTTAGGCTGACCTTGTTTCCGTCTTCATCCTCTGCCGTAATTACATTGTTATTGATGATTATATCGACACTAATTTTTCTTAGAATTTTGGTATTAATTAAATTCTTTTCGTATAGGGCGTCTTTATTTCTGAAAACGCTCATCCCATGCTTTATATCGGGCATTTTATTAGGATAAATTTTGTTATTTTCTACTTTGTTAATAAGACACCCGCTGTCTTCAATTAACAGTCCGTCTTGCGGATTAAGTTGTTTTTTTGTATCTGTTTCAAAAAAGTTTTTCCCGATTCTGGTAATTTTACCGATGTATTCACCTTTATATCCGTCCAGATTAAAACAATCTTTTCTTTTTTCAAGGAAATAATCTGTATATCCTCTGTTGAAGCTTTTTGTTATATCAGGTTCAAAATTTGTAATTACTGTCCCTGATGAGGTTTTTTCGCAGATGTTGTCCAGTTTTCGTCTGTAATATAAGACAACGTTCTTAACGTATTCTTTATCTTTTAGCCTTCCTTCTATTTTAAAAGATTTTACTCCGATATTGACCAGTTCTTGTAAGTGTTTGGAGGCATTAAAATCTTTTGTCGACAAGAGAGGTTTATTTTTTACAATGTATTCACCTTTGTCGTTTATAAGCGAATATAGTTTTCTGCAAGGCTGTGCGCACTCTCCCCTGTTTGCTGAGCGTCCGCCTATTGACTGGCTCAGGTAGCATTGTCCGCTGTATGATACGCACAGTGCACCGTGGATAAAGCATTCAAGCTCTATATTGGTTTGGTTTTTAATCTCACGGATTTGTTTGAGTGATAATTCCCTTGCGAGTACAACTCTTGGGAGTCCGAGTTTTTCAAAAAAAATAACCTTATCTAAATCTCTGTTATCGCATTGTGTACTGATATGTAACGGTATCGGCGGAATTTCTTTATCGATTGCAAGTTTTAAAATACCTGTATCTTGAATGATAAGACCGTCAACTCCAATATTATAAAGCTTTTTTATTAATTCTTTGACTTCATCCAATTCTATATCTGTCACGATAGTATTAACTGTCACGTATATTTTTACATAGAATTGGTGGGCATACTCAACAAGTTCTTTTAAATCCTCAATGGAATTCCCTGCTTTATATCTTGCTCCGAATGACGGACCGCCTATATAAACTGCATCAGCACCGCAATCAATAGCGATTTTCGCTGTTTCTAAATCTTTTGCAGGTGCCAGCAGTTCTGTTTTCATTAAAAATTTTTCCCTTTTTTAAACGGCAGGTGTTGTTGTCTCAAGTTGTTTAGGAGTGTTTGCTCCTTTATCCTTCCAGATATCTATAAGTACTGAACAGAAGAATATACTTGAATACGTTCCGACTGTTATACCTAAAATCATTGCAAGTACAAAGTTTTTAGTTGTAACTCCGCCGAAGAAGTATAATGCAAACAATGTAATTAATGTTGTTAACGATGTATTAATACTTCTTGCAAGGGTTTGATTAATACTGTAATTAATAATTTCGCTAAATGTCATTTTCTTTGAATAGTATCTCAAGTTTTCACGAATACGGTCAAAAACAACGATTGTATCATGAACAGAGAAACCTATAACCGTTAATACCGCGGTTACAAACAGTGCATCAATTTCTACCCCGTAGAATATTCCGAGTAGTGCAAATACTCCGCATACAAAGATTACGTCGTGAACCAGACCTAATATTGCAGCGAGTGCATAATCAAATTGGAATCTTATAGTAAGGTAGCAAATAATACCTAAAAGTGCTAATGTCAGAGCCATTAAAGAATTTTTAAAAAGCTCTTTACCCATTGTTGGGCCGACAGATGCAACTTGAACCAGTTGAGCATCAGGGTAATCTTTTTGTATAACTTGTGTTATTTTTTGTTGAACATCAGATTTGCTGTCAATGAATTTTGTTCTGATAGAAATCATTGCTTTTAAATCTGTTTTATTTTTTGCGTTAACGTTTACTATTTGAATATATGGATTTTCGATGTTGCTCTTTTCCAGATTTTCTCTGATTTGCGACATTTCTTCATTAGTCACATCCTTTTTGACTCCGTATTGGAGAGTTGTACCTCCGGTATAATCAATACCAACTTTCAAAGGTGTATGTGTCGGCGTTTTTATTGTCAAATATGCCATTCCGATTATTCCCGGTAAAATTAATAATGCGGTAAAGGCTAAACACCAAAATCTAATTTTTACTATATCAAGTTTCATAATATATAACCTTTCTTTTTAGTCAATAATTCCGAATTTTGCATTTTCTTTCTTAGATTCAGTTACCTGATACCCTTGGCCTATTTCACTTTTTCTCAGGCCGAACAATTCAGGGTGTGTAAGAGTTTTGGTACCAAAAATCAATAACATAAAGTTTTTAGTTACCGTAATTGCCGTGAACATAGAAACAACTACACCGAGTGCAAGAGTTAAAGCGAAACCTTTAACAATACTTGTTCCGAGGCAATAAAGAATTACACAGGTAATAATTGTAGTCATATTTGAGTCGAAAATACTTGTAAACGCTCTGTCAAAACCGCTGTTAATTGCAGTAAACAGAGTTCTTCCGGCTCTTAATTCTTCTTTCGTCCTTTCAAAAATAAGAATATTGGCATCGACCGCCATACCTATACTCAGGATAAAACCTGCAATACCTGCAAGTGTCATTGTAACCGGAATAGTTTTAAATGCCGCAAATAAAATAAGACCATATATACATAAAGCTACGTCTGCAATTAAACCAGGGAGTCTATAATATGCAACCATAAATAACATTACAAGTCCAAGACCTATCATGCCGGCAATTTTTGATTTCGCAATACTGTCCGCTCCAAGAGTCGGTCCGACAGTGTTTTCTTCAACAATTTTAGCCGGAACAGGAAGAGCTCCTGCGTTAAGTAAGTCTACCATTTTCTTTGCTTCTTCATATTGGAAACCGTTATCTCCGCCAGAGATTTGGGCTCTGCCTTCAAGGATTGGTTCTCTGATAACCGGAGCCGATTGCATTTCTCCGTTGAAGAATATTGCCATTGGTTTTCCTACTAACGCTCTTGTAAGTTTTGCGAATTTTCTTGTTCCTTCTGCGTTGAATTCTAAATCAACAACCCACTGACCGTTTGATGAGTTTGTACTCAGATTCGCTTTAGACAAATCTTTACCGGTTAGACCTGTTGATATCCAGTTTTCGGTATACATATCATTAGAAGACGGCATTGGAGCTTTGAATTCTAATTCTGCAGTATCACCGATAAATGCTTTGGCTTGTTCTAAATCGGAAACATCAGGAATTTCTACAACCAGTCTGTTTTCACCGGAACGTTGTACAACAGTTTCTGCAACACCAAGTTTGTTAACACGGTTTTCTATTGCAAACAGCAAACTGTCCATCATATCAGGTGTTACTTTTGCAATAGAGCTTGTTGTCTGTGCTTCAAGAACCAATCTTGAACCCCCGACCAAATCCAGACCAAGTTTTGTTGGTTTTGTAAAAATTAAAAAGATTGATGTTATTACTATTGCAACAATAGCCCAAAACATTATAATTCTATTTTTCATCTATTTGTTAAACTCCCTATTAAAATTTATAATCATTTACTTAAACTTATTTTAACAGAAACAATATTATTACAATAATGCCATCAGGTTAGCCCTGGTCGACTTGATTGTACTCATAAGTTCTGATTTTTCATCTTCTGTTAGTCTGACAAGCGGTTGTCTGACGTAGTCATTTATTAAGCCCATATCAGCCAACGCTGCTTTAACAGGTGTAGGATTTGGTGCCATAAACAGTTTTCTGAATACCGGATACAATTTGTTATGAAGATTTCTGGCTTTAACAATATTTCCGGATTTGAATTCTTTAATCATCATTTTTATTTCGTTCCCGAAAATATGTGATGCAACAGATATTACTCCGTGAACACCCAGTGACATCATCGGTAATGTCAAACTGTCATCTCCGCTTAGAATAGTAAAATCTTCCGGAGTATTAATATTAAGTTCCGTTATTGTGTCCATATCTCCGTAGCTTTGTTTAAGAGCAGCGATATTATTATATTTTTCGGCTAAGGTTTTTACGGTATCCACAGCCATATTTACACCGGTTCTTGACGGGATGTTGTACATAACTATAGGTAGTTTAACAGCTTCCGCAATAGCGGAAAAATGTTCTATCATCCCTTTTTGTGACGGTTTATTGTAGTAAGGTACAACACATAGTATTCCGTCTGCACCTTCTTGTTCGGCAAGCTTGGACATCTCTACCGCTGTTTTTGTACTGTTTGAGCCTGTTCCCATTATTATTTTAGAATCGTTTTTGACACCTTTTTTTGCGGCATGAAGTATTTTAATTTCTTCTTCATGTGTAAGAGTTGGTGATTCTCCCGTTGTTCCGGTAACAACTATTGAGTCTGAGCCGTTTTCTGTCAGATAGTTTGCAAGCTGTTCGACCTTATTATAGTCAACATCACCATTATCAAGCATTGGTGTAACCATTGCTGTAAGCACTTCCCCGGTGTCAAATCTCATAACTTATACCTCTTTTTAAATATTATTCAAATTAATTATAAAACAAAAAACTAAGTTGGGATGTAAATAAATATTAACCGAATGAGAAATTCATAACTTTGTGTTATATTAGTATAATCTTATTAATTTATCTTGTAGGAGGATTATAAATGGAAAAACTAGCGGATATAGGTGTATTTGGCGGTTCAGGCTTTTACAGCTTTTTAGAAGATATAGAGGAAGTCAAGGTTGAAACACCTTACGGCATGCCGAGTGACAGTTTATTTATCGGGAAAATAGGGGCGCATAAAGTTGCTTTTATGCCTCGTCACGGTAGAAGCCATACTATTCCTCCGCACATATTAAATTATAGAGCTAACGTTTGGGCAATGAAGCATGTAGGCTGCGAAAGAGTTATTTCTCCATGCGCCGCAGGTAGTTTACAAAAGCATGTTGAACCGGGCAGCTTTGTAATATGTGACCAGTTTGTTGATTGGACAAAAGGCAGACCGTCAACATTCTTTGACGGACCTATTGTTACACATCCGTCACCGGCTGATTTATATTGCCCTGAACTTAGAGAACTTGCTATTAAAACAGGAAAAGATTTAGGAATAAAAGTTCATGAAACAGGTACTGTTGTTGTAATAAACGGTCCGCGTTTTTCTACAAAGGCAGAATCTAAATTCTTTACTAATCAAGGTTGGGAAGTTATTAATATGACAGCATTCCCTGAAGCATATCTTGTAAAAGAATTAGATATGTGTCCGTTGAATATATCTTTAATAACAGATTATGATGCAGGTTTGGTCGGTGATGTTCCTCCTGTTTCTCATCAGGCTGTTATTGAGGTATTTAATAATAATGTCGCTAATTTGAAAAAATTATTATTTACTATGATAGAAAATATTCCGGTGGAAAGAAATAATTGTGATTGTGCTAATACTAAGGCAAAATCCAGAGCATAGGGGATGAGATAATGGTTCAGAATCCAATGTTATTAAAGGCAGTAAACGGTTTGTTTAATATGTTTTACATATTAATCATACTAAGAATTTTTATGTCCTGGATTCCTAGTATTGATTGGGAACAGCAGCCGATAAAATTTATTCGTGAAGTTACGGATTCTTATCTGGATATATTCAGAAAATTTATACCGCCTTTAGGAGGACTTGATTTTTCTCCTATTATTGCAATTATCGTTCTGCAAATTATACAGGGAATGATAACGATGATAATATCTTGAACAAGATACTTTATTCAGGGGATTAGAAAATAGAAAAACATGTGTTAATCTATTGTAAGACTGGAGGAATATGTACGCATATAAGTATAAGGATAGTGTAGAAGATTATGGATACCAAACAGGTTATGATAACAGGGTATTACGTCCTGTTAATAAACCGGCTTATGCAAAGCATGTAATTCATAAGAAAACTAAAAAACGCAGATCTTTAATATCTTCATTATTTTTACTTGGTATTATTGCATTCTTTGCGTTAGTTGTAATGCCTTTCAGTTTTAATTGTGTCAGAAATCTGTTCTGGCTTGATAAAACTGCTCCTTTTACGAATAAAGGAGTAGAATCTCCTCTTTATAAAAATTCTTCCTATCATTCAGGTGCGGACTTGCAAAGTATTCTGTTTCCCACATTAGGGTATATGAATAATGATTTGTTTTTAAATCAACGGTTGCTTGCTCCTACCTTGTTCAGTAAAAAATACGCTGCTGATATGTATTTGTCTGAAAGAATGACTGATTTAGAAAACCAGTTAAAAGGTCTAAATAAAGCTTACCCTTCAATTAAACCTGCTATTTTTGTATGGTCATTTGAAACAGGTAAGTATGCGGCTATAAATGAGGATAAAGTATATCCGGCTGCAAGTATAATTAAAATACCTGTTCTTGTGCAGTTATTTAAGTCAATTGAAGCAAATCAGGTTTCTATTTATGATGAAATGTACCTGACTCATTATTACCGCTCGTCAGGCTCCGGAAATATGCAGTTTGCACAGGAGAGGAAATATACACTGGACGAACTCGCAAGGGTTATGATTCAGGATTCTGATAATACGGCAACGAATATGCTTATGTCAAAAGTCGGCGGTATGGATGACGTTAATACCGGTATAAGAACTTGGGGGTTAAAAAATACCCATATCAAGACCTGGCTTCCTGATTTGACGGGTACAAATACCACAACTGCGTATGATATGGCAAAAATATTGTATAACCTTGAAAATCCGTCATTCTTAAACGTTAATTCAAGAGAAGATATTATTAAATACATGAGTAAAGTTAAGAATAACAGACTTATCCAAGCCGGCTTGCCTCAAGGCGTTCCTTTTATTCATAAAACCGGTGATATCGGTTCTATGTTGGGTGATGCAGGTATTGTTTATATGCCTTCTGGTCAGCATTATATTGTGGTTATTCTTGCACTAAGACCTCATAACGATGCTGCAGGATGTAATTTTATAAGAGCTGCATCTTCATTGATTTACTCTAAAATGCTTAATGTGAAGTAAAAATCCCTTCTTCAACAAGTCCGCAAATAATATGACCTATCATAATTTGTGATTCTTGTATGATTGGTGTATCAGTTGACGGGATTTTTATCAGATGCCGGCATGATGTTTCAAGCGGACATTCGTGGTCGCCGATTAAGCCTACTGTAATAATCTCCATTTTATTCGCTTCTTCTACCGCTTTTATAATATTCGGAGAATGTCCGGAGGTTGATATAGCAATAAAAATATCTCCCTTATTTCCGTTAGCCCTTATTTGTCTGGCAAATGATTCTTCATATCCGTAATCGTTGCTTATTGCGGTTAAAAGCGGGGAGTTTGTGTTAAGCTCTATTGCTGCAAGCGGCGGTCTGTCAAACTTGAATTTGGATACAAGTTCACCGGCTATATGCTGTGCATCCGCTGCCGAACCTCCGTTGCCTGCAATTAAAACTTTGTTTCCTATTTTGTATGCATCTATAATCGTATTAGCTATTGTTTCAATTTTTTTTATAATTGTTTCACTGTTTAAAATTTTAGATTTTGTTTTAATACTGTTTTGAATATACTCTGTAATTTTCATATCTCACCTTATTTAATATAACTTTACGTTATTGTACCATAAAACCCTTATTTTATTACAACATTATATATTATATATATACGATTTTAAAATAACTACATATTTAAAATGAAAAAAGCAATTCTCTTGAGAAAAAATCCTTTATAGAAATATGGGAATTAAGGAAATTATAGATCAAATTATTATATATATATCACCACAATTAGTACCGGTGCCGGTTAGGGTTCGGAACTAATTAAACGAAGAATTCTTTTTATACTCTCTTTTAATATCCTCGTGTTTATTTAATGTTTGCCACAATCTGGCAAACTTTTTTTTTACATTTCTTTACACTTTTTCAAACTAAAGTTTAATTGAAAAGCATGGATATATAGTTAAAATAAAGGTATGGAAAATATTTTTGATAATTTATTCCCTATCACAGGTAAAAATAATACAGAGAGTAATAAAATCATCAAGCTTGAGATGGAAATTTCAAAGCTTAAGCTGTGTTTGAAAATGTCAAACGAGTCTAATGAAAAGCGTAAGGCTGCGATGGCAATAATGCAGAAAAGGCTTGAGGAGCAGGAGGCTCTTATTAAACGCTTGCATAGTGTTTTACATAAGCAGGATATGGCTATGTGTAATATGCGTATTACTATGCGTAATCAACAGGAGCGTTTGAATCATCTTGCAAGAATTGACAGCCGTATGAATCAATTGCAGGATGAGCAGGCTCAGATTATTCAGTTTGCGGAAGAGTACAAACAGAATATTGTTAATTAAAATACGTCTGTTTTTATAGGGTTTTTGAACTTTGTGATATTGCCTTGGAATAGCAGTTTCACTGTTCCTATCGGGCCGTTTCTTTGTTTTGCAATTATTATTTCTGATTCGCCTTTATTGGCTGCCTTGGCGGACATATCTTCTTCTTCGCCGGCTTCTTTTTTGTAGTATTCATCCCGGTAAATGAACATTACAATATCGGCGTCTTGTTCGATTGCACCGGAATCCCTTAGGTCTGACAGCATCGGACGTTTATCTGTTCTTGATTCAACAGCACGTGAGAGCTGTGATAGTGCAATAATCGGAACATTTAATTCTCTTGCAAGGATTTTTAATCCTCTTGAAATTGCGGAAATTTGCTGCATACGGTCTTCTTTTCCTGATGATTCCATCAATTGCAGGTAGTCGATGATTACAAGTCCCAAATCTTTTTCTTCCATTGCAAGACGTCTGCATTTTGCACGTACGTCAGTTAATGTACATCCTGCTGTATCATCAATATATATAGGAGCTGCGGCAAATGAATCCATTGCAATTGCCAGTTTTTCCCAGTCTTTATCAGACATATTTCCGGAACGCAGCTTTTGAGAATCAACTTCGGCTTCTGAACAAAGCATACGTTGAACCAGTTGATCTTTTGACATTTCAAGTGAAAATATCGCAACCGGAACTTTTGCTCTTAGCGCCGCATTTTGTGCAATATTTAACACAAAAGCTGTTTTACCCATTGATGGACGAGCTGCAAGGATAATTAAATCTGATTTTTGCAATCCGCTTGTCATATCATTTAATTCATAAAATCCGGTATCAACACCGGTCAATTCGCCTCTGTGTTGGTAACGGTATTCAATTTTTTCGTAAGTTGAGAGAACTAAATCTTTTACGTGTGTTAAATCTTTTGTTGCTTTTTGCGATGCGATTTCAAAAATTAATCTTTCTGCTTTTTCGAGTGATTCTTCAACCGGAGTAAGCTCGTAGCCTGAGGTTACAATTTCTGAGCCTGCGTTTATAAGAGAACGTTTAATTGCTTTTTCCTGAATTTGTTTTGCATAGTATTCAACGTTTGCAGTCGTAATGGTTTTGAAACTTAAATCGTTAATAAATGCTCTGCCGCCGACCAGTTCAAGTTTTTGGTTAAGATTCAGAACATCAGAAACCGATACGATATCGATTCTTTCGTTGCTGTTAAACAATTGCAGCATTGCTTCATACACATACCTGTGTGCAGGTTTGTAAAAAGATTCCGGAGTGATAAGTTCGACAACCTTTGTTAAACATACAGGACTGACAAGAATTGCACCTAAAACAGCCTCTTCTGCATCGGTGTTTTGAGGCATTAGTTGTGATATAGCCGGATCTTGTTTTTTCTTTGTGTAAGTTGAAGTTGCCACTATTCCCTTCCCTTTGAATAAGATAATACTACGGATAATTTATTTTTTAAATAGTTTGTTACGATTATTATACTGGGCTTTTTATTCTTTTCTACCCTCCCTCTTTACCTATCTGGTTTTTAATGTTAGAATAAACCTAAAAGGATATAGAATAATGGGTATTAAAAACTTTTTATCAAAAACCAGAGTTATAGATATACAATCTTGTTTACCTGACGGTGTTATATTGATTACAACCGAGGGGCTGATTCAGTGGACAAATCTTGTTGCTGAAAATCTGTTTCAAAGATCTTCAGGCTTAATAAATACGGATATTAATGATTATATTGAAAAAGGATTGAGTTCTGTGATAGAGGCTGCCGAAACAAATAAGCCGACTATTGCAAAGCTTCTTGACAGCGATAAGTATATTGAAATTACCGCAAAAATAATTGAGGGCGCTTATGTTGTTGCAATGCGTGATTCAACCCAAAAATATAAAACCGTTAATAATTTATTGGAAGAACAAGAGAATAATCGAAAAATTAATTACGATAAAAATAATTTTATTATCAAACTTGGTAATGATTTAAAATCACCATTACATTCTATAATCGGTTTCTCTCAAGCTATTATAGACGGCTTGGGCGGTTCCGTAAGCGAAAAACAAGAGAAATATCTTAAAATTATAAATAAAAATTCGTCAGATTTATTGTATTTTTATAATAAATTGATTGAATTATCCCAAACAGAAAGCGGGATTTATGAAAAAGATATGAAATATTTTGATATCGCGAATGCTATTTCGTCTACTATAAAGACTAACGAGCAGTTATATAGCGATAAAAATATTGAAATCAGTTTTAATATTGCAGAAAATACGAAAAAAACAGTATATTCTGATGAAAAGGCTTTTAAATTAATGTTTAATACTCTTATTGAAACATTGATTAGAGCAACTGATATTGGGACATTAAGTGTTGATTTGGAAAATGCGGACGAAGAATTTCTTGTAACTCATAATCTGGCAGATTGTTCCGCTATGGTTATTACTGTTACAAGCAGCAGTAATGCGATTCTGGAATCTGAAATTCCAACACTTTTTGATCCGTATGCAGTAATTGACCGTTCAAATAAGAGAACTATATTACGTGCAATCGCGCTTGCAAGTGTTAGAAATATTATGAATTATATGAACGGTATTATTTGGGCAGAAACCATCCCGTTAAAAGGTACTGCGTTTAAAATGATTTTACCGTTTGAGAAAGAAGTTAATGAGTAGTGTAACATTCAAACACGTTGACAAAAGTTATGATAATAAAAAACTTATCATAAATGATATCTCACTTGATATTAAAGATAAAGAATTTATTGTTCTTGTTGGTGCATCAGGCTGCGGAAAATCAACTGCATTAAGAATGATTGCCGGATTAGAAGATATTACAAGAGGTGAAATTCTTATTGATGATAAAGTTGTTAACAATGTTCATCCAAAAGATAGAGATATTGCATTTGTTTTCCAGAGTTATGCCTTATACCCTCATATGAGTGTATATGATAATATTGCATTCGGGCTAAAGATGAGGAAGGTTGATAAAGCTATTATAGATTCAAAAGTTAAAGAAGCCGCAGAAATTCTTAATCTTACTCAGTTTTTAGATAGAAAGCCGAAGCAGCTTTCCGGCGGACAACGTCAGAGGGTTGCATTAGGACGTGCAATTGTTAGAAATCCTAAAGTTTTTCTTATGGACGAGCCCCTATCAAATCTTGATGCCAAGTTACGAGTACAAATGCGCTCTGAAATTAAAAAATTGCACAAAAAACTTCAAACAACTTTTATTTATGTTACCCATGATCAGACAGAAGCTTTGACGATGGGGGATAGAATTGTTGTTTTGGATAAAGGTGTTATACAGCAGGTTGACACTCCTCAGAATATTTATTCAACCCCTGCAAATACTTTTGTCGCAGGATTTATCGGGCAAATGAATTTTATAGATACAACAATAGAGGGTGATGTTCTGAAGTTTGACAATGTTTGTATTCCAATACCGGATAGAGTTAAGGATAAGCTTAACGGTATGGATAAAGTTACGATTGGGATAAGACCTGAAAATATGTCAGGCGGAGAAATTAAATTTGCGGTAAAAGTTGATATTTCTGAAATGCTTGGTTCTGAACAGATTGCATATTTTGATATTGACGGCAAAAAATGTTCCGCAAGATTAAATTCCGATTTTCATATAGGAGAAGAGCTTATACTTGGAATATCTTCCGATAATATGTTATTTTTCGATTCAGAAGGAAGAAATATTTTAAATAAATAAAAAAAGAATGACTTTATAGTCATTCTTTTTATTTATCTATTCTTGAATTGCTTCGTAACAATCAGAACATATTGTCTCATACCCCTTATGTTCTCCGAGTGGTCTATATTTCCAACAGCGTTCGCATTTTTCGCCTTCTGCTTTGACTACCCAAACGGTATAATCATCTTCGGAATACTCATTGAGAACGTTATTCGGAGCCGAATCAGTTACATAGGCTTGAGAAGTAATGAATATATCACATAAGTCTTTTTCGTTTGATTTCAAAACCTCTGCTGCCGAGTCTGATTTTACATATACTCCGACCTCTAGAGAACTACCTACTTTTTTATCTGCTCTTAACGGTTCAATTGCTCTTGTTACAACTTCTCTGGCTTTTAGAATCATAGTGAAATCTTCTTCTAGCTTTTCATTGTTCCATTCCGGTTTAACCTTTGGCCAATCAGCAAGCAGAGCACTTTCTAAACCGCATCTTTGGCATTCAGGTGTATTTTGCCAAATATCCTCTGCCTGATGCGGCATTACAGGTGTCAGAATTCTGACAAGAACTTGTAATGTTTCATATAATACGGTTTGACAAGCGCGTCTTGATAACGATTTTTTGCCGGCGGTATAGAGTCTGTCTTTTACAATATCCAGATAGAATGAACTTAAATCAACAGCAGCAAAATTTTGCAAGCATTGGAAGTATTTGTAGAATTCATAGCTGTCAAATGCTTTTGTTACTTCTTCTACTACTTTGTTCAATTTGTGTAATGCAAATTTATCAATATCTTTAAGTTCACTGTATTCAACATAATCAACCGCAGGGTTAAAATCAAACAGGTTCCCTAAGAGGAATCTTGCTGTATTTCTTGTTTTCTTAAATATTTCTGCAAGTTGTTTAATAATATTGTCGCCAATTTTGATATCGTTTCTGTAATCGACTGATGCAGCCCATAATCTTAAGATATCTGCGCCATAAGTTTTAATAATATCGTCCGGTCTTATGTAGTTGCCTAAAGATTTAGACATCTTTCTGCCGTCTTCACCGAATACAAATCCGTGTGTTAAAACTTCTTTATAAGGAGCTTTATCCTGACATGCAATGGACGTCAGAAGTGATGACTGGAACCAACCTCTATGTTGGTCAGAACCTTCAAGATACATATCAACAGGAGTATGTCCGAGTTCACCTGCTCGTTTTTCTACAACGGCTCTCCAGGATGAACCTGAATCAAACCATACGTCCATAATATCTTTTTCTTTTCTGAAATGTGTTTTTCCACATTTAGGACATTTGAAGCCTTCCGGTAAAAGTTTTGATTCATCATATTTTACCCAGGCATCGGAAGACTCTTTTTCAAATATTTCTGCAACATGGTTAATTGTTTCGTCTGTACAAATAACTTCTCCGCAGTCTTCACAGTAGAATATAGGTATCGGAACACCCCATGCACGTTGACGTGAAATACACCAATCAGAACGGTTTTCAACCATGTTTCCGATTCTGTTTTCTCCGCTTGCAGGAATCCATTTTACACCTTTAATAGCTTCAAGAGTCTTATCTCTGAATTTATCTACTTTTACAAACCATTGAGGAGTTGCTCTATATATAACAGGGTGTTTACATCTCCAGCAGTGAGGATAACTGTGTTGGATATCATCTTGAGCAAGTAATGCTCCGCAATTTTTAAGCTTTTCTATTACAATGGCATTACCTTTATAATAAGGAACACCTTCCAAATCCTTATCCCCGACAGCGTCAGTCCATACACCCTTACTGTCTAAAGGTGATAGTACTTCAATATTGTATCGGCAGCCGACTTCGTAGTCTTCAAGCCCGTGTCCCGGTGCTGTATGAACTGCCCCTGTACCTGCATCAGTTGTAACGTGTTCCCCGAGAATAATAGGTGATTTTCTGTCATACAGCGGGTGTTTTGTATTTAACAGTTCTAAATCTTGTCCGGAGCATGAACCTATAACGTTGATTTCTGATTCTTCCCAGCCTACACCGTTTAAGAATTGTCCGAGTAATTCTTGTGCTGCGAAGTAAACATCGCCACCCTTGGTAAAGAATGTGTACTCTAATCTCGGATGTAAACTGATTGCCATATTTGAAGGAATTGTCCAAGGAGTTGTAGTCCAGATTACTGCATATACATCTTTGCCTTGAGTATCAATAAATTTATTGATTTTATTTACTCCTTCTTCATCAAATTTGAATCTGACATAGATAGAAGTTGATGTATGGTCTGCATATTCAACCTCTGCTTCCGCAAGCGCGGTTTCACAGGATGCACACCAGTAAACAGGTTTTAAACCTTTTTCAATGTAGCCTTTTTTATACATATCTCCGAAAATTCTGACCTGTTCAGCCTCATAATCCGGATCAATAGTGAGATAAGGGTGTTCCCAGTTTCCGAGAACTCCGAGTCTTTTGAATTCTTTTTCCTGACCTTTAAGGTTTTTATGCGCAAATTCTCTGCATTTTGCTCTTAATTCCGCAGGAGTAAGTGCATCTCTGCCGCCCTTTATGTTTTTAACAACTGCATTTTCAATCGGCAGACCGTGTCCGTCATATCCCGGAACATAAGGTGCATAAAATCCTTGTTGTGATTTGTATTTGATTAGAATATCTTTTAAAATTTTGTTTAATGCGGTTCCGACGTGAATTTTTTCTGAACTCAAATACGGCGGTCCGTCGTGTAAAATAAAGGAATTAGTTTTATCTTTGTTTTCTATAATTTTGTCATAAATATTGTTTTCTTCCCAAAATTTTTGGATTTCAATTTCTCTTACCGTTGCATTTGCTCTCATTGCCAGTGTTGTTTCCGGTAAGTTTAATGTCTTTTTGTACTCAACTTTTTCTTCTGTTTCCATAATTTATCCTTTATTATATACTTCAAAATCGTGTTCAAAACTTACATTACTTTCTTCATCTTTTAGTGAAGTTGTAATACCTTTTCTTTGCGCAATAAATTTGTGCATTTTGTTATAATCAAATGAGTTTTCCCATCTTGCGATAACAACTGTTGCAACACAGTTTCCGATAAGGTTTACAGTTGTTCTGCCCATATCAAGAACTTGATCAATTCCGAGCAGGAGTGCAACCCCGATAATCGGAATATGAAAACTGGTTAGTGTTCCTGCAAGAAC
The DNA here is from genome assembly GCA_944324825.1 of Candidatus Gastranaerophilales bacterium. Lineage (GTDB taxonomy): Bacteria > Cyanobacteriota > Vampirovibrionia > Gastranaerophilales > Gastranaerophilaceae > UMGS1585. The sequence goes on from CALUXU010000008.1 coordinate 70,880, forward strand.
AACCAGAGCTACTCTTGGCATTCCTGCCATACCTTTACTTGTAAGCATAAGCGCAAACATAATAATCAACTGTTGCTCAATAGAAAGATTAATGCCGACTAATTGAGTAGAGAATATAACAGCCATTGCAAGATACAGTGTGCTGCCGTCGAGATTAAATGTGTATCCTGTCGGCATAACAAACCCTACGATAGATTTTGGAACTCCAAAATCTTCCATAATCGTCATCGCTTTAGGCAGGGCAGCCTCTGAACTGGCTGTTGTAAAAGCAAGAAATGCAGGGTCTGCAATTGCTCTTATAAAATCTCTGAGTGATATTTTAACAATTTTGCAAGCCGCAAAAACAACAAGTATTACAAATAAAAATAATGCGAAATAGAGCGAGCATATTATCTTGGCGTAATTTTTGAGAATAGTAATACCGTTAGAACCTATTGTATATGATATTGCGCCAAAAATCCCTAAAGGTGCAAATAACATAACGTATTCGGTAAACTTAAACATAATACTTGATGTTGCCTGCAAAACATCCATAACCGGTTTTGCTTTTTTGCCGATTGCGCAGATTGCAAGTGCAAAAAAGATAGAAAATATAACAATTTGTAATAAATTTCCATCCGCCATTGATTGGAAAATACTTGTCGGTATAAGGTTAACAAAGAATTCACTGAAGGAATTATGTTGTGCGGCACTCGACATTTGAGCAATATCATTCAATTTCGCAAGGCTTGAACTTGCGATATTAATTCCTTGTCCCGGATTTAAAAAGTTAGCAATTCCTAAACCGAGGAAAAGTGCAATCGTTGTTACGACCTCAAAATATATAATGGTTTTCACACCGATTCTGCCGAGACTTTTAGGATCCCCGTGTCCGGCTATACCAACTACAAGTGTGGCAAATAACAGAGGTGCAATAATCATTTTGACCATTCTTAAAAAGATAGCTGCCAGAGGGTGCATTTGTACCGCAAAATCCGGAGCAACCCATCCTGTAATAATGCCCGCGATAAGTGCAATAAATATTAAAACGCTTAATTGTGAGCTCTTCACGATATCATACCTCTAATAACGCCTCATGCCATCACAAATAGTGTATTATAAATATAACTCTTATTCAAGCATGTAAGGGGTAAATGTGTTTTCGTGATTAAGTAACTAAGCAGTGAATAGTGATGAGAAGTTAGAAATGTAGCTAAGTAGCTATGAAGTCAAGAAGCTAGGCGAAATTATTGTAATATTCGGAGCATAAATTAGCTTAGCTGCCTAACTGCTTGACTACTTAGTCGTATTTTTAATCACTCATCACCATTAACCACTTAATCACCCAGTCACTTAATCACCGGTCTGAAAAATATTACTTCGCTAACGCTGCAATAACATTACAACATCAATAATATCCTGTAATGTTATATCCGGATTAATTTCTTTTAACGAAATTATTGAATCCGTTGAAACTTCCTCCTTAAAGAGTTCTTCCAAAAGTTCCTTGTTATAATCCAGTAAAATTGAGCCGTGTTGCAAAATATATCCTTGTTTTCTACATTGAGCAGAACCTATAAATTTTTTCCCTCTATAGCAGAGATCTGCCCCTGTCGAGATTAGCATACAATAGTCAAATTTTGTATGAATACTGCTTTCACCGCCAAGTGTCAGAGGAATCCCGAGTTTATTAAATATATCTATTAATATTTGAGAGATTTCTTTGTATGATTCAATAACACTTTCGCCATTTTTAAGGTTTTCTGCAGAGGTAATAAAACTATATGTCAGTTCCTTATCGTGTAATAATGCGCGTCCACCCGTAATTCTTCTAACAATATCAATATTGTATTTTTTTAAAACATTATAATCTATAAATTTATCGCTTTGATTTTTCCCTAGTGAAATACATGCCGGTTCCCAGCCGTATAACCTGAAAATCCTATCCTTTGAATTTGTTTTGATGGCATTATCAAGCAAATCCGAATCGATTTTCATATTAATTTCACCTGTATTTACACTGTATGGAATAATTTTCATATCTTATATTTTACACCAAACCCTATTTTTTTAACATTTCTTAATATTTTTGTTAGAAAAATCTATGTCTGTATTTCAATTATAGCTTGATTTTTACTTTTATGTAAAGAAATGTAAACAAAAATAAAACAAAAAAGGCAATTTTAGCAACCGAAAAAACTTTATATTAATACGAGGACACTAAAGACGGAGTAAAAGCAAATGGGCTTATTGTTAATGCAATATGAATATCAAAAGGCTAAGCAAAAAGCCAACCTGTACGAATTGCGTTCGATACGTTTGCATGACAAACAAGAACAGTACACGAAGCGTATTGCTAACATTGAAAAGCTTTTCTCTAAAAAACAATCTCAACTTGAAAATACTTGGAATTTAAGATCTCAACAAGTAAATTCGATTTTAACATCAGCAAGAATGAGTGAATCTAGCTTTAATTCAGCTATTGGATCACTTGGTACAATATTCGGTGCTGAAGTTTTAGCAGGTTTGGGTATTTCAGGCAGCAATATTGATATAAATGGTATGGTTCAAGTTGATGCCGATGCTTCAGAAACTGAAAAAGCAAGTGCATTAGCATCTGCTTTATCAGCTGCAGCCAGTCAAATTCAGGTAGTTATATCTTCTGTTCTTGAAGCAATGAAGCAAGCTCAAATGGAAGAATTAGAAGCAATGGAGGACAGACAACGCGAACCTATAGCGGAAAAGGATGCGGAAATCCAAGCCGAAGTTGCAGAAGTCGATACTTTGATGGAACTTGCAAAGGAAAGAGAAGAAGCAGCAAAAGGAAGACTTCCTCAAACAGTAAAAGGATCTGTTGCTCACTACGGATTAAGCTAATAATTATAATCATAATAATAAAAAAAGAGACGGTTAAAATAACCGCCTCTTTTTATTTATAATTAATTATTACTTACACTGCTATTTCTTCAGTTTCTTTCCCTCGAAACTGCATTTCATACAGAAGTTTATATTGTCCGTTTTCTTTATTAATAAGTTCTTCGTGAGAGCCAAGCTCAACAAGGTGTCCTTCATTAATAACCGCAATTTTGTCGGCATTTCTGATTGTAGAAAGTCGGTGTGCAATGACAAAGACTGTTTTATTTTGCATTAGAGCATCAAGGGCTTTTTGAACAACTGCTTCTGATTTATTGTCCAGTGCGCTTGTTGCTTCATCTAATATTACAATAGGACTTTGTCTGACCATAGCACGTGCAATAGCTACACGTTGTCTTTGCCCGCCGGATAAAGAGGTTCCTCTTTCTCCGAGCATTGTATCCAGTCCGTCAGGCAGCGAATCAATAACTTCTTCCAAATGCGCCGATTTTACTGCTGCGTTCAATATTTCTTCCGTTGCATCAGGATTCCCGAGCATTATATTATCTCTAATTGTTCCCGTGAATAAAAAATTATCCTGAAAAACAATTGAAATATGATGACGTAAGGATTCTAATGTTATATCTCTTATATCAATTCCGTCAAATTTTATTGCTCCTGATTTTACATCGTAAAATCTAGGTAAAAGATTTACAAGAGTTGATTTTCCGCCGCCGGAATTTCCGACAAGGGCAATAGTTTCTCCTTTATTTACATGTAAATTAATATTATTCAATACAGGTCTGTCTTGTTCATATTCAAAACATACGTTTTCAAAATCAATTGATGATGTAACGTTTTTTAGTTCAATAGCATTAGGCTTATCGTATATTTCCGGTTTGATATCAAACAGTTCAAATACACGCCCGAAGGAAACAAATATATTTTGTAAACTGGTTAATGTTCCGCCTAATGTTTTCATCGGTTTATATAATAATAACAGTGATGTTACAAATGATGCAAAACTACCGGCAGTCATTTCTCCTGATATAATCAGTTGTGTGCCGTAGTGAAGAACGCAGGCAATCCCTATTGAAGCGATAAAATACATAATAGGTGACATCCAGGCAGAACGCTTAGTTAAAGAAATTGCAATATCAAATGATTTATGAATCTGATTTTCAAATGCTTGTTTTTGATGCTCTTGAAGCGAGTATGCAGTCATAACTTTGTTGCCGGAATATGTTTCGTTAAAGTTTGTTGTTATATTCCCGCCAACTACCATTCCTTTATTAGAGGTTTCTTTAATTTTTTTTCTGATAAGTGCCATCGGTAAAAATGCACATCCAAGAACCAGAACACCGACTACGGCAAGTTTCCATGAACTTACAAGCATAACGGCAATAAGGCTGCCTGCTCCAAATACACTTGTTACAATGGATTTTATTTGTTGGATAAAATTCTTTGCCGCAGAATCCGGATCAGAAAGATATCTGGTTAAAATAATACCAGATGAGTTTTCATCAAAAAAGCTTGAATCCATTTTTACTAAGCAGGCAAATAGTTTCATTTTTATTGAGTTAGTGATTTTTTGGCTTGTCCAATCCGTAAGGTAATCATTCAAATATCTCATGACTCCCTGGAATAAGGCAAACAAAATAACGCCAAAAGGTATTGCGGCTGCAAGCACTCCGCAAGGAATAGTAATAGTATGTCCCATTAAATGCATAATTAAATCATGTTTTCCTATTACGTAGTCCATATATGGCTTTAAAGCGAATGCTGTTACCCCGTCCAGTAATCCTACAGGAATTGCAACAAGCACTCCTAAAAATATTCTAAATAAAAACGGTCTTACAAAAGGGTATGCCCTTTTTAGCAGCCAGCTATATCTGAAAGCATTTTCGGCTTTTGTATTTTGTAATTTCATATAGTCATCATCCCCATAATTAGTTCATGAAATAATTATACCTGAAAAATATTCTTAGCAAATTATATTTTTTTTTGCTTTATTTATTATATGAAGATACAAGGTTTTACTAAGAGTAATATTCAATTCAGGCATAAAGTCGATGATAAAAATAATCCACCGCAAAAGAATGTGTGTCTTTCATACCCCGCATCAGAACACTTACGGGCTTATATCGGTTGTGGTAAAATACATAATATAAATATTACCGGAGAGAATATGAGCAATAAAGAAAAATATATAACTATAAGAGAAAATTTCTCTAAAGATTTGGCTCCGAAGCTTTTAGAAACAGAATTAAATGCTTGGGAATTTTATATTAACAGTACTGATGAGAATATGCAAAAGTACTTAAAATCAGAGAATGATACACATGAATTATTTAAAAACGAAGATTTATATTCTCAATTAAAGGATATAAAAAATACAGGTTTGAATGACAGGCATTTAGATAAACAGCTTAAGGACTTATATAAAAGTTTTGACGAAGAACTCAATGCCGGAGATTTGAAAAAAGCGCTCAGAGAAAAAGAAAATGAAATTGCAGCAAAATATAACGCCTATGTTCCGATGATAGACGGAAAAGAGGTTACTAAGGCTGATATAAGTAAGATTTTAGAAACCGAAAAGAATCCTGATGTTAGGGAAAAAGCCTATAATGCGAAAGTAAAAGGCGGAGATATAATTGCAGACGATATAAAAGATTTGGTCAAGCTTCGGAATGAATTTGCAAAATCTCAAGGGTATGATAATTTTTATGATTACCAGTTAAAAGAAGAATATGACGTTGAACCTAAAGAGCTTGATACCCTTTTGGATAACGTATATGAGAGTGCAAAACCTTTAAATACGAAGCTTAGACAAGAAAACCAACAAGAGCTTGCGAATGTGTTTAATATTCAACCGGAGGAATTAAAAGCTTTTCATTACGGATTGCTGTCAGATAAAAATCCTGCTAAAGAAGTTAATAAACAATTAAAAACAAAGGAACAGGTTGTTGATATAGGAAAATCCGCATATCAAAATATGGGATTTGATTTGGATAATATGAATATTACTCTCGATTTATTCCCGAGAAAAAATAAGAATACTCACGGCTTCTGTTTTGAAATTGAACCGGGGAAGGATTCAAGAATTCTTGCTAATCTGACAAATAATACAAACAGTTTGGATACAATCTGTCACGAACTCGGGCATTGTGTTTATAATCTCGGGATTGATACTGAGCTCCCGTATCTTGATAGAGGCACAACACCTGCAATGACTGAAGCAGTTGCAATGATGATGGGTGATTTGGCTCAAAGAGAAAATATTCTGAAAGATGTTGTTCAAGATGATGCTCTTGAAAAATTCAAAAATGATTATAAAAAATCCGAGGCTAAATTTATTAATCGCAGTATGATGATAATAAATTTTGAAAAAGAAATGTATAAAAATCCGGACCAAGATTTAGGCCAGCTCTGGCATGATATGAAATGCAAATATACCGGAAGGAATGAATCTGAAGGAGTTGACAATGAATGGGCAACAATTCCTCATTATCTTTCGCATCCTGGCTATTACCAAAACTACTTCCGTGCCGATTTAATCAAGGCGCAGATGTATAATCATCTGACTGATGAATTAGGGCCTATAACTGAAAATAAACATACCGCAGAGTATCTTAATGAACATTTATTCAGATACGGTAAGAGTATCGAAGAGGATGAATTGATAGAAAAATTCACAGGTCAAAAGTTGTCGGCTGATGCTCTTTGTAATTCTTTACAATTAGACAACTAATTATTTCTCCGATAAAATAATATTCGGGAGATAGATTTTGGAAGAGAAAAATTATACAACGGATGCTATTAATCTCAAGTCGTATGATTTGAGTGATGCTGATAAAATTATCCTTATGTATTCCAAAGATAAAGGATTGATAAGAGGCGTTGCAAAAGGTGTCAAAAAACCTAAAAGCAAGCTTGGTGCAAGAATGGATGCTTTGATTGCAAATACGATTATGCTTGCAAAAGGAAGGAATCTTGATACGATTTGTCAGGCTCAATCTATCAACACATTTAAAGAATCCCGTCAGGATATTGATAAATTAATTTGTTCATCTTATATCTCTGAAGTTGTAACTAATTTTGGAGTTGAAGAGGACCCGTGTTCAAAAGATGTATACAACCTTTTATATAAAGCTTTGAATAAGATATCTCAAGCGGAAAGAAAAAAAGATGTTTTGATTGCAACTATAAAATTCCAATTGAAAATGATGTTGATATCAGGTTTTTCTCTTGAACTTGACAGTTGTCTTTGCTGCGGTGAAAGGGTATTAAACGAAGATATGTTTTTCTCTAATGAGATGGGCGGAATTATTTGCAGAGAGTGTAATGAAACTTTCAGAATAAAAACGAAAATGCACTATAAAATTAGAGATTTTCTTCAAGCAATGCTTCAGTTTGATTTTGACTATAGTTGTGAATATGATCAAAAAGCAACTGAAAAGGTTTGCGTGGTATGTTTTAATCTGTTAAAAGAGTATATTCAATTACATTCAAGCAAGAAATTCAAATCCGATAAAGTCTTGCAGGAGGTTTTGTTATAGCATAATTTGGGTTCCGAGAATTATTCGATGAGAATCTTCATCAAAACTGCTTTGTCTGAATATATAATTCAGCATAAATCTTAGCCCCTGCCCTTTAACATAGTAGTTTAAACCTACGACGTATTCTGTTATATCACCGTCAGACAATCCAAGATTCGGCTGGAAATTATCGTATCTGGCAAGAAGTTCGACTTTGGGATGTATTTTATAGTACACAGAGGTGTACATACCTCTGGCATGATTGTCAGATAATCCAAGGTTCCCGTTGTATCCGTCTGCGTTTGCAAATTCAAAATCCGCCCTGAATTTTTTATATTGGTATCTTGCGTATGCTCCAATAACGTTATATGTTATATCATTATGTCCGCTGCTTATACCTCCGCCCAGCTTTAAATCTCCATATCGCCCGTCAGTTTTCCCGAGCGGTTTCAGGTTTATCCAGCCGGTAAATTCAACTCCCGGGAAAAATTCTCTGAAATACGAATCAGAACTGTAGCCGCCTAAGTCGTATTCTATCAAATCGTATTCTCCGACAACACGCGCACCGAATTTTCTTATGTTTCCGAAATTCCTTCCGATTTGAGAATACGATATAAACGGAACCGCCCAATCTGCTTTTGAGCCTTCTTCACCTGTATGTGTCCTAGAGTTCCCGAATACAATTCTGTTATGCGGCGTGACTTGGTGTGATATAAACGCATCACCAATCAAGAACTGCCAAAAGTTCAAATCATCTCTCGGTGTATATCTGGTGGATAAGTTGAATGATGTTTTTCCGTCTTTAAAATACCCGCGGAAATGGTTTTCTATATTGTTATTTGTATAATTAACATGAGTATTTCCGCCCTGAATTATGTTTGTACTGATTGAGCCTTTATAGAAGAAACCTGTATGTAAACTATCCAGAGGACCTTTTTCGAAATATTTTGTTGTTGCATCCTCTAACAGATATGTCGGTCGTCTGATATTTAAACATTCTTCATCTGACGGGATTGCATTAACAATTGTTTCTTTAAGTTTATATCTAAATCCGTACTCGTTATATTCCGGTTTCATTTCCATAAGTTCTTTAACTCGGGATTTGTGCACATTAAACGGTGCATCATCAATTAAGAAAACTTCATCCCTGTCATGATGAATAGCTTCGGCAGCCAGGGCAAATGATGCACAAAATAAATAGATTAAAACTAAGTATACTATTCTTTTCAAGTTAAATAATTATATCATATTGTGTCTAAATAACCAATAGTTCAAAATTAATAAAAATAACTGAAAATTTATTAACACACTTGAACCTTCAGCAAATATACTGTTATGTTGTAAAAAGATTTGGGAATAGAATAGCAAATATAAAAGTGGAGGGACGATGGAAAAGACTAGCATAAATACGTTTTGTATGGAAGTGTGCGAAAATACTTTTGATGAAATTACAATTTTATCGACGTTAATTAGTAGTATTCAAGAGTTATGTCTGAACCTTGAAATGAATTCACAATATTATGAAGATTCTGAAAATTATATGCACAAATTAAGTGAAGAAAGAAATAAATATATAAACCTTTCTTCAATGGCTTTGCAACGATTGAAAAATATTGAACTCTTAAACGCAGAACTTGAAAGTAAACTAACGTAATATTGCTTTATCAAATTTAGCTTTATAAGCATCGATATTTAAGTTTAAGCGTTTAGCGATATCAAACAATATTAGAAGGAAATCACGGTCGCCCTGTCTTGAGATATCTTCTAATAAGCTGTCAAATTTTTGTACAATCTTTGAATAATAGATATTTTGGGCTTCAGCCAGATTAACATTAACTTCAAGTTTTTCAATAGCATCAAGCAAGTCTAATGTTACATCTGCCTGTTGATATTCCATACTGTAAACAAGTCTGTTAATATTTTGCACAACTTTTTTCTCAAATATTTTACTTGTTTCTGTTTTATCAATTGTAATACCCAGTCTTTTTGCTTCAAAATTTATATCGGAAGCCAGTTGGATTACGTCATCATCAATGAATCCGTTAGAATGCGCAAATAGTTCATTAAACTGTTTCGCAAGTGAATATTGAGCTGATATCTTAAATTCTTCGGGTACTTCTAATCCGAGTGCTTGGAAATGGAATATTGATGCTTTGCCGTCCTCGTACATTACTTCATAGTTTCTTGCAAAGCCAGAAAGTTTGTCCTTCATCAGGATTTGAAGAATTTTTCTTCTTTCTTCGATAAATATGTCTTTCAGTGTGAAGTATTCTTTTCCGAAGTAATCATCGACACCTCTTATGATTTCTGTAAGCGGATTTACCATGAATGTTCTGACAAGTTCTTTTTGAATCGTGTCATATTCGTCTGAATAATCTCTTATTGCGCATTGGAAATCCCCGCCGGAGAATTGAACTAATGCAAACATCATATCAGAGCGTTCTAACGTGATTTTTGACTGCACTTCAACATGTCCTACAAGAAGTTGTGAATCTCCTTTTTTTACACGTTTGTATGATTTTCTGGTTATGGTGTAGCAATAAACATCTTCTTCATCATCTACATCTTGATATAGTGAGGATATAGCCCATAAACTTACTATTTGCTTAGATGTAACTACTGATGGTTTTACATATTTTTCATAAATATCTTTACCTGAGCCTAATTCCGGATAATTACTTTGCGCTTTTGCAAGTATTTCAAGGTAAGGAGTCAGCAAATCTTTTTTCGTAAAGTTTTTCGCTAACTGAATTACTCTTGCTGCGTATTTCATAATCTGGGTTGTTTCAATCCCTGAAATATCAGAGAAGAACCATCCGCAGCTTGTATACATAAGCATTGCGTGTCTTTGGATTTCCAAAAGCTCCATTGCTCTTACTTTGTCTGTTTCCGTTAAATCAGGCAAGAGATATTCTGATTGGAATTTTTTTACACTTAAGTCTGAACGGTCCAAAATAACATCAATATAGTGAATACGTGCATCCATAAAGTCTTTAAAATATTTCTTGCCGTGTTTTTGGCATAGAGGAATTACTTCATCTCTAAGATAATCCATTGCATCTCTTAGAGGTCGTCTCCATTTTTGGTTCCAACCCGGGTGACCGCCTGTTGAACAACCACAATCTTCGCACCAACGTCCGACTCCGTGGAAGCAGCTCCAAGATGAAACATCTTTGATATCAACTTCCCAGTTGCTCCTGTATTTATCTAAGTATTCCGCATAGTTGGTAATAGTAAACCCTGCTTCTTTCGCTTTTGTTGATAGGGCATAAGCTAATGCCATGTCGCCGAATTTTGTGTGGTGACCGTAGCTTTCACCGTCGGTTGCGATGTTTACTAACTGCGGATAGTTTCTGTCAAAAGAAATACCGTCTTTTAGTCGTCTTACAAACTTATTGCCGTCCCTTAACAGTTCGTCAAATGCAACAGATTTTGATATAGCACCATCATAGAAGAATAAATCAATAAATTTGCCCGGTGCTGATTTTATATAGTATCTGTATGAGCGTGCCGGATCAATATTTCCCCAGCTTACATCGTTCCAATTATTTTCTCCCTCTTTTCTGATACGTTTTGCCTGGAATGGTGACAGGATTGTAAATTTAATACCGTTTTCTTCCAGAACTCTTAAAGTATCATCATCAACGGCAGTTTCTGCAAGCCACATACCTTCAGGTTTTCTGCCGAAACGGTATTCAAAGTCCCGAATTCCCCATTTAACTTGGGTTTGTTTATCAAGTTCGTTTGCCAGCGGCATTATGATGTGGTTATAAACCTGTGCAAGAGCATTACCGTGTCCGCTATGTTCTTCAACACTTTTGATATCCGCTTTGATTATTCTTTCGTAAGCAAGCGGAGAAAAAACCTCCATCCAGGATAAAAGTGTCGGACCGAAATTGAAACTCATATTTTCATAGTTGTTTACGATTTTCAGAATTTCATTTTTATCATTAACTACTTTTGATACCGAATTTGGTGCATAACATTCGTTATTTACTCTTTCGTTCCAGTCGTGACAAGGAAGCGCACTCGGCTGGAGTTCAATTGCTTCAAGCCAAGGGTTTTCTCTTGGCGGTTGGTAAAAGTGTCCGTGGATTGCTAAGAACACTTTTTTATTATCTTTTTCAGTATCTTTTTCGCTAATTTTTCCTTCACTCATTGGTTAATATCCTTACTTTTTAGTGGTTTTCTTTGCATTTAACAGGGTTAAGCTCTCCGCATCAACCCAGGCATCACCTAATGCGTTTGAGAATACGGTTCCTACAACTTTTACTTTATCACCTTCTTTTATGTCAGGCAATTTTTCCGCTGTTTTTCTCGGTATAAACATTTTTAACTCTGAAAGCGGAATATTGTTTGCGGAATCATCTCTCAAGAATACAAATGATATATAATTATCAGAGCTTCTGAATGCAGGTTTGTAATCGAGTCCGAGAGTTGCAAATTTAGAAAATCTCGCAGTCATACAAATTCTTTTTTTTAGGTATGCGTTTGGTTTATTTACCACGTCAATCGGTTTAACTACCAGAGCCGGTTGTGCCGCCGGTGTTGCAGCTGTAGTTTTGGCAGGTGCTGCTGCCGGTGCAGTTGATGCTGCGTAAGATATATTGGCAACATTCAGAGTAGTTGCAGTTACTCCTAATAAAAACATTATACTTAATATTTTTTTCATTACTCTTCTCCTAATTTCAATAGTATTTTATCATAAGTTTTTATAAATGTAACTACCTGGGGTATGGATAAGTGAGGGGTAAATATTGAGGGGGTGAGAAGCCGGAAATGCGGCTAATCAGCTATGAAGTCAAGCATCTAAGTAAAACTGGCACTTTTTGTCAATCTGAATTTATTTCAGGTTCTTACCAATGTTGCGTGCTGAAATTTAACGTTAAAAGTGTAGAATGCGTGGGGAAAATGTTATCTCGTCATTACTAGCGTTAGCGCCGCAATCTCTTTCGACATGTGGCTGGGCGACTGAGTGACTAAAAATCTAGTGGCGTTCAACAATGCGGTCCTTCGGGATAAACCCTCAGGACGACGAAAGTTTCTACCCTAACAAATTATTAATGTTTGAGCTGAAAGCAAACCTACTTTAAGTAAAACCGGACTTTCAACGTAACATGATAAAAAAATGCTAAATGAACAGAATGGTTTGGTGGTGAGGTTTTGTAGTTACAGATTTAGTGTGGAATAATAAACCAAA
>CALUXU010000009.1 GCA_944324825.1 Candidatus Gastranaerophilales bacterium
ACCGACAGTGGCGGAGCCACGAAGGTGACATTCTGTGAGCGTGGAAGAAATCCAAGACAGGGCAGGGTGAGGTGTAGTAGGTTGGGGTTTCTGCTCCAACAATAATTAATAAAAATAGATTCTTCGCATTCGCTCAGAATGACCAGTTCTTCGTCATCCTGAGTGTGTAACCCGAAGGATTGCACTATTGAACACTATGGGATTTCTTAGTCACTTAGTCATCTGTCAAAAAGCAAGTTGGAATTTCCACCCCAACAGATAATAACATTGGACTAAAATCCAATCTATTTTTTCTTTAGATAATATTATTTTGTATGTACAAATTAAGATTAAAGTGTTATATTCATGTTGAACATATTAGAAAGGAGAGCCAACATGAAAAAACTCTTATTAACATTATTGGCAGTTACAGTAATGGGAACAGCTGTTATTGCAAAACCATGTAAAAAAGCAGCATGCCCTGTTGTTCCGCCAACAGCACAACAAACAGTTGTAGACAAATGTGCTTGTCCTAACTGCACCTGCGGTGACAACTGCAAATGCAAACCTGGCGAAAAATGTAACTGTGAAGACTGCAAAGGTATTACAGTAGAAAAAGATTGCACATGTCCTGATTGTGAAAAAGCAAAAGAACAGTTAGACAAATGTAACTGTGAAAAATGCACAACAAAAGACGGCAAAAAAGACTGCACTTGCCCTAATTGCGAAGCAGCTAAATCTCAATTAGAAAAATGCAATTGTCCGCAATGTACAACTAAAGCAGTACAAAAAGACTGTACATGCCCTAATTGCGAAGCAGCTAAATCTCAATTAGAAAAATGTAATTGTCCGCAATGCACAACTAAAAACGGTCAAAAAGATTGTACTTGTCCTGCTTGCGAAGCTGCAAAATCAACAATCAAAGATTGTGATTGTCCAAAATGTACACCTAAAAAATAGTTATTTTTTGGATAATTAATTAAAAGACCGGTTATTTTTAACCGGTCTTTTTTAATAGCAAAAAAATTTTTTACGTGTTTTCATGCCGGTATATAAAAATTTTAAGGAGAATTACATGACAAACATTTTACCCCTCGCAAATAGTTCAATTAAGTATTCACCATCAATATCAAACCCGAAATTAAACCCTAATTATGCATACAAATTACCGGCCGGCGCAGTTGATTCTATCCAAAAAGTCGGGCAGGCTGCAGATCCGCAAATGGTTCCGGCGAAAATGCTCTTATCTTTATTAAATAGCGGATTAAACGATACTAAAGTTGATGAAAAAATTTTTCAAGGAAGAACCAAAGAAGATTGGATTAACATGTACAACATGTCAATCGACAGCGCTGTAACACCAACATTAATGAACGGACTGGAAAAAAATCCGAATATTAAAGCACCGGAAGAAGTTGTAGCTAATATGAAAGCAAGTAAAGAGTTTGCATTAAAATATCACGGTTTACAAGAGAAACTCCTCGGAGAATTTTCTGATTTTACAAAATCCAAAGGGATTGATACCGTTCAGATGAAGGGTATAGGGTTCTCTATGAATTACCCTGAGCCGACTGCAAGATTTGGCGGAGACCTTGATGTATTCAACTATAAAAGCGGAACAAATCCTGCAGATATGAAAAATAATATGTCTTTTGAAACAGATAAATTGGCAGCAAAAGCAGGAATGGACGTTGCATTGGATCATGGTCCTAAACACAGCGAAATCAGATACAAAGGAATGCCTATTGAAAACCATAGAAATTTCTTAAATGCAGAAATTGCACCTATTTCTGACAAAATGAATAAATATTTATTCAAGCATTTAAAACCGGTACAGGAAACATTACCTCATGGAACAAAAATACTTGTTCCGTCAAAAGAATTTAATAACGTGTTTATTTCATATCATGCAATGCAACACTATGTTGGAGGGGGAATCAATTTCCACCACCTTGCAGACTGGGCAATGCAGGTAAAAAAACACGGATTAACTATTCCGGAGGAGGCTAAAGGAACAAAATACGAACAATTTATGTATGCATTTACAAATCTTGCAAACAAACATTTGGGAACAAATGTTAAAGTTCCTGAAAACAAAAAATTAGAAGATGATATTTTCAGAAGAATGGTACATATAGAAGACAAAATGGGATTTAATATTGAACCGCCTAAACATAAAAACCCTGTTTCAATGACTGTATACAAATTCAAAAAATTTGCAGCACAGAATAATAGACGAAATGAATTTTATGAAATTAACAAACCTTTATCAAAAGCGATAATTGAATCATTTATAAAACACGTAAAAAATCCGAAAACGTTCATTAACTTTTTCACAAAAGTGAAATAAATAACTAAAAAGCCATCTTATAAAAAGATGGCTTTTCTTTTAAATACAAATAATTGAATTACTTCCAACTGTTTAAGTATTCTTGTTGTTCTTCAGTTAATGTATCAATACTGATACCCATTGCTTCGAGTTTTAGAGATGCAATTTTTTGATCTACTTCTAAAGGCAGTGTATAGAGTTTATTTTCCAGTTTTCCTTTATTTTTAACAATAAATTCAATACCCAGAGCCTGATTTGCAAAACTCATATCCATAACAGATGCCGGATGACCTTCAGCAGCAACAAGGTTTACAAGTCTGCCTTCTGCCAAAACATAAACAGATTTACCGTTAGAAAGCTTGTATTCATCCATATGAGGTCTGATACGTTTAATTTCTACAGCTACTTTTTTCAAATCAGGAACATTAACTTCATGGTCAAAGTGTCCGGCATTTGCTAATATAGCGCCATCTTTCATTTCCATAATGTGATGAACATCAACAACGTGAATATCACCTGTAATAGTTAAGAATACATCACCTTCTTTAGCAGCTTCCGCTATCGGCATAACTCTATAACCTTCCATAGCAGCTTCAAGAGCTTTCAGAGGGTCCACTTCACAAACAATAACATTTGCACCCAGAGCTTTTGCTCTCAGAGCACAACCTTTTCCGCACCAGCCGTAACCGGAGATTACAACTGTTTTACCCGCAAGAAGGATATTTGCAGCTCTAAAGATACCGTCCATAGAACTTTGACCTGTTCCGTATCTGTTATCATAAAGGTGTTTTGTTAAACTTGTATTTACACCAACAGCAGGGAACATTAGTTTTCCTTGTTTTTCTAAGGCTTCAAGTCTTATAATACCTGTCGTTGTTTCTTCAGTTGAACCGATTAATTTTTGTGCAATTTCAGGTCTTTCGGCATGAATGGTTGCAACAATATCACAACCGTCATCAATAACAATATCAGGATTATGATCTAATGCAGCATTAACATGTTTTTTATATGTTTCAACAGATTCACCTGCGTAACCTTGAACAGGGATACCCCAGTATTTAACAAGAGCCGCAGCAACATCATCTTGTGTTGAGAGAGGATTTGATGCAACAAGAATGGCATCAGCACCGCCTGCTTTCATTACTGTACACAAAGCCGCTGTTTCTTTTGTAATGTGAACACAAGCCGATAATTTTAATCCTTTAAACGGTTGTTCTTTAATAAATCTTTCTTCTACTTTTCTTAGAACAGGCATATCCTTTAGAGCCCATTCAATATTATTTTTTCCTTGTTCAGCAAGATTAATATCTTTAATATCGGATTTACTTAATGCATCCGCATTTCTTTCTAATGTTGAATTTGTCATTCCCTAATCCTCATTGATTTTTATAATTTGTAACAAATAGTATTTTATCATAAAAAAAATAGCAAAAAATTTTTTTATGGTTTTTCATGCGAGTATAAATAAAATTTTAAGGAGTTTCCATGAACAGTATATTACCCCTCAACAATTTACCGGTAAATTATTCTCCGGCTTTATCAAACCCGAAACTAAACCCTAATAAACCATACACCATTTCAATGAAATCTGTCGATTCCATTCAGAAAATCGGACGGGCTGCAGACCCTGAAATAATTCCGGCTAAGATGCTTTTATCTTTATTAAAGAGCGGACTTAATGATGATGCAAAAATTGATGAAAAATTATTTCAAGGAAGAACTAAAGAAGACTGGATTAGATTAAACAACTTAGCAATTGACAATGCTGTTGCTCCGACTGTTTTTAACGGACTGGAAAAAAATCCGAATATTAAAGTTCCGGAAGAAGTTGCTGCGAATTTAAAAGAATCTAAAGAATATGCAAAAAAATATCATGGATTACAAGAAAAATTACTCGGAGAATTCTCTGATTTTACAAAATCAAAAGGAATTGATACAGTTCAAATGAAGGGTATCGGATTCTCTATGAATTATCCTGACCCGACTGCGAGATTTGGCGGAGATATTGATATTTATAATTTTAAACATGGTACAAATCCTTCCGACCCTAAAAACAATATGTCACTTATGACAGACAAAATTGCAGAAAAATCCGGTATAGAGGTTGCATTGGACCACGGCCCTAAACACAGCGAAATTAAGTATAAGGGTATGCCTATTGAAAACCATAGAAACTTCCTGAATATAGAAATCGGGCCTTTGCACAAAAAAATGAACAGTTATTTGTTAAAACATTTAAACCCTGTACAGGAAACTTTACCGCACGGTACAAAAATTCTTGTTCCGTCTAAGGAATTTAATAATGTATTTATATCATTCCATGCAATGCAGCATTTTGTTGGCGCAGGAATTAATTTCCACCACCTTGCAGACTGGGCTGTACAGGTAAAAAAACACGGATTAACTATTCCTGAGGAAGCTAAAGGAACTAAATTTGAAGAATTCATGTACGCATTCACAAACCTTGCAAACAAACATTTGGGAACAAATGTCAAAGTTCCGGAAAACAAAAAACTGGAGAATGAAATTTTTGACAAAATGCTCCATCCGGAAAGATCAAACGACCTTGGTGTGCCGACTCCTAAATCAAAAAATCCTGTATCAATGGTAGTGTATAAATACAAAAAAATTGCAGCAAATACAGCAAGATATAACCAATACTGGGGAACGGATAAAACTGTTACGCAAGCATGTTTTGATTCTCTTATACGACATTTTAAAAAACCTAAAACTTTTCTTGATGTATTCACAAAATTAAAATAAGGACTGTTATTATATGAACCGTATATTACCCCTCAATAATTTACCGGTAAATTATTCTCCGGCTTTATCAAACCTAAAACTAAACCCTAATAAGCCATACACCATATCAATGAAGTCTGTTGATTCCATTCAGAAAATCGGACAGGCTGCAGACCCTGAAATTATTCCGGCTAAAATGCTTTTATCTTTATTAAAATGCGGACTTAATGATGATGCAAAAATTGATGAAAAATTATTCCAGGGAAGAACTAAAGAGGACTGGATTAGATTAAATAATTTAGCAGTTGACAATGCTGTTGCACCAACGGTTTTTAACGGACTGGAAAAAAATCCGAATATCAAAGCTCCGGAAGAAGTTGCTGCGAATTTAAAAGAATCTAAAGAATATGCTAAAAAATACCACGGACTACAAGAAAAACTTCTCGGAGAATTCTCTGATTTTACTAAATCAAAAGGTATTGATACCGTTCAAATGAAAGGTATCGGATTTTCTATGAATTATCCGGATCCGACGGCAAGATTTGGTGGAGATATTGATGTTTATAATTTTAAACATGGTACAAATCCTGCGGACCCTAAAAACAGTGTTTCTCTTTTAGTTGACCAGCTTGCAGAAAAAAACGGAATAGAAGTAACCGGGAAAGAATATTATAAACACAGTCATATTGATTACAAGGGAATGCCTATTGAAAACCATAGGAAATTTTTAGATGTAAAAATATCTCCATTACATCAAAAAATGAATGATTACTTATTTAAACATCTAAAACCTGTTGAAGAAACTCTCCCGCATGGAACCAAAATTCTTGTTCCGTCTAAAGAATTCAACAATGTATTCATTCCGTTTCATGCAATGGCTCATTTTGTGAATAAAGGAATTAATTTCCACCACCTTGCAGACTGGGCAGTACAGGTTAAAAAACATGGACTAAATATTCCGGAAGAAGTTAAAGGAACTAAACTTGAAGACTTCATGTACGCATTCACAAACCTTGCAAACAAACATTTAGGAACAAATATAAAAGTTCCGGAAAACAAAAAACTGGAAAATGAAATTTTTGATAAAATGCTTCATCCGGAAAAATATGAAATTGATAATATTCCAAAACCTAAACATAAAAATCCTGTATCTTTAGTTGTATATAAATACAAAAAGATTGCAGAAAATACGGCAAGACAAAACAAATATTGGGGAAATAATATAACCGTAACACAGGCTTGTTTTAAATCCTTTGTAGAACATTTAAAACATCCTACAACCTTTGTACGCTTATTTACCAGATTCAAATAGTTTGAAACGATGTATTAACGTATAAAAAATCATCATCAATTTGAATAATAGCCCATCTTAAAGGGATTATCATATAATTTTTCAGTTGAGATTCAATATACTCAACTGAAAAATTTTTTGTATTTTTTATCTTAAAAATTTTAGATTCTATCTGCATAATCAACTATTCAACCGTAACAGATTTTGCAAGATTTCTAGGCTGGTCAACGTCTTTACCCAGGAATTCCGCAATATAATATGCAAGTAATTGCAGCGGTATTATTGCGATTATCGGTGACAAATATTCGTCTGCATCAGGAATTCTGATTATATCTTCAAACAAATCATTTAGTTTTTCGTCATCAGAATTTGTTAGAGCAATCATTCTTGCATTTCTTGCTTTTGCTTCTTCACTGTTTGATAAAATCTTATCGTATACCATACCTTTCATCATAACAGATAGTACCGGCATTGATTCATCAAGCATAGCAATAGGTCCGTGTTTAAGTTCGCCTGCCGGATATCCTGTCGCATTAATATAACTGATTTCTTTCAGTTTTAATGCACCTTCCAATGCAGTTGCATAATTCAGACCGCGGGCAACAAATACAAAGTTTTTAAAATTAGCATATTTCTTTGCAATTTCCTGAATTTCTTTCTTATGGTCGAGTATTTCTTCCGCTTTTTCAGGCAAAGTCATCAATCCGTGTTTCAGACTTGTTAATTTTTCTTTATCCATAGAACCTTTTATCTCAGCAATGTGTAAGGCCAAAAGATAAAAAGAAACTAATTGGGCCATATATGATTTTGTTGCAGCAACAGAAACCTCTATACCTGCATTTACAGGGATTAAACTATCTGCTTCACGTGCCATGGTTGAATCAGGTCTGTTTGTAATAATCAAAATATGCGACCCTAATTTTTTAGACTGCTTAACAGCTGTAATAGTATCAGCCGTTTCACCGGATTGAGAAACCCCGATAACAAGAGTTTTATCGCTGGTTGTGGTTTTTCTGTAAATATATTCGCTTGAAGGCTCAACATCAACAGATATACCGCAGAAATCCTCAAGAATATATTTACCAATCATTGCCGCATGGAGCGAAGTTCCGCAGGCAACAATTTGAATTCTGTCCAGTTTTTTTACCGTATCCAAATCCAGTTTAACTTCATCAAGTTTTATAGGCTTATCATCAGAAGAAACCTTGCCGGATAAAAGATTTCTTATGATACTTGGCTGCTCGTGAATTTCTTTCAGCATAAAATGTTTGAATCCCATTTTGCTCAAAGAAACAGATTCCCAAGGTAGAGTTTCGATATGCGGCTGAAGCTCTATACTAAAACTGTTTATCAATTTCATTGAATCAGGTGTTAGAGTAACAATTTGATTTTCGTCTAAATAAACAGCCTTTTTAGTATAATCAATAATAGCCGGAACATCGGATGCAACGTAATATTCTCCTTCACCAACACCGACAAGCAGGGGAGCATTTCTCTTTGTTGCAACAATAGTATCAGGTACATCCTGATGCATAACACAAATAGCGTACGCTCCTTCTATTTGTTTTGTTGCAAGCCTTACGGCATCTGTAAGATTGTGTATTTTGCCGTATTCTCTGGCAATTAAATGTGCAAGAGTTTCCGTATCTGTTTCTGATCTGAAAACACAGCCTTCACTTTTTAATTCTTCTTTTAATTCTTTGAAATTTTCGATAATCCCGTTATGAACAATAACAAGCTTACCGCAGGTGCAGGAATGAGGATGAGCATTCAAAGTTGTTGGAGCGCCGTGTGTAGCCCATCTGATATGACCTATACCCATAGTAGCTTTTTTTAAATGCTCCATTTTAGGTTCAATCAGATTTTTAAGATTTTGAAGTTTGCCTTCTTCTTTATACATTTCAATATGGTTGTCGACATCAACAGCGATACCGGCAGAATCATATCCGCGGTATTCAAGCTTTGTTAACCCGTTTAAAAGAATATCAACAACTGATTTTTTTCCTACATATCCAACAATTCCGCACATTATAAAAATCTCTCCAATTAATAACTTATTTTTTCCAATATGCTAACACAAAGGGGGAAAGTGGTCAACGAAATTAGATAGTTTAAACATAGCGTACAAAAACACTTATTTTAAATTTCCTCATACATGTATATGTTGTTTTTTCTTAAAAAAAATATTAAAAATATAATATGAAAAAATTTCTTACATTATTGTTAATATTCATAACCGGAGTATCAGCGTTTGCGGCAGTAAAACAAAAAGCCGGCGGAATATCTGATAATGAGTTAGCGGTTATGAGCATAAGTATTGACGAGGTTACCAAAAAAATATACAGCGGTGTTTTCTTGTCGCCGACAGACACATCAGCTCTTATCGGAATAAAATTAAAACTTGATGACAATATGCTTCAATCACCGGATGTCAGATACACTCCACTTTATTACAAACTGGGAAAAATCTATCAAAAGAGAGGAAAAAGACAGGAAGCTATTGAATGTTATCAAACGATTATAGAAAATTTCCCTGATACGGCGCTTGCCCCAAAAGCAGCTTATGAATTAAAAAATATGGGAATAAATGTTGTAGTACCGCAAAAAACAATAGAAGAAGAAGAGTAATGTAGAAAACTATGTAGAAACCATGTAGAAAACTCCTTAGTTTTCTACAATTTTCTACAATAAAATAGAATAACTAAAAGTTTTCTACAATTTCATCCATTTTTTCTACAGACTTTTCTACAATCTTTCTACAATATTAAAAAATGTAAAATCATTGTTATTATTATATTTAAACCTATTATTTTCTCATTTTCTACAAATAATGATTGCTTATGATGATTATTAATTTATATATATATTTATTAATATAATAAATAATAATGTAAAAATTTTTCAAAAAATTTCGGGAAAATTTGTTTTTATTTTATAATACATATAGAAGAGAATAGATTAGGGGAGAGTAAATTATGAAATTTCTTGCAGAAAAAGAAAATATTTATAACGGAATAAAAATAGTAGAACGAGCAACAGTAGTCAAAGGATTGCAGCCTGTTCTTGCAAATATTTTAATGGTTGCAAAAGCTCCGAATAAATTAACTCTTTCCGCAACAGATTTTGATTTATCAATCATTACAGAGATAGATGCGCAAATAGAAGAAGAAGGCAGCATCACTCTTCCTGCAAAAAAATTGATGGATATAATCTCCCGTTTGAACGACGGTCTTATTTCTTTTGAATTGCAAGAAAATACAATGGTTATAACAAATGAAAAAACCAAGTTTGAAATAATCGGTATATCTGCAACCGAGTTTCCTCAAATAGAAGAAATTACCAGCAAAGAAGAAGAAATAGAAATTGATATGGAGCCTTTTACCAAGGGTATAAAAGAAGCAGCGTTTGCGGCTGCAGGATATGAAACAAACAACCTGTTATCAGGTGTTGTTTGCGATATTAATAAAAACGTTTTGGAGATTGCATCAACAGACGGTAACAGACTTGCACGCGCAAGAAAAATCATAAACAATAAAGATGACAAAACAATTCAAATGATAGTTCCGTCAAAGGTGCTTCAAGAATTTCTAAAAATGAGTTATCTTTTAGGAGATGATAACGTAAGAATTTATATCGAAAAAACAAAGATGATGATAGAATCAGGAAATACAAAGGTAATCACAAGATTAATGGAGGGTCAGTACCCGAAATATAATCAACTGATACCTACAACATTTCCTAAGGAAGCTAAGATTAACGTATCAACAATAATCAAATCACTTGAGAGAGTATCAACAATGGTCAATGAAAAGACAAGTATTGTAAAACTTGAATTCAGTGAAAACAAGTTGAGCCTGATGGGTGATACTCCGGATGCCGGTGCATCTCAAGATGAGATAGATATTACATATTCAGGTGAAGATATGCTTATCGCATTCAATTATAAGTATCTTCTTGATTGTTTCAAGAACCTTGAATCAGAAGAACTTGTAATCGGAATGAATACAAATCTTTCTGCAACGGTTTTGAAACCGTATAATGAGGAAGATTTTGTATACCTCGTAATGCCTGTTCAAATCCGCGGATAGTGGGATAAATAAAATTAGGTCTGATGTAGGTTGGGCATACTTGCCCAACAAAATTCTTATGTCGAGCTAAAGCCCAACTTATATTGCTTGTCAACCTGAACTTGTTTCAGGTTCTTACTAATTTGGTATCATACTTGCTTGCTGGTAAGATCCCGAAATAAATTCGGGATGACTTTTAATTTACTATTTCGGCAGATATAGGTTGGTTTTTTAAAGTATATCTATAAAAATGTAATCGAGAGTTGGAGTTTTAACCCAACAAATTATCAATGTTGGGCTAAAAGCCAATCTACTATGGAATGAGAACTTCAACCAAATTACATTTACCCCCCCTATGCCTGTTTATCGGTGTCAAACATTGATAACATTGGGGTTAGTTTTTTGTTTGCGGCCATTGTGCCAAGGCATAGAGTTGCAAATATAATCGGAACTCTTACAATACTTTTCATTCCTTTTGTTACGCTTGATGAAAGCGATAAGAAGAATACAGGAACAAGAGTGTCTTTAAGAAGACTTTTTGTTGTGCATTTCAGTTTATCTTTAAAAGTTTTTTCTTCTGCGATTCTGAAGCTTTGCAATCCGATAAATGAGTTGTTAAACATTCTCATTTCCGGCATGTTGTAGATATTTCCTATTATATTCTTTTTGGTTTTTTCGTCTATCATGCTGTCCAGATATTTAAAATCCTCCGGCATGTTTTTCTTAAACTTATTAAACGGATTTAGTTCAGGTATTTTTTTGTTAACAGTTTCAGATTCCATTTGTTCTTTTGCAATCTGGTTGGATTTATTTTCTATTTTTTGGTTGATATAGTTTTTGTGTGTGTGCCCGATATTCAAAAGATAATCTGTTGTTACTCCGCCGAGAACACCTGACAGAAGCACCAATGAACTGTCCAGACTATCTCTTACTATGTTATATGAATTTTGCGTAATAAATTTTATAGGTTTTCTGAGTATATTGTATTTTGATTTCCAGATATTCGAGTTTTTAACTTTGTTTATAAATTGGGTGGTTAGTTTTTCAGCGTGTTTTTTTAACGGGGAATTGATAAAGTTTTTTCTTCCCATATTATAAGCAACAAGTCCTGCGGCAGAACCTGCAAGAATAGCTGTATCTCTAATTAGTACATTTTTTTTCTCGTGTTTAGGGGCTTTTTGGTAATCGTTAACAACTTTATATGTACCGGTAAAACCAAACAAAAACATACCGGTAGATTTAGAATTCAAAACACTGTTAACACTACTAACTATACCCATACATGTATATTAAATTCGAACAAAAAAATTTTTGCTAGTGCCTTGTTATATGAATTAAAAAAAATTAACCTTCTCTATGTTCAGGAGTAATAACTTTATCAATAAGTCCGTATTCAACAGCTTGAGCGGCAGACATGTAGTAATCTCTTTCGCAGTCTTTTTGGACTTTTTCAACATCTTGTCCTGAATTTTCGGCTAAGATTGTGGTTAATTCTTTTTTCATACGCAAAATTTCTTTAGCTTCGATTTCGATATCCGTAGCCTGACCTTTTGCTCCCCCTAGCGGCTGGTGAATCATAATTCTTGCAGAAGGAAGTGCCAATCTTTTTCCTTTAGCACCGGATGACAGCAAGAAGGAACCCATACTTGCAGCTTCGCCCAAACAAATTGTTGATACGTCAGCTTTAATCAGGTTCATAGTATCGTATATAGCCATCCCTGCGGTAATAACACCACCCGGACTGTTGATATACAACATAATGTCTTTTTCCGGATTTTCGCTGTCTAAAAGTAAAAGCTGAGCAACGATAGAGTTTGCGACTTCGTCGTCAATTTCTGTTCCTAAAAAGATAATTCTTTCTCTCAATAACCTTGAAAAAATATCGAAAGAACGCTCTCCTCTTGATGAAGCTTCAATAACAGTCGGCATATAGCTTAAAATTTTAGAAACATCACTCATGCTTTTCTCCTTTTTCCCACATTATATTACAAACTTTTTTTTCTGTCACGAAACAATCTATTTTTACGTCAAATTCTTCGGCCGGAACTGATTCAAAAACTAAATCCTGCGGAATGGGTACAAGCTTTAGGGCTTGAATTGTTTTCAAAAATTTGTCGTAAAAACCGCCTCCGTAACCCAAACGGTTGCCGTATTTATCGACAGCCAGAGCCGGAACTATTATTAAATCGAGCTTCGGGCATAGTATACATTCTGTTTTGGGTTCTTTAATATTGTATTTTGCAGTATTCAGACTATCTCCTTTTTTATAAGGGCAGCATTCAAGGTTTTTGCCGTTCATTCGGGGCAGGAAAAAATTCTTGTTTTCGTAGTCCAAGAGTTTAAGAACGTTTATTTCTGTTTTGAGCGGGTAAAAAATCATGATATTTTTTGAATCTTTGAATATATCTGAATGGGCAATATTTTTGACGATTAAATCACTTATACGGTTAATATCCAAATTGTTACGTATTTCTTTTGCTTTTAGTCTTAGAGAGGTTTTGTTATTCATAGATTTAATATATAATAAAATCAACTATGGATAAAGAAAAAGATACAAGTTTATATAATCCGGATTGGGATGAGCACGGTTATATTCAGGTTTATACCGGCAACGGAAAAGGCAAGACAACAGCATCTTTGGGTCTTGCAATGCGAGCATTGGGCAGAGATTGGCGTGTTCTTCTCATAATGTTTACTAAGGGTGGAAATAAATACGGAGAGCTTAATTCTTTTAGAAATTTATCCGAAAAAATCAGCCGAAATTTAACCATATATCAGGCAGGAACAGAACATATAGTTTATTCAGATAATATAACTCCTGCTGATAGAAAAATTATAACTGACGGCTGGGAATTGGCAAAAAAGGCGATAAAGAACAATGAATATCACCTGATTATCCTTGATGAATTAAACATTGCGACAGCGCTCGGGATAATTGATGTTGATGATGTAGTGGATACAATAAAGAATAAACCGGACAGGATGGAGATAGTATTAACCGGCCGCGATGCGAACCAAAAAATCATAGATGCGGCACACCTTGTATCCAAGATAGAGCCTGTAAAACACTATTGGGATATTGGAGTTTCTGCCCGTAAAGGAATTGAATTCTAATACTTTTTTCCTACATAAAAACTCTTATTTTTTATAAAAAATAAATTCCTAACCGGTTCAATAGATAAATCGAATAGATAACTTAGCATGAAATTAGAGGTCTTTTTATGCTAAAGAAACTGTTCGTTATATCTTATATAATAGTTTGTATGTCGTTTCCGGTTGTTGCAAAAGACAATTTATCAACAACTTTGTCAAAGCTTGAGGATGCGACATTCGGGGTGGATTATTCTACCGAAAAACCGGAGAAAAGGCTTGACAGATTAGAAAAAAACATATACGGAAAAACAAAATCAGGTTCTGTTGGAACAAGACTTTCTAATATAAACAAAGATATTGCAGGTGATGTTATAGGAGAAGAAATAAAACCTACACCTGATACATTCATGAATGAAGATGATTTGATAGCGAGTGACGGAACGGAGAATTATCCGATATTGAACGAAATTGAACAAAAACTATTTTATCAATCCACACCGGAGAAGAGTCTTCATTCTCGTATAGTAAACATAGAAAAGAAATTATTTAACAAGACTTATGAGACAGATGATTATTTTACACGGGTTGAAAGAATTAAAGCAGAATATTATAACCAGAATCCTCCAATTGCGAATGCTGGGGATTTTGATAACGGCTATGACACTTATAGTAGGGATTATACGGCTTACAACGATACGGAACCGGATCTCCAGTCTTATTACACTCCTCCTACAATGAGGAATTGGAATAATCGCAACAGTGCTCCATATAGTACGTATAGTCCGACAGATGAGTATGAACTGGCGGCATTGGAGGAGAAGATTCTCAAGAACACATATCCAAACGAATCCGTAAACGAACGTTTATCGAGATTGGAGAACAAGGTATTTGAAACGGATTTCTTTTATGATGATGCCAAAATTCGTATAGACAGACTTGCAAGTGTATCAAAGGCAAAGAAAAGCTCACACAAATACGATAATAATAAGTTTTATTCAAAACTGAATACGGCAATGACCATAGGTTCAATGGTATTGATGGTTCTGGCATTTATTCTGTAAAACAACAGATTTTGGGCTTAATATCAATAAATGATAATATTGGACTGAAAGTCTAACCTGCTCAGAATGATGGAATTTTCGTCATTACGAGGAGAGTAAATGTGAAGATTAAAATTCTACTACACTATTTACTTCGACGAAGTAATCTTTTTAGATTGCTTCGCTAACGCTCGCAATGACAGGATTCTATTCACTATTTACTTTTTAAATAGGTAGACTGAAGTTTAATTTACTATAAAAAATTATTACAAAATGTAAATAAAAAGCAAAAAGAATTGCAAATTCTTACAAAAAGTATTATTGTAATTTACATAGTAAATTATTATTTTACATAATCTTATATTTTTATTATAACATTTTGTTTTATAAAAATGCAAATTCTTAATAATTAAAAGGAGGAGTTATGATATTGGGATTTAACGATTATACAAAACAAAGACTGGATGAGGATGTTTGGAGGTTTCAGAATTATTATAAATTCTATCAATCAAATACGTACGGAAAAAATGATGAGTTGGATGCTTTCCGGGTAGCATATATATCATCTTATATTGCATACAATTATGGTGACAGAGTTGCAAAAAAACAATTTGACAACGATTTGAAAATGAATCCGGAATATAATAACGAAACCTTGAGAGAAGCTTCTATGAAAATTTGGAATTCTCGTGTAGGTAGAGAGGTAGCAAAAGAGTTAAAAAAATATAATCGTGGGAAAAATTTAGATGAAAACCAGATAAAATCGATGCTTGCATATTCTATTTCCGAAAAACTTTATGATGATATGATGATAACATCGTTAAATGATAATAAAAATTATGACGATTTTGATGAAATATATTTTGCTAAGCCGCAGTCAATAGAACCTTCCAAGCCATCAGATAAAGTTCTTGAAGGCAGTATTGAACAAAATGTAGCACAAAATGATAACAAACAGTTTGCAGACTCAAATACAGATACCCGTTATGAATACATAAAAACTCCGTGTGTAGGCTCTTATGAGGTATCAGGATATACCAAAAAAGATGGTACTGAAGTAGATGATTATATAAGGACCTGCGGAGCAAAACATATCCGAAAAGTAAAGAAAAAATCGGCAGCAGATAATTATATGGATAAAAATGTAACGGTTCAACAAC
This sequence comes from Candidatus Gastranaerophilales bacterium, assembly GCA_944324825.1. Taxonomy (GTDB): domain Bacteria; phylum Cyanobacteriota; class Vampirovibrionia; order Gastranaerophilales; family Gastranaerophilaceae; genus UMGS1585. Next base: position 15,702 of record CALUXU010000009.1, read on the forward strand.
CGTCAGAACAGGCTGTACCATCTGTAAAAAATAATGATATCGGATATAAGCAAATTAAAAATCCGGATGGAAGCTATAAGCTTGAAATGGGAGCTAAACAAACAAGACAATTAAAATATTCAGAAATTTATAATACTCCTATACGATTAACTTGGGATGAAAAATTACAACAAAATATTGCACAAAATTCACCTTCGGAAATACCGTTATTTTATTACTACAAAATATCTCTGGATTTAGCTGACGGTAATATTGATACAATCAAACAGGATAAGTACAATATGGTGACTAAATTTTCCGATTTTAAAAATGGAGATTTGAAATCTTTTATAAAAGAAAAAATAATTCAAAGCAGATATCTTTACCCGGAACAAAAAGATTTTGAAGAAAGAATCAATAATAGCTATATTATTACAGTAAAAGAAGGTTCACCTTTAGCAAATCAAATAATTAATTCAAATAAATTGAAAGAATTTATTAGTGCAAATATGGATGATATAACATCGGGAAAATTTAAAAATAAAATAGTTAGTTTTGAATTTCAAAAGCCAGAGTTCTCTGAACTTTTTACAGATAAATCTTCATTATATTTTACGTTACATAATGTAGATATTTATAATATTCATGTTGATAAAAATGATAATGTTATAATGGATTTTATTGATGATTATAATTATGAACATTGGGAAAAAGCGAGAAATATAGTAAATAATATAATTGTAGATATAAATAACAGAGCTTACCATCAACAGCTTACCGGTGAATTACAGCCATATATTTTACATATACCGATAAAAATAAAGATACATAAAAATAAGTAATAATTATTTAGAAAATTTTTAAATAAAAAATAGTAATACAAATTGAAATAAAAAAACTAACAAATCCTGCAGTCCAAAAAATATGATATACAGGGTTTGTTAGTATAAATTTATTTGTTATTCTAAAATGAAATAATGTAATTGTTTCAATAATAAAAACACCTACGATTATATATGATAAGAAATAGTTTGCAATCATATATAATAGACTCAACATGTATACTCCTATTGCAAAATCTTGGTTAAATCTATTACCTGGTTCTCCCATTAATATACCTAAGAAAATATAAATTATATAAACTAATAATGAAATATTTGTTCCCCAAGCCAATACATGTGTCCACCACATGGATTTTAAATATGTAAATAATTTGCAAATATTGATAAAAAATTTTTTCATACATATATTATAACATAATAAATCACAATATTATAATATATTTACTGTTAATTTGCAGGTTGGGGTTTCTACCCCAACAAATAATATTGGGCTGTTCAACCTGCTGTATAACTTTTTAAGACACGATTAAATCTGCATAGAATTAATCTCTGTATAAGCGTTAAGTAAGCGGTTTCTTATTTGTACTGCCATTTGTAAGCTCAAGTTAGATTTTTCTGCGGCAATAATTACTTCGTGTGCTGATATATCACCGCCGGATGCAAGTATTTCTTCCGCGCGTTCCGCATTTACGGCATCGTTGTTAACTGAATTAATCCCGTCAGATACGGCAGTATTCAATCTATCCATAAATTTATCCATATCATTTTTTTCCGGTTTTCTTCTGCTTTCCAGGATATCATCAAATGATTTTTCCGGATCGTTTTGAATCTGAAACGCATCGTTTTCTTTTAACGCTTTATTAAAATCTTGTATCGGACTGTAATTAAATTCTGATATTCCGCCTATATATTCCATAATACTTACCTCTTTTTTTTGTTGGGATAGAAACCCTAACCTACTTTAATGAGTAAATACAATTTCAACCAAATTCATTTACCCCTTTACTCCTTTACCCCTATATGTTCATTGCCGATTGAATCATTGTTTTTACGTTTTCTGCAGAGGCGGCATTTGCCTGATAGGCTTTTGATGCTGAAACCATACCAACCATTTCTTCTACAATATTAACGTTAGGCAAATCAACGTATCCTTCTTCATCTGCATCCGGATGAGACGGATCATAAATAGTTTTAATCGGGTTTTGTGCTTCGTATATACCTGAAACCTCAACCCCTTTATATTTTCTTCCTTCATTAAGAGCAATACCGGTGTTGATTTCATAGTTTCCCGTTTCAGGGTTAAATCTGCCGGCTGTTGCATTATTGCTAAAGTTTGACGGACCTCTGGAGAGTTGATCAGCAAGGACCGCTCTAAAAGCAACATCTTTTTTGATATAAACCCCTTTTGAGCCGTCAGGATTACGGGTTGTATTAATATTGGCAATGTTGCTCGCAATCGTATCCATTTTAATACGTTGAGCCGTCATTCCTGAACCTGCTATATCAAATGCCGTAAAACTCATTTGTTACCTCACTTTACTTTTAATTATTGTCCGCCTCTGATTGCACTGGAAACTTTTTCGTATTCCCGTCTTTCAAGGTTTGACAGAAGTGTATATTGTGTACCTGTCTTAGACAAATCCATCATTTCTTTTTCAAGTTCAACATTATTCCCGTCCGGAGAGCCTCCGTTGAAGGTATCTGCAAGAATTTGCGGCTGGAATTCGGCAAACGAATTAGAGTTCAGATACGCTTTTTGTTCCGGAGTCAGAATGTTATACCCTTCTTTAGTAAGTCTTTGCGGACTGACTTCTGAAATTGATTGCGGATTGTATTGAATACTGTTTAATCCTTTTACGTATTCTTTGTTTTTCTGGTCTTCAATCATCTCGTAGAGTTGTCCTTCAAAACTTACTTCCTGTCTTTGGTATCCAGGTGTCATAACATTGGCAATGTTGGATGATACGGCTTGTTGTCTTGCAAGTAAACCGTCCATTCCAAGTTTCATTGTGTGCATTGAGCTTGATGTTATTAAATCCATACTTACCTCTTTTTTGTGAATAGTGATTAGTGAGGGGCGAATAGCCTTTTTTAATCACTTACTTTCTTTTTTTGTCGGGCTTACTTTACCGGTAATGTGGTGGGTGAAATTCAACCCAATACATTTACCCCTACCCTCCTACCATTTATTAAAGACAAAATCTTAGTTCAAATATTGTTGAGTCCTCATCTGATTTTAGTAACTTAATTTGTCCGCACTGTTCTTCTGTATATTTTTTACAAATAAACAATCCCAGTCCGCTGCCTGTCGGTTTTGTTGTCATTCCTTCATCAAATATTTTTTCAGGATTGGATATAGGTTTTGCGTTATTTATAATATGAATCAGTACGGAATCGTTATCTATTTTTGTTTGTACTTCTATTTTGTTTCCTTTTTCTTCTGTGTCGTCGAATGCTTCGCAGGCATTTTTCACAAGATTAATAATTGTAGAGATAAACAGAGTTTTATCTACAAAAATTTCATCTTCTACGTTGTTGTTTACAATAAGTTCGATGTTTCTATTTTCCAGATATGCTCCGGCGAGGTTTACAGCTGTATCAATCAGTTTATTTGTTTTGTATAGTTTTAGTTCTTTACTGTTAAGAGATTTAAGTTGATTCAGTGTATAACCTGTTATTTTTACAGACTTGTCGATACATTCAACGGCATTGTTTATTGTTTTTTCGTTAATGTTGTTATATTCGCAGAATTTTTTTATGATTCCGGAATACAAGTCGCATATTGATAACTGATTTTTTATCTCGTGTGAGATATATCTGGCTTTTTTGGTTATTGTGTTAATTTTTTCCGATAAATCCTCATTATCAATAACATCGGTATTAACAGGTGTTGCAGTTGAAAGCATTGATGCCAGTTTATTAATACATGAATTTGTAAGATTTTTTTTCAGTTTTTCCGTATTATATTTTTCTTTCAGGTAAGACAAATCTTTATCAGTGTTTTCGTTCAGCAGATTAATAATTGTATTAATTTCTTCCGTATTTGTAAAACAGCTGTACACAAATTCATTTCCGACGAATTTCCAGGCAAAAAATGACATAAAATCGGATGTCATAACCAGTAAAAAGTCTGTTTCATCTAACTGTTCTCTACCTTTGACATCATCCCCATAATCAACAAAATTGATATCCGAAAACTCCAACCTTGTTAACAAACCGGTAAACATATCCCGGTTAGTTACTTTGAATATGACATCCGATTCCAGTCCGTCAGTATGAGTTTCTAAAACAGGTTCAAGTATTGCGCGGAACACTGATGAAATTCCGTTGCCCGTTGCAGTGCTTGATACTGATTGTTTTAGTAAATATTCATCTAAAGAATTGGTATTTTTAATCATTTTGTACCTGTAAAATATTGGTTATCTGACAGAAGCAATTTTTGCTTTGCTTTTGTTCATAAACCCGTGGTTAATAGCGTATAAAACTGCTTGAGTTCTGTCATTAACCTGTAATTTTTGGAATATATTATTAACGTGAGTTTTTACGGTTGTTTCGGAAATAAATAATTTGCTTGAAACACCTTTATATGTAATACCTTTAGTTAATAAATCCAACACTTCTTCTTCTCTTTGAGTCAGATATGAGAGCAGGTTTTCTCCGTTTTCTTCGGTATTATTTTCTTCTTTAACAGATTTTTGGAAGTATTCGAAGAATCTCAAAGATAAAGCTGACGGCAGGTAAATTTTTCCTGCAAGAACTTCTTCTATTGCATAAATAAGTTGAGCAGATGCCATGGTTTTAAGCACGTAGCCTCTTGCCCCAAGCTTCATAGCACGGAAAATCAAATCTGCATCGTCGTAAGCACTAAGTGCGATAATTTTAACCGGTAAATCCAGATTTCTGATTTCTTGAATAGCTTGAAGTCCGTCTTTTTCCGGCATATTCATATCCATTAATACAACATCAGGCTGATATTTTTTAATCATATTGATACCAACAGCAGCGCTGGTGGATGCATTAACAACATCAAAACTTCCTTCCAGACTTAGTAACTCCCTTACTCCTACTAAGTGTTCATAATTGTCGTCAATCAATAGAATTCTTGACTTCTTTTTAAATTCTCTACGCATAATTTAATATCTCTCCCCCAGATTCTATTTTCCTCTCTCCACCATACATACTACAACCTTTTAGAGGATGGTTTCATCATCAAGAAGGTCTATCTTTCAACCATTTTGAGGGTATCAATGGATTTAGATACAATGGTCTATAAAAGAGAAATTTTCTTATTATATAAGGGTTTCAGCCATTAACCCCGGCATGCCTGTTGAGTTGTTTGGTCATACAAATAATTTACACCGATTAATCCAGTAAATAATCCAAATTTATTATTTTTGTATAAGTTTGATGTATAATTTTATTAAACAAGTGATTAAGTGACTAAGCAAGTGAAAAGAGGTTAAAAATGCAGCTCAGTAGTCAAGCAGCTAAGTGGATAGATGTAGTATCAATCCTCTCCTTGAGGAGAGGGCAGGGTGAGGTGTAGTTCTGGTGAAAAATGATTAGAACTCGGCTCTCGATTCACGAATCACGATTCACGAAATTATGCGCTCGTAGCTCAGTAGGATAGAGCGGAGGTTTCCTAAACCTTGTCTGCCGTGGGTTCGACTCCCTCCGGGCGCAATTTATATACATATTAATAATATATAATGGAGTCGAACCAACTTGTTCTTCGAACAAGCGGGTTCTTACCTCTCACAAAACGATACTTAATCGTTTTGTTCGGCAGAGTCTCCGGGCGCACCATAAATCAAGTGAATTTTTAATAATGACAAAATTATCTGAAAAACTTTTAAAACTAGGCAACCGAGCTATAAAAAAAGCGCAGGAAAATAATCGTAAAAATGGTTTTCCAAATGTTTATTGTATAAACGGAAAAATCGTTTTTGAACTTCCTAATGGTGAAATAACAACAAAATATAGTTTTTCTTAATTAAATAATAATCTATTCTTCTGTCAGCCTAAAATCTTCAGGCAGAGATTCTTCAATCATTTTTACAAGCTCTGACGTTTTGACACCGAGAGATTCAGCAATCATCCAAAGGGTTACAAATTTACAGTTAACTTCTCCTTTTTCAATATGACTAAGAGTTCTGCTTCCATAATCATATTCACTACCCAATTTATTAACAGTTTTATTTGTTAATTTTTCCCGAAGTTTCTGTACTATTTCTCCGGTTATTTTGGCTAATATATCTGTTTTCCCGTTAGATATTTGCATAAATTTATGATATATGCTATATTAAATTTATATTCGCCATGTATGGCAGATAATTAGTACATTAATTTATTCTGAAAATTTTGAACAATTATTTATCGTACTATTTGTCAGGATAAACAAAATATGCTATTATAATTTCGTACTTATAGCCTGATAGGATTAAAATTATGTATGAAGATGACAATGATGACGTTATGCTCTGGGATGAATATTATGAGGATCAAACCCCTGTAATCAACCGCTGGATAGAACTTCGCAAAGAACATAATCTTACTCAAAAACAGCTTGCCAAAAAAATGGATATGGAAGAAGAAGATATAAAAGATATTGAGGAAGGGCGCAGGAGTATAAGAATACTTATGATAATCAGGCTGTGTGCGGCTCTTAATATATCTCCGCCAACGTTTTATGAGTATAAAAATAAATGTAAAATAATTTCAATTTTACCTCATTTGTTGTAAAATTATTCTATGGTTAAATTGGAAGAGATAGTGGATTACAATGGTATAAAAATATCCGGAATATCAACGGATACGCGTACAATTCAGCCCGGAGATTTTTATCTGCCGTTGAAGGGTGCAAATTTTGACGGTGAAAAATTTATTCATCAAGCGGTAGAAAAAGGCGCTGTGGGATATTTCACAACAGGGGATGAAAAAATAGACGGCGCTGTTGCAATAAAGGTTCCCGATACCAAAACCGCTTATCTTGAACTTGCGAAGCAGCGCAGACTCAAGGTTAATCCAAAAGTTATTCTGATAACCGGAAGTTCGGGTAAAACTACAACAAAAGAGCTTGTGTATTCCGTTATCTCACAGAAATATAAAACCTTTAAAACTCCTTTAAACCACAATAACGAAATCGGTTTTTGCCAAACAATTTTTGAAATGCCTGATGATACGGAAGTTCTCGTTTTAGAGGCCGGCATGAGGGGTTTAGGCGAGATAGAACTTATTTCGAAATATGCGGTTCCGGATATTACGGTTATATGCAATGTCGGCACGGCTCATATCGGAAGATTAGGCTCACGGGATAATATTGCGATAGCCAAATGTGAAGTCGTGAAGTATCAAAAACCTGACGGAATTTTTATCGGGCATAATGACGATTTGATACATAAATATCTTGATTTCAACGGAGAAAAAATCTTTTATTCTATCAAAGATACCGATATACTTGAGAGAAAAATCGGGTATTCAAAATTTTCTTATAAAGGGCAGGATTACTCTTTGAATATTGAAGGCGATTACAATATTGAAAACTCTCTTGCCGCTATCGAGGCAGGTATTGCGCTTGATATAGATTACAATTTGATAAAACAGGGGCTTGAAAATTATCATCCGATTGAAAAAAGATGGGAAACAGAACATGTTGGAAAGTTTGATATCATTAATGACAGCTATAATGCTAATCCTGAATCCATGAAGGCGACTTTAAACACAATATTTGAGCTTTACCCTGACTCTGTAATCGTTCTCGGCGATATGGGAGAATTAGGCGATAGAGAGGCAGAATACCACAGAGAAGTCGGAGAGTTTATAAAAAAATTCGGGCATAAGAATAATATTATACTTACGGTCGGAAATCTTGCAAAAGAAATCGGCGGAGATAAAAATTTTGAATCAAATAAAGATGCTGCGGAGTATATTATCCAAAATATTAAAGAAGAGAGAACAATATTTTTTAAAGCATCTCGTTCTATGAAGTTTGAAGAAATTATAGATTACATAAAGGAGAAAGTTAAATGATAATGACATCGGTATCCTTTTTATTAGGATTGATATTATGTCTGTTATTCGGAATACCGTATATAGATTTTTTAAAGAAAAAAATGATTGGTCAGTATATAAGAGAAGAAGCGCCTGATTCACATAATCAAAAAGCAGGTACTCCGACAACCGGCGGTGTTTTTATCATTCTTGCCGCTTTGCTGGCATCGGTAACGACTCTTTTTATGGCGGAAAAATTCACATCATCGGCTTGGATTGTTCTGATAACATTTTTGTTTTATGCTCTTGCAGGATTTCAGGATGATTTCTTAAAAATCAAGGGACACGAAAACAAGGGCTTGAGTGCAAGAGGAAAATTTCTTCGTCAAATTATTATTGCGCTTTTACCGATATTTTATGCTATACAAACATACGGAACCTTCGGGACCCAGATATCTTTCGGTAACGTTGTGATTGACTTGGGATGGTGGTATCCGCTTCTTGCGATTATCGCAATAACCGGTGCTTCAAATGCTTACAATTTGACTGACGGACTTGACGGGCTTGCCGCATCAACAGGTGTTCCGGTATTTATGGCTTGTTCATTTATTGCATTGTTATCGCATTATGATTTTATAGCAATAATTGCGGCTGCAATGGCAGGTGCATTGTTGGGATTTTTGAAATACAACAAACCAAAAGCTCAGGTGTTTATGGGTGATACAGGTTCTCTCGCTATCGGAGGACTTTTGGGAACTCTTGCGATTATGGGGAAATTTGAACTTTATTTAATAATTCTTGCAGGAGTTTTTGTTATTGAATGTTTATCGGTTATGATTCAGGTTACAAGCTTCAAATTAACCGGCAAACGTGTGTTTAAGATGTCACCGATACATCACCATTTTGAACTTTCAGGGTTTAGCGAGCGCCAGATTGTAAAAGGTTTTGCAATAGCCTCTTGTATTTTTTCGGCTGTTGCGGTTATTATATTTGAACTCTTTCATACGGGAGTATTGCAATGATTACGAACTGGCATGATAAAAAAGTTTTGATAATGGGTTTTTCAATCAGCGGAAAATCTGCCGCAAAATACCTTGCGCACCACGGTGCCGATGTGTATATAACAGAGGGCAGAGAGGAAAAACCCGAGGATAAAGAGGATTTAAAGGAGCTTGCTTCTCTCGGGATAAAGACAGAATTTGGCGGACATTCGGAAGAATTTATGAAGGATGTTTATCTTGCAATTGTCAGCCCGAGTGTTCCTTTGGATTCAGAACTTTATAAAAAGGTTAAAGAAAAAAATATTCAAATAATTTCAGAGGTTGAACTTGCGTATAAAGAAACGGGCAAGCCTTTTATCGCGATTACCGGAACTAACGGTAAAACGACAACAACGGCTTTGACATCGCACGTTTTGTCCTCTGAATACAAGGCTCCGGAGTGCGGAAATATAGGTGTTCCGCCGACATCTTTGTTGGATTCGGAGGTTGATTATTTTGTATGTGAATTGAGTTCTTTCCAGATGGAGCATACAAATTCTATGCGTGCGCAGATTGCCTGCTGGACTAATTTTACACCTGACCATATAACCTGGCACGGCACATTGGAGAACTATTTTAATGCAAAGGCTAAACTTTTTACACCGCCGACAGCTGCTGCGTTTGCGGTTTTGAACGGCGCAGATGAAAAGCTTCTTGAGTTTTCCAAAACCTGCGGAGGCGAAGTTTTCTTGTTTGATAAAGAGGCAGAGGACAACTGTTCTTATATAAAAGAGGATGCCATATATTTTAAACGCAGAGGAAAAGAAGAATTTATTATTAAACTTGCTGATTGTCCGTTAATCGGGCATCACAATTACCAGAATATAATGTGTGCGGTAATTATTGCAAAACTTATCGGGATTTCAAATGAACATATTCAGGAAAGAATAAAGGATTTTATTGTTCCGGAGCACAGACTTGAAAAGGTTAGAGAGTATAACGGAATAACTTTTTATAACGATTCAAAAGCAACAAATCCGGAAGCATCTATTGTTGCAATCAATTCTTTTAATGACTGTGATGTTGCTTTAATTGCCGGCGGAAGGGATAAACTTACAACGCTTGAAGAGTTTTGCGAATCGGTAAAAAACCATATCAAAACGGTTGTTTTAATCGGAGAAGCAGCGGAAAGGTTTGAAAAAGAATTGCGCGCTTCCGGTTTTGATAATATAATTAATGCGGATTCACTTGAGGCCGCAATAGATAAAGCAATCGAATTGAAACCGGACAACGTATTGTTGTCGCCTGCGTGTGCAAGTTTTGATATGTTTAAGGGTTACGAGGAGAGAGGAACGGTATTTAAGAATTATGTATTATCAAAGAAGTAACAGCGGACGAAACAGAACGCCGAGAAGTACGAATACAACTCAACAAAATATCATAATAACACCGCCTGATAAAACCTTGATGGTGGTAGTTGTTTTCCTTGTCGTAATCGGGATTATGGTAATATTTTCCGCCAGTGCGCCAAAGTGCGTTGATATGGGGGTAAACCCTGCCAAGTTTGCTATACAACAGATTCTTGGTGTAATTGTAGGGTATATCGGACTCAGGTTTTTAAGTAATTATGATTACAGAAAACTTGTAAATGTTACCAATATTTATGCGTATGTTGTTATCGGTTTGCTGCTTTTGGTACATTTTACCGGGGACGTTGTAAACGGTGCACAAAGATGGTTAAATCTTGGGCCTTTGAGTCTTCAGCCTTCGGAGTTTGCGAAGCCTGCTGTTGTAATGCTTCTTGCGAACGTGTTTCATAAAGATGCAAATATTGCGGATCCTAACAAGTGGGCAAACGCTTTTATACCGATACTTATAATGGTTGGTTTGATTTTTATTCAGCCGAATTTAAGTATGGTAATTCTTTTGGGAATGACATCGGTTATTCTGTATTTATGCGGAAACGGGTCGGTTAAACTCATCGGAATGATGGCGGCAACGGTAATTCCGGTTCTGTTGTTACACGGATTAAAGGGGTATCAATCCTCAAGAATTACAACCTGGCTTCATCCGGAAAGTGATCCTTTGGGTGCAGGTTATAATATTATCCAATCACTTGTTGCGTTTGCATCAGGCGGATTGTATGGTGTGGGATTCGGAGCCTCCAAACAAAAACTGGCATGGCTTCCGGAGGCGCATACGGACTTTATTTTTGCCGTTGTTGGCGAGGAGCTGGGGTTTGTCGGCTGTGTACTTGTTCTGATACTTTTCTGGACATTATTACAAAGAGGGTTTGTTATTGCATCCCGTTGTCCTGATATGTACGGCAAACTTTTAGCAGTCGGGCTTACATTCTCAATCTGTTTTCAGGCATTTTTGAATATGTCTGTTGCCAGTTCATTCCTGCCTGCAACAGGTGTTCCGATGCCGTTTATCAGTTACGGCGGTTCATCCGTAATGGTTTCTTTATGGATGATAGGTATTTTATTAAATATTTCAAAGAAAAGAGTACAAAAAATAAGGGTACAACAAAATGTCGAATATATCTAGCAAAAAGTATTTTATTACAGGAGGGGGTACGGGAGGACATATTTATCCGGCTATGGCGGTTGCGGATGTTCTTGCCGAAATGGGAGATGATGTAGAAATTTATTATGTCGGAAACCCTAATAACCTCGAATATTCAATAGTACAGCAAAAGGGATACAAATTTCTCCCTGTTTATATTAAAGGAATGCCGAGAAAAATCGGGTTCAGATTCTTATGGTGGAGTTTTAAACTTTTTATTGCGGTTGTTCAATCGCTTTATTATCTTTATAAATACCGTCCGAATGCGATTTTTGGCACAGGTGGGTATGTTTCGGCTCCTATTATGATAGCATCGATTATTGAGGGCAAGGTTCCTTTTATGATGCATGATTGTGATGCGCAGCCGGGGCTTGTGACAAGAAAACTTGCACCTTATGCGGCTTGTGTTTCGCTGGCATTTGATAAGGCAAAAGATTATATCAAAAACGATAACTGCCACGTTAACGGAAACCCGTTAAGACCAAGATTTAAAACTTTGACAAAAGGACTTGCAAGAGCAGGCTTGACACTGGATTATAACAGACCGGTACTTCTCGTTATGGGCGGCTCACAAGGCGCAAAGTCTATTGATGATGCGTTTGTAGAGATTGTGAAGGAATTGTCTACCGTTAATAATATTCAGATAATTTTTCAAACCGGAAAGAAAAATTATCAGGATATAACAGACAGATTATCACAGTTATACCCTCATTTTGACAAAGATAAAAATATTCTTGTAAGACCTTATTTCGATGATATGGTAACGGTTTTGAAATCTGCGGATATTGTAATTTCACGTGCAGGCTCATTGAGTTTGTCTGAAATATTTGCATCAGATGTTGCGCCTGTTCTTATTCCGTATCCGCATGCGGCATCAGACCACCAAAGAAGAAACGCAAAATTTGTTGAAGAACAGGGAGCTTGTATTTATCTTGAAGATAAAGATACGAACCCGAATTCTTTAAAAACCATAATTAACAAATTGCTTAACGATGAAGAGCTTCAATCAAAATTAAAAGCTAATTGCGCAAAACTTGCTCAGTATGATGCTCTGAAGGATATTGTTAACCAATTTGTGCAGATAGCGGAGTAGTGGATGAAGCAAGGTCAGATTCTAAAAATTCATTCAGATTTTTATTATGTTGCATCAGAAAATAAACAGTTTGAGTGCAAGCTGAGAGAGGTATTAAAAAAACAGCAGAAAAAAATCTGTGTCGGGGATTATGTGGAATTTGACAACGGGCACATAATAAACCTTTTGCCGAGAAAAAACTTTATACAACGTCCTTCTGTTGCGAACGTTGACCAAATAGTTATTGTATCGGCGGTAGAAGAACCTCATCTTGATTTGCATCAACTGGATAGGTATATTGCCTTTGGCGAGTATTCCGGAATAGATATAAAGCTCTGTTTTAATAAAAACGACCTATCAAAAGACGACAGTATGATAGAAGAAGTTTTTTCTATTTATGAGCCGATGGGATACGATATAATATTTACATCAGCCCTTGAAAAACTCGGTATAGAGGATTTTCAGGAGATGATGGAGGGCAAAATATCTGTTCTTTGCGGTTCATCGGGTGTCGGAAAATCAAGTCTTTTAAATGCTCTAAATCCTGATTTTCATTTGAGGACAAAAAGTATAAGCGAAAAAACCGGCAGAGGTACGCATACAACCCGTCATTCCGAAATATTGAATATATCGGATACTACAAGAATAATTGATACTCCGGGGTTCAGTAATCTGAAATTTGATTTTCTGCTTCCTTGGGAGGTTGCAAAACTGTTCAGGGATTTTAGACCTTATCTCGGGACTTGCAAATTTCAAAATTGTATTCATATAATGGAAACGGATTGTTCTGTTAAAAATAATCTGGATAAGATAGCGGAATCCAGATACGAAAGTTACAGAGAATTTGTAGAAGAGGCAAAAGAATATAAAGAAAAAATCAAATACGAAGGCCGCAAAAAAGAAAGTTTCGAAAAAAAACATAATGATAAGACGGCTGTTAAAATAAGCGCCCAAAAACGTGCATCTTCGAGAAGAACATTAAAACAACAACTTTATAAGGAAGATATAGATGAATAGGTTAATAGAAAAAGTAGATAAAGCGTTGGATAAGTACATAGAAATAAAGTATCCTGAGGATATTTTTAAATCTATGAAATATACGGTAACACTTCCGGGGAAACGGCTCCGTCCTGTTATGTGCCTTGAGGCTTGCAGAATCTTTGGCGGAAATATTGAGGATGCTCTTCCGACAGCTTGTGCAATAGAGATGCTTCATGCGCAAAGCCTTATTCATGACGATTTGCCTTGTATGGATAACGACGATTTCAGACGCGGAAAACCTTCTAATCACAAAGTTTTTGGAGAAGCGGTTGCTGTACTTGCAGGAGATGCTCTTTTATCTTATGCACCGCAGTTGATTATAGAAGAATCAAAAAATCTTTCAAGCGAAACTTTGATTAAGGTTTTGCTTGAATATACGAAAACGGCAGGGGCTTACGGGCTTATTGCAGGACAGGTTGTGGATATTGAGAGTGAAAATAAGGGTATAAAAAATCCTGAAGTTTTGGATTTTATTCATACACACAAAACTGCGGATTTATTCAGACTGGCATTAAAGTCCGGTGCAATTATTGCAGGTGCGGATGACAACGGTTTAAACGAAATGGATAACCTTGCTCAAAAGTTCGGGCTTGCGTTCCAGATTTATGATGATATTTTGGATGAAATTTCATCGTTTGAAGAAATGGGCAAAACGGTCGGCAAGGATAAGAATTCAAATAAATTAACCTATGTATCATTATACGGGCTTGAAGAGGCCGAAAAGAAACTCAATATTTTATTTAATGAGGTTTATGATATAATAAACAGGTACAATTCAGACATATTTAAAACCATCGTTGATAATATGAAAGTAAAACTGGCAAAAAATGGAGGCTAAATGGAGATAGCAAAGTGGGTTAATACAGGTTATGAGGTTCTGTTTGTAAGTTTAACGGCTCCGATACTGGCACAAACTATCAAATTTTTCCTTCATCTTTTAATGGACAAAAAGGTTGATTTACGCTTATTCACAACAACCGGCGGAATGCCTAGTGCTCATTCGGCTTGTGTTGTCGGTTTGTCTACAATGGTCGGAATTTTATGCGGATTTGATTCTGTTGAGTTTGCGATAGCGATGGGGAATGCTCTTGTTGTAATGTATGATGCAGCAGGTTTAAGACGTGCGGCAGGACGTCAGGCAGCATGTTTAAACAGAATCCTTGATGATTTTTATAAACATGAAATTCAGGCAATCGGCGGCAAGTTGAAGGAACTTCTTGGTCATACACCTATTCAGGTTTTCTGGGGCGCTGTACTGGGTGTTGTTTATGCGTTTTATATTCACAATTATTTCCTACACCGTGTAATGGGATAAATTTAATTCAGGTTGACAAATTTAGAAACATAGTAAATAATATATGTACAGGGTGGCAGCTTGCCAGGCTAGCCGGATGCCCTGAGAGACTTAAGCGGTTCTTATCTATTCAGGTAAGAGCCGTTTTTTAATACGTATAAAATCAAAAAGATTAAGAATAATGCTATATTGAAATTATCCATATCAGCCCCCTTTCTAGTCGGTAACCAACCCGAGACTTAATTATTGTGTTGGCGGTTCCATTTCAAAAAAGGACATCTTTTACTCTGTGTAGTTATATTACTATATTTTCTGTTGTTTGTCTATTTTATTAAAGATAAACAAAAAACGACCGATTGGATAACCGGTCGTTTTTTATTATATTTTTTTAGAACTAGTCGATAGCTTTTACATCTTCTACTTCGTCTTCGTCATCAACTTCGACTACTTCTACGTCAGTGTTTCTGATAGTATTTTTATCTGCGTACAATGATTTGCTTTTAACTTTTTTAACCTGTCTGTCGAGTTTATCAGCAATTAAATCAATACTTGCATACATAGATTCTGCAGATTCTTCAACGTGTACAACAGTTCCGCTGCTTAGAGTACATTTTACTTCTGCTACGTGTTTTCCTGATGCAGAAGGGTTTTTGATGACCGTTAAAATAACTTTGATACCTTGAATTTGGTCATAGTGGTTAACAACTTTACCAAGTTTTTCTTTTACATAAGCCTTAATAGCGTCTGTGATTTCAATGTTTTTACCATTAACGTGTATATGCATGTATGCCTCCAATAATGTGTACATTTTTTATTATACACCATATCGGATTATTTTAAAAGAGTTTAATCTGTGATAATTTGCGGAATTTCTACGTCCGGAGTTCCTATAACTCTTACTAATTCGAGAACAGATGCTTTCATCTGGCATTTTTGAGATGTGCCTTTAAAGAAATCACTATAAAAACACCCTTCGCAATTACATCCTCTTTTATAACATTCCAGAGCTGTTGGTGTCCATCGTCTGACAGCAATAGCTCTCCCCAAATCTCTACTTCTAAACAACCTTATCCTCCAAAAACTTTTTCAATTTTTTCTACCGGTTCCGAAGAACCGTTCCCCATAGGCTTTTTCAACCTTTCTTTCATTATATAGGTTAAGCGAGGTTTTACAACCCGTTTGTAAATGTTTATTACGACAAAAATAAAACGGCTAAAACCCTTTATTTGTGCCTTTTAGCTCTGTTTCAAATCATGGTATATCCCGTCTTTGCATGGATTCAAGAAATTAAATCATGGAAACATGCTCATGGCATGTCTTTCCATGTTTTTAAAATGGATTAAGAAATGTAAAAATCTTGGCATGTTGTAAAAGTATGGTTAATATTTAATCATGGGGAAATAGTATTTTATGTGTATGAATGAAGTAATAAAAACTATTTTAGAGAGAAGAAGTGTTCGTAAATTTTCGGGTAAACCGATTGAGAGAGAGAAAATCGAATTAATTCTTCGTGCCGGCATGTCAGCTCCGTCTGCCCGTAATCGTCAGCCTTGGAAGTTTTTTGCGGTTGATGACAGAGATTTGTTGAATCGTCTGGCTGATGAGCTTCCTTATGCAAAGATGCTTTATCAGGCGCCTTTGGGGATAATAGTTTGCGGCGATATCCGGGATAAAGAGGATATGACGGCTCAGACTTTTTGGGTTCAGGATTGCTCTGCTGCCGTTGAAAATATTTTGATTGCGGTTCAATCTCTCGGACTTGGTGCTGTATGGACGGCTTGTTATCCTAAAGATGACAGGGTTAGGGCTCCTCAAAAGATTTTAAATATCCCTGACGGAATTGTTCCTTTGTGCGTTATTCCTGTCGGATATCCTGACGGTGACACACCTCCTGTTGAAAAGTTCAGGGAAGAAAATATTATTTGGAATAAGTTTGAGGGTTAGATTCAAGCTATTATTGAATTAATTGTTTAAAAAAGATATAATTGTTTTATGGCAAAGATTAAAAAGCTAAATTATTTTAACCGTTCTAAAATTAAGAAGATGATACCATTCCTGAATGTTTCAAGAAACAATTCTTTGATGAATATGCTGGCAATCAGTCCTTTTGGCGCTTTACATAATCTTTTGCCGTTAAGATACAAATTTCTTGATGAATCTTTTATTATTTCCGAAGACGATGACGATATCGGAATGATAACTGTTTCACCGATTTTCGGCAACTATTCAAAGCTGTTTATTTCTCAATTGTTTTTTTCAGAGAAATCTTATGATTTGGCACAGCAGTTGATAAACTTTGTTGTTTCGCATTACGGTGCAAACGGTGCAACGGCTTTCTTTGTTACCATAAATCAGGTATACAGTCATCTGATTAATCTCTTTATCGGACAATGCGGATTCAGACAATGTTCTACGGAACAAATCTGGGAGATTGATAAGATTTCGTTTAAAAAATCAACAACTATTAAATACAGACGTTTACGGGATTCTGATTTAAAAGAAATATCAGAGATTTATAATGATTCTCTTATGACTCATTTTAAGCCTACTCTTGAAAGACAGGGTAAAGAATTTTCGGAGGCGTTTTATCACGGTTTGACTTATTCTTCTGAATACAGATATGTGATAGAGGATGCTTCATCGGATAAAATTCTCGGGTATTTTTTGATTTCTACCGATGATAATGAAAATTTCCTGGTTGATTTCAATTATTCTGACGGCTATGAAATAGATTTAGACGGGATTATGTACTATGCAACCCGTGAAATCTTAAAACGGATGAGAAGATTCAAATTGTATATGAAAATAAAAAAATACCTTAAAACCGGGCAGAAACAGGAAGAATATGCACAACAAAATAATTTTTCCTGTATCCAGACAAAACTGATGCTGGTAAAAGATTTTTACAGAATGCTGAAGCAGGAATCTCCTCTTAAAGAGTTGAAGGAATTTATTATGATAGGCGATTTGAATCAGGATAAGAGATTGGAAGTGTAAATATTTTAGTGAAGGGTGAATAGTGAGAAGTGAGGAGAAATTAGCGGCTAAGTAGTCAAGTAGTTAGGCTGCTAAGTGAATTTTTTGTCTACTTTTTAGGGTACACTTTACTTCGTTCCCTCTCCTGGTAGGAGAGGGCTAGGGTGAGGTTTAGATTTCGGGGGTTCGTGCGGAGTGACCTGAAACCTGTCATTGCGAGCGAAAGCGAAGCAATCTATTATATCTAAAAGATTACTTCGTCGGGAGTAAATAGTGCAGTTGAATTTTTAACCTTTACATTTATCCCTCCTCGTAATGACGTGAAATAATGAGAAGTGAGGAAAAATTAGCGGCTAAGTAGTCAAGTAGTTAGGCAGCTAAGTGAATTTTTTTGTCTACTTTTTAGGGTACACTTTACTTCGTTCCCTCTCCTGGTAGGAGAGGGCTAGGGTGAGGTTATGTTATAATACACTTATGTCAAAAGTCTACGTAATCACAGGTTCAACATCCGGGATAGGGAAAGCTCTTTTGGAGGAATATTCAAAAGAAAATACTGTTTTTGCAGGGTACAGAAACGAAAATTTAAAACCAGAAGGACGTAATATTATTCCGTTTTATATTGATTATACAAAACCTGAAACTATAAAGCCTGCAATTGATTTTATAAAATCCAAAACGGATAGAATTGATACAATAATCAATGCCGCAGGTTGTGTTGTTGCAGGCGTAATTGATAATATTTCTTTGCAGGATTTAAAGCGCCAGTTTGATGTAAATGTTTTTGGTGCGATAGAATTGACTGGCGGTTTGGACGTAAAAAAAATTATAAACATAAGTTCAATGTCCTCTTTTGGTATATATCCTTTTATTGCACCGTATTGTGCATCAAAACGGGCTTTGGATATTTTATTTAATCTTTGGGGGCTTGAGAGCGGGAAACAGGTTATATCTTTAAAACTCGGGGCTGTTGCAACACCTATCTGGTCAAAATCCATTAAAGAAAATGAAAAATCTCTCAGTGATGTTTCCGGTTATGAAAAAGAGTATGATTATCTGGTAAAAAATGCTTTGAAAAATGAAACAAAGGGTATGCCTGTATCTAAAATTGTCAAAAAAGTTATTGAGATAGATAATAAACAAAAACCAAAACCGTCATATACAATAGGATTTGATGCAAAGGCTGCCGAGTTATTTTCTCATCTGCCTCAAACCCTTATCAATCATGTAATAGAGAATAAATTAAAAAGCATGCGTAAAGATTAGTTACGTTTCTTAAAAAATGTTAATAAATCGGAATTAAAATAGCAAAAAAGATTTATTTTTAGACTTAAATAGTGTATCATATCATGTGTAGGTAATTTATTTTGGAACGCAATAAAGAACAAACATTCACGGAAGGTACAAAAAAGCATTTTCCCAATAACACAAATGCTACATCGCCCCTGACAGCAAGCAAGCTGGTGGCGAAGGTAAACCTGTTGTCGTCCACTTCTGTACCAAACAGAATTTCGACATTATCTGCACTTGCTAATCGTCATAAGAACGATACTCAAATCTATAAACAAGTCATAGATGCGGTATCGGGTATAATTCCGGCAGGCGAACCTTCAGAATTTTATCTTCGTTTACATAAGATATTAACAAATTACCTTGGCTGTTCATTTACGGCTTATGGCTTGTACAACGAAATGTCAGGCTGTATTAATCTGAAACTTATTGACAAAATGGATAACGTTTTTGTATCCAAAGTGTTTAAAACAGATTCTTCAAATCCTGTTTATCAGGCATTTTCAACAAAATCAGTTATAACAAAAAATAACGTTGATTTTCTTAATCTGGCATATTTCCATAATCATCCCGTTACAATACTGCCGATGATATCAGTTACTAAGTGTATCGGTGTAATGGTTATTGCCGATGATATGGACGAATCACATAAAAAATTATGCTCTTTTATCGCAAATTATGCTGCAGCAATTATAGACAATTTTTCATTAATTGAATCGGCTAATGCGCATATGAATACTGATGCGTTAACTCAGTTATTTAACCACAGAGGCTTCCAGGAATGCCTTACAAAAGAATTAAAAAATGCGGATGAATCCGGTCAGGATTTATCTATCGTTATGTTAGACGTAAACAATATTTCCAAAATAAACCGAGAATTGGGGCACGCAAAAGGTGATGAGGTTATTAAACTTGTTGCCGAAAAAGTTAAACACAATATCAGAAAATCTGATATGGCAGGTCGTTACGGCGGAGATGAGATTGCAATAATATTGCCTAACACGGACGTAGACGAGGCAAAATATATTGCAGAATATATTACATATAGTTTATCTTGTTGTTTTGTAGATGATGTAGGGCCTGTAAAGGTTTCAGTTGGTATTGCATCATATCCTGAATGCGCTAAAGATCAGGAAAAACTTTTAATCCTTGCGGAACAGGCAATGTATATATCTCAGGCAAAAGGCTATAAAGACGGTATGTCTGCGATTGTAAGTTCTTCAGACTTCAATTTCTGGGATGATATCGCACTTCATTCTTATGCAGAGGTATTATCAAAACGTCACTCGCAAATGGGAGTCAACTTCGAAGAAGAGTTGTTGAAGAAATTCAATAATGAACAGATAAGTTCAGTTAACCACTTGTCAGAGATTGCGACATCTCTTGCAGGGGCAATCGATGCTAAAGATCCTTATACAAAAGGTCACTCAACATCTGTTTCAAGATATTCGGAAGCACTGGCAAGAGCAATCAACTTGCCTGAGGATGAAGTTGAACGGATTACTCTTGGTGCGCTTCTTCATGACGTTGGTAAAATCGGGATTCCGGAAAATATTCTTAAAAAACCGGACAGATTATCTGATGACGAATGGCAGATTATGAAGCAACACCCTGTAATCGGTGCTGATAAAGTATTAATGCCTAATGAAGCATTAAGAGATTTAATCCCGATTGTAAAATATCACCACGAGCACGTTGACGGAACGGGTTATCCTGAACACTTGAAGGGTGATGAAATTCCGCTTGCGGCAAAAATTGTTGCAGTTGCGGATGCTTTCCACGCTTTAATAAGTGACAGACCTTACAGAAAAGGTTTGAGTCTTGATGTGGCTTGCAATATTCTTCAGGAAGGTGCAGGCAAACAGTGGGATACAAACCTGGTTCGCAAGTTTATTCAAATTGCACCTGCTTTGTCTACAAAGATTTAGCGGTCTGAACAGTTCCAAACCATGTAATAACTTAAGATTTGGTAACATTTTATTTGCAATTTAAACATGTTTAATATACGATTATAGAGCCGATAATAAAAAGAATGTGACAATAGCACATTCTTTTTTAAATAGGAAAGAAAACAAAAAGGAAAAAGACAATGGGTATTAAAGGTAAAAACGATAAAATGGTAGTTCTTGCTTGTGAAGAATGCAAAGAAAGAAACTACACAACAACTAAAAATAAAAAGACAAACAAAGAAAGAATGGAATTAAACAAATATTGTCCTAAATGTCAGAAAAAAACTGTTCATAAGGAAACAAAATAAGGTTTGACTATGCGTTCTAGTTCAATCGGGTAGTTGATTTTAGAATCAAGTTTATACCATTATAAGAATTGAACAAGAACGCATTTCATGCGTCCTTAGTTCAGTTGCCCAGAAGAGTTTACTCTTCGCCAGTACAATGGTTCTACCAACTGAATAAGAGGTCGAAGAACATTAACAATTAAATAAGCGTCCTTAGTTCAGTTGCCCAGAAGAGTTTACTCTTCGCCAGTACAATGGTTCTACCAACTGAATAAGAGGTCGAAGAACATTAACAATTAAATAAGCGTCCTTAGTTCAGTTGGTAGAACGTCGGTCTCCAAAACCGGATGTCGAGGGTTCAAGTCCTTCAGGGCGCGAATTATTAAAAGGAAACAAAATGAACGATACAGTAAATAGTATAATTGCATATTTGAAAGCAGTCCGTCTTGAATGGTCAAAAATCAATTGGCCTGAAAGAAGGCAGGTTATTGCAGAAACAGTTTTTGTAATCGTAATTGTTTTTGCATTTACGGTATCGGTTTATTTATTGGATATTATATTTAAAGCAGTGTTGGGATTAATTCCGACCAGATAGGGTGGAAAGATGGCTGAAAACGAAGAAAATATCTTAGAACAAGCAGAAGTAGCAGAAGAAGAAAAAGAAGCAACTTCTCACGAACCTGAGAAAAAAGCAAAAAAAGCAGAAAAACGCTGGTATATTGTTCACACATATTCAGGATACGAAAACAAGGTTAAGGGTAATCTTGAAAAGCGTATTGAATACATGAATATGTCCGACAAGATTTTCAGAGTTGAAGTTCCGCAAAAGACCGTAACCCAAATTAAGGGCGGAAAGAAACAGGAAAAAGATGAAAAGATTTTCCCTGGTTACGTATTGGTAGAAATGATAATGGACGAAGACAGCTGGTATGTTGTAAGACACACAGCTGGTGTTACCAAGTTTGTCGGTTCTGCTAAGAAACCAATTCCTGCAAAGGACAGCGAAATCAAAAAGATTATCAACCGTTCATCATCACAAACTCAAAAGATTGAACTTGATGTTAAGGTTGGTGATAAAGTCAGAATTATTTCAGGACCGTTTGCAGAATTTATCGGAGAGATTACAGAAGTATATCCTGATAAGGCAAAATTAAGAGCAAACGTTTCAATATTCGGCCGTGAAACTCCGGTTGAATTGGAATACAAACAAATTCAAAAGATTTAATTTTTATAAATAGCAATGTGGAAGGGGCCGCCCCCCGTTATTACCACGAAAGGAGACAAAAATGGCAAAAAAAGTAGTAGGAAAAATTAAACTGCAAATTCAAGCAGGTAAGGCTAATCCGTCACCTCCGGTTGGTCCGGCTTTAGGTCAACACGGTGTAAACATCATGGATTTCTGTAAGCAGTTCAATGCTAAAACAGAATCACAAGCAGGATATGTTATCCCTGTTGTTATTGATGTTTATGAAGACAGAAGTTTTTCATTCGTGACAAAATCACCTCCTGCAACTATATTGATTAAAAAAGCATTAAACGTATCTAAAGGTGCTTCTAATACAAAGAAAGAAGTAGTTGGTGAAATTACTCAAGCTCAATTAGAAGAAATCGCTAAGATTAAGATGGACGATTTGAACGCAACTTCAATGGAAGCTGCCGTAAAAATGATTAAAGGTTCAGCAAGATCAATGGGCGTAAAAGTAGTAGATTAGTTTAGTGACTTAGAAATGGAAGGACATAATTGTCCGCTATGACCATGAAAGGAATAAAAAAATGGCAAAATTAACAAAAAAACAACAAAAAACTAAAGAATTACTTGCAGGTTTTGAACAACCGGCTAGTATTTCCGCAGCAATAGACAAATTACAAGAAGTTTCTAAAGAAATTTCTAAATTTAATGAAACAGTAGAATGCCACATGAGATTAGGTATTGATGTTAAGCACGCTGATCAACAAATCCGTTCAACTGTTGTATTACCTGCAGGTTTGGGTAAGGAAATCAGAGTTTGCGTAATCGCAAAGGGTGCTAAGGTTACAGAAGCAAAAGAAGCAGGTGCTGATTTTGCAGGTACTGAAGACATCATCGATAAAATCTCAGGCGGCTGGTTTGAGTTTGATACATTGATAGCAACACCTGATTGTATGGGTATGTTAGGTAAACTCGGTAGAGTATTAGGTCCTAAAGGTTTAATGCCAAACCCTAAGACAGGTACGGTTACTTTAGATGTAGCTCAAGCAGTTAAGGCTGCTAAAGCAGGTAAAGTTGAATTCCGTGCTGATAAGCAAGGTATGATTCACTGTCCTGTTGGAAAAATTCAATTTGCAGCAGACGATTTAAAGAAGAACTTTGCAACATTGGCGGAAGCTATTCTTAAAGCAAAACCGTCATCAGCAAAAGGTACTTATGTTAAGTCTGTGTATGTTACAACAACAATGGGTCCAAGTATCAAGATTGATTCTAAGAACTTGGCATCCGATGTAAAAGAAATTGTTGGTTGATACTTTGGGGGTTGATTAAACCCCCTTTTTTTTGCGGATTTTGGCAAGTGCGAAGGTTGCGAAGCAACCTAGTCACTCCCTGTGAACAAGCTGATGGAGTGCAGATTTTGCTTTTGTAAAATCGTAACGGAATGCAAAGCTTGTGAGCCGCCAATAATCCCGTGCCACTATTGACAAATACAAAAAAATCGTAAATAATGTATACAAAGGGTGGCAGTTTACCAGACTGCCGGATGCCTTGAGAGTTCTAAGTGGTTCTTATCTGTTCAGGTAAGAGCCGCTTTTTAATATGTACAAAATCAAAAAGATTAGTAATAAACTAATATTGAATTTATCCATATCGACCCCCTTTCTAGCCAGGATCTAACCTGAGTTCTAAGATAATTTGTAAGCTAGACCTAATTAGAAAGGCATCTTTTACCCATAATAATATTACTATATTTTCAATTATTTGTCACTAATCATAGTCAAAAAAGTAGGTTGGGCTGAAAGCCCAACATTGATAATTTGTTGGGTTAAAACTCCAACTCTCGATTACATTTTTATAGATATACTTTAAAAAACCAACCTACATCTGTCGTAATAGTAAATTAAAAGTCATCCCGAACTTTTTTTATCAAGCGGGAAAATTTAAAGTTGAAACTACAAGCCTTATTTACCCCTTCGGGATCTTACCAGCAAGCAAGTATGATACCAAATTAGTAAGAACCTGAAACAAGTTCAGGTTGACAAGCAATATAAGTTGGGCTTTAGCTCGACATAAGAATTTTGTTGGGCAAGTATGCCCAACCGACCAGCCTACATTTTTAGCTACTTAGCTTCTTAACTACTTAACTGCTTAGCCGCATTTCCCGACACCCAGTCACTTAATCACTAAAATACATTTACCCCTATCCTAGCTCCTGTCAAATCACAGATTTGAAACGTCGCTAACGTAGTGCTTGACCTCAGTTTACCGGCTCAACGCCGCTAAATTCGGTCTTCGCACCGGCTTACGCTATCCCTGAGCTTCGGCACCGGATACGATTTCAATAAGTTCTTGGGTAATAGCACCTTGACGAGCTTTGTTATAATTAACAGTCAGAGTATCAATCATTTCTTCCGCGTTATTTGATGCAGCGGACATTGCTGTCATTCTTGATGCAAGTTCGCTGGCATTTGCTTCCAGTAATGCTTGATAGATTGAATTAGTAATATACATTGGTACAAGTTTTTTCAATATGCTGTCAGTTGACGGGATAAATTCCATAAGAGGATCAGGTTCTCCTTTAGTTTGTTCAACTTCTTCAAGTTTAACAGGGAGTACTGTCCAGTCTTGTACTGCATAAGACATCATGTTATTGAATCTTGTTGTAATAATTTCTATCTTATCAATTTTTTCGTTGATGAAATCATCTGCAACATCTTCTGCAATCATATGAGCGCCTGACGGTGTAGGGTCATTAGCGACTGCCAGATATGTTTGAGCAACTTCAATATCATCGTTTTTGTGTTTGAAGGCAGAAACACCTTTTTGACCAACGATATACATAACAACTTTTTTGCCTTCATCTTCGTAAGCTTTTATTTTCTTCAATATAGTTCTTACAACGTTAGCATTATATGCCCCTGCAAGACCTTTGTTTGAAGATATCAGAATAAGTCCTACCGTTTTTATTTCACGTCTTGTAAGTAAACCAAAGTAATTATTAAGGCTGTCTTCAATTTTTTCTCCTGATTGAGAAATTTCGTTAACGGTTGAAAGCATTTTTCTAAACAGAGATAGAAGCTCGTTAGAGAAAGGTCTTGCAGCTTTAACAGAAGATTCTGCTTTTTTTACTTTTGCTGCAGCAACCATTTTCATAGCTCTGGTAATTTTTTTGGTATTTTCAACACTTTGTATTCTGCTTTTAATATCTTTTAAATTTGCCATAACTTTTCCTTCGATTTATTTAATCACAGGCGGGTATTATCCCGCCTGATAAATTAGTTTATAAACTTGCTTTGTAGTTATCAAGTTCTTTTCTTAACGCTTCCATATCAGCATCTTCAAGGTTTGCACCATCATTTAGTTTTTGGGCTAATTCAGGAAGTTTAGCGTTAAAGTGTTCAAACCATCCTTCTTTAAAGGCTTGAATTTCTTTGTTTTCAACGTCGTCAAGATAACCTTCGTTAGCTGCAAACAGGATAGATACTTGGTTTGCAACAGTTAAAGGTTTGTATTGAGCTTGTTTCAAAACTTCTGTCAATTTTTGACCTTTAAGAAGTTGTTTCTTAGTTGTTGCGTCCAAATCGGATGCGAATTGTGCGAATGCTTCTAATTCTCTAAATTGTGCAAGGTCAAGTCTTAATTTCCCTGCGACTTTTTTAATAGCTTTAGTTTGAGCGGCACCACCAACACGGGATACAGAAATACCTGCGTTGATAGCCGGTCTTATACCTGCGTTGAATAATGATGATTCAAGGAAGATTTGACCGTCTGTAATAGAGATAACGTTTGTCGGAATGTACGCAGAAACGTCACCTGCTTGTGTTTCAATAATAGGAAGCGCTGTAATACTTCCGCCGCCCAACTCATCAGAGAGTTTAACCGCTCTTTCCAATAATCTTGAGTGAAGATAGAAAACATCACCGGGATATGCTTCACGTCCAGGTGGTCTTCTAAGTAACAAACTCATTGCACGGTATGCTTGAGCTTGTTTAGTCAAGTCATCGTATATGATAAGAACGTGTTTACCTTGTTCCATAAATTCTTCAGCGATAGCAACACCTGCAAACGGTGCGATATATTGCAGCGGAGCAGGTTCGTTTGCTGTTGCGGAAACGATAATTGAATATTCCATTGCGCCGTGGTTTTCAAGAGTTTTCGCTAATTGCGCAACAGTTGATGCTTTTTGACCGATTGCAACATAGATACAGATTACATCTTGTCCTTTTTGGTTGATGATAGTATCGATAGCAATAGCAGTTTTACCTGTTTGTCTGTCGCCGATAATCAATTCACGTTGGCCGCGGCCGATAGGTGTAAGAGCATCGATAGCAGTTAAGCCTGTTTGTAAAGGCTGGTGAACTGATTTTCTTGCAACGATACCAGGTGCAATTCTTTCAACCGGACGGGTTTTTTCATAGGAAATGTCGCCTTTTCCGTCCAGCGGTTTACCTGTTGGGCTTATGATACGCCCGATTAGGCTGTCACCTACCGGAACAGATGCGATTCTGCCGGTTGTTTTTACTGTCATACCTTCTTTGATTTGAGTATATTCACCTAAGATTACAACACCAACGTTGTCTTCTTCAAGGTTAAGTGTGATACCCAAAGTTCCTCGTCCGTCTTCGAACTCTACAAGCTCGTTAGACATAACGTTTCTCAATCCGTAGATTCTGGCAATACCGTCACCTACTTCAAGAACGCTTCCGACGTTTGATATTTCTGTTTTTAACTCGTAGTTCTCAATATTCTCTTTGATTATCGAACTAATTTCATCAGGATTAATAACTGCCATGTTTTTCCCTCTTTATTTAATAATATTTCTACCTATCATTTGTAATTTTGATTTCAGACTTGTGTCAACGATACTGTCGCCTACAACAAATACAAGTCCTGCAATAATATCTTTATCGACAGACCAGTCGATTTTAAGCTCTTTTTGAAGCTTGCCTGAAAGTCTGTCTTTAATAGTTTGTTTCATATTGTCATCAAGGTCAACCGCAGATACGATTTCAATGTTGACAATATTGTATTCTCTGTCAATAGAGTTTTGGAATTCTGCTAAGATACTCGGAATAATATTGAATCTGTCTTTTTCAATCAGATACATTAAGAAATTCAGAGTTATCTTATTAATTTTGCCTTCGAAAATTTTTGTTGTAACGTTTTGTTTTTCGGACTTTGTTACTTCCGGATTCTTCATCAGGTTTACAAAATCAGATGAAGAATTAATTGCTTCAACAATGTTTTCAAGGTCTTTTAATACTTCTTTTCTTTCGACCATGTGTGATTCGCAAAGCTCGCTCAATGCTTGAGCGTATCTTTTTGCCACCGTTTGAAATTCTATTTGTTCTGCGTTTTTCATTATATTACTCCGATTCCGTCGATTGCATCAATACTTTCATAGATATATTTTTGATGCAGATTAGGATCTCTTTCGAGTTCTGATTTAATATGTTCTTCAGCAAGCTTCATAGCTTCTTCTGCTGTTTCTTTTAAAATATCGTTTTTAACAGATTTTATATTTGCATCAATAGTTTTTTTACTGTTTTCTTTAATTACATCTTTTTGAGAGTTTGCTTCCGCAATAAGTTTTTCGCCCATAACTTTTGCATTTTCTTCAGCGGCTTTGAAGATTTTAAACATTTCTTCATCGACTTTGGTTGCGTCTTCTTGAGCTTTATAGAGTTTAGTCAGGCTTTCTTCTTTTGCTTTTTCTGATTCGGAAATATTTTGTTCAATTTTCTTTCTTCCTGCTTCAATTTTGCTGCCCAAATCAAACTTTTTCACCATCCAAGCTAAAAGCAATATCATAACGATAAAGTTAAACAAGTTTGATTCACAGATTTTAGCCCATATTTCGATTAATTGTTCCATTTATGCCTCTATATATTAGTTTCATAACCTAAGATTTTTGAAGAAATAATGCTGGCAAGGGTTTTTACTTCTGATTTTAACCCGTGTTTCGCTTCGATTACTTCACCTTCAGTTTGTGCCTGTGCAATGGCAATTTCTTTTTTAGAAAGATTTTTTTCTGAATCAAGCATTGCTTCTTTTTTAGCTTTGTATTCATTCAGGATTTTTTGATAAGTTTCTCTTGAAGATTTTTGAGCTTTTTCAATACTTGCGGCTTGCCATTTTTGAAGCGAGTCAAGTTTTTCCAAAGCTGTTTTTGACTTCATATTATTATTATCGATTAAATCTCTTCTTTCTCTGACAATTCTTTCAAGCGGTTTATAAAGAATAGCGTTCATAATAATCATAAATATTACGAAACTAACCATTGCTATGAAAAAAGTTGCATTAAACTCTAACATGTTCTTTTCCTTTTTTGAATAAAAGGCGAGAATTTCTCGCCTTTTTATAAAACTATTTAGCGAATACTAACAATAAAGCGATGAATAACGCATAGATTGAAGTTGCTTCAGCTAAGCCGGCACCGATAATGAAGTTTTTGAAAGCTTCACCTTTAATTTCAGGTTGTCTTGCAACAGCGTCTAAAACACCTTTAGTTGCGATACCGATACCGATACCACCACCGAATACGCCTAATGCAGCAAGACCTGCACCTAATTGTGCTGCGTTAAAATCAAATGATGTTGCTAATTGTTCTACTGCCATAAATTTTTCTCCTTTATTTACTTGTCAAGTGACTGAGTGATTTCTTGATTGACTAATCAAATTTTAATGTATAAATAAAACCTTTAAATTTATTTCTATTTCATTTACCCCTACTCTTCTTCGTTTACTGCCATCGTGATGTATGTTGTAGATAACAGAGCAAATACTAATGCTTGGATTAGAGCTACGAACAATTCAAATAACATAAACGGCAAAGGTAAGAAGTAGGCTAACATTCCTAAGAATGTCATAACCATGATTTCTCCGGCTAATATGTTAGCAAAAAGTCGGAGAGCCAGAGAGAACGGACGAACAAACAATTCAAGCCCGTCAATCAATGTAGTCATAATTCCGCCGACAGACCAGCCGTGGAAGAAGAACTTCATTGCTCCGTGTTTTTTAATACCGTAGTAGATATAGTATATAGAAACAACGATTGCCATAGCGGCAGTCATGTTAATATCATTGTTAGGGGAAGCGAGTTCACCGGATTTAAGGTGGATTATTCTCAACGGGATTTGACCTACAAGGTTTGCGGTGAGAATAAACATAAACAGCGTTAAAATAAGCGGATTATGTTTTTTGGATTCTTCTTCACCCAT
Source organism: Candidatus Gastranaerophilales bacterium (assembly GCA_944324825.1). Taxonomy (GTDB): domain Bacteria; phylum Cyanobacteriota; class Vampirovibrionia; order Gastranaerophilales; family Gastranaerophilaceae; genus UMGS1585. The sequence continues at coordinate 45,376 of CALUXU010000009.1, forward strand.
ACCGCTGCTTGTTATTTGCGAGAAGTAATTAATAATACTTTCGCCTACGTATTGTAGTTTAGTCGGGATAACAGATGCATTTCTGATAATCATGATTGCAAAAATAATAAGAATTCCCATAGATAACCACATGGTTAATAGGGTATCCATATTACAAGAAATGCTGTGTCCTGCTAAAACCTTTGTTACTATCCAGTGGCTGCTTTCACTCATAAAAACACTCTTTTCATCTTCTTATTATTGTAACATTTCGACTTGAGTGTATCACAAGAAAATTCTTTTTGCAATAATCAATATCAATTATTATCTCGTTTTGCAGAATTAATCTTCTTTATTTTCCCATTTTTTAGGGTCAAATTTTATATCCTTAAGAGTGATTCGCAGGGAGCGCATATATGGTTTCATTTTTTCTATTATCGTTTGTTTTCTAAGAGCCAATTCCTGACCGACGATTGCATTTGCGCAGGATACAATCATGACCCCGCCGTAGGTCATTCCGTAGGGTTTTGATTTTGTACTGAATTTTTCTCCGACGACTTTGCCCCAAAATTTATACAAATTACAGCGTGTGATTCCTTTTTTTATATCTTTGTTTTCCAACAAATCGGCAATCACATTGTCTATGCCTTCAAAATCAGTATAGAGAACTTTTTTGGTCAAAAATTTTATACCCCTGAAATTTTTCTGCTTATTTGTGATAATATTATATAATGAAATTTAATCAACTGGAAGAATTAATCAAAAATTCAAAGAAGATATTGATTGTGTCGCATATAAATCCGGATGGTGATGCTATCGGTTCTGTAAGTTCAATGTATACGACAATCTACGATAATTTTAAAAAGAAATCAGATATTCTGGTTATCGGGCATTTGCCTAATTGTTATAAATCTTTGCCAAATATTGATAAAGCAGAATTCAAATTTAACGATTCAATGGTTTATGATTTGGTCATAACGTTGGATGTTGCTTCTCTTGACAGGCTTTCTAACGCTAAGATACTTTTTGATAAAGCCGTTAAAACCATTAATATAGACCATCACAAAACTAATAACGGTTTTGGTGATATAAACGTGGTATCCCCTGAAGCAAGCTCCACGGGAGAGGTTTTGCTCGGGATTTATAACGAACAAAATTGGGAGATTTCGCTTGATTCGGCTGTCGGGTTATATACGGCAATCCTTACGGATACAGGCGGATTCAGATATGAAAACACTTCTGAAAATGTTTTCAAATCCGCCGCACAGCTTGTCAAAATCGGGATAAACCCGAACGAAATATACAAGAATTGCTATGAAAAAAAATCTAAGAATTTTGTTATGTTTCAAAACTACTGTATAAATAAAGCAGTATTTGTTGATGATGACAAAATTGCTTATTCGACTGTATACAAAAAAGATATTGAAAAATTTCACGGCGAAGAAGATTTTACGGAGGGTCTTGTTGAAATCTTACGTGCTATTGATACAACAGATATTGCTTTCCTTGCAAAGGAGATTGATTCAAAGACTACAAAAATTTCTATGCGCAGTAAAAAATCCGATGTTGCAGATATATGCTCCGTATTCGGCGGCGGCGGTCATACCTTTGCGGCAGGATGTACCGTCAAAACAAATGTTGAGGGTGCAGTAAAAAGAATACTCAAAACCATAGAGGAGAAATCTAATGGGTAAAGCAACGGATTTTCTGGTAAGGACGGTAAAATCTATTATTGATAACGATTTTTCCGGCATGGCGGCCGAAATGAGTTATATGCTTGTTATCGGGATTTTTCCTATGTTGTTATTTTTGATGTCACTTTTTACTTTAATCGGTAAAAATTATTTTATGAATCCGTTATTTATTTTTATGGAGCGAGTCATGCCGGACGACACTATTAGACTTATTATAAGTGTTTTAAATCAGGTGTTAGGCTTCCAAAAAGGTACAACTGTTGCGATAGCCGGTCTTTTGATAACGTTATTTATGTCAATGAATGCTTTATCCGTAATTATTAAAGGTTTAAACAGGGCTTATAAAGTTGAAGAAACAAGGGCATTTATATATACAAGATTTTTATCGCTTCTGATGGTTATAGTAAATACATTAGTATTATTTTTGAGTATAAATACAATTATTTTCGGGAAGGTTATCATAAGATTTTTGACTGCGTTTATTAATCTGGCTCCCGATGTTGCAAATATGCTTCTGGTTATCAGATGGCCGATTGCTTTTATGGCATTATTTTTGATGGCATTTTTGCAGTATTATATTTTTCCTGACGTAAGCTGGTCTGACAGATTAAAACGAAAAAGTGCGCTTCCGGGGACTATTTTCTTCTGTATCACCTGGTTGATTGCATCGGGCGGATTTTCGATATACGTTAACAAGCTTCATACGTACAACTTTGTATACGGAACGATTGCGGCATTTGCAATGTTAATGGTTTGGTTTTACTTTACTTCCATGTTGATATTGATAGGCGGAGAAATTAATTCTCAGGTACACGATAAACTTGAACAAGATGAATTAATTGCTATAATGAACGCTGAAAACGAGGAGTAAGTGCAGTATAGTTATGTATAATTTATAAAAAAGCGAGGACTTGTGGTCTCTCGCTTTTTTATGCTTCTTATTGTTCTGTAACTTCTTGTAATTTATCGCAAGCATTGCAATCAGGCATTGGTTTACAGTTATTGTCGCAAGGCGCAACTGTTTTTTGGCAAGGGTTGCAAGGATTACATTGTGCTTTTTGTTCGCAAGGGTCACATTTTGGTTTGCAAGTGTCGCATTTATCCTTTTTACAAGGATCGCATTTGTCTTTGCATTTACATTTAGGTTTGCAAGGGTCACAGCAATCTTTCTTACAAACTTTTTCACATTTTGAACAGCTGCTGTTGCCCCAGTTTGCAGGGTTTAAACTGCTCCAGCTGAAAGCGTGAGATGCTGTTGTACTAACGGCCATTGCAACTAATAATGTTGTAGCTAATAAAGTTTTTTTCATAATATCTCCTTATCTTTTTTCGACCATCTGTGTCGCACATTTTCATGTTACAAACCCAAACAAATATAACTATTCCCCAACAGGGGATAACAAGAAGAATAATTTTTTCCTTTGATGTATAATAATTTTAAAAATGAGGTTTAGAAAATGAGTAAATATTTATTAGAAATAGGCGTAGAAGAATTACCATACAAGTTTATACCATCTGCTGTAAGTCAGCTGCAGGAAAGTTTCGGCAAATTTTTGGATAATAACCATATAGAATTCGGGGATATAAATGTTTATGCAACTCCGAGAAGATTAACCGTTATAATAAACGGTTTAGCTGATGCACAGCCGGATTCCGAAAAAGTTTTTAAAGGTCCTATTAAAAAGATTGCTTATGACGAAAACGGAAATCTTACAAAGGCCGGAGAAGGTTTTGCAAAGAAAAACGGAATTAATCCTGATGATTTGTATGTAGAAGATGATTACGTTTATGCAAAAGTATTTACAAAAGGCAAGGATACTAAATCAATCCTTACCGATAATATTTCAAATCTTATTTTAAAACTCCAAGGTTCACATTTTATGAGATGGGCATCTCATGATGAAAAATTTTCACGTCCTATAAGATGGATTGTATCTGTTTATAACAATGAAGAATTACCTGTTCAAATACTTGATATAAAATCTTCAAGATTTTCAAGAGGGCATCGTTCTTATACGGCGCCTGTGGAAATTAAAAATATAGATGATTACAAAGATGAATTAAGAAAAGCTTATGTAATTGTAGACCAGAATGAACGTCAGGCAAAAATAGTTGAATTGGCAAAATCAGAATCCGAAAAAATAGGCGCAACAACCAGAATTTCGGATGATTTACTGGAAGAGGTTACATATATTTGTGAATGGCCGGTTGCGGTTGTTTGCAGTTTTGATGAAGAATTTCTTACAATTCCTGATGAAGTAACCATTACGGTTATGGAATCTCATCAAAGATATTTTGCATTGTTTAAAGACGGAAAACTGACCAACAAGTTTATAACGATAGCAAACTATATAGGCGATGATTTTTCTAATATTCAAGCCGGCAACCTCAGAGTTATCAAGGCAAGACTAGACGATGCCGTATTCTTTGTTAAAAACGATACCAAAAAACCTCTGGAAGGTTATGTGGAAAATCTTAAAGGTATGACTTTCCAAAAAGGTATGGGCTCTGTTTACGATAAAACACAAAGAATTATCAAGTTATCAAAATTAATAGCATCTTCTGTCGGGGTGGAAAACCTTGATAATATTATAAGAACAGCGTATTTGTGTAAAGCTGATTTGGCAACCAACCTTGTGTTTGAATTTACTGAATTGCAAGGTTATATCGGTTCCGACTATGCAAAATTGAACGGTGAACCTCAAGGGGTTGTAGAAGGAATAAAAGAACATTATTTCCCTCTAAATGCTGATAGTGAACTTGCAAAATCAGTCGAAGGCCAGGTTGTGGGTATTGCTGATAAGATAGATACAATTTGTGCGGTATTCGCATCAGGTAAAAAACCTACCGGTTCATCTGACCCGTTGGGTGTAAGACGTGCGGCGCTCGGAATTATAAAAACAATTATAGAAAACAAACTGAATATTAATATATCAGATTTGATTAAATCAGCATTAGAACTTTTACCGGTTCAAGCGGAATGTCAGAACGATATTGAAGAATTCTTTGTTCAAAGATTAATTATTCTGCTTGGCGATGAATACAAAAAAGATGTGTTAGAAAGCTGTTTGAATAATAATCCGCTTTCAAATCTTTCTGATTACATGGTTAGAGTCAATGTTATTTCGCAGCTTGATAATCCGATGATTGTTGAAAATGCGAACAGAGTTATAAGAATCCTGAAGGATACTTCTTTTGACTCGGTAGATGAGGCTTTATTTGCTGACGATGCGGAAAAGAAACTATATGAAGGAATGAAAGAAATTAAATTCTCAAACGATTACAGCGATTATCTCAAACAGTTAATAGGTTTGAATGCGCTGATAGATAATTTCTTTGAAAAAGTCCTTGTTATGGATAAAGACGAAAAAATTAAAAATAACAGAATCGGACTTTTGACGGAATTAAAGAAAGACTATGAGAAAATAGCGGATTTTTCAAAGCTTCATTAGTATTTTAATCAGCATAATTTAATTCCTTTGAATGAATTAGATTAGTTGCATTGAATAAAAATGCGATGTATAATAAGTAGTCGGTAATGATATACTTTGTAGTCCGTTTCAGTGTATATTGTTGCAGATTTGTACATTATTAAGAAATATGAAAATAATTTTAATGCTCGAAAACCTTTATAGGCAAAGAGTTTCAGCGATTGAGTGTAAAAAATACATTTAATTACTAGCAAAATTATTTTTTTTCATGCTTTTTATAATTGCGGTAGGATATGCTTATATAAACAGAGACACATCACTGAGCAGGCAAACGCAACGAGAGGTAACTCAGATGGTAGATAACAGGGCCGCTGGCTTCTACGGAATATCGGGTGCTTTGAATTTTAAAAGTGGTGATATCTCGGGAACAGCAGCGAAAACAAATGAAGAAAAAGCAGGAACTGATGCCGAATATATGCGATTAGAAAAAGAAAACGGCGGTCAGAAGGAAGCTGCTAAGTATAGCGACAAGAGCGCACAATTAAATGCGACTTTAAGTTCTCTTGCTATGCTCAATATTTCTTCTATAATCAGCTCTAAGCTCCCGAAACTCAAACAATCAACTAAGCGTTTTACGGAATTAATAAATGAAACAGAAGAGAAATTAATTACGTTAAACGAAGAGCACGAAAAGAATAAAGAGAAAAAGAACCCGTTTAAAAAAGAGAATCCGTTTTCAAAGCAGGACAGCGAAGAAGAAGAGGAAGAAGAATATTATTAAAAAGAACTTGAGATTCCAAGTTCTTTTTTAATTATGTTATTTTACAATTATCAAGATTTAAAAGTGGGAGTTATTCGGTTGACAAATTTAGAAACATAGTAAATAATATATGTACAGGGTGGCAGCTTGCCAAGCTGACCAGATGCCCTTAGAGGTTCAGCAGTTCTTATCTATTCAGGTAAGAGCTGCTTTTTAATATGTATAAAATCAAAAAAATTAGAAATAATGCTAAATTGAAATTATCCATATCGGCCCCCTTTCTAGCCGAGAACTAACTCGAGGTTCTTGTTATAATTGTAAGTTAGTTTCGTTTCAATGAGGACATCTTTTACCCTGTGTAATTATATTACTATATTTTCTGTTATTTGTCTATTTTATTAAAGTAAATATATAGGGTTTTAGTTTATAAGGTATACGAAATTTATGGTTTTCCTATTAAAATTAACTAAATCCCAGTTAATATTGATTAGTTTTTGCCCTGACAAAATATTATTCTTAATTCAACACGATGAGTTTGCAGAAAATATATATTTCTTGCAAACTCCCGGGAACGGTTTCACATCAGGTTGTGTGCTATCTCGCACACGACCTGATGTTCACGCACCTAAGGTCGGATTTGAAAAAGTTCAAAAAAATTGTCATTTTTTGACTTTTTCCGCATCCTCCGATGGCACTCACGTGTATTTAAGAAAGGAGTTAAGAATATGAAAATAGTAGAACCTATCAGGGACAAAAGTGAGTTAAAAAGAGTAGAAAAGATTTTGGGGAAAAACAAACGGGATTTATTATTTTTTGTTTTGGGTACAAACAGCGGCTTAAGGATATCAGATATTCTGGCATTGAATGTTGAAGATGTAAAAGACAAAGAATTTATTGATATAGAAGAGAAAAAGACAGGAAAACAGAAAAAATTTCCGATAAATCAAAAGTTAAAACAGTTGATTTGTGAATATATTATTGATAAACCGGATGATGATCCTTTGTTTATGACGAAATTTAAAAACCGGCTTGAGCGCTGTAATGCTTATATGATAGTTAAAACTGCCTGTCAGGAGGCAGGTATAAAATATAAAATCGGCACACATACGCTACGGAAAACGTTTGGATATCATCATTATCAGCAGTTTAAAGATGTAGTTATTTTGCAGAAGATATTTAACCATTCATCTCCGAGTATTACTCTGCGTTATATAGGGATAGAACAGGATGAAATATTTGAGAGTTATCAAAATTTTGTGCTTTAAAAGTTGTTGGGGTTTCTTGAATTGTACCCTATGAACTAAACCTAAACCTCACCTACCCTCTCCTATCAGGAGAGGGTACTGCATAGCTGCTTGACTACATGGCTACTTAGCTACTTTCTTCAACGAGATTGCAGGTTGGAGTTTTACCCCAACAAACTATTAATTTGGGGCTGAAAGTTCAACCAACAATTTTTAAACGATTAGGCGGAGATTTAACCCAATACATTTACCCCCAATATATTTACCCCTTTACCCCTACACCTAGAATCCTTGATTAATAAAAGTTTTAACTTTAATTTGTCCTTCGACTTTGGTATCAGGCGGCAGGTTGAAATCGGAATAATCTTCTATAAATTCTATTTTAATCTGGTATGCCGGCTCAAAATTGGTTGTAACCTGCCCGTTAGCATCTACTTGTGCAACCTGTTCATCGGCTTTAACCTGATAAACTTTTGCGGTTGTATCAACGGAGGTGACTTGACCTTTAAACGTTCTGTGTTTATATCCCGGGATTTTAATTTTTACAAACTGTCCTACCTGTACTTTCCCAAGTTGTGAAGGATGGACTCTTGCAATTACCCAGACTTGTTTTGGTATAAGAGTGCACAAAACATCTGACGGGTTAACAATATCTCCCTGAGCGATGGAAATTCCGGAAATTATTCCGTCCTGCGGTGCAAAAACTTTTGTACACGAAAGGTTAAGTTTAACCTCTTCTTCCATTGCTTGAATATTTTTAATTTCTTTTTGGACTGATTCAACCGTATCATTGGAAACATCTATTTTTGATTTATCAATATTAGGCTTTGGAATATTAATATCAACAGTTCCCGGTTTTTCTTGCGGATTATTACTTACTGCTGTATCTGACATATTTTGAACAGAATCGCCCATTGCTATTTTTTTTCTTGTCAAATTTGTTTGTGCAACATCTTCCGGAATATATGTTCTTGAATAATTTGTAAAATTATTTTCTCCTTGTGCGTAAGAAGGCGGACGTCCGACCATATTATCTTGTTTTGTTTCCGTTACTCGGGTTGTTGTATTATTTGCCCCTTCTATTGTTTTCCCTGCATTTTCACCTTCTGCTGCCAAGTCCTCCGGCAGTGGTGCATTAGTCAGAATACGAAGTTTTTCTTTATATATTTCAAGGTCAGTTTCAAGCTTTATTAGCTCTTGTTCATAGTCTTTCGGATCAATTTCCATTAAAAGGTCGCCTTTTCTAACCTCTTGATCCTTCATGATGTATGAATGTAAGATTTGACCGCTTGCTCTTGAGGTTACATTAATAAGGTGCCCGTCAATGACAGCTTCGGTTGTATGAACATACATAATCGGTACAATAAAGAATAAGTAAACCCCGAAAATTATAATTGCTGCAAGTGCTAAAATATCAAGGTTATAATCATCAATAATATCGTTGATAACAGTTCTAAGTTCTGATAAAGACATAGTTTATACCAAATTCATAATAAAAGATGCTTCTGCTTTCCCTAAATCAATCATACTGAAGGCTTTATCAGTATCTGTTGTTATTTCAATCCAGTCATCCGAGTCGTAATGTTCGTCCGAATTAAATTGATTTTTAAAAAGCAGGTTATAAAGAGCGGTAATATCATTATTCTCTTGTATTCCGTCTTTAAGTGTTAACAGATAGAATTTATTAACATTTTTCATATACAGCCCGACGGTTATTTTGCCGGAATTTTTGATTTCTTCAAGAAACTTATCCATCATTTCAAATTTGTTCTGTCCGTTGAAGGTATAATCTTCAAGATCAAAATATTTTTTCGCGGATTCAAGAATCATATATGGCTGAAACCATTTGGTTACGATTCTGTGTCCTTTTTCTGTTAAAAGTTTGTCCATTGTTAAAAACCCTATTTGAAATAAGTACACTTTTATTTTAGTTTACTTGTTTCAAAATAACAAGGACATCTTCCAGTTCTTGTCTTAAATACTCGAGTTGTTGATTGACGTTATCCGGTGCGTAGATTGCTCCTGATGACTGGTATGCAAGGTATTTATTATATCTCTCGGCTTCTGAGCGAAGTGTTGCGATTGATTTTGCATGCGTTCCTAAAGGCATGAGCTTTGTAAATGACATGTAATAACTTTCCGGTTTCCCTTCGTATTTTCGTCTTAGGGCGTCTATATTCAGATACAACACGTCAGCTTTTGCTACAAAAACCTGCGGAGTCATTTCATCTTCTATTCCTGCCAAAAGTTGTTCTATCAGCGGCACAATTCTTGCTACATCGCTCATATATTGGGAGTGTTTATCCTGCTTGTACATAATATTTATAAATGCAGGGTTATCTTTTGGAACCGGTCTTAGTTCGTCCGGGTCATCAAATCCTTCCTGCGCTTCAAATACAGGAGTTGCTTCCGTTGGTGTTGAAGGCTGGAATTTTGCCGTAACATCCGGCAGTGTTCCGATATACCCTTTTTGTGATTGTATGTTCATTGAATCAACAGTGTTATCGACTGTTTTAGAGTATACGGGTACTGATATCAGAAATATGGTTAAAATTATCGATAATAACTTCTTCATATATATGATTATACTGATAATTATTGAAAAATCATCCACTAATAATTTTAAATTGATATTTTTGTGTATAATAAAAATACAAAGTGAGGTTAAAGTATGAAGCAAAGAATTATGTCAGGCATGCGCCCTACGGGTAAATTACATTTAGGACACTATTTGGGGGTTATTGATAACTGGGTTAAATTACAGGACGAATATGAATGTTTTTATCAGATAGCTGACTGGCATGCACTCACTACAAAATATGACAGCACCTCTGATCTCAAACAAAATATAATAGATGTTGTTTCGGATTGGCTGGCGGCAGGTCTTGACCCTGAAAAATCCACTATATATGTACAATCTCTTGTTCCGGAGACTGCCGAATTACATATTTATTTGAGTATGATTACTCCGCAAAACTGGGTGGAGCGTGATCCGACATTAAAAGATATGGCTAAAATCCTGAAATCAAAAGAAGGTTTTGGAACTCAGGTCAATTATGGGCTTATGGGCTACCCTGTTTTGATGACAGCGGATATTTTGTTATTTAATGCAGACTTTGTCCCGGTTGGGATTGATCAGGTGGCTCACGTTGAACTTACCCGTGATATAGCAAGAAGATTCAATTTTATATACAAAACGGATTTCTTTAAAGAGCCGCAGCCAAAACTTAATAACTGTTCTTTAATCTGCGGACTTGACGGGAATAAGATGGGAAAATCATTCCATAATGATATAAAAATTTCCGATACGGATGAAGTTACTGCGAAAAAAGTTATGACGGCAATTACTGACAGAAGCCGTATCAGAAAAGATGATTTAGGTCATCCTGACGAATGTGAAGTTGCGTTCAAATACTGGAAAATATTTGGTACGGAAGAAGAAATTGCAGCAGTCAGAGAGGAATGTGAAAAAGGACTCAGAGGGTGCGCTCAATGTAAACGTGAACTCGGGGCTAAGATTAATGCAAGAATGGCAGATATCAGAGAAAAGAGAAGATATTTTGAAGCACACCCTGAAGTTGTTGACAAAATTATCCGCGAAGGCTCTGAAAAAGCCAGAGTTGAAGCTAAGAAAACAATCGATAAAGTAAGAAATATTATCGGTATGTACTAGAACTCTTTGAAAAAAATGATATAATTATAAAAAGAGGTTTTTATGAAAAAGATATTGTTAATTTTTGCTATATTTCTTGCGACAACGTGTACAGCTTTAGCTGAGGATATGAAGGTTATGGCATTGACGGATTTTTCAACGGCTGCTCCGAAAGAAATTCAGGTTAAAGTTATGGAATCTATGCAGCTTGATGAGGGTATCGATATTCCAGCAGGTTCTATTGTTACCGGAAATATGATTGATGTTATTCCGGCGAAAAGATTAAAACGGGATGCAACGTTTTCTTTTATGCCGACAAGCTATAAAACACCTAACAATGAAAGATACAAAATTAACAAAAAATATATAGGTAAATTCTCACCGAAGTTTGAATTGGACAAAGGCGGACTTGCCAAAAGCGCTGCATTGTCTGTCGGAGATGTGCTTTTGAGCGGGTTTAGTACAGGCTATCATGCGATAGAAGGTGCGGTTAAAGATGAAAAAGGCAACAGATTATTTTCTGCCGTAAATAATGTTTACCAAAACTCCTTCTTCTCATACGTAGAAAAGGGCGGTGATACTTATATCAAAGCAGAGTCGCTTTTCTCATTCAAGTTTAAAGATCCTGATAAAGATGAAGAAGCCGGAGCTGCCAATAACGAGCCGGCTGTAACAAAAATGGAAGCACCTAAAGTTGAGGATGTACCGGGGATTGACAGTGATTCCCTTCCAATGCCGAAAAATTGTCCGCGTTATTAATTACGGATTTCAAAATGTTTGATGCGATTTCGGAACGGTTTACAAAATTTTGTTTGCGTACGGTTTTGGAACCTAAAACCAATCTGTCCGGATCTAAAATGTAATTTTTTATAACTGTTGATTTATTTTTTGTCATACTCCATGCTAAAATAATCTTGTGGTATATTAATCTGCAAAAAGTCTAAATAAACGGTAATATTGAGATAAATAGCATTTGAGATAAAGTTTTATGACAAAAGAAAAAATATTTTTAACTATATTACTTGCTGTTGTATGTCTTTTTTCTGCAATAACTGTTAATAAAAAACTTACGGAAAATGATGATATGGCAAAGTATAAACAAGCCATAGAGCTTTATCAGAAAAATGAGTTTGATAAAGCGTATAATTATTTTTCACAAATATCAAGATTTTCTGTTTTAAAACCGGCGGCACTATTTAGAGAAGCAAGATGCGCGCAAAGCTCGGGAAATATTCAAGCTGCAATGAGAAATTACAGTATCCTTTTGAAAAGGTTTCCTAATTCTTCTCTTTATCCGATAAGCGAATATAATCTTGCAGTCCTTTTATTTGACAGAAAAGATTATTTCGCGGCGAAAAGACATTTTAATCATTTGATAAATAAATTTGGTGATACGGAAGTTGCGATTGCTTCTAAGTATTATCTCGGGATTATAAATAATGACTCTCAACTATTAATTGAATACTTGGGACTTTCTCCAAACGGCAGGCATGCTCAAAACGCAATTGATATTTTATCTCAACAGGATATTAAATTTACAAATGAAGAAAATCTTGTAATTGCAAATTCCTATCTTGCGACGGATAATTATGCTAATGCCCTAAATTATTACCAAAAAACAAGTCTTCCGTACAGCTGGTGCGGATATGCAAGGACACTGTATAAACTCGGGAAATGGAATGAGGCTAAGAGTATAACCGTTAAAGGTTTACAACTTTATTCATCTTTTGCTGAATCTAAATGTATTTATGAAAATATTGATAGTTTTATATCATTATCGGATTCAAAGCTAACAACTCTAAAATACCTTTACAGTATTAATCCAAAGGCTAAGGGTGCGGATTATATATTATATCTGACTGCAAAATATTCCCCGTCTTCCGAAACACCTTATATTTATGAGCAGCTTTATAAAAAATTCCCTGACGGTCAATTTTCGGGTGAAGCGTTATACAAAACATTTTATTCAAAAATAAATCAGGATAAATATGATACGGCATTAAAACTTGGCAGGATACATCTTTCAAGATTCAGTAATACAAATTCGGCACCTGCTGTTATGTATTGGATGGCTAAAATCTACGACAAAAAACAAATGTACGATATGGCAAAAAGTTACTACAAGGGTGTTTTATCAAAATACCCTGACAGTTATTACGCACTGAGAGCGAATGCAAAACTTCATCAGGGTCATAAAATGCTTGAAGATAGAGAATTGTGTACAAAACCGGTTGTATTCCCGACAAAAAATAAATCAGAAGCAGATCTTGCCATAAAACTTGCTCAACTCGGGGATTATGATTTTGTAAAAGAATTATATAAAAACGATGAATTTGTACAAAGCTGGATTGAGTATCAGCAGGGGAATTACACCCATTCTGCATTTATAGCAAGAGAAGCTATGGACAAACTGGAAATAAAACCTGATTTTAAAGATACAAGATGGCGGCTTGTATATCCGCTGCATTACTATAACTATGTTCAAAAATACTCACAGGACGAAAATCCCATTATTATTCAGGCAATTATAAAAGAAGAAAGCCATTTTAATCCTGGTGCAAAGAGTCCTGTCGGCGCTGTGGGATTAATGCAGCTTATGCCTGCAACCGCAAACGAAATTGCGAATGCGTACGGCTTACCTAATAACCTTTATAATCCGGAATATAATATTCACCTCGGCTGTCTTTATTACGGTAAAATGCGTAAAAGCTTGAATGATAAAGATATGTCTGCAATTATGGCGTATAATGGCGGTTGGGCTGCCGTAACCAGATGGAAAAATAAACTGAATTATGATGACATAGATGACTTTGTCGAAAAAATTCCGTACCCTGAAACACAAGATTACCTCAAAAAAGTCCTCAGAAGTTACTGGAATTACTCAAATATATACAAATAATTTGTACATGATTTGAATAATATGCTATAATTTTATCGTCATTTCTCTTGGGGATTTACATAAGGAGATTATTTGAGGCATTATATTTTTACAGATGAAAGTAATACTGACCAGGCTAGATTTATGTTAATCGGCGGGATATGGGTTGATGAAGCAACTCTTCAAGCAGTTAATAAAGAATGTGCTGAGTACAAAAAATCTATTGGTTGGAAAGAAGATACAAAATTTAACTGGAAAAAAATATCGAAACAGGCTTTAGAAAAATATTACGGGTTTATTGATATTTTTTTTAAGTATAATCTTAGGTTTAATTGTATTGTTGTCGATTCAAAAGAGATAAGTCTTAAAGATAATTTGTACAATGACTCTGAATTAGGTTTTTATGTTTTTTATTATATGTTATTGCAAGAAAATTCCTTAGAAAATACTGATTATTATATATTAATGGACAGAATGACTATTAGAAGAAAAAATATTCTGGAGAAGATTAAATATTGGCTTATAACTCCTTATATGGGGAAAGAGAAACCAAAGGAAATAATAAATGTAAGAACAATCGAATTTGTTGATTCAAAAAAATACAATATTATTCAAATGGCGGATTTATTACTAGGTGCTATTGGCTCTCATTATAACCATAGACATATGAAGCCGAATATTGCTCAGCACAAAAAAGATTTTGCCCAGTATATAGCAAAACATCTGGGAAAAAATGATTTAATTTTTCATACAGAAAAAGCTGGTTATAAAAATATAAATATTTGGTTATTTGAAAGCCCTTCAAAAATAAAAATATAACGCCCCTATGCCTACAAATCCCTTGATTTCAAGGACCTTAGATTATCCAAGGCTTTCAGCATAAAAGCGTTATATAATTATTATTACTTATTTCATGCATTAATTCAATAGTCGTCATGTATGATTTTTACACAACTTCATGAAGTTGTGTAAATATTTTGCAAATAGATATTGTTAACTTTTGTAAAGAATTTTGCCAGTAGTGAAATTGGGAGGTTAGTATATACTTTATATATATGTAATCAATAAGAGAGCAAATAAAAAGATTTTTTATATACCCTAATTCCCTTCCTAATTCTAGTTTTACTCCTCATAATTGTTAGAGGAGTTTTTTTTATGCGAAAAACATTTTTTAAATAAAAAATTCTATAGAATTCTACCTATTTTATGATAAAATTAGGTTATGAATGAAGAAAAAACTTGCAGTTATTTTATCAGAAATATTGCGCATACAATTAAGTGTTTGCAGGATAAATGCCTTGTTCATTACGGACTGACGAACCAACAGGCACGATTATTGGGAGAGATTATTAAACTTTCTAGAACAAAGAAGGTATTTGGCAGAAAAGAGCTTGAAAACCGTCTTAATTTGAAGGGGCCTTCTGTTACAAGTCTTTTGCACGGGCTTGAGAAAAAGAAACTCATTGAAACAGAATCTAATAACAATGATGCAAGAAGAAAAACATTAAAACCGACAGAAGAAGGCAAAAAATTGATTAAGCAAATGGATTTGGTTTTTGAAGCAACCGAAAACCAGCTTACGGATAGGCTTGAGGAAGATGAAATCAAAAAATTTAAGGAATATCTTGAAGTTGCCTATGAAAATATGAAGGAATAGTCACTTAACTAGCGGATAGCTTAACATTATAATTTGGTATATAATTATAACGTTTAAAATGTTTAAAAATAAGTTTAAGTATATAATTATATTTTTAATATTTTATTTAATATGGGCAATTGCTATTCCGCAATTGTTTAAGTGTAATACGGAAAATATTCAGGCAATTATACTAAAGGAATCGGGGTATAATGTTTGTTTTACAAATCCTGATTTGAATCTCTGGTTTTTACCGCATGCAAAAATCAGGGCTGAAAGAGTCGAGGTTTTGAACAAGGATAATTCAAAAGCTCTTGTTATTGAGAATCCGCGGATTAATGTAAGGGTTTTACCTCTTATTATCGGGAAATTTCATGCCGGCACAATAGAGTGTTCTAATATTCAGGCAAATTTCAGCTTGGATAAAGACTTATATCTTGGTGATTATTTACTGGATTTTTCTAAAAAAATAAATGTAAAATCAAAAATAGACAGAATAAAAATCAGTAATTATAAGATTTCACTTTTGGATAAAAAGAGTAAAATGCCTGTTAGTTTAAACGGGCGTGATTTTTACTTTAAAGAAACCAGAAATTATATTATTGCGCATTCCAATAATGATTTGATTGTCGGGAAAACGTCCTCTTGTGCGGATTTTGATATAAAAATCCCGAAAAAGAAATTTATAAAAGGCGCTAAAGTTAATCTTAATATCGATAACCTTCGGTTGAAACCGTTCGGGAATATTATTTCTGCCTGTCTTCATGATGATGTCAAATACATTGGCGGTATTATTGATATCAAGTCAGATAATTCAAAACTGTATGCACAGGTTGATAATTTAAAAATCCTTGTTAAGGATTCCGCTAAATCAGTAATTTTCCCTGCAAAGTTTACTGTTGATTCAGAGTTTTTATTAAAATCAAATGATTTAACTATTAAACATTTACGTGCAGAGGGCGGCAACGTTCATGCGAGTTTGCAGGGTGAAATAAGTAAGTTTACGTCGCTTAAACCTGTATTCAATTTGCAAGTTAATATGCAAAAATCAGACGTAAGGGAAATTGCACTTCTCTTACCGCCTGTTGTTGCCCCGACATTTAATATTTACAGATTAAAAATGTATCCGTTTTACGGGTTTGCAGAAGCGGATTTGAATATTAACGGGAAATTTCCTGAACCGCGTATTGACGGATACGTAAGTGTTTCTGATGCATATATGATAAAACCGATACCAAATGCTAAAAAAGCAAATATTAATATCAAATGTATTGAAAAGCACATGGAACTTGATGTTGTAGTACCTGCAGCAGAAAAAGAAACAGTATATGTAACAGGCTCTATTGATGATTACGGAGCATACAAGGCAGATTTAAGAATACGCAGTACCAAATCGGTTGATTTGGCGACGGCTGAATTTGTGCTTAATCCGCTGCATGAAATTTTAAGATTTCTGATAGGACCTGTACCTATTATGAATGTAACAGGTAAAGGTAATATTGATATAAGAGTTATCGGGACAAAAAGAGATCCGCATATATGGGGTGATTTTAATTTTATGAATGCTTCAGCATCATTTAATGATATTCATCATCTTGTATTAAAAAATGCATCGGGTAATCTTAATTTTAATGACCGGATTGCTCATTTTGTTAACCATACCGGAACTGTGGAAAATCAGCCGTTCAAGGTTGAGGGGGACTGTTCTCTCTTTGGAGATATGAATTTTAATGCCGGAGGAGATAACCTGCCTTTAAATACTCTTATTAGAACGGTACAAGATTCACCGATGCTTGAACCTGTGCAAAAAATGGTGCCGAATATTAAAAATAGTGCCGGAAATATTGATTTTAGACTTAATTTAACCGGTAAACTCCCGGATATTAATTATATTAAATTGAATGAAAATCTGTTTGCGGAAGGCTCTATTAAGCTGAAAAATAATTCTCTTGTACTTAACGGAATCCCTGTTAAACGTGTAAGCGGAGATATTAAATTCAAAAATTTAGATTTAGATTTGAATATTACGGATTATATAGATGCACTTTCAAAACTTAATATTACGGGTCATGTAAAAAACGGGATTGCAAATATTACCGCAAATTCTTCAAGAATGAATATTCGTGAATTTACTAAAGATTTCTTTAAAGAATTAGATGACTGTTATATTTCTCTAAAAGCATCTTATAAAGGCAAAATTGATGATATAGAAATTGATAAAGCGGAATGCTATGCAAAAGTTTTGAAGAATAATAAGCCTGTTAAGAATATAAAAGTTATGTCCGGAGATTTTGAACTAAAGAATTCAAAACTTAAACTGACAAATTTTTATGGGTTTATTAAGCATAATCCTTTTAATATTAATCTTACGGCATCAAATATTTCCAAGGATATTGATAAAATCAGGGTTAATTCTGATGTTAAAATCAAAAATTTTGATTTATGTACTGTAAATGCGTTTATAAATTGTGATTTAATTCCAAAAGATATTCAGAAAGAACTCAAAAAACTTCAGTTTCACTCCGGCAATACGGATATTACTGCGAAAATACACAACAATGATATAAATGCGGTATTAAACCTAAATAATATAAATGCGGTATACCATCTTAATCAGCCTGTACCGATTAGATTAATAAACGGTCAGATAGCTGTTAAGCATAACAGATTATTCCTTAATAAAATGAATTATCTTGTAGATGACATGCCTGTACTTATATATGGTAATGTTTCTAATATTCTTAAAAAACCGAAATTTGATATACATATTAATTCAAAGCTTTCGCAGCGAACTTTTGATAAGTATTGGAATGCGGATACGATATATCCGATAAAGGTGCGCGGTGATATTTTGCTCGGTTCATTAATTACCGGAACATTAGATAAACTGAATACCAAAATGGATTTCAAATTGGAAGAAAATTCCAGCATCTATTATATGGGAGCGACAGTTGGTGATCCTGAAAATCCTATTACGGTTAATATGGATTTTGATGTATTAAAAAATAACCTCATTAGGTTAAATAAATTCCAATACAGTAAGTTGATTTCATCGCAGAATAATAAACAAAATTTATTCCCTCTTGTAACGGTCAAGGGCGGTATTACTTACCACAACAAAAAGTTCTATACATTTGATAACCTTACAATAAAAACGCAGGCTCCGACTGATGCAAGAATTTTTAATGTTATATTTAGAAAACCGACAATTAAACATGGTCAGTTTACATCAGATTTAAGAATCAACGGAAAATCTACATCTCCTAAAATCCTTGGAGAAATGGTTATCAACGGGCTTGATATGCCGTTTTTGAATACTACTATCAAAGATTTATCTTTAAACTTTAACGATAAAGATATTATTATTCAATCAAAAGGCGAGGTATTATCAAATAACGTTGTATGCCATGCGGTTGTTAAAAATAAATTTTCTTCAAGCTATGTTGTTAAAAAGGCGGATATAGCTCTTAAACACCTTGATATTAATAATCTTATTTCCGAATTAAAACAACTGGAGTTGAGAACGTTTAACGAAAACCAGACCAGCGTTGCTAATACAAATATTCTAAATTCAGTCATATTTAATGATTTGAGTATACACGCGGACAGTATTGCCGTTCGGAATATACGTGCAAATAATCTTAAGGCGGATTGTTCTTTAAACGATAAAATGCAGTTTGCCGTCGATAAGTTTAGTTTTGATATTGCTGACGGACAAATTACAGGCTCTGTAAAATACAATTTGTTGAATAATTTGTTAAAACTTAAACTTAATGCTAATAGTGTCAGTGCAAATGATTTATTGACGGCGGTGTTTGATGTTCCGAACCAAATATTCGGGAAACTGACAGGTACGATAGAAATTTCTACAAACGTTTCAAATGAAACAACAAGTAAAGAAACTTTATCAGGTAAAGCCTTGTTCTCGGTTAAAGACGGGCGTATGCCAAAACTCGGTTCATTGGAATATCTTTTAAGAGCAGGTAATGTTTTCAAAAGCGGTATAACAGGTATCACGATGAACAGTATTATTGATCTTGTGACCCCTCTTAAAACCGGAGATTTTTCAAGTATTGAAGGTAATATTTTAATCAATTATGGTATAGCCCATAAGATTGAAATAAATTCTATCGGACGGGATTTGAATTTGTTTATTAAAGGTAAATATAACATGGTGACTCAGGTTGCTGATATGCAGGTTTTAGGTCAGCTTTCAAGAAAAATTTCAACGGTATTCGGAGCTGTCGGGAATCTTTCTTTGAATTCTCTGTTTAATAAAATCCCGGGAGTTAACCTTAGTGAGAACGGTCAGTTGATTAATGAATTGAACAAAATCCCGGGTATTGAATTATCAAATAAAGCTTATAGAAAATTCATTGTTGAAATTTACGGTGATATTAACAATGATAATAATGTCAAAAGCTTCAGATGGATTAATTAATAAATTATTCATAATAAAAGAGAATGCTTGAGGGCATTCTCTTTTTGTTTATTTTCCTAGATTGATTGTTTATGCGATACCATACATTTGTAACATTGAATCAAGGGCTTGCATTTGTGCATATGGAGGGATTTGTCCTTGTCCTGCTGCCGCAGTTTGAGCTTCCCCTGTTGTTTGAGCTGTTGGAACTTGTACGGTTTGTCCTGATTTAGCTGCTTCGGCACATTCTTTTAAATATTTTATTTCTTCCGGAGTATATCCCATTTCTGCCAGTAACATTTCGTCTATTGAAGGGCCGCCTACTGATGAATTTACATAAGGGTTTGAAACCAGGAGAGCTTGGGTATTTGATACACTTGACGGAATTGTGAACTTGGTGAACGGAACTTTTTTACCGCCGATTACCGGAACTTTTGCTGAACCATAGAGGTTGTTAAATGTTCTGCCGAATTGGAATACTTTGTCAGAAGCTGTTCCTGTGTAATCATATCCGCCTGTTGCTGATGATAAAGTACTGTTAGATTTGTTTGCTATCTTGGCTGCTGCAAGTTCATCATAAGCGTTGCTTACTTTTGCTTTTGCATCTGTCAATGTTCTGAAGGCTTCAAGTCTTTCTGCTGATGTATCGCCTGCTTTGAATTTGTCATAAGCTTTTTGAGCTGCTTGCAATTCTTTTTGTGCTTTTGTATATGCTTCTTGTTTTTCTAATAATGCTTTTGCAGATTCAGATGTATTTTTTGCAAGAACTTCTTTTTGTGTGCGTGCCGGGATTTCAAAATCAAGATCCTTTTGCTTTTTCACTAATTCGGCACGTTTTTTCATAATATCTGCTGTTTTTGCTTCCGGTGGAAGATTATCAATATCATCTATTTGAGATCTGATGTTTCTTGCCATTTGTGTTTTTTGTTGAAGAACAGTTTTATAGATGTTTGCTTGTTGTTCCAGCATATTTATTTCATGATTTGTTTTGAATTGATATCTTGTATCAGTAGATGTTTCTACTTGTTTTTTCTTGAATGCAATTTGTTTTTCCAAATCATTAAGTTTTGCTTGAGCGTTAGCTAATGATTTTTCAGAATTGATTTCATCAAATGCTTTTTGGATATTAGCTTTTTGTTCTTCAAGACGTTGTGCTTTTTTCTTTAATGAGTTTGCAACACCTTTGTTGCCGTTTTTAGCTGCATCATCTGCTTGAGCTTTTAATTGATCAATTTCTGTATCATATTTTTTAACTTTTTGAGATTGTGCTTCTTCAACCGTAGGAGTTTTTGTTGCATTTTTCCAGTTGGTTTGAACAGTTGTTTTGAATGATGCTGCGCCATCTGCAACGGTTGTTTTCAATGCTTGCCATCCGCCGGCTTTGTATGCTTGGTAGCCGGTTTTTATACCATTCCAGCCTTGTTTGAATCCGATTGTTGTTGAATCCCAAGCAGCTTTTACCGTACCTTTGAATCCTGTATATTTAGAGGCATCAACTCCAGGTACACCTTTCATTGCTGCTTTTGCACCAACTACAGAGCCGGCTAAAGCAACGGTATTTGAACCCATTCCTTCTGCTGCTGCTCTTGCTTGAGCATCTGTTTTGGCTGTTGCAAATTGATAAATAGATTTACCCAATCCGCCGGCTGCTGATGCAACACCAACACCTGCGATGATTGCCGGAACTGCTGTTCCTGCTGTAAGTACACATATTGCACCAATTCCGACACCTATTGCGACATTTTTAAGCAGTTTGCCTGCGCTCCATTTACCGTTTTCGTCAAAACCAATCAGGCTTTTTCCGAAATTAAGTATACCTTTACCAAAGTGTTTTACACTTTGCCAAAAACCAATTTTACCGTCATCTTTGCCGTCAGTACAATCTTTTGATTGCGGTTGTGTTTGAGCTGTCGGTTGTTGAGCTGCCATTATTGATGCTTCATCTTGCGGAGCTTGGACGTTTTCTGTAACTTGACCTTGTAATGCTCCTTGCTGCGCATATTTTTGGGCATCTTTGAGAGCCATTTGACGCCATATATCTTGATTTGAATATGGACTGATTCCGTTAACCATTTGTTTTACTCCTATATCCCCAGTAACATTGTTTATATATAAAATTCCAATACAAAATAGACCACTAAACAGTAGTACTTTTTTCGTATCTTAATTCCCGTATCTATATAAAGTATTTTTTCAGTCTAAAATTGCCTCTATCATGGAGTTTCAGAGTAAAAATCAAGGTATTATTGAATCATGTTGGTTTACATTTCTTTACAGTGTCTTTAAATATTCTATAATATCGCCGGATTCATACATTTCTATCCCGTGTTCTTTATCTACAAGAAAAGGAACCTGTCTTTTACCGCCGATTCTTATTAGTGCTTCTTCGTTTTGTTTATCGGTGATATCGATTTTTTTATATGGAATATTGTTTTCATCTAAATATTTCATAACTTTTAGACAATAAGGGCATGTTGGGAGCATAAAAAGTTCTAGCATAATAGTTTCTCCTTTTTATTTAATATTACAATTTCTGTAAACTTTTTCATCCCCCAATCATTTACCCCCTTTACTTTAGATACTCTTTATGGTTACATTATCATGGGATAAGCTATTCCTCTTAGGCTTATCCGGCTAAAGATTAAGCGGCGAATCTTTACACTAGACATTATTAAACTAAGAAGGAAAATTAAATATGTTAAAAATCAGACTTAAAAGATTAGGTGCTAAAAAAGCTCCATCATACAGAATTATTGTTATCAACTCTACAACAAAAAGAGAAGGTAAACCTATTCAAGAGTTAGGATATTACAATCCAAAAACTAAAGTAATGAAGTTAGATAAAGCAGCAGCAGAATCTTGGATTTCTAAAGGTGCTCAACCAACTGATACAGTTGCATATTTGATTAAAAACTGTAACGAAGACGGAAGTCTTAACTACAAGAAATCAGATGTTGTTAAATTATCTAAGAAAGCAAAAGCTAAACAAGAAGCTGAAGCTGCAGCAAAAGCAGAAGCAGAAAAAGCTGCTGCAGAAGCAGCGGAAGCTCCGGCTGAAGAAGTTTCTGCCGAAGAAACTCCGGCTGAATAATAAATTAATTTTAATTAATTCACACACACTCTTTAAAGACCGATGGAATTTCTATCGGTCTTTATATTTTTAATAAATTTTTTGTTATACTATATTAGTATAATAAAAAGGATGGATTATGGTAAAAAATTTAATAGTCGGAGCCGGATTTGCAGGTTCAGCATTAGCAAATCTTTTGGCAAATAATAATGAAGAAGTTTTAGTTATAGATAAGAAAGAGCATGTAGCAGGCAACAGTTATGATTACCGTGATAAAAACGGTATAATGATTCATAAATACGGATCTCATATTTTTCATACTAATAACGAAAAAGTTTGGGAATTTGTAAACCGATTTGGCGGTTTTAATACTTATATGCATGAAGTTGTCGGAATTATTGACGGTATAGAAGCTCATATTCCGTTTAATTTCAATACTTTATATCAGGTTTTTCCGCAGACTATGGCTCAAAGAATTGAGGAAAAACTTCTCAATACGTTTAAATACAATACAAAAGTTCCGATTTTAGAATTTCAAAAACAAGATGATGAGGACTTAAGATTTCTCGCGGATTATGTATATGAAAAAATCTTTCTCCACTATACAGCAAAACAGTGGGGCAAAAATCCTGATGAAATAGATGGTGCGGTAACTGCAAGAGTTCCTGTATACTTAAGCAAGGATAACAGGTATTTTCAGGATAAATATCAGGGAATACCGATAAACGGCTATACTTCTCTTGTTGAAAACATGCTTAAACATCCTAATATTAAAGTTAAACTTAATACGGATTACAAAAAAGTAAAAGAATCTGCGGACAGAATTTTTTATACAGGTTCAATAGACGAATTCTTTGATTATAAGTACGGAATGCTGCCGTATAGAAGTGTGCATTTTAAATTTGAAGAATACAATAGAGAGTTTTATCAATCACATGCCTGTATAAATTATCCTAATAATTACGATTTTACAAGGATACACGAGTACAAACATTATTTGAAGGACAAATCAAACAGAACAGTTATTGCAAAAGAGTATTCAGAAGATTTTGAACTCGGTAAAAACGAAAGATATTATCCGATAGCAAATGATGAGAATCTTGCTTTATATAATAGATATTTGGAGGAGGCTAAAAAGTATACAAATGTATTTTTCTTAGGCCGTCTTGGCGATTATAAGTACTATAATATGGATCAGGCAATAGCAAGAGCGATTGATTTAGCTGTGGAGATAGGTTTAATTAAATAATTATATCAATTCACCAAACAAAATACTTATATCGTTATCCTGCATACGACTAAATATTTTGGATTTTTCCGGTGCGGTTATGTATAATTTTTTCTTGGCACGTGTAATTGCGACATACATTAACCGCATATTTTCAGCGAGTGTAAATTCTTTTAGTTCTTCATCCGTTTTTTTCTTATATTCCGGATTCAGAGCCTTGATATTTTCCATAAATGTTGATGAGGATTTTAATGTCATTTTATTTATATCGAGAGTCAGGTTTCTCTCGGTTAATTCCGGTATAAATACGTAATCAAATTCGTCCCCTTTAGATTTATGTAGTGTCATTATCTGAATTTTTCCGGATTGTTTTTCTGATGTGTCTTCCTCGGAGAAGAATTTGAATCCGCTTAAAGAAGGGCGTTTGGAGAGTTCTCCGAGTTTTTCGACCAATAGTGACAGGTCATTTTTAACGTTTAATCTTGCAACAAGCGTTGATATCAGATAGACATTTGAGATTTCTAAATCAGTTCTGTAATAACAAAGACCAATCTTAGATACAAGCTGCTGCAGAGGAAGAGTTGAGCATAAAAGCCAATAGTTCATATCCCACAAAAATTCCGATAAATCTTCCGCATCATCGGGGTTGATTGTGATAAAATCAGTTTCACAATTTTCAATTTTGCCGGATAAATTCTTTTTGTAGAATCCTTGTTCATAAAGTATTTGATAAGTATCTGCAAGATTTGTATTACTGAAAGGGTTTTCAATGGCTTTTAATATGGCAAAAATTGTTTTGAATATAGCTTTTTTACCCAGAGATTCGCTTCTTGTAATAACTTTAAACCCGGCATTGTTGATAAAACTTTCCCACTCTGCGACCTGATAATTGTTTCTTAAAAGTATTCCGATGGTTGAATCAGGTTTTGCCGATAGTAATTTTTTTATTTCTGATAATACAAAATTTTGTTCATCATGTCCGGTTTCAAAAATTTGAGAATATACGGCATTTTTTTGTACTGGATTTTTCCCCTCAACCGGCTTCATCATCATCGGGTAGAACGCTTTTCCGCCAAAATCAACAAGTTTATTGGCAAGTTTCCAAACATCTTCCGTGCACCTTTGAGATGAATCCATAAGAACTTTTTGGGAATTATTTATAAAATTATAAAACCCTTCAACGTCTGCATTCGTAAAAGTTGTGGTAATTGCCTGATTAATATCTCCGCATCTTATAATATTTTTGTATTTCCCGGATAAAAGGTTAAGCAGTTTTTGCTGGATAGAGGATGAATCCTGCGCTTCGTCTTCTATAATATATTGGCATTGCTCCTGATAATATTCTAAAATATCAGGATTTTCTTCCAGTAACCTTACTGCAGATACAAGAATATCATCGTAGTCAATAAGGTTATCTTCGCCGAGTTTAATCTGGTATTCTCTGAAAAACCTTATAAACCTGTTGACCTTCGGGTGAAAATCTTTTGGATTTTTAATAATCTCATTAAAACGTTCTTTAGATATTCCGCTGAATTTAAGAACGGATATTGCCCGTGTAAAGTCTTCTAAATCCGATTTATCAAGTGATGCGGAAATTGAACTTATGATACGTCCTTTTAGAGAATCATCGCAGATATCAAAATCAGAATCCAGTCCCAGTCTTTCGTAGTTAGAATTTTCTTTTAATATTCTTAATGCGAGTCCGTGGATTGTAGTGATATTCGGGAGTTTGCTGTTTTCAGGATTAATATTTTTTATCCTGTCTTTAAAATTTCTGGCAGCAGATTCCATATATGTCATAACATAAATGTTGTCAGGTTTAATTCCCTTTTCCATAAGTTTTAAAACAAGTGCCAGAAGAATTGTTGTTTTGCCTGCTCCCGGCACTGCTGAGATTGCCATCGCTCCTTTTTTGTATTCCAAAACAGGTTTTTGGTCATCTCTCGGTATAATATTGAACCGGTTTTGTGAAACGGCTTCTTTTTTTTCTACGATAAGAAATTTTTCGATTCCGCCGAAGTTTTCAACCCCTTGGGAGTCAAATAATGATGAGAAGGCATAAATATAATCAGTGCATAGAGCAAGCTTTCGTATTACTTTGGCTGTTTTTTGTCCGGATAAATAAATATCATCTTCAATAGTATATTCCCCCCTATCCCAGCTTTTTTGGAATACCCAGGAATTATACAAAGGACCTGTATCGGTTTTTGTCCATTCACTTGATGAGATATCAAACCAAATCTGGTATTTTGTTTGGATTTTGTTATCGATTATTTTTTGCGGGGTTGATATGATAATGTCATTTTCTCCGATATTCAAAACAGAATAAGGGTTTTCGGATACGATAGAATTTTCCAGCTGAGTAATTATATCTTCAACTCTCGTTTCGATTTCCTTTTGAGAGAAAACTTTTTCAAAATCCTGAATCTGTTTTAAAAAGAAATTAAATTTTCTGGCATTTTCAGCAGATATTCTTTCAATAAGAGTCTGATATATATAATAAATTTTTTCTGATAACGGAGATTCGGAGGATTTTAAGTACTCTATAACCTCAAGAAATTTTGAGTATTTTTCTGCTTTATAATTTTGTGATAAATTAACGGGCAATTCTTTTTTTAAACGGTAGCTTTTCAAAATCTCCTTGGAATTTTTTATCGGGATATCCAAAAAATCCGATAAAATTCCTCGTAAATCAAATTCATTTATAGGTAGATTTATACCTATTTTTAAGATATTTAATACTGATTTAATCAGGGAATTATCCGCAAGTTTTTCACTTCCGGATATAAACTGTAAATCAAATGTGGTCAGTTTTTGCGAAAGTGCGAATTTCAATACGTCATCAATAACCGGTGATACGATTGCAATTTCCGTGGGTTTAATCCCTTTGGCAAGTAAGTCATTTATCTTTTGTACTCCGGCATCAATCATTTCCGCACGTTTGGAATACGAAATGTAAGACATATTCTCAAGAATATTTTCTTTGTTTTCCACAATATTTGAATAAATTTTATCCGCATCGTTATTATGTTTGGACTCAAGTGTTTCAGGAAGTTCTTTGTATAGTTTATACAAATGTGTTTCAAATTCCGGATCTGCGCCTAAATACCCTACACGCGAGTTCCCCGGAGAATCAAACCCGATAAAAATATCCTTGAGGTTAAGTGTTTTGAAAAAAGCGAACGCCGCAGGAGTGAATTCATCCGCGTCATCGACAATTAAATATTCAATCCCTTCAAAATATTTTGTGTTTTGAAAAATATATTTGAATAAAGGCATCTGTCTTAAGTAATCAAAACTTCTGTATGTCAGTGTTCTGGCAAGTAACGTCTTTATTATTTTATGCGCATCCTCCGCAAACCCTTCTTTCAAAATCTCCGATTTTTCTTCTATTTCTTTTTCGGTCAAATCGTTTTGAAGGATAAGAGAATATCTTCTAAAAATTTGGTGGAGAAGTGATTTTTTTGAATTGTATCCTTTAACTTTTATATCTTTTAAAATATCTTTCAAGATTAATTGAGAAACCTCTAATCCGACAAGGTTTGGTAAAATAGAATGCTTTTTTGTAGGGATAATTTTTTCTAAAAATACCCAGTTATCGGAGATAGAGTTATAAATAAGTCCATGAAACGTGTGGATATTTAATTTTTCTAATACAGAGGTATCAACTTTTTCTAATACTTCTGTGATAAATCTATTTTTATCATTCGGGGTTTGTAGAATAACAAGAATTGAATTTGTCGGAACACCGCTGTTTACAAGGCTGATAAACTTCTCAACCAGTGTATTAAACCTATTTGATTTGATATCCCCTTTGATTAACATTCAAAACCTTTGTAATACTTTGTCATAAAAGCCAGTCTATCACTTGCAAAAAAACAAAAAATTTACTAGTATAATTATACACTATGAAGGTTTTATAAAAAGTAAAATTTTTACAAAAACTGACAAAGGGTTATTGTGGAACTTAGATTTAAGGAGAAGGAAATTATGTTGTTAAAAAAATCAACATCATCAAAAAAATCATCAACTCAAGTTTTAGACATGCAACAAGAAATTATTAATGCAGCAGGTTTAATTTATAATTACCTTGCAGAAAAAGGCGAAGTTTCTATGTCTAAAATGAAAAAAGACTTAGACCTTAGCGGTAATTTTGCTGAAATGGGTTTAGGTTGGTTATCAAGAGAAGATAAAATCCAATATAACCAAAAAGCAAGAAGTATTTCTATCAGCTTAAGATAGTTGTTATTTATTATATAAAAACAGGCGGTAAAAAGCCGCCTGTTTTTTATTCTCTCAAATAAGCTTTGCTTTCTTTACAGGCATCGTTGTTTCTTAATTTCCTCAGAGCTTCTCCTTCTAACTGTCTTATTCTTTCTTTTGAAAATCCCATTGCGTTCCCGAGTTGTTCAAGAGTCTGGCATTCCTGCTCGTTTATCCCGAAACGCCTGATTATTATATTTTTTTCTCTTTCGTCTAAATATTCCAAAAGCTCTTCTACATCTTCACTCATAGCATTTGCCTCGGTGTAACTTTCAGGTGACCGGCATGAGTCGTCCTCTATATAATCCTGTATTGTCAAATCATCCGTGACTGGAGTTTCAAGGCTTATCGGCTCTGATATTATCGCTTTTTTTATTGAATAAAGTTTTTTCTTTGATATTTTTAACGCTTTCATTATTTCATGGTCTGTCGGCTCTCTTCCCAGTTCAAAATTCAATCTGCCAAATTCTTTTTTATATATGCGTATTTTATCTAACATATGTACGGGAATTCTGATAGTTTTTGAATTGTTTGCGATAGCCCTTGTTATTGTCTGACGTATCCACCAGGTTGCATAAGTTGAAAACCTGAAATTTTTTGTGTAATCAAACTTTTCGGCTGCTTTAATTAACCCCAAAGAACCTTCCTGTACCAGATCCATAAATAGCACGCCCTGCCCTATATACCGTTTTGCGATACTTATTACGAGCCGAAGATTTGCATTAACCAGTTTCTTTTTTGCCTTCTCTGCCTCCTCAAGACTCCCCTCCGCAATAAGTCTTGCAAGTCTTAATTCCTCCTTGTGGTTAATCATTCTGGTTTTTCCCACATCTTTTAAATACATCTGTAAAATGTCATCGTCTATTGCGATGGAAGAAAATGTTTTTATATTTTCCTCCTGATAATTTAATATCGGATTTGTACTCATCAACTAATCTCCTCATACTTGTACACACTTTTAAATCTGTTAAAAAATCCTTCTCTATAAGATAGACGATTTTTTTTGTTTTTTGTTGCATTATTAAAAATATCCAGTAATAATAGTATTATGGACCCTCTGTATCTGAGAAAACTTTTAATACAACGACAACTGAAGCAGGAAAAGATTCAAACCCATAAAACTGAACAAGCAAGTTCTGTTGATGTAAACCAGACGACCGAGTCAAACGTTGCTAAACAGGCAGAAAGTCTTGTTAATCAAGTTCGCTCGGAAATGCTCGCTCCACGGCAAAGTCTGAAAATGAATTATCTTGCAAGTATGGAACGCTCTACTTATGTTAAAAAAGTTATGAACCTTCCTAATACCTTGCCGGAACTTTTGATGCAGCTTCAAAACGAAGACTCAATCGCTGATGCGCTTACAGAACATCATTACCAACAAAACAAAGAACGTCACGAACAACTTAAATCAAATATCAGAGAGGGTATTATCCGTAATGCGGAACAAAGTTTTGATGAAGTTCTGAATGAGCAAGGTGGGGTAAATAAAGGGGGGGTAAATGAAGAGGGGGTAAATCAGGGGGGGAAACCTGATAAACCTCCAACTCAAGATAATACACGCCCGCCGGTACAAGGTAATACCAAACCGCCTGTCCAAGGTGACACGCGCCCGCCAATACAGGGTGACACAAAGCCACCTGTTCAAGGTGAAACAAAACCACCGGTACAAGGCGAAACACGTCCACCTGTCCAAGGCGACATAAAACCGCCGATTCAGGGTGACACAAAGCCACCAATTCAAGGCGAAACTCGTCCGCCGGTACAGGGTGACACAAAACCACCTGTCCAAGGCGACACAAAACCACCGGTACAGGGTGAAACAAAACCGCCTGTCCAAGGTGAAACACGCCCGCCAATACAGGGTGAAACACGTCCACCAATTCAAGGCGACACAAAACCGCCAATTCAAGGTGAAACAAAACCACCAATCCAAGGCGAAACAAAGCCACCGATACAAGGCGACACAAAGCCCCCAATTCAAGGTGAAACACGTCCACCGATTCAAGGCGACACGCGCCCGCCGATTCAAGGCGATACAAAACCGCCTGTTCAGGGCGAAACAAGACCTCCGATACAAGGAGAAACAAAGCCCCCGGTACAAGGTGAAACTCGTCCGCCGGTACAGGGTGAAACAAAACCACCTGTCCAAGACGACACAAAACCACCGGTACAGGGTGAAACAAAACCGCCAATCCAAGGTGAAACACGACCACCTGTTCAAGGCGACACAAAACCACCGATACAGGGCGAAACACGCCCGCCGATTCAGGGTGACACAAAACCACCTGTGCAAGGTGAAACAAAACCACCGGTACAGGGCGACACAAAACCGCCAATCCAAGGTGAAACACGCCCGCCGGTACAAGGTGACACAAAACCACCGGTACATGGCGAAACACGCCCGCCGATTCAGGGTGACACAAAACCACCTGTGCAAGGTGAAACACGTCCGCCTGTCCAAGGCGACATAAAACCGCCGATTCAGGGTGACACAAAGCCACCAATTCAAGGCGAAACTCGTCCGCCGGTACAGGGTGAAACAAAACCACCTGTCCAAGGCGACACAAAACCACCGGTACAGGGTGAAACAAAACCTCCGATACATGGCGACACACGCCCGCCGATTCAGGGCGACACAAAACCCCCTGTTCAAGGCGACACAAAACCACCGATACAGGGCGAAACTCGTCCTCCGATACAGGGTGACACAAAACCGCCTGTTCAGGGTGATACACGCCCTCCGGTACAGGGTGAAACAAAACCACCGGTACAAGACAATCAACGTCCGCCGGTACAGGGTGAAACAAAACCACCAATCCAAGGCGACACACGACCTCCGATACAGGGTGACACAAAACCGCCTGTCCAAGGTGAAACAAAACCTCCAATACAAGGTGAAACAAAACCACCTGTTCAGGGCGACACACGCCCGCCGATACAGGGTGATACGAAACCGCCAATTCAAGGCGATACAAAACCACCGATACAGGGCGAAACTCGTCCGCCTATACAGGACAATCAATCTTCAGTTAGACCGAGTATTCCATCACAACAGCCTGCACAGGGTGGCAGACCGCCGATGGAACTGAGTATTCCGTCACAGCCTCCAATCCAAGGTGGCAGACCGCCGATGGAACCTAATTTACCGCCTGTACGCCCGTTAATTAGCGGTCAGGATATGTTGAATATGTATCTTAAAAACGAGCTTTGGTTACCAAATGTTGATCATGGGGCAAGACCTCCTCTGCCTCCCGGTGGACATATTGGCAATCGGCCTCCGATGCCTCCTTACAGACCTGGATTTGGCGGCGGGATAAATGGAGGGTATATACCTGATAGACCTCCTGTACAAGACAGTCCGCGCCCTCCGATTCAGAATGACACAAAACCTCCTGTCCAAGGCGAAATAAGACCGCCTGTTCAAGGTGAAATTCGTCCTCCGCTTCAAGGCAATATTGTTGAAAATGTTTTTCCGGATAGGCCCGGGGTAAACGAAGGGGTAGGGGTAAATCAAGGGGTAAACCAAGGGAACAATACCGGGAATATAAATACGGGCAGACCTAATAATCCTGCAGCAGGTAACGAGCCTGTCAAACCAAATATTCCGTCCCCTCAGCCTCCGGTACAAGGTGGCAGACCACCGATGGAACCAAACCTTCCATCTCAGCCGCCAATTCAGGGCAGGCCGCTGATGGAGCCTAATTTACCGCCTGTACGCCCGTTAATTAGCGGTCAGGATATGTTGAATATGTATCTTAAAAACGAGCTTTGGCTGCCTAATGTTGATCATGGTGCACAATTTAGACCCGGACATCCTCCAATGATGCCTGGTTTTGGCGAAGGTATGTTACCTGACAGACCGCCGATAAATCCAAACCTTCCGCCTCAGCCACCGATACAGGGCGGCAGACCGCCAATGGAACCAAACCTTTCACCTCAACCACCGATTCAAGGCGGCAGACCTCCAATGGAACCAAACCTTCCGCCTCAGCCGCCGATACAGGGCGGCAGACCGCCGATAAATCCAAACCTTCCGCCTCAACCACCGATACAGGGCGGCAGACCGCCAATGGAACCGAGCCTTCCGCCTCAGCCACCGATACAGGGCGGCAGACCGCCAATGGAACCGAGCCTTCCGCCTCAACCGCCAATTCAAGGCGGCAGACTGCCGATAAATCCAAACCTTCCGCCTCAGCCACCAATCCAAGGCGGCAGACCACCAATGGAACCAAACTTATCTCAAGTACGCCCGTTAATTAGCGGTCAAGATATGTTGAATATGTATCTTAAAAACGAGCTTTGGATGCCAAATGTTGATCATGGTGCGATACGTCCACACAGACCGCCAATTGATAATAATTACTGGTTTAGACCTATATTACCGGGAGGGAATAATATTCTTCCCGACAGGCCGCTAATGATGCCGCCTCAAATGGGGCCGGAAATCCTTCCTGATCGCCCTCCAATAAATCCGAGTTTACCGCCTCAACCACCAATCCATGGCGGTAGACCACCGATGGAACCAAGTGTTCCACCTCAACAACCACCAATCCATGGCGGCAGACCGCCGATGGAACCAAGTGTTCCACCTCAACAACCACCAATTCAAGACGACAGGCCGCCGATGGCTCCGGGCTTACCGCCTCAACCGCCTATTCATGATGCTCGTCCGCCTATGGAACCGGGGCTTCCGCCGCAGCCGCCTATGCATGGCGGCAGACCGCCGATGGGTCCTGAAATGGGACCAAATCATCCTCACAGACCTATGCCGCCGGGATTTAATCCGGATATAGGCTTACAGGAATATATGCGATATGAAATGCTCAGACCTGAGCCTCATAGGGGCCCCGGACCGGGGCCTATGCCCGGAACTCCGCCTCCTCCGCCTCCGCATGACAGATGGCATCATCACCATCACCATCATCATAGGCCGCCTGAAAAACAGATTGATGCGGAGACAGCTGCTGCTATGCAAATTATGCAGAATGTTCAACAGCCTGCTGAACCTACTATTACTCAAATGCGTCAGCGTTTGAGCGGTGATGCTGCGGAATTATTCTTTACCGGTTTGATTAACTTAAACGATTTATCAAATACACTTAAAGAAAATAGCAAGAGTGCAAAATCAAAGCTGATTCTTGCGATGGCAAATGCATCCAAGCAAGGTATCGATAACTCACAGATTAATGATACTCTTAAAATGATTACATCAAGTATGGCAGCATCAGAATCGTCTACACCATCAAAGATTCTTAAAAATATAATTGAATTATATTTGCCTTGGTACCCGCTGCAGCAGGGTGTCGGGTTTGATTTATCCATAGAAACGGCGCCGTCTGAAGAAAATTTCTTATCGGTATTAAAAGTATGGATTCAAACAAGAAATTACGGGAACGTAAATGCGGTTCTTACTCTTCTGACGACTAACTCAGTAGATATGAATATTAAATGTAACGATAATTTCCCGAAAGATGATTTATTGAAACGTTTGAAGGAGGAAACACACAACCACACAATGCAATCAAGTATAAGCGTTGAAGAAGTTGCTTCGGCGGACGGGTATATTGAACCTCAGCAGCAAGCTAAAGTTAATCTTTCCTCAACTTATGAAATGAACCCTTATTTATTATTAATGGCGCATTCTTTTATAAAAAATACTATTGTGATTGATAGTAACCTGACCCTTACTTAATTATCCTTACGGCTATTGTCTTTTATTTTAGAGGGTTAATAATAATGTTATGAATATTGTTATAATAGGCGGAGTCGCAGCCGGAGCAAAAGCTGCGGCGAAATCAAGAAGATTGCTGCCGGATGCTAAAATTGATATTTATACTGAGGATACGCATGTATCTTATTCTTCATGCGGACTTCCATATTATATTCAGGGGAATTTCGATGATTATAAAAAACTAATAGTCAGAACCCCTGAGGAATTTGGCAAAAGTAATATTGATGTACATTTGCAGAATCGTGTAATAAAAATTATTCCTAAAACACAAAAAGTGATAGTAAAAGATTTAACAAACGATGTTGAGTTTCCGGTACCGTATGACAAACTTGTTATTGCAACAGGGGCTCAGCCTTTTATTCCTGAAATAAAAAATGTTCATATGCCGAATGTTTATAAGGTAAGGACAATAGAAGACGGTATAGCAATAAAAGAGGCGATGAAGACTGCGAAACATGTAACAATAGTCGGCGGCGGGTATATAGGTATAGAGCTTTTGGAAGCTATGGTAAAAAATAATATTCAGACGACTCTTATAGAATCCTCTCCGCATGTTATGGCGGCACTGGATGATGATATTGCAGAACTTATTACAAATTATATTAAATCGGAAAGCGGAGATTTTGTAAAATTATTAACCGGCGATTCTGTTATATCTTTTAACGGTCAAGACAGAGTTGAGGAGGTTGTAACAGCAAACGGTGAAAAGTTTGATACGGATATGGTAATAATGTGTGCCGGAGTAAGACCCAGGGTTGATATTGCACAAGAGGCCGGAATTGCACTTGGTGTAACCGGTGCTATTAAAGTTAACAGCCGTATGGAAACGAATATAGAAAATATTTATGCCTGTGGTGATTGCGTAGAGGAAACAAATGTTATTTCTCACAGGCAAATGTGGCTTCCTCTCGGAACAAACGCTAATAAAGAAGGTCGCTGTGCTGCGGTTAATCTTGCAGGATATACAGAGGATTTTGAAGGGGTATTAGGTTCGGCGGTTACCAGATATTTATCTCTGACGATTTCTACAACAGGTTTAACAAATAAAACAGCTGTTGATTGGGGCTTTGATCCTGTATCTGTTGTTGTCACAAAACGTGATAAAGCCGGTTACATGCCGGAGGTTCAGAATGTTACTATAAAGTTGATTGCTGATAAAAGGTCGCATAAACTGTTGGGCGGTCAGGCGATAGGCTGCGGTGATGCGGATAAACGGATAAACACATTATCTGTTGGACTTTTAAACGGTTTAACCGTTGAGGAATTAGCCGGAGCAGATATGACTTATGCTCCGCCGTTTTCAACAACAATAGACCCTTTGTTATCTGCCGCAAGACTTTTGATAGACAAGTTACGATAGTGTACAACTGATTTATAATCTTGACAAACATCAGGTAATAGTAAATAATAATATTGTAGGGGAACCCTAACGAAAGAGTTCATCATTAGAGTTCCATTTGTACCTACATGAATAATAAAGCAATTTGTAAAGCTGCAATTACTGCAATAATTGCAGCTTTCGTTATTTGCTTAATCATTTTATCACCTCCCTTCCGGCGATTTCTTCGTTATTGTGTGCCGGGGGTGATAAGCTGCAGGTACTTACCTACGATAAAATTTTACTATAATTTCGTCTATTTGTCTATGCTAATATTAAAATAAAATCTAATAATATTTTATCTTATAATAGACATTAGTTGGTTTGGTATGATACAATAATTTTATGAATTCACCTTATCAGGATTATTTGAATAACGTAAAAGAAAAAGTATCGAGTACCCTTGACAGTACACAGTTATATCAGTTCAAAGGAACTGTATCAAAGTTATTGGGTTTGACCGTAGAGGTTAAACTTCCGGGATTGAAGATAGGTGATTTATGTTATATTGAAACCTATGACGGAAAAAGAAAACCGGCAGAGGTTGTTGCTTTTAAGGGTGAGACGGCACAATTACTTTTACTATTGGACGGTACTGGTATAGGTCAGGGGAGCTTGGTAATTTCGACGGGGCAGCCTATTATTATCCCTGTCGGTGATTTTCTTTTGGGCAGATTGATAAACCCTATGGGAGAACCGATTGACGGGAAGCCGCTGGATACTACGAATGCGATGTGGCGTTCCATTGAGGGACCTCCTCCGGGGCCGTTTGAGCGTCCGATTATTACAGAGATGTTTTCAACGGGTGTGCGTGCGATTGACGGCTGTATGACAATGGGCTGCGGACAGCGTTTGGGCTTATTTGCCGGTTCCGGTGTTGGGAAAAGTACTTTACTTGGTATGATTGCGAGAAACTCTGACGCGGATGTTAACGTTGTTGCGTTGATTGGAGAACGTGGTCGTGAGGTTAAAGAATTTATTGAGGATTCACTCGGGGTTGAGGGTATGAAGAAATCGGTTATTGTTTGTTCAACCGGTGACCAGCCTCCGTTGATTCGTCAAAAAGCGTTGCTTGCGGCGACCGCTGTATGTGAGTATTTTAGGGATCAGGGGAAAAAGGTTTTCTTGATGACGGATACGGTTACACGTTGTGCGATGGCGGGCCGTGAAGTTGGTTTGTCTATCGGAGAGCCGCCAACGATGAAGGGTTATCCTCCGTCAATATTTTCTTGGCTTCAAAAGGTTTTGGAGCGTGCGGGTAACAGTCCGAAGGGATCTATTACTGCTTTATATACTGTTTTGATGGAAGGTGATGATATTTCGGACCCTATTGTTGATATTGTGCGTGGTATTGTGGACGGTCACATATTTTTGTCCAGAAAAGTTGCGGAGAGCAACCATTATCCGGCGATAGATGTTTTGGGAAGTATATCAAGGCTTATGTCTGCGATTGCATCCCCTGAGCATAAGGCTGCAGCGGGGAAAATGAGAGCGTTGTTATCTTTGTATCGTGAGAATAAGGACTTGATTGATGTAGGTATGTATCAGCCGGGCAGTAACCCGAGACTTGATATTGCAATCGAGATGATGCCGCAGATTAACGCATTTTTGCAGCAAAGAACATCAGATATTGTATCCATGGATTCTACAATTAATACTCTTGTTGAAATGATGGCAAATGTTGATATTTAGTAACCGGTGGATAGTGAGGGGGTAAATATAATCACGTCATTCTGAGGCTTTAGCCGAAGAATCTCTTTTTGACCGGTGATTAAGGGGATTTAAGAATTCCCTCTCCTTATAGGAGAGGGATTAAAGGGTGAGGTGTAGGTTTAGTGATTTGTGACTGGTGAATAGAAACCTGTCATTGCGAGGCTTTAGCCGCGGCAATCTTAAAAGATTACTTCGTCACTTCCCTCCTCGTAATGACATTCTGAGCGTAAGCGAAGAATCGCAATATTTCGGCAGCAAAGCATTAACCCAATACATTTGCCCCCCCCTACTTTAAACTTGTAAGCACAATCTAAACCCAATACATTTACCCCTTTACCCCTACACATGTGCTTCTGTTTTTCTGAACTGCATTTCGTATAGGGCTTTGTATTTCCCGTTTTCTATTCTCATCAAATCTTCGTGAGTCCCGAGTTCAACAAGATGACCTTCATTGATTACGGCTATTCTTGATGCATTCTGTATCGTTGATAAACGGTGAGCAATTAC
>CALUXU010000010.1 GCA_944324825.1 Candidatus Gastranaerophilales bacterium
ATCTATTTTAGTACAGTCATTGTCGAGCTAAAGCCCGACCTATTTTTCTTAGCTGCCTAACTGCTTGACTACTTAGCTGCTTTATTCAACGAGTAGGCGCAATTCCAACCCAATCTATTTACTAAACCTCACCCTTAATCCCTCTCCTATCAGGAGAGGGAAAATAACATTTACCCCTACCCCCATTTACCCCTGCCACCTAGTCAACCGGCTAATAGACAACGTGAAGAAATTTCGGCATTATTATAATAATGAAAAGATTTATTATAACAATGTTAATCATTCTTTCCGTAACAGAAATTGTTACGGCTAAAGCCTGTTTGGAGAATATCAAAATAACAAAAGTTACTGACGGCGACACAGTCAAAGGAATTATTAACGGAAAAGAAATGAGTATAAGACTCTCAGGCATTGACTGCTATGAAACCTCAAAACGTGACAGAGCGTACAAACAAGCCTATCTCAACAAAATGTCAATAGAAGATGTCGTCAAAAGAGGAAAAGAGTCAAAAGAAATTTTAACAAACATCTTAAAAAACAACAACAATATTACAATACGTTTCACCGATGTTGATAAACGATATAACCGGAATGTCGGAATAATCTACGCCGGAGATATTAACGTTAACGAATACATGGTTCAAAACGGCGGTTGCATGATGTTTGAATACAAAAACTAAAATATACCCTTAAGCGATTTCTTCCGCCAAATCTTGAATCTCGCCGATTAATCTTGCATCTCTTACCTTATCGGCATAATTCATTGCTTTTTTCAATAAAACTCTTGCTTTTGCTGGATTCTTTAATTCCAGCATCAATTCTGCAGCTGCTTTATAATTCTCTGCAAGGTTTTCTTGAGAACGGGCATCAGTATAATTTTTAACCGCATCTGCATAAAATTTCATTGCTTTATCAGGTTTATTAAAATTAGTATATGCTCCTGCCGTATTACTCATAACAAATCCTTTTGTTTCGGAATCGTTTGTTTGTGATACCAGAATATTTGCTTCTGCATAAAACTCAAACGCACGTTTATCAAACTTGTCAGAGAAAATGTTTGCAATTCGTGTTAATGATGTTGATTGAGCAACTAAATTGTCGTTTTCTCCCGCATAGGATACAGAAGTTAAATAATGTTCCAGTGCAGGTTCAATCTGGTTTACGTCATCATAAATTTGAGCCATTGAATAATGAGCTTGTGTT
The DNA here is from genome assembly GCA_944324825.1 of Candidatus Gastranaerophilales bacterium. Taxonomy (GTDB): domain Bacteria; phylum Cyanobacteriota; class Vampirovibrionia; order Gastranaerophilales; family Gastranaerophilaceae; genus UMGS1585. The sequence continues at coordinate 1,204 of CALUXU010000010.1, forward strand.
TTTATGTTGTTATCGGTTGTGGATTTTAAAGAACGGTTATAGCTGTTTAATGCTTGAACAACATAATTGTTATCATCATAAATCTTACCCATCTCAAGGCATATTTTTGATTGAGTTTCGCCATCATTGATTTGTTGTGCTCTGACTAAAGCTCTGTGGAACATATCCATCGCTTTTGCAGGGTTATGCGCAAATACATGCTTTTTAGCCTGTATAAACAATGATTTAAGTTCGTTATCCTCAGGGATAATAGTTACTTGAGGTTTTGGTCGTTTTTGTACTGCCGGTTTAGGAGGAACGTAATCGTTGATTGGAGAAGTAACATGTTGATGTTGTTCTACAATCGGCTGTGGTTGATATTCTACCGGCTGTTGTATCGGTTCGTATTGTGTTTGATAGTTTGCTGTTTGTTGTTCCTGAACAGGATCTGCGGCAACTTGTTCTTGTTGTGCCTGTGCCTCTTGCGCTGCTTTTTCCTGTTTCGCACGTTTTTCTTCTTCGCTTTCAGGGAACTTAACTAAAAATGCTTTATTAATTTCACCGTCATTATAGTGATAATTAATTCTTTGTAAAAACAGAGCATCCAGCCATTTTGCAACAACAACCGATTTCTTGTTTAATGTTTCAGAAATATATCTGTCCAAAATGTTGGCTGCATTCATCAAATTTGTTTGAACAAGATTGATTGAAGGTGCATCACCTTTTGTATTAGCTTCGATTTCTTGAAGATAATCTTCTACTTCCTCACGTAAAATATCAGGAGTTCCGATTGCAGAAATAGTGCTTCTGAAATCTTTAAGAATTTGAGCAATATTAATCTTATTGCTTGTTGCAGCACTAGGTCTGCTGTCCGGTGCAACTTCTTCTCTCGGAGCATCTGCCTCATAAACTTGAGGTTTAATAGGCTCTTGTACTGCCGGTTTATCCATCGGTGCAGCCATTTGCGGTGCCTTAGGTGCAGGCATCGGCTGCGGACGTACAGGCTGCGGTGCAATCGGCTGAACCCCTTGTGCAACAGGGCGTGCAGGCTGTGGTTTTGGTGCAGACTGTGGTTTTGGTGCAGGCTGTTCCTCTGCCTCTGGTCTGCGAGGTGTCGGTCTTGGCTCAATATGACGGCGTACCGGACGTTGTTGTTTTACAACATCTGAAGCTTTTCCGCGTGCGATAGTTTTCGGCTGGTTTTGCTGGTTTTGTTGGTTCTGCTGTTGACCGCCTCTGCCGCCATCTTGCTGCAAAGAATCCTGAGTCTTTTGTTCAGACTCCTCTTCTCTTTTATATCCCTGTGCCATATATGGTCTAGGGCCTATTGGATTCATCGCATTATACACTTACAAACCGTCCTTCCTAGAAAGATTATCGTCAATTATACCATTTAGTTTAACCTTTCTACAGCGAAATCATACTTTTGTATGAGTTCACCATGGTATATAATGATTTTTCTTATAAAGTCATGATGTTTGTTAAGACATGTTAATATTATATTTTTTATATAAAAAATACCTGGTCGGGTAATATACTAACCCTTATGACTATAATTTAATTTACATGTCAGATTAATAAGGAGAGAATATCAATGATAGGATTAGAAGAAATTAAAGTTGTTATCGTCGAAGATTTTAAACTTACACGTGTCGGGCTGAGATGCGCCCTCAACGAAAATAAAGATATAAATGTCGTAGGCGAAAGCGAAACTGCAACAGAAGGTTTAAGATTAATTGAGCAATTAAAACCTCAAGTTGTATTAATGGATTTAGGGCTTCCGGGTATGAACGGAATTGAAGCAATAATAAAGCTTAGAGAAACAAACAAAAATGTAAAAATAATAGCACTGACATCACACGACAGAGAAGAAGAAGTTATCGCAGTTTTAAGTGCAGGAGCCAATGCGTACTGCCTAAAGGATATTGATCCTATCAAATTATCTGATGTAATAAGAGATGTTGCAAACGGCGTATGCTGGCTTGATGCGGAAATTGCAGAAAAAGTATTACGCTCATTCCCGAAACAGGATAAAATGGTTCTGTTAAATAACAAGCCACAAAACGAAAATCAGGTGCCTTTAACGGAAAGAGAATATGAAGTTCTCAAACATTTGGTATCAGGCAAAAGTAATACAGAAATAGCAAAAGAACTTATTGTCAGCGTTCATACCGCCAAAGCACATGTCTGCTCTATTCTTCAAAAAATGTGTGTTAATGACAGAGTTCAAGCAGCAGTAAAAGCAGTCAAAGAAGGGATTGTATAACTTTTGATTATAATTTATAATAACTTAGCAAGTCATTCTTGCTAAGTTATTTTTTTAAGAAAGGGAAGCCGCCATGGATTTAATAGAATCAAGAAAAAGTGTCAGACAGTATTCAGAAAAAACTATACCGGATAATATTCTAAAAGATATACTAAACGTCGGCAGACTGGCACCTTCATGGATGAATTCCCAGCCATGGCAGTTTATTGTTGTTAAAAATCAGGAAACAAAAGACCTTTTATGCAAGCTTTCAAACAACCAGCCGCATGTAAGAATGGCTGACACGGTAATTGTCTGTGTTGCTGACAACAATGCCTGGTCAAAAGAGGTTTTCGGGAAAGTGCTTAAATCCCGCGGAATGAAAGATGAAGCAATAGATAACATAATGACAATACCTGCTTACTATCCGCCAATCCTTGGTGATGAAACAACTCTATTGCGCTCTGTAGAGCAAGTCACTTATGCGATTGCATATATGACTCTTGAAGCCGAAAAACAAGGTATCGGCTGCTGCGTAATCGGGGCTTTAGGTAACGAAGTAACAAAATTCGCTCCGGATATTTATAAACAGGCAAAAGAAAAACTTAACCTGAATGATAAGCACTGTATTATTTCAATGCTCACTCTGGGTTATGAAAAAGAAAAACAATCCTCGAACAAACTCCGCAAAGATTTTGATGAAGTAATATCATTCGAGAAACTGGGAAATAAATTCTAAGAATAATTCTTCAAAGTTTCATCAATAAGTGATTTCATTTCTTCAACAAGGTTTTTCGGAGAAACAACTTCACAGTTTTCACCATAGCGCATTAATCTGTGAAGAAGTTTTGTCTTGTCTTCTAACTTGTTAGCAATTACCAAATCACCGTTACTGTGTATTTTCAAAATTTGTTCGTGTTCTCTTATCTGGTATTTCTTCGCAAGTTTACCTTTAAGTTCATAAACAGCTGTCATCGGTAAAAATACATTTTTAGTTTTTTGAGGCAATATTTTAATTTGTTCTATATTATCAGGTGACAATTCTTTAGAATTTTTACCGTCAAAAATAATCAAAGATAACCTATCTTCTTTTATAGAAATATCTATTGGATCGCAAGAGTAAGATGTTTTGTCATTGAAAAATATTTTAACTTTTTGTGATAACAAACAAGCTTTTTCAAAATTCTTAATCTTACTATCCTTGATAACAGAAGTTGCAACAGGATTTATCGGACGCTCTGCACGTTTAACAATCTTAGTTACAAACTCGCCCATTTTCTCAGTTAGATTTTGAAGACGCATCTTTTCACAACAGTTTTTCAATTCCTGAAACAGAGAAATTTCTCCGGGTGTAAATACTCCGCATATAGGGAAATTGACTATTGTGTATTTATTATTAACCTTTTTGATATCAATACCGCAATATCTGCAGGTATTAATATACTTACTCATTACAAAGTTTGAATGGAACTCGTTATGATAAAGCTCGTAATACTTTATTAAATCTTGCATTGAAAGATCTCTTTCAAATAAAAGCTGTAAAGTATACAGAACCTTTAAAGATGCAGCATTTACTTTTGATAAACTTTTAGTCATACTGTTCCCTCATACTTCGTAATTTTTCAACCAGTGTTTCCTTCATACCTTCAGGAGAGAGGATAACACAATCCGGTCCAAAAGACAGCATTCTTTGAAGTGCGATAAAGTCTGTATAATACGCTCCGCGAACAGTTGCAGTATCTGAAGATGTACTGACAATCTCCTCGCTATCTTCAAGAGAGTAATCTTTGTAATTTTTTAAACTGAATTCTATTACTGTATCATTTGCATCAATATCATCACTTCTTAACTGTCTTACAAGCACCTTCTTAAGTCTTGAGAAATTAAGGAATGTTCTTTTCCCGATAGAATGATTGTAGCAATAAATATATAATTTATCACTTCTGAAGCCAAGCTTTTCTACCGTAATATCATATTTGGATTCTTTAGTATTGCCTGCCAAATAAGAAATTGTTAATCTCGTATGCTTGCGGGAATCAACAAGAAGCTCTTTTATCAAATCCTTATCAAGACCTTTTAGTATAGAAATTCCTCTTAAATATTCTTTTATATTTTCGTCTGATATCATATTTGAAATTTTTTCAAATAAATCATCATACTCCAGTAATCTGTCAATACTCAAGTTTTTATAAATACCCTTATATATTTTAGATAAAATCTGCGCTTCTTCCTCCGAAACAGATAATTGGAACGGATTCGATAACAGAATATAAGAATTATTCGTTCTCTTAGTAGCTTTTGAAATCTCACAGCCAATATATTTCAGAGTGTTCAAATCAATTCTGATTGTATCAATTGAATACTCGCGGCTTACAATATTACTTTGGATTAAAAAATCCTTTAACTCCTCAAATGTGCAAGGCTTAATACTCAGCATTGCAAGAATAACTATTGCCCTAACACCGGTTAAAGATATTTGTCTGGGATTGCATTGTTCATCAAATTTAAACATGGATACCTCTTTTATTATAATAAGATATCACAAAAAAAAATAAAATCCTACCTATTAATAACGATGTTTTTATTTTTTTACATAAAAGAGGGCGGACCGTCCCGCCCTCTACCACGTAAACCGTCGCCGGCAGTGGTATTGTATATAACGCAGAGAAACCAAACATCAAGCACCTCCGAGAATCCATCTCTCAGATTCCGGGACAGAGTTTATTACCAACCAAGCTCTTGTCACCTTTATGACCGGCCGGCTGAAGCCAACTCGACTTGCAGGCCAAACTCCATTGATATAGACAAACTCTGAGCTTTCTGGATATAAATCATCTCCTTTCAAAAATAATTTAGTATCAAACTATTTGATTTCTAAGCGTTTCGTTTTGCTCTCTTCTATCTGCTGTTTCGGAATACAAACGGTTAAAACTCCGTTGTTATATTCTGCCTTACTTTCGCCTACCTTTATCGGCTGATCAAAAGAGATTGTTCTTTGATATTTACCGTATCTGAATTCACAGGTATGATATCTCAAGTTTTCTTCTTGTTCTTCTTTCTGCTCCTTCTCTTCTTCTATTTTGGCGGTTATAGTCATAAAATCATTATCTAATTCTACTTCTATATCATCTTTTTTGACCCCGGGAAGCTGGACTTTAACTTTATACTCTGTTTTTGATTGTTTAACCTCTACGGCAGGGCGCCAAACAGAATTCTTTTTAAGAGAAAGAGGGTTAGAAAACATCGGATTTAAAATAGTATCACGTAAAAAATTATTCAATTCGTTATGTATACTGTCGAAATATAATTCCGGTTCTCTTAACATCAAATCATTCTTCATTGATTTCTCCTTTCTTCGGGATATTCATACAATACAATTATTTTTCAAAATTTACATTAGACTCATTAGCTATTTAAACAAATTATTTATTAGCAAATAAGACAATAGTATTTTTTCTGATATTCAAAAATACTCTTTATTAAATAAGGAGAAAGAATTTATGAAAATGCTGCTTTTTGATTACAGAGATTCCGAAAAAAAATTCTTTAAAACAAATACCTGCACAGGATTTGATATAACTTTTTTCAAACATAATCTGAATGAAAATACCGAACTATCTGATGAAGAACTAAACGAAACTGAAATTATCAGCGTATTTGTTTCTTCACAGGTAACGGAAAAAGTAATAAACAAGTTTAAAAATCTGAGAATTATTGCAACACGCTCTACAGGTTATAATCACATTGATATTGACACCTGCCGTGACAGAAATATCGCTGTTGTTAATGTTGACGGATACGGGAAATATTCGGTAACTCAATACACAATATGCGCTATGATTGCACTTATAAGAAATATGCTTCCGGCAATAAAGGATTTCCAATTGGAAAAAATTATGTTTGATAAATACACAGGATACGACCTGACAGAAATGTCTCTCGGAGTTATCGGAACAGGCTCAATAGGCGCATCCGTATGTAAAGTTGCAAACCTTTTTAATATGCATATTCTTGCCTACGACTGTAAAAAAAATCCTGAAATCACTGATTTTGTCGAATATGTAACCCTCGAAGAGCTATATAAACACTCTAATATAATCACTCTTCATATACCATTTATTCCTGACGTTTATCACATGATTTCTCACAAAGAATTTGAAATGATGCAAAATGGCGTTTATCTGGTTAACACCTCACGCGGAGAATTGATAGATAATGCCGCACTATATGAAGCTATACAATCAAAAAAAGTTGCGGGAGCAGCTCTTGATGTTTTGGAATGCGAAAATCTTAATATGTATCCTGATGATTTTTTGACAAACATAAAAGATGCGACTTGTAATTGTCTGAGCAGCGCTATTATTAACCAAAAGCTGATTGCGGAACCTAATGTACTGGTAACACCGCATATCGCATACAATACTTTTCACGCTATAAACACAATTCTCGAAACAACGTTTTCAAATATAAGAGCCTGTATCTCAGGTAAGTGCACAAACCGAATCGTATAACCTTTCAAAAACCTTATCCCAAGCTTCATTCTCATCTTGTTTAAATATTCGAACAGAATCATACCACTCGGTTGTTTCGGTATTATCAAACCAGCGCCAATCTGTGCAGTAAGGAAGAATTAAAAATGTTTTCACACCCAAAGCTCCTGCAAGGTTTGCAACAGAAGTGTCTACGGTTACAAAAACATCAAGATTCATTAATGCTGCTGCGGTATCATCAAAATCTTTAAATGTAACTCCCAAATCCGTTAAATTATCATATTTTTTATAATTATCTAACGATGGATTTACCTGAAGAGAATAAATTTCAGCCTTATCATTCTTTATAATTTTTTCAAAAAGCTCTATATTTACAGACCTGTGGATTGCCTCTTTTAAACCGACACCACCGGCTTCCCAGCAGATACCCATTTTTAATTTATCGGTATTAAAATATTTTGATTTATACTCTTTGATTTTTCCTTCATCTGCTTTTAGATAACCTTGAGAGAACGGTATCTCGTTGAATCTTTTTTTCAAATAATACGGAGTATTAGCAAGAAAAACAGATTTATCATACATTGGAAAAGTGTCGCTAATCGTATAATATTTTATATTTTTCAAATCTTTAAATGAGCGTTGGAATAACGTTATGATAGATTTATCTACCATTAATTTAACCTGTTTAAATCTTTTTGCCAAAAACGGCAGATATCTTATAAACATCAACTGGTCGCCAATACCCTGGTCGCCAAACAAAAATAAAACTTTATCTTTACAGTCTTTTTCACCTTTCCAAGGATTTTTGAACTTTGTTAACCATTTAAGAGTATAAATATTATCCGTATCAGAACCAAAATTGACGTAATATTTGTATCCCATAAATTTTCTTTGTGAAAGATAATATTTCGCCTGCAAAAATACAAGCCCGTGTATATTGGATTTTAATCTACGCAGCTTTTGGATATAATAATATGCTTTTTTGTTTCCGGAGGGAGTTTTGGAATAACTAATCGCCAAATTTAAATATGCAGCCTCTTTGTTTCCGTATTTCAAAATCTTTCGATAACATTCTCTTGCTTTTTTCTCATCGCTGTATAAAACCTCGTATAGCAACGCTAAATTTGAAAGCGCATCAGAAGAGCCAGGCTCTAACTTTAAAATTTTCCTTGTATATTCTTCACTTTCTTTAAACTTGCCGATTCTTAACGATGCTTCCATTAATTTGGATAGAATAATTTTATCAAACGGAAACAGTTTGATTGCTTTTATACCATATTCATACGCTTTCTGATAACAAATTTTTGAATTCTCTCCCAAGATTAAATACAAAACAAGCAGAGTTCTATACAATTCCTGGGTTCCGTTTAAATTTACCGCTTTTTCTAAGTGCGGCAATGCCTCTCTGTATTTTTGTACACAATACTTAGAAACTCCTAAATATGAAACCAGTTTATCGGAATGTGATATTTTATACGCCTTATCAAGATATTTTTCAGCCTTTTCATATTGAAAACAGTTAAAATATAACAATCCTAGAAAGGACAGTACAGATTCATTTTCGGGGTCTTTTTTTAATAAATCCTTATATATTTTTTCGGCCTTTTTATACTCTCTTTGTTTTGTAAATTCTAAAGCTTTTTTTATCTCTTCAACTAATTCCATAGGTTTATTTTATCATTTAGACGTAAGTTTCGTCAATTCTCGCACTATTCTTTTAATCTCGTTATCCCAAACATTTTTTTCCGTCTGTTTAAATATTTTAACGGAATCATACCATTCGGTTCTGTCCGTATTATCAAACCAGCGCCAGTCAGAATAATAAGGTAAAAGCAAAAATGTTTTAACCCCCATTGCGCCTGCAAGATTTGCGACAGATGTATCAACCGATATCATAATATCCATATCCTGCAAAGCTGATGCAGTATCGTGGAAATTCTTAAACCCCTTACCCAAATCCTTCATATTAAATTTTAAATAATCATCGCTTGAAGGATTAACCTGAAAAGAATAAATATCCAAATCTAAATCAAATATTCTTTTAAATTCGTTGATATTTATTGTGCGGTGAATTGTAGTTCTGATATCAGCGTTTCCTGCTTCCCAGCATAAACCTATTTTGGGGCGGGAATTATTCGGACATTTTCTTTTTATGTATCCTGAAGATAAAGGAATTTTGGAAAAATCCATTTTTAAGTAATAAGGAAGTTTGGATAACACAACAGAATAATCATACTCAGGTATTTCCGATACAAATTCAATACCTTCAAAATTTTCTGAAAATAATTTTATTAATTCAGGATAAGCATAAACAATTACTTTTTTAAATTTGTTCTTAAGATACGGAACATACCTCATAAACATAATATGATCGCCGTAAGCCAAATCAGGATAAACAAATATTGTTTTATCTTTATGAATTTCTCCGTCCCAAATATTTATCAAATCTTTTGCACCGCTTGAATCGTTTTGTTTTATATAATATTTGTAACCTTCCTTAAATTTACGCTGTTTAAAATAATTATGCGCAATCCCCAGAATAATAGTTTTATTATCAGGATAAGACATCAACGCTTTTTTAAAAGCACGAATTGCTTTGTTATATTCACCCGATTTTGAATAACTTACCCCCAAATCATAATATATTGATTTTGTCCCACTATTTTTTAAAGCTTTTTTATAATACTTTTGGGCTTTTTCTTCATCGCAATAAAGAAATTCCTGAATTAACCCCAGCTGTGACAATGTTTTCCAATAGTTATTATCCAGTTTTAATGCTTGATAGCAGGCTTTTTCTCCCTCCTCAAGTTTTCCGCTGTATATGCAGGCGATAGAATAACTGACATAAAATTCTTTATTCAATGGAAATTTTGATAAAGCCATTGATGAGTATTTGTATGCCATATTAAAATATTGGCTTTTACCAGTAGAAACAAGGCTGGAAAGAGCCTGAGTTATTTTTTCATAATACCTGCCATCGTTATTATCACGAGATATCAGTTCAATATAATATGGCACGCATTCCTCATATTTTTGGAGCATAAATTTGCTTAAAGCAACTCCCAAAAGAATTGAATCGTTATTGGAAATTGAATATGCTTTTTCAAAAATATTTTCCGCATTTTGAAACTCTTTTGTTGAAATATATAAGAAACCTAAAAAACTTAGTAATGTAGGATTATCGGGGTTTAATTCCAAGGCTTTCAAATATATTTTTCTTGCGGATTCGTAATCCTCTCTCTTAATAAATTCAACCGCTTTATTTATTTCAGATATGACATCCATAAAAGAATGATAACATTTTCTGATTTCTTGTCAAACAAGAAATCAAAATTCTACATATTTTAATTGCGGGGTTTATGCCCCGCACCCTCATAAGTATTTCAAATAACAATATTTTTGTCCTCCGGACAGGGGAACTGCTTGGTTGGCGGCGATAAACGGGTCTGCGGGATTGACCTACGTCAATCCCTTCGCCCTCTGCCGCCAATCCGCTTTGTCGTCAAAAGTTCCACAAAACCGGTACTCTGCACTTCGTTCGCACATCAATTGTAAAGCTCAACTCAAGCGGGTAAACTCGGTTCTTCGAACCTCAAACAATACCCGCTTTGCCATTGTTTCGCTAACATTGATGGCTCACTACGTGGAGAGTACAAAATAAAAGATAAAAATAAAATAAAAAATAAATATAAATAATTTAACCAAAGCTCAAATTTAATCTTTTGATGTTACAACCTCAACGGAATGAGCAGGGGTAAATATATTGGGTTAATATTCAATCTTCACATTATAGCTGTAAAAGAATACATACAACAGAGCAAGCATTGTCTGAGTGTAATTGATTTATTGAATCGCAATTTTAACCAGTTTATTTACCCCTATTATTTAGCGAATGAAGTTCAGGTTGCAGGTTTCTTTAGCCGGTATTTCTTTGACTGCCAAAGAAATACCGGTGCAGGGTGTGGGGCGGCATTAGCCCCACAATCAAATATTTCCAAAGAAATGGGGATGCGGGGTGCAGGGGTGCATAAACCCCGCAATAATTTGATTAACCCGTCCGGAGGACAATAATAAAAACTTTAAATGAAATACCGGATAACACAATATCAATTGTGTTATCTGGTGTATTTTAGCTTTTGTTTATACTATAATTTAGTTATGGAAATATTAGATGAAGTACAAAATTTAATCACAGACAATGAATTTGCAAAAGCAAAGCACAGACTCCTGCAAATTATGGCAGAAAACGGAGAAAACACAGATTCTATTAAACTCCTCGGGTTAGTTAATGTCAACCTTGGCTGTTATGAAGAAGCTAAGAAAAACTTTGAAGCGGTGCTCACTAAAGAAATGGATGATGCAACCTCCTGGTTCTATCTCGGCAGCTGCTATGACAAACTTAATGATTTACAAAACGCGAAAAACGCATACCTAAAGGTTATTCAGCTAAGAGAAAACTATCTGGATGCTTACAAAAGCTTATGCATAATTCTGATGCGATTAAAAGAAGAAGACAATGCAATTATCTACGCAGAAAAAGCAAAAGAAATTGATCCGGAAGATTATACGTATGATTATTTAATCGGAACAGCGCTTGTTGCTCAAAAAAAATATAAGGAAAGTATAAAATATTTAGAGCACGCTATTGAATTAAAACCTGATCACGCCCAAATTTATGGAAATTTAGGTACGGCATATCTTCTAATAAATAACCAGGCAAAAGCTTTTGAAATGTATAAAAAAGCTATTGAAATACAACCGGAAAATGCAGAAGCACTTTATAACCTTGCATCGCTTTACCAAATTCAAAATAATCACAGCGAAGCCTGTATATACTTTGAAAAAGCTTACGCATTAACAAACGATGAAAAATCACTTGTCGGGCTGACTCTTTCTGAATTGAAGGGCGGAAATTTCGCAAAAGCAATAGAGCATTATAAAGCTCTTATTGTTGCCCATCCTGAGAAAGATTCATATCAGTATAACCTTGCAACCTGCTATGAACAAGTCCGAGATTATAAATCTGCCATCAATATTTTAAAACAGCTTTTGACAAGGAATCCTAAATCGGTAAATATGGCTCAAAAACTTGCAAGCCTTTATATGGAAACAAAAGATTTAAGAAGCGCAAAAGAACTCTACGACAATATTATTCTTAAAAACTCACCGACCGCAAGTGTTTTATATCAATATGCCATTCTATCATCACAATTGTATGATACAGATACGGCAGAGAGAATATTTAAAAAGGTTATCGGAATGAATCCTGATAATGCTCTTGCGCACAAAGATTTAGGCGTTATTTATCTGAATAAAAGACTCTTTGATTATGCGGAAGACGAGTTTAAGACAGCGTTAAATATCGCACCTGAAAATTTTGATATTGTATTTGAATATGCAAATTATCTGTATTCAGTAACTAAATACAAAGAAGCGGACGAATACTACAAAAAAGCTCTGTCTATAAGAGATGATGTCATAGCAAAAACTCTGTGGGCAATGAATAAAATAGAACTAAATGAACTTGATAAGGCAAAAGAATTGATTGATTCTGCACTAAAACAAGAGCCGCATCACGAGTATATTCAATTTATGGCAGGCCGTATTTATTTTTCTTTGAAGGAATATGAAACAGCAAAAAGATTTTTGATACATTCAATTGAACAAAATCCGGATATTGAATCACAAAACCTTCTTGCTCTCACATATTTTGGGTTGGAAGAATATCAAAACGCAGTGAATATTTTTGAAAATCTGCTTAAGAAAAATGCAGAAAATATTTCACTGTTATACAACGCAGCACAATGCTACGAAAAGCTTGGCGACAATGATAAAGCGTTAGAAAAATTGTATAAGCTTACAGATATTTTCCCTGAACACGAAGAAGCCCAAGAAATGATAAGAAAACTATCTTAAGATTTAATATAATTTTTTAAGTTTGAAGAAATATCTTTATTCTTACAAAGTTTTTTCAGCTTTGATATCGCTCTGTTTTCTATCTGTCTGATACGTTCTCTTGAAACGTTATAGATAGAGCCTATTTCTTCAAGGGTCTTTTTGTTTCCGTCACTGTCAAGTCCGTATCTTAGAATCAGAATATCACGTTCCTTAGGACTTAACTGGTCTAAGATATGTCTTGTATCTTCAAGCAGGTTTTCATCAGACACTCTGTTATCAGGTGACATTGTTGATTCATCTACTATATAATCTATAATTTTGTTTGCATCATCCTTTTGGTTTGTCGGAGTATCAATACTAATAGTAGATTGGGCTGACTTGATAATAGAATTCATCTTTTTAAGACTCAAGCCCAAACTGTCTGCAACTTCTTGCTTGGTTGGAACTCTGCCGAGTTTTGTAGTTAAATCTATTGTTTCTTTTTTAATCTTTGTCAAAGAATCAATCAAGTGAATCGGAAGCCTAATTATTCTGGCTTTATCAGCGATTGCACGGGTAATTGATTGTTGTATCCACCAGGTTGCATAAGTAGAGAATTTATACCCTTTTGTATAATCAAATTTTTCTGTTGCACGAATAAGCCCCATATTACCTTCCTGTATCAAATCAAGGAAAGATAAGCCTCTTCCGATATATTTTTTTGCAATACTTACAACAAGACGTAAATTTGCGTTTATCAGAATTTTTCTTGATAAGTCACAGTGCTCTTCTTTTATTTTTCTCGCAATCTCATGCTCTTCTTCGGTAGACAAAAGCGGGATTTTACCAATCTGTTGAAGATATATCTTTACTGAATCATCCGAATTAACAACCGACAAATTTTCTGATGTCTTAGGCTCTTCTATAATTACCGAATCAGAATCCGCATCAAGTTTATCGAAATCAACACCTTCGTCTGAGATTTCTTCAAAATTTAAATCAATTTTTTCCATATCAGTGTTGTTCATTGGCGCTTTTCCCTTCTGTTTTGTAAACGTTGACGGACAGCCTCAAATACTATAATAGCTGTTGCTGCGGAAACATTCAAGGAATTAAAATCTTTTAACATCGGTATTTTAACCTGATAATCCGACATTTTTAATAAAGATTTGGAAACTCCTGCATGCTCTGCACCCATAATTAATGCGAAATTCATATCGCAATAATTTATGTCATAACAAGTATCCTTCGAACCTGCATCTGTTGCTATCACCCACCAGTTGTTATTTTTTAACTTTTGGACAGTAGCCGACAGGCTATTTACTTTTATAACAGGTATGTGGTTTACTGCCCCTGCTGATGTTTTTTCAACAACAGATGTTATAGGCGAATTACGTCTTGATGGTATTATTATACCATCAATTCCGGCACAAACGCATGTTCTTATTATTGCACCTATATTATGGACATCTTCTACACCGTCCAATATAACCACAGACGAATTCTCTTTATGAGTTTCTATAAAATCATCTATATCTGTATAAGTTATCGGAGAAATTTGAGCCATAACTCCCTGATGATTAAAATCAGCATATTCAGCAAATTTTTCTTTGCCCACAAACTGATATATTATACCGTTTTTCTGGGCAAGTTCTTTTATTTGTTCTATTTTTGAATCCGTATGAAGATTTTTGGAAATAAGAATCTTGTTTATTTCACGCTTGCCGGAAGTCAATGCCTCCAGTATTGAATTCTTACCAAAAATATAATCAGATTTTTCCATTAAACACCTATGTTATTTTGATACTTCAAGCATACGTTCTATGCAAACTAACGCTTTTTTAGAAATATCTTTATCAAGAGTTACTTCATATTTTTCTTCTGATAAGGCATTATAAATATCTTCAAACCTGTTGGTTTTCATGCTTGCACAAATCATATCTTCTCTTATCAGATAAAATTTCTTGTCCGGATAATCCCGTCTTAAACGATCTATAACACCTTTTTCCGTTACAATAATAAATTCGTTCAAATCTTTGTTATCGGCAACATACTTCATTATACCGGTTGTACTGCCTACATAATCAGAAATTTGAGTAACCTCAACTCTGCATTCCGGATGAGTAAGAACTCTTACTCCCGGATGTTTTGATTTCATTAATTTTACATCTTCAGCAGTTACTTTATTATGGATAGGACAGCAGCCGTTATAAGTTATTACTTCTACACCGCCTAATTGTGATTCTACCCACTTGCCCAAGAATTGGTCAGGCAGGAATAAAACTTTATCACTATTCAGACTCTTAACTATTTTCATCGCATTAGAGCTTGTACAGCAAATATCACACTCAGACTTAACCTCTGCCGTTGAATTAATATAGCATACAGTCGGAATATCCGGATATTTTGATTTAAATTCTCTTAACTGATTCAATGTAATCATATCCGCCATATCACAACCGCAGTCAAGACTCGGAATAATAACTTTTTTATCAGGAGATATTATTTTGGCAGTCTGCGCCATAAATGTAACGCCTGCAAAAACGATTATATCAGCATCAGATTCGGCTGCCTTCTGGCTCAAATATAAAGAATCACCAACATAATCCGCAATTTCATCAATTTCCACATTCTGATAACAGTGGGCTAAAATTACGGCATTCTTTTCCTTTTTGAGTTCTAATATCTTTTCTCTAATATCCATCTATATAATTGTATAACAAAAAGGACGATTTTTTGAGAAAAGAAATATTAAGAATTGTAAACATGTCTGTAAATCATGTCAATTCATGGTTTCGGGAATACTTTATATACATGTAAAGGTTATTTAAAAAGTTTTAATTAGGTTAG
Organism: Candidatus Gastranaerophilales bacterium; assembly: GCA_944324825.1. GTDB lineage: Bacteria > Cyanobacteriota > Vampirovibrionia > Gastranaerophilales > Gastranaerophilaceae > UMGS1585. The sequence goes on from CALUXU010000010.1 coordinate 16,645, forward strand.
TAAAAAGATTATAAAATTACTTATAGGTTTTATAATCAAATCCATCAGAAGTCATTGAGGCGTCTGATACAAGTATAAGGTTAGGTAGGTCTATTATGGGTTTATTGTTAATGATGTTCAGGAAAATGAACCTGATACAGAGAAAAAATGACATAGAATACCAATTGACTGATTTGAATCAACAGTTAATGGATTACCAAAAGTTATCTGCCGCCTTAGCAAATGATTCGACCTCAATCACCGATGTGGCATCGATACCGCCGTCACTTTTCGGAGCAGGCATAGATTCGATGATGCTAGCACACGGAATGGCAACTCAGTATGCTAACCAGGCAATGGCTTATATGCAACAAGGTAGTATCTTCACGCAATTTGGAGATAATGCACCATATATGCAACAGATAGCGTATATGAAAGCGTATGAACAAGGTCGTGAGCAATACAAGAAACGTATGATGGCACAATTGAATGAAAAAGAAAAACAACTTGAGATAAAGAAAACAAAACTCGAAACACTTCTTGCGGAAATCGAAGAAGAAGAAAAGGGAACAACTCAACGAATCCAAACAGGGGTTCAATCACAAGTTTCCCACTACGGGTTACAAGCATAATATATTTATACGGGGGATACCTCCCCCGTTAAACAAAGTTTAGACAATAACCAAATATAACCTAAATAATAACCGTTTTTAGGGAAATCAACTGTGGTGTGTGTAGAAAACTATTTGTTACATATCCCCCCTGATTTCCTTTTTTTTGTGTGTGGGGGGGGTAGGGGGATAAATGTATTGGGTTAAATTGCGCTTACTCATTGAATAAAGCGGCTAAGTAGTCAGGTCCTTAGGCAGCTAAGTAAAACCAACATACTTTGTCAACCTGAATTTATTTCAGGTTCTTACCAATGACGAATTTGAAATATTACACTGATAAGTGATTAAGAATTAAGTAGCTATGAAGTCAAGAAGCTAGGAGAAATTATTGTAATATTCGGAGCACCAATTATCTTAGCTGCTTAGCTGCAACTGCTTAGCCGCGTTTCCAATCCAATACATTTACCCCTTTACCCCTTTACCCCTTTACCCGTTAGAACAAAATCCCTGCAATAGTTGCGGACATAAAGCAGGTCAAAGTACCGCCGATTAGTGCTTTAACTCCCAATTCCGCAAGATTTCTTCTTTGGTTAGGTGCCAATTCTCCGATTCCGCCCAACTGTGTTGCTATTGAACCAACGTTACCAAAACTGCATAATGCGAAACTTGCAATCAAAAATGCTTTTGGAGATAAAGTATCTTTTATTGCAGATAAATCAATATATGCAACCATTTCATTAAGTATTACTTTTGTTCCCATCAACTGGCTGACCGCAGTTATATCCTGATGAGGCACTCCCATCAAAAATGCGAAAATAGCAAAAAACTTACCGAGTATCATTTTCAAAGATAAATGCTGCAAATCAAGTCCTAGAAATGCGCCCTGCATATGAAATGCTTTGTATATCATTGTTCCAAAGTAACCCAATGTATAATCTATCATTGAGACCAGAGCGACAAGAGCTATCAACATAGCCGTAACATTTATTGCAACCTGCATACCTTCACCTGCTCCCGAAGCGATTGAATCAATCAGATTAACGTGTGTTTTTTCCGTTGAAAGTTTTATATTCTCACCTGTTTCAGGAACTCTATCCTCCGGATACATCATTTTTGTTATAACAAGTACACCTGGTGCTGCCATAACTGAGGATGCTAAAATATACTGCGCAGGTATCCCCATACCAATATATATAGGCATCATAGCACCTGATATACAAGCCATACTTCCTGCCATACATGCCAATAACTCAGAACGGGTTAATGCTTCAAGATAAGGTTTAATCATAATCTGAGCAACTATTTGACCGACAAATGAATTTGCAACCGAGCACAAAGCTTCTGCTCCCGATACCTTCATAAGTTTATTCATTGCCTTTCCCAACACAAGGACAATTCGCTGCATAATCCCGTAGTAATACAAAATATTGACAAGTATCATCATAAAAATACAAGATGCGACGAGTTGAAGAGCAAATATTCTGTGCCCTGCTCCGAATACAGAATCAAACAGTTTGAAATCCAATAAGCCGCCAAAGACAAATTGGCCACCCTGAAAAGCAAAATCCAAAATCTTTTGGATTAAAACACCGATACCTAAAAACATTTTTTGTCCCAGCGGAACTTTAAAAATAAATACTGCAAGAGAAACCTGTAACAGAAAACCGATTCCGACAGTTTTGAAGTTGATTTTCTTCCGATTATTTGACATTAAATAAGCAATCAATAAAATAAATACAATACCCAAAATGCCAAATAATCTATCCATAATTTTCTCCAGTAATTAATAACGAATGCAAAAATTATATCAAAGATAAAATCAAAAGTATAGGATTTGTTTACAAAAACGGTTTATTTTAATATATATTTACTTTAAAAACAATGTGAAATGGTTGACAAACATAAGATAATAGTAAATAATATAATTACAGGGTGGCAGTTGTCCAAGCTGCCGGATGCCTTTAGAAGACTAGGTGGTTCTTATCTATTCAGGTAAGAGCCACTTTTTAATATGTATAAAATCATAAAAATTAGTAACAAACTAATATTAAATTTATCCATATCAGCCTCCTTTCTAGTCGGAAACTAACCCGAAGACTATAATAAATTTGTCGGTTAGCTCTTTTCGAAAGGCATCTTTTATCCAAGAATAATATTAATATATTTTACGATATTTGTACAGCCAAAGTAATAAAATAAGTAATTACAACTTATAAGAAACTGCAAGTCCGGCAGGCAAATCCAGTATTTCTGTTTGGAATCCTTCATCTGCCATTACTGCATCGAGGTAGGTTTGAACTTTTTCTCTGTGAGAATTAACATTATCCGCACAAAGAATTGCATTAGGTAAAAGATGAGGTTTTAAAAGCTCAAAATTCTTTACGTACTCTCTTTTATTTGCATCAATAAGAACAAAATCAAATTTTTTATCCGAATCAAATTCTTCCAATATATCGCAAGCCGAACCCAGAATCGGGGTATACATACCTGCAAAACCGCATTTATCAAAATTACTTCTTGCGATACTTTGACGCTTATCATAATATTCTATCGTTGTAAGATGGCCTTTATTAACCTTTAATGCCTCTAACATCCACAGTCCCGAATACCCGTTTGATGTTCCTATTTCAAGAATACTTTTGGCATTACGGATTTTTATAAGCATATTTAAAAAATTACCTGTGGCTCTTGATACATTCCAAAAATCTTTTTGCGTTTTTTCAAGTTCTGTCAACGTATCGCTCAAAATCTTGTTCATAATTATATCTTTCTTACATTTTTGCCAATTACAATATTACTTACAGGAATATCAAGAGAATTAGTTTTTAATACCGCTTTTCTGTTTAAATCAATAACAGAGTATCTTCCGGCTTTCACATCCGATACGAGAGCCAATGACGTATTCGGGATTAATGAAATAGATGTTGAAAAACCTCCTGTTCCGAGTTTCATTGTTGATGACGGTTCATCAGATTTCATATCTATTACCTGAACGACGTTATCCTCTGCGCTTAATACAAATAAATTATTACCGTAAGCAATCATATCAATCGGTTTTTTGATTGTATTAAATTCAGATAAAAGTGTCTGGTTTTTATAATCCAGAACAGCAATTCTATCCTTTGTACGGCTTGCGAGATATAGTTTTCCGTCGGCATAAACCAATTTTGAAATATTAGGATAACTGCCCAAATCTTTTAAAGTATATTCGTTTCCGAGTTCTATACTCCATATTTTATTAGTCAATTTGTCAACATAAACCAAGTAATCATCGTTAAGAATTAATTTCTCGCATCTGCCGTTTACTTTAATTTTCTTCTTCAAGCTCATATCCGCTAAAGATATCTGGTAAATAGTCGATGCATCAGGACTTGAAACATACGCGATATTGTTTTTAGAGTCCATAACAATTTCGCCGCCGTTAGTTGTTAAATCTATCTGTTTAATAATTCTGTCATCTGCAAGTGAAATTATATCTACAAGAGTACTGTTGAAGGTTGTAACAAATAAAAATTTATTATCAGGTGTGATTGCAATACATCTCGGAATTGCTTTTTGAGATAAAGCGTATTGAGGAGTCTTAGATTCCCCTTTTACAACCTGAATATCTTTGGAATAGCAGGTTGAAATATAAAGAGTTTTATCACTCAACTGAGGCACAACAGAAACCATATTTGCCTGTTTGATAGGTTTTATATCAGTATTCTTTTTGAACTCAATCTTTGTCGCAGGAATTTTTATTTCCTCCTCCGGTGCTATTTTAACCGTAAGACTACCGGTTATACTTTTAAGATTTTCCGGAATAATAAGATTTTTAGGGACAAGCATATCCTGAGGCAATAAACCGGACTTTATAACCATAGGCGGTTTATCGAATTTTTTAACGGTTTTAGTTCCGTCTTTATTAACCAAAACTTTTAATAATACAAAATCATTATTGAAAACAACAACATCAGGACGTTTTGTAAGAGGAGTCTTATCCGGATACGTTGTTGCAACAGTTAATTTTTCAGGATTTTTTATTCTTGCCGGATACAATGGCAAATAAACAGTTCCGTCCTGCAATATAATAACACCGTCAAACCTTATATCAACAGCAGGAAACGTTTTTTTCAACAACATTTGTACATCATCAGGAAGCTTAGCCGCAAAAGCCGAAGGTATTAATGATACAAATGTAATAAGTAATATCCAAAATTTTTTCACTATTTGAACGCCCCTTTAATTTTTTCTTTAACGGATTGTTTTTTAACTCTACCCGTTTCTATTTCGTATAAAGATTCATACAAACGTTTTTCTTCATTTGAAATATGAGTCGGAGTTTTCACTGTCACTACAACAATATGGTCACCCCTCATTGACGGATTTGAAATAACAGGTACACCTGCACCTTTTATCGTAACCCTGGCACCTGATTGAAGCCCATGAGGAATGGAGATTCGTTTTTCTCCGTCAATTGTTTTTATAACAACCTCATCACCGAGAACCGCCTGAGCAGGAGATACTTCAAGCTTGGTGTAAATATTTACACCATCTCTGTGGAAATATTCAGAAGGTTTTACATGGATAATTACATATAAATCACCTGCAGGTCCGCCGTTTAAACCTGCATCTCCTTCACCTGAAAGACGCATCTTTGAGCCGGTATCAACACCTTTAGGGATTTTTATGTTAATAGTTTTTTCAACCTCCTTGCGTCCCTGACCTTTACAATCCGGACAAGGGTCGGAAATGATTTTTCCTTTACCGTGACATTTAGGACAGGTTACTATTTGGGCAAAACTTCCAAGAATTGTTTGAGTTGTTTGCTGAATCTGTCCCCGGCCGCCGCAAGTAGGACAAGTAACTGGTTTGCTGCCCTGTTTTGCACCGGTTCCGTTACAGGATTTGCAAGTTTCAAGATGGTCGATTTTGATTTCTTTTTCAAGCCCGAACATTGCTTCTTCAAATTCTATTTCTATATCAAGACGAAGATTTTCTCCTCTTACAGGCGCATTCGGATCAACTCTTCTTGAAGATGAACCAAAACCAAATCCGCCGAAGAAAGATTCAAAAATATCATTCAAGTCGCCAAATCCGTCCGCAAAAGGTCCTTGAGAAGTATAACCGGAGTTTTGTAAACCTTCTTCGCCAAACCTGTCATAGGTTGCACGCTTATTATCGTCCATCAGGACTTCATAAGCCTTGCCAAGTTCTTTGAATTTTTCTTCCGCATCCGGAGCCTTATTTACGTCCGGATGGTATTTACGCGCCATTTTTCTAAACGCACTTTTTATTTCGTCTTTAGTTGCATCTTTTGATACACCCAGTATTTCATAATAATCCGTCATCGTCATCTCTTTTTTACTATTCTATTCGGCTGTAGCTACATTGACTAATGCAGGTCTTAATACCCTGTCACCAAGCTTGTAGCCTTTTTGTAACTCTGCAATAATTGTATGTTCAGGATGCTCGCTTGTAGGAGTCTGCATAACCGCCTCATGAAAATTAGGGTCAAACTCTTCCCCCATACATTGAATAACCTCTAACCCCACTTTTGCGAGAGCATCTGTTAACTGTTTATGTACAAGGTTGAAGCTTTCTTTAACTTTTTCACAATCTTCTACATCGGCAATAGCTTTTTCACCGCGGTCGAAGTTGTCCAGAACATCAATCAATTTTTTTAAAGTGTCTTCTGCTCCGTATTTCAAAAGACTTTCACGTTCTTGAGCCTGTCTTTTTCTGTAATTATCAAAATCCGCAGCAAGTCTTATATATTGGTTGTTTAATTTGTCATATTCTGCCTGCAGTTTATCTAAATCAGAATCGTGAGATTCTTCAGAATTTTCGGCAGCCTCATCGGCAGGAGCTTTTTCATCAACAATCACTTCTGCTTCAGGATTCACTTCTGCTTTATTACCAGAGTTTTTTTCAATATTTTCTTCTTTATTTTCCTCTTCGTTTACCCCAAATGGATTTGTCATAGTTAAACTCCCCTTACAGTATCGTACATTTCTAATTATAATTTATCAAGTAACATATACAAGGAAACTTTATTTTTTTTTAACATTTCGCAGGTATCAGAAAAGTACAACTGAATTTTTTGGACAAACTCCGGAGTAGGATATTTTGTATCATAGTTTGTATAGCTTGTATAACAAAATATTCCTGCAGTTAAAAGTATTATAAGTAATAAAAATACAAATATCTTAAATGCGCTTAGTATCACACCAATCGGAAGCCTTTCACCCGGTATGGCTGTTTCAGATTTTACAAGCAGCGTATCAACAACTTCTGATATGGATTTATTCTGAATATCCTCCATAATTTCAGCATTAGAAGGAGAAGAATTAAATAATTTTTCTAAATTCGCTCTTGCACATTCAAGTTTAAAATTCTCGGCAGACTCTTTTTGCTGCTCGCTGACTTTTAAAATCTCTGTTTTAGATTGGATAAATGCATCAGCCAGTTGAGAGATATTTGTAATATCATTGTTTATTTCTTTTTTTATAAAATCTTCTTTTTGCATAACCATTGAGCAAATCTTTTCGGATTTTTCGAATTTAATCATTTCACAGCGCAAATATTTGGAAATGGAAAGAAGTTTAAAAAATTCTATCTTGTCAGGAATATTTCCTTCAATATATTCAATAATCTTTTGTCTGTTTTTCTTTACGTTATCTATATTTTCTTGGTCTTTAACAATATTGAAATCAATATCCTCAAAAGGTTTCAAATCTTTTATATCAACGTAATAATTTTCATCATCGGAATAAGCTTTATCAAGATCTTCAACCGGCAGAAAACCTAACAATTTGATTAAGTTGTTTTCGAATCTTACAAACATAAATACATCGCCTAAAATTCCGTATCTCTCGTGTTTTTTAGGTATAAAAAGTTTGTATTCTCCAAAATTTAACCTAACTGATATCCTGCAGTCATTCACAAATACTTCCGAAATGTCCCATTTTTCAATAATTGAATGTATTTCTTGCAGTGAATAAGAAGTATCAACAGACAGCCCGAAATTTTCAAGAATTTTTTCTGCCGCCTTTGCCGCATAAAAATTTGCAGTAATCCTGTTTCGCATATTTGAATTTCTAAAATCTGAGCATTTATACCCGATTTCTTTTAATTCACCTGCAGAAAGAGACACAACATCAAGAGGTTTAATATTATTTAAATTTTCCGCAAATTCTTCCATTCCGATAAATATTGTACTATGAATTGATAAGTTTTGTAAATAAAACTTAACAAAAGGTCAAAAATAAGCAAAAATCATGTTTTTGGTGGTTTTATATACATGTGTGATAGATTAATAACCCTTGGAGGTGTGTTATGGTAAGTGGTGTTTCTTTTAGAGCAGGTGCGTTAGATTCAGCAAGAGATATTCTTGATCAACCTCAAAAACATTCTAGACCTGCAGGTGCAGCAGCTCCTGAAGCTAAGGCAGATGAATATGTAGCTCCTAAGAAAAAGCATACAGCAAGAAATGCAATTATTGGAACCTTAGTAGCTGCAGCAGCAATAGTTGGCGGTTTAGTTGCAGGTCACAAATTAGGCGGCTTCAATAAAGTAATTGAAAAAGCAGGTGCTGAAGGTGCAGGTAAAGTTATGAAATTCTTAGGTCAAGCAGCTGAAAAAGCTAATACTGCCGGAGAATGGTTAGCAGCTAAAGGCGTAAAAGCTTTTGAAACAGTTAAAGGCTTATTCAAAAAAGGTGAAGAAACTGCATCAGCATAAAACAGGTTTTACACCAACAAGGTATTATAAAACGGCGGTACAATTACTATACCGCCGTTTTTACATGGTAAATATTTGTAAATATAATAGCAAATTATTTTTTGAAGAGTGTTAAAACAAGAGTAAACCAACAATGAAAGGACAAGATAATGAACTTAGGAATCAACCCGATGAGCCAAAATATGAACTGCTCAAGACGAAACAATACCCCAAACTTTGGTATGGCAATAAAAATGGATAAATCAGCATACCCTGTTATAAAAAAACAAGCAATAGCTCTTGGAGAAAAAGGGAAAAATAATTTCTTTACTAAAATAAAACAAGCAGTTGAAAGACAAGAACAAAATCCTGTAAATATTATCATCAGAAAAGCAAAACACAGACAAGCATTAGCTGCAGAAATCGTTGATTCCGAAGCAGGAAAAGCAATAGGCGGAGTAAAAAATAAAGTTAAATCTCAACCTATTGTTGGTAAAAACGGAAGCCTGGGATTTTTGAATAAAGCAGAGAAAAAAGCTAACAAATTAAACGAAACTAACAATCAGGTACAAGAAATTATTGACAGTATTCCGAAAGCAGAAGCTAAAGATTACGGGAAAGAAATTAAATTACCTGAAACAGAAATAGAAGCATAAAACTAAACAACCGGAGAATAATTCTCCGGTTGTTTTTTTAAATTATATTCCAAAATGATTAAAGCATTTATCAATACTGTTAATACATTCTGATTTATCTTCATAATTGAGCTTTATAACACAATCTTCTTCTTTTGGAATAACTTCACCTATAATTGTATAATCTTTCAGTTTTGGCAGGAGTTCAACCGGAACAGTTGCGATTAGTTGATAATCTTCTCCGCCATAGAAAATCAAATCTTTATAATTTTCAAAATATTTTTCAAGCTTCGGATCGTATAATATACGTTCAAAGTCAACAGACATTGTGCAATTACTTGCAATACCTATTTTATACAAAGCATCAAAAAGCCCGTCAGAAGAATCCATCATCGCATAATCTTCTTCTATTTGCTCAGCAATCTGTCTTGAAAACTCAAGCTGTGCCACAGGCATAAGATGAGCTTTAATTAAATCTTTATCAGGCTCCAAATTTTCCATCAGGATTTTTAAACCGGCAGCACTGGAACCATGTACACCGCTTGTAATAATTTTATGTCCGACTTTTGCATTGCTTCTTGATGAAATACGACGGTTTTCTGTTTTTCCGATTGCGCAAATAGAAATATACTGTTTGTCACCGCCTGTGATATCACCGCCGACAATCTCTACACCATAATCTTTTGTTGCCAATTTACAGCCTTCATAAAAATCTTCAATATCTTCTTCTACGGTATAATCCGGCAGAGAAAGCGAAACCGTCATATAACAAGGTTTGGCACCGGAAGCGGCAATATCACTAAGATTAGCCATTACTGATTTATATCCGTTCTGATAAGGAGTCATTAATCTCTTATCAAAATGTACTCCTTCAACAAGACTGTCTTGAGTTATTACAATACCTAAATCTTTTAAATAGGCACAATCATCACCAATATAATCAGAATTTAAAACAGTTTTAATACGGTTAATTAAATCAATTTCGTTCATACATGAATTTTAACAGAAAAAACGGACTTAGTCGATATGGAGAATAAAACAAATAAAAATCTATTCTTTCGGGTCATTAATATTTACTATTTCACTAAATAATGTAATTATGGAATTCATCAACTTTTTCAAAACGCTTAATAAGAAAATAGATTCGTATGACAAAATGGCACCAAAAACGAATCCGTTTAAGATGCCAAATTACATAACTCTTGTCTGGGTAGATGAAGAATGCCCTATAAAAGAACGCTTCAATAAAGAATAACTTTTAGCTTACCGGCACATCAATAGGTTGAGTCAATTTAGTATGGAAAACTGTTCCTTTAGGGAAACAAACATCTTCACCTTTTCTGAATAAATCAATAATGCTGTCACCTATTAAGTAACAAACACCGCCGACACCACCGCCTATTGCACAAACGGGACATGTCAAAATTTGGATTCCCGGAGCGGAATCACCTGCTTTGAGTCCATAATTTGTTGAAACTTTTGTTATATCAACACATTTATGCCAGTTATTCTGTAATGCTTCACCGTAGCCTTTTTGGTTATAGATTCCGCCGTCATAAGTTACTTTAGGAAGCCCGATAAAACCTAAGCTTAAAGGCACCTGACGTCCGGTCGGGGTTACAATGTGGTCAAAATCTATATATAAAACAGCCCCTCTTGAACATAATTTTGCAGTTTTAACACGAGAAATGCTGCCTCGAACGATAGAACCTGAAGGCAATACTACATTATCATGATACTTCTGGTCATTTAGTAACACAAAATTACAAACATCACCTTCCTGATTTGCAAGAGTGTCGATTGTCTGCATCAATTGCAGGTTAAAAACAGTACCGGCAGGAATTCTTGCAGACTTTGCATCCCCCTTATACGGTGCCGCAAATGACATATTCATAAACGCAAATAAACTAAATATAATTAATAATGCTCTCATAACTGACCTCTTTCTTATTTTGATTAATTATATCATAATTTTAGCATTTTATAATATCATTACCTAAAGATTTTTTAGGAAGGGCTGCTTTCGCTTCTTCGGTACATATTCTAAGGTTTTCACAGAGTATCCCGCCTATATATTGGGATAGTTCTTTTCCTTTGACAGGAGTCGAACGGCATGTAATTAAAGCATTTTCTTCCCCATCGTAAAACTTTTTATAACTATTCCTTGCAAAAGATGAGGAAATATTTCCCGAAGATGCAGACATCCCGTCAATATTTTTTTTGAAAACAACAGTTTTACCTATATAAATACTATCACCCGGTGATTTTAGTCCTTTATTATATGCAAAACCTATCGGAGTCACTGAAACTTCAGGGAGTTTGTCTGCCAATTTAGCGACCATTTCTGCTACACCAAGCTGAAATTTCTCCTGTAAACTTGCATACTTAAATGCTGCATTTCTTCCCTCAGGGAATATAAAAATATTTGAATCACCATTTATAAACCCTTTCATAAGTTTAATCAGCTGCTTTGCATTTGACTTTTTATCCGGAGAATAAATACTTGCATCAACAGGGATAGCACCTAATTTTTCAAATACTTTTCTTTTATCCTTATTCATTGATAATAAAATATCCCTGTTTAAAATTATTTTCGGACGCGGACAAGTTTCGGCCTGACCGGTGCGTAAATACTCCTCATTCAATAGAGTATTAAAAAATGCCAGCATCTTCGGGTCTTTACCCTGATTATCATGGTTCATTATAAAAATATGCGGTTTGCCGGATGATGCAATCTGTTGAATTCTGTTTGATTCAAGATTAATTTCTATCTCTTTTTTAGAAGAAAAAAGGCGGCTTACCCTGCTAATTGCCTTGATATATTCGGGAGTTTCAACTTTTGCAGCCATCAGTTCATTATAAATAGCACTATCATGCTTTCTCAAAAAGAAATCACATATCCGGTTAACAATTTTTCTTCCCGTAAATTCTACACTCCTCACAGATTTTTCAACAGAAGGCCCCGGCATTAGAGGCGAACCTCTAAATACGGGTTGATTCTGTTTATATATTTGTTGGTTGTATGTAGTGTAAGGGGTAATTGTATTCATTATTTACTCGGATCTTTTACATTAACTTTGACTCTTCCCAAGCTATGGAAAAAATCACCTATTGTACTGAAAAGTGAACCGATAAGACTCGGGTGTGCTTCTGATGATGCAATCGTTGCAGGAGTAGCATGTCCTGCCGCAGATTCCATAACGGAAGGTACTATCCCGAAGGAATCAATTCCTGATGATTTAGCAGAGAATGCAGAGCCGACAACATTTGCTGCGGAACCGGCTGCGTGTGAAGCTGTTGTTCCGATTGAACTTGAACCTAATCCGCCTGTAATACATGAACCGGTAGATAACCCCGGTGTTGCCTCCGCCATTGCATTTGAAAACTCTTTTACATCTCTCATTCTTACTCTGGCTCTAAAAGATATATTATTATTCATTTGTATACTCATGCCCATATCCTTTCTTGTATGGATATATAATACCCGTAAAATAATAAATTTGCTATTAAATAATAACTTTTATTGCAAGAGTGATTAGAATTAAGCCGCCTATGATTTCTAATATTTTAGGGTTAAGCCGGCTGAAAAATTTTCCGGTAAAAAATCCTATAATTGAGTTCACAAAAGTTACCAGCCCGATTAAAATTATCGGGAATATAATGCAATCAAGATTTAAACAAAGAGTAATTCCGGCAGAAAACGCATCAATACTGGTTGCAACAGCCACCATAAATAAAGTCGGGTAGGTTATTACGTCATTTGTATTTTTTTCTGTAATAACAGTATCGTTATCACTTTTATTTATTCCTTCTTTTATAAAATTAAATCCTAAATAAAGAAATATGGCAAAAACAATCCATTTAGAAAAAGGTTCAATATAGCATCTTACACAATTGGTACAAATTCCGCCCAAATACGGCATAAGGGACTGAAAAACTCCGGTAAACAATGCAAGAAGCAGGGAAGATTTTACAACAGAGTTTTTTATTTTTGTTCCGTAAGAGAAGGATACAACACAGGCATCAATAGATAGAGCAAAAGCTAACAAGAATATATCAACAAGATTCATCGACTACCTCGACTTCAAATAATCTGTTCCAGGGATAAATATAATTATTTTTTATATGTATGTTTAGTATTTCAGATATTTTTTCTTCATATGGTTTCATTTTATCTTTTATATCCTGCGGTTTATCAAGAGTTTGGCGAATATTTGCCTGATAAGCCCAATCATCAAGAAATCTTATCATCTGAACTTTTTTGAATGCGTTATCATCGTATTCTTTTGCGTTAAATTTAATTTTTGCAGCACAAATAAGTGTACCTAAACTGTTAGCAGAAGTATTCCAGGCGCTGTATCCGTAAAAATTACTAAGGTTTATCTGCGGAAGAATTTTTGCAACAAAATTATTGTCAGCACCGTTTGCATTTCGTACATCTGCTATCATATAAGGAGTATCAGGAAGTTTTATCTCACCTGAAAATTGTTCTGTCGGACGCTTCATAACAATTTCACCCTGATGCTCTTTGAAATTATTAACAATTAATGTAATATCCGCATCGTTTTGCACTCGGATTCCGGCAAGGTTTAATTGGTTAAGAACAGATTGTTCTATTGACACGTCCTCATAATTAGAAATAAGATTTTTAGAATCGTTTTCTATAAATACAGGCTTAACTGATATATCTTTTTCAACTGCGCGTGATAAAAGACTGATAGGAATTTCGTCTGCGCCGGTAATAACTTTTCCGCCTGCATTCTGTAATTCTTTTGCTTCTTTTACATTAAACCCGTATTCCGCACAATCATCTTTGGAAAATATAAGTTCATCAAAAAAACCGAGTTTTTGCCATTCAAGATACATTTTGTTAATATTGAAATTCCGCTGACGGGTTTTAAGGTAATCATTAAGAATATCTTTAGGTATAAGATTCTGTATAGGACTGCCAAATTCTCCCAGAGAACATTTGTGAGTATTATATGAGTATTCAAAAATCTTTGTACCGTAATCTTTCCAGTATTCTTTTTCTTCTTCGTTATAATTATTGTTAGAAATACGCATTATACTTGAAAATGCAAGAACTTTTGCTTTCTTTTTAGTCCAAGCGGAGCGGAATTTTTGCACTCTCTCTTTTATCATATTTTCTGAATCGTTGCTTCTTCTGGACGGAATTAAGCCTCCATAAGCTATTGTATCCAGTGAAATAATCACTTTATCAACATCAGGCAAAGAATTAAACCATTCATATATTTTGTCAGTATCCGCATATTTCGTCAAAGAGCCTAAGTATTCTCTCGGCGGAATAAAAAACTCAATGCTTTTGTCTATTGCAGCAATATCGACCGCCAAATTATAGCATACAGGTCTGTTATCTATCGGAATAAAAGCAATTTTCATAAATAATATTATATGAAAAATATCGTTTTTTGTAAAAAATAATAAGTTTAAATAATTAAAGTAAAATAAATAATAGTTAATAGCAAACATAATATTGATACAATAAATGCAATAAGGAATATATTAAATAATTTTTTATATTTAAAGCATCTTTGAAAAATTGTATTATGAAAATATTTAGTAAGTTTTAGTAAATCTTTATATTCCAAATTATAATGTTCTTTTAATACATCAAAATTTTCTTCATTTTTTAAGAATTGTATAATTTTATGGTATCCCCAAGATTGTTTTGCATCTTTTTTTGCATAAATAGCCATCCGACCTAAAAAATAAGGAATTGTATCAGGAAATGGTTTTAATCCAGTTCGTTTAATTTCTTTATCAAACATTGCTTCTAATAATTTAATATCATTAATTCGAAGAAAAGATTCCATCACTTCTTCGAATTCCAATGATTCCCTTAATTCTGTTGTAAAACCTTTAGATGAAATATTGGTTTTATCTCTAAATACACGATATAGAATTAATTTATCATCTAAAACGATGTTTTTAACACCATTAACTATTAAATCAATATGTATTTTAAAATCCTGGTTATTTACAATCGAAAATGGTAATGGAAGAAGTTCTTTAAAATATTTTGCTTTAACAGCCATGCCTGTTGAGAAAACAAAATTACCATACAGAAATGCAAATCTTAATTGTTCTGCTTCTGTTTGGTTATAAGTATAATATCTTCTTTTTGGAATATTTTTATACGGAATATTCTTTTCATCAATAGGAATGAGATTACAATAGACAGCACCGATATCAGAATGATCTTCAAAGGTTTGAAGAATCTTTTTCATATAATCAGGTGTCATCATATCATCACCGCCCAATAGGACAATATATTCACCTTTTGCAGCACAAATAGCTCTATCTAAACCGGCATTTATACCTTGATTATATTTCGCTTCTATAAGCCTGATACGGTCATCTTTAATTTCTTTAATTTTCTCAACTGTTCTATCAGGAGAACAATCATCATTTACTATTATCTCAATATTGGGATAATTTTGATTTAAAACACTATTTATGGCATCTTGTATATAGTTTTCTTGGTTATATGCCAAAATAATTACAGATATCAGTTTATCTGTATTCATTTATAACCTCCGTAACTCTTTCAACCTCATCATCAGTCATAACAGGTGATATAGGCAGTGAAATAACTGTTCTGTGAATTTCTTCTGATATCGGATAAGAGAGATTATTCCATTCTTGATAAGCACCTTGTTTATGAGGTGGTGTCGGGTAATGAATTATTGTCTGAATATTATTCTCTTCCAAATATTTTTGAAATCTATCTCTTTCAGGAGTTCTGACTGCAAATACATGCCATACATGTGCCGATTCGTCATAAGTTTCAGGCAGTATAATAATGCGATTTTTGATATTTTCCCTATAATATTTAGATATTTCACGTCTTCTGGCATTATCTTTATCAAGATATTTTAATTTTACATTTAATACCGCTGCCTGAATTTCATCAAGACGGGAATTAACGCCTTTATATATATGATGGTATTTTCTGTCACTACCGTAGTTTGCAATTGCTTTAATTTTTTCAAATAACTCATCATCATTTGTTGTAACACATCCGCCATCACCCATACATCCAAGATTCTTACCAGGATAGAATGAAAATCCGGATGCATCTCCTAAAGCACCTGTTTTTATACCATCATAAACGCTTCCATGAGCTTGAGCGGAATCTTCTATAATTTTAAGATTGTATTTTTTAGCAAGCTCCCAAATCTTTTTCATCTGAACAGCTTGACCATAAAGATGCACAACCATAATAGCCTTTGTTCGTTCTGTAATTTTTTCTTCTATTAAATCAGGATTAATATTATATGTTTTTATATCCGGTTCAACAAGAATAGGAGTACATCCATTTTGAGATATAGCTAAAATAGAAGCTATATAAGTATTTGCAGGAACAATAATCTCGTCCCCATTGGAAAAGCCATAAGCTTTTATTATAAGATTTAAAGCATCAAGCCCGTTTGCAACTCCAAGACAATGCTTTACTCCGCAGAATTCTGCAAAATTCTCGGCAAATTTCTGATTTTTTTTACCTTGAAGATACCAACCTGAATCAAGGATTTCCTTAAGTTCTGAATCTATTTCTTCTCTGAATCTGTTATTTATTTTTTCTAAATCTAAAAATTTAATCATTATTTTCTTCTTTCAAATATTTTTCATACATAAAATCAAACGGATTCCTGTATTTTATTGCACGTTCGTAATTATCTAAAATAGCAGGAAGTCTGCGTTCATACTCTTCTTTTGTACACTGCTTTAAGACTTCTTTTATATCATCTTTTGTTGTTATTTTAATTATACCATCAGGATTAAAGAATTCATCTATTTTGCTTGCACCCAAATAAATCGGAACAGTTTGTGCAGCAAGTGCACTTGTTAATCTTTCGGTAAAGAAATACGGTTGAACTTCATTTTCTATACAAATAGAATACCTGTAGTCTGTTAGGGTATCAGCAATTTTTACAAAAGGTCCTCCGTCAAAAGTTCCAAAGGTGTCAGCCAAACCTTCTCTTTTACATTTGTGTGCCAAATCATATCTAAATTTATGCATTTCGCACATAAGCTTATCAGAAGATAAAATTGAAACATTTTTTGTCTTTCTTTTGTATGCATCATCTGATAATGAATCAGCATTCCAAATCGTTGCACAGAATGGAACAAACCGTGCATTATCAATCTTATCAAGAATTTGAGCAGAATGAGTAAATATTAAGTCAAAATCTTTTTCAAGCCCTTTATGCGTATCAAAAATTCGATAAGCGCTGCGCATAATAGCTTCTGACTCCATTAAAAGACCATATCTTTTTTTAGGGTTTCCCATTGTTTCCAACATACATTTATGCGAATAAAAATGAGTATCAAGCCCGAAATTATATCTATCCCATACAAAATAGCGTGATTGCCTGTATGGAGAATGAGCATACATTATATCACGCAAGAAAAATTCTTTTAATTTTTCACCATATTCGTTATATAACTTAGAAGAACCTGGATTGAACATGAAATCTAAATTGTAATTTGGGTAATAAACTTTACCGTAGATTAAATGTTTTGCCGTTTTGCTTCTGCCGTAACTGCGTTTTTTGAATCTCAACCTATCTATAATCTCTTGTCCTAGCTCAAATCCCATAACAATCCTTTCTATTTGGTATATTTGTAAACAGGAATTCCTAAAAATTTTATAATTCTATCACGATTGATTCTTACTTTTTGTATCGGATTTAAAGCTTTTAAAAGTTTAATCGGCCATATTCCGTTTAACTTTCTATCCATTTCACGTTTAGTTTTTTGATCAAATCCGTTAGTTTTGAGTTCTTCCATTGACATATTTTTTACTTTTTTACAGATTTCAAGATATGTATAACCATATTTCTTATCCGGTTCCAAATGAGTTCCTTCGGCCCATTCATTCCACGCATTAATAAATAAAAATTGTTCTTTTTCGTCAAAATGATTAATTGTCTTTCGTGTCATTTCAACAAGAAATTTTTCAAACAAATCAGGTGTTGCACCATAAAACATCCAAGGCAGTTTTTTCTTTCTTCTTGCCGTATTATCCCACATTGGATATACACAATTAAAACGTTTATATTTTTCTTCTTTTTCTAAAATGTACAAAAATATATTTTTAAAATAATCATATATGGTCATTGTTACATCCGATGGCAGTTTAGGTAATTTGTTTATATCTAAACGGCTGCTTTTTCCGGTTCTACAATTAGGTGATGTTTCCATTGCTGCATCATACCCAAATAATTGAGGAGGAAGAAGATTATTTTGTTGTACAGTAACCAAATAAAGTTCTATATTATATTTTTCTTTTGCGTATTTTCTCCACTCTTTAACAGTTTTTTTAGGGTTTGGAAGGTGATCAGATTGATAAATTAAAAGCATCGGTTTATTATCAATTCTAATATATCTTTCATCATTAAAATAAGGTACTAAATCATCAATAAAACGCTCATTGGTGGATTCATCATAAGTTTGTTCTAACAATACTTCTTTATTTCCTGCATCCCAGCTTCTTGTCCAATTATGATTTGCCCAAAATAAACAAAACGGGATATCTACAGCTTTATTATGCAGCATATTTTCTAATGGTTTTTCCATTAATTTTTTACCATTAAACCAGTAATAATAGTATGAAAATCCATAAATACCGTATTCTTTTGCCATTTTGGCCTGTTTTATCATAACATTAACATCAGATAGGTCATAATAACCAATATCATCATGAGGTTCGTGGGGTTGGTAATGGTCCTCAAAAAAAGGAACTGCCGGTTTAGTATTTGTCCATTCAGTAAAGCCTTTTCCCCACCATTCATCATTTTCTTTGAAGGTATGGAATTGAGGTAAGTATAACGGTATATATTTTATTTTATTTTGTTTCATTATTATTTCCCTTATTTTTGAGTTCAATTGCATAATACATGTCATCTAAAGATTTACTGTGAAGATGTCTTTTAATTCGTTGAAATAATATTTCTTTCTCTGAAAATTTAACGTTAAACAATAATTTTATTAGTCTTGCTTGATATTTATTATAGAATAAACTTTGATTTAATTTTTTTATTTTTTTATCTAAATCTTTTTTAGTCAAAATATGAAACTCAAATACTTTATAATATTTGAGATTATATTTTTGTGCCAAATATTCAAATGTTTTTCTTGAATAAAATGAAATATGTTGTCCATGAGAAGGAGCATAGTAATCCCAGTCATTCTGTAGGGGAATAGGTGATGGGAGTTCTTCTGTTGTAAATATAATAGTATCTGATAATACTAACATTGATTCTATTTCTTTTATTGGTTCTGTCAAATGTTCAAAACATTCTATACTAATCAATGCTTCATATTTTTTATTAAGATTTCCTTCAAAGTTAAGAGCAGCAATATTTTTTGTATATTTATCATACCAATAAAAATCAAAACCTATATCTCTCATAATTCTGACTAATATTCCATATCCGGCGCCATAATCTAAAAATTGTTTATTAGAGTCAAAAAGATATGACAAAATTATACTAAGACTTATTTTGTTACTTTCAGGTCTTGACATTATTCCGGTATCTTCAGAGTTAATAACTTCAGAATAAGCTTCTTCAAGCCATATTGGATTATCTGCAAATAAAAAACCGCAATGCGGACAATAATAATATTCTATATTATATTTATTCCGAATCATTCCATTCATATATTTTTTGGTTTCATTATTACAAATTTTGCATAAATGCATCAGAATACTCCTTTTATTATTTTGTATGCCAGTTTTTTAATTAAAGGTGGCTTATATAAAATTTTCGTATTTAATAGTTTCTCTTCTTTTCCATATACAAAACTTTTGAAAACTTTACATACTATTATAGCAGGAATATATTTTGTGTATGAATTATTACAGTAAATTATTGTACATTTGTTAAATATTTTATAATTTCCACTGTATATATTATAATTACTAAACCTTAGATATTTACCAAATAATAATATTGAATATTTCTCAAAACAATTTGCAATATGAGCAAAGCCACTATCAATTCCGATAAAACACGAACAGTTTTTTATAATATATGCTATCTTCTGCAAATCTCTTATATCAGTATAATCATGATAGTAATTATCTGATATCGTAACTATTCGCTCCATACCAATTTCTATTATATGATAACCTTCGGCTATTATATGTTTTGCAAGTCTATTCCATTTCCTTTTTGTCCAATCTTTTTTTATATCTGCAGATTTGCAATGAAATACCACATATTTTTCAGGAAGATTTTGAACATTTATATCACTTTTTAAATAAAATCTCGGTTTAATATTCAAAGCAGGAAGTCCGGCACACATAGAAAATGCTTCTAAAATTGAACGATTAGTAAAAATATTGTCAATCGTTATACCTGAATTTATTGTATTTCTATGTACATTGCCGGTAACATTACAAAGTCTTTTATCATAATGACAATTTAATATCAGTGTTTCACTATTTTCTTTTTCTGCGCATAATAAATCAGCTTCATATAAAGATTTAACAACTATAATAGAAGTGATATAAGGATTTGCTGTTAATAAATCCTTATATTGCTCCTTTACCAACCAAAATATTTCAATATTTTTATATGTATCTTTAATATATCGGACTATTGGTTCACAAGCAACGATATCTCCTAAACTTTCTACTAAATTTATATAACACTTTTTATAAATACTCATAATGCCTTTATATTATTTTTATTGGTTCAATATTAATATTTTTCATTTCCTGTTTCATAAATTTTTCTAAACCATATAGTTTTATCCACTGACAAGGAAATAATCGAAAAGCAGTAATATATTGTAGTATAAATTCAATGTATTCATTTTCATTAATATTAAAATCAAATTTTATGCACTCTTCCGGAATAGACATTGTTGTGATGTCTTTATTTTGTAGTATTGTTTCCAGTAATGGTAGTTGCAGTTTTCCTTGATACCAGTGGTAAATTTGACTTGCATAAGGATTAATTAAAAAATCACCCCAGTGTATAAAATGAAGATTTTCAATATAAAAAGTTTTTATATTGATGTCTTCATAAATTTTCATGTAGTTAAATATCCAATCCAGATTAAAATCAAAATTAATATCTTTAAATTTGTCTCTCCAATCAAATGGTATATTTTTTAGATATTTAAACCAATCTATTGAAGAATCAACATATGTTATACCAAATGTCCAGTTTTGCCCTTGCGTTAATGAAGTCCAGAAATCAAGAGAAAACGCTTTTATATCATTTTTAACAGCGTAGTTCCCTATAGTATCTAGCATATTTGCTGCTTTATCCGGATTAATTAATAAAATTGCATCATCAGCATCAATATTCCAAAAGCTTTTAAAACCATGTTGTTGCGCATGGTAGAAAGTTGATAGATGAGCATATGCAGCTTTATACCAATTTTTCGAAAAATTCTTTTTTACAATATTTTTAAATGGTTTTGTATAACTTGAAATAAATTTAATGTTACTGTTTTTAAAAACAATTTTTTTTAATATCTCTGTTTTTAATTCTTCATTATCACATATTATATAAAAATCAGAATCCAAGTAATTAATTATATTTATCCATTGTTGTAAGCAAATAAAAGAATACTTTTCTCTACGGTTCACCTTTAAGTAAAAAACAGATTTATCAGTATTTAAAGTTGAGCAATATTTCTCTTTATTTAATAATGGAAATTTTATTTTAATGTGTTTATTTAAAATTTCAAATTGAATAATAGGAATATTAAAAAATTTAAATAGCCTAGATTTACCATTTATTAACTTCGTACTAATTTTTTCAAATAATTTCACTTAATAAAGACCTTTCCAGCTTTAATATCTTTAGCCACGACAGCCCCTGCAGCTACCATTGCTCTTTCTCCTATTGTAACCCCAGGAAGAATTGTTGCATTTGCTCCTATACTTGCTCCTTTTTTTATTATTATCGGTTCAAGTTTAAAATTTTTATTTCTTGATTTTGGGTATTTGTCATTACAAAACACAGCATTAGGGCCGATAAAAACGTCATCTTCTATAGTTATACCATCATATAAACGTACTCCATTTTTTATCGTTACGTTATTTCCAATAATAACATCATTTTCTATAAAACAGTGAGAACAAATATTACAGTTATTCCCTATCACAGCCCCTGGAAGCACTACACAGTATTGCCAAATATTTGTTTCTTCACCGATATTTTTACTATGGATATCTGATAAGGGATGTATCATTTGTTAACCTCTCTTAAAAAGTCATCATAGTTGCGGATATATTCATTTTCGTCATAATGAGTACTTGCAAGTACCATTAATTTGCATCCGTAAGAAAAATGACACATTTCTCTCCACATGTTTTTACCAATATAAAGCCCAACATCCGGTCGATTTAGCCAAACTTGTTCTCTTGTTTTACCGTCATCTAAAACAAACTGACAAGCTCCATCCATTGCTACAATTATTTGTTCCAATTCTTTATGTGCGTGTTTACCACGTTCCTGTCCAGGCAATGTGTCATAAATATAATAAACGCGTTTTATTTCAAAAGGAATATTGATACCCCCTTCTAATGATACCAACTTCCCGCGTTCATCACCAAATACTTTCATATCTATAAGTTTATAGTTCAAAATTTAATCCTATATAAAATTTTATTTTACACTTTTATATACTACAATAAAATTGAAATATATACAATTTTTGAAAGTATTGGAGTTATATTTTAATTAATTTTGTATAACTTTTTAATTTAATTTTTTGTAATAATTTATAATTGACTGCCTGTTTAATTATTTGCCTATTGGTCAATGAAGAATATACATCTTTTTTAGAAACTTGAAAAATATATTGAAAACAAAATGATTCTTGATTGTTAATAATATACCATAGGAAAATCGCCGGAATCTTTTTGTATTTAAGATTACTTAAACTTCCTTTTATACCCTGCACTGTATAATCTACATTTTGAATATGTAAATTTAGACTTTTTAACATATTTAAAAAGCTTTCTAAAGTAAAAAACCTTATATGGGTTTTATCTAGTGTGCCATACTCACAATATTCAAATTGGTTTAATAATAACGATATTTTAATACTCGCATGGGATATATTTGGTACAGATATTATCATTGAACCATCTTCTTTTAGAAATTCTTTCAATTTGTTTAAAATATCTTCAGGATCATAAAGATGCTCTAAAATATCACCTAAAACAATATAGTCAAACTTATTTTTATAATGTTCAAATTTGTTTATATTTAAATAATTTAAATCACATTGATGAACTTCAACATAATTGCCGCTCGATTTAGCTATTTTCACACTTTCTTGCACATATTCAAGTCCATACAAACTACAATTTTTATTGTTATTTAATGCAATTCCTAAATCCCCGCATGCACAACCGATATCTAAAACTATTTTGTCAGGTTGTATAAGTGAATATATAATGCTTCTAGATTCATTTTTATCATTTATATCAATTCCTTTTTGGTAGTGCGTTGCTTCATACGTCTTCATAAATTCCCCTTTTTCATAACACAATACTCATTGTGTTATGAAAAAGGAATGTATTAAAATACAGCAGACAAAAAACAAAAATATTGCAATATTTTGTTTAAATGATATAGTTATTACAAGTATGTATAACACAATGAGTATTGTGTTATTTTAATTTTAGTCTACCTGCCTATTTGATAGTATTCAAAGCCTTTTTCTTCCAACCTTACAGTATTGTATTGATTTCTGCCATCAAAAATAATCGGAGTTGTCATCAAAGATTTTATTCTTTCAAAATCCGGACGTCTAAATTTGTTCCATTCTGTTAAAAGAAGCATACAATCCGCATTTTCTACCGTATCATAAGCATTTTTTGAATACGTTATTTTATCTTTGAATATAAATTTTGCACTCTCCATTGCTTTCGGGTCAAACGCTTTGACTTTTGCCCCCATATCAAGCAAGGCATTAATTATTGTTATTGCAGGTGCTTCACGCATATCATTTGTCTTTGGTTTAAAAGCAAGTCCTAAAACTCCGAAAGTTTTGCCGGATAAATCATGCCCAAAACATTTTGTGATTTTTTCTATAAATATTTGTCTTTGTTTCTTGTTCACATTATCGGCAGCAGATATAATGCTCATATCCATTCCGTTTTCAAGTCCGGTTTTGATTAGAGCTTTAACATCTTTCGGGAAACAGCTTCCGCCGTATCCGAGTCCAGGGAATAAGAATTTGTTGCCTATACGTGAATCCGTTGAGATTCCGACACGAACCATTTCCGCATCGGCTCCGACTTTTTCACAAAGGTTTGCGATTTCGTTCATGAACGATATTTTTGTTGCCAGAAAAGAATTGGCTGCGTATTTTGTCATTTCTGCAGATTTTACATCCATTACAATAATTCTGTTTCCTGTTCTAAAGAACGGGGAATATATTTCCTGCATAATAAGAGTTGCTTTATCAGAATTTGAGCCGATAATAACTCTATCCGGATGCAAGAAATCATCTACAGCATTTCCTTGTTTCAAAAATTCAGGGTTAGACACAACATCAAAAGGGTGTGTAGTATTGGCTTTTATAATCTCAGTAACTTTTTCGGCAGTGCCGACAGGAACTGTTGATTTATCAACAATAACTTTGTAGCCGTTCATAGATTTTGCGATTGATTTTGCAACCTCAAACACATACTGTAAATCGGCAGAGCCGTCCTCTCCCTGCGGAGTACCAACAGCAATAAAACATACTTGGGATTTTTTGACCGCAGCATCAATATCTGAGGAGAACGAAAGCCTGTTTTCTATAACGTTTGATTTAACAAGTTCTTCTAATCCCGGTTCATATATCGGTATAATACCATCTTTAAGTTGTTCAAGCTTTTCAATATTGTTATCTATAAGATAACATCATTTCCCATATCCGCAAGACAGGCTCCTACCACTAATCCGACATAACCTGTTCCGATTACTGTTATTTGCATAATAAAGTAACTTACCCTTCTTCTGCCACAAATTGTATTCCAAATTTTGTGCGGAATAAGTATTTTACGGTATCACCCTGTATTTCGTGCATCATTGTATTAAATAAATCATAAGCTTCTCGTTTATATTCAATCAACGGGTCTTTTTGTCCGTAAGCACGAAGACCGATACCATCTTTTAACATATCAATATTGTGTAAGTGATCAATCCATTTATTATCTACAACTCTTAATAAAATATCCTTTTCAATATGACGCATTACATTATCATCCCCGTATAATTCCTCCGGCTCTCTTTCAGGATTATATTCTCTCATAACGTCGTTGTAGAATGTGATAACTTCTTTTTCGTGATCTCTATATGCATTAAGCATTGCTTCTTTTATTTTGTCATACATTTCTTCAAACCGCATACTCTTGATATCGTCAACTTTTATATAATCAAGCTGCGGGATAATTGAATGAAGTTCTTTAATCATTGTGACCAAATCATCATAAATATATTCATCAGGCGGCATTTCCGGAGATATATAACTTTTCATCAATCTGTCCAGTTCTTGCTCCATCATATAGATAATATCTTCTGTCAGGTTTCCGCCGGCCAATACTTTCCTTCTTTGAGCATAAAACTTCTCACGTTGAACATTCATAACATCGTCATATTCAAGTACATTTTTACGGATATCAAAATGGTAAGTTTCAACTTTTCTCTGTGCAGATTGAATTTGTTTTGTGATAAGCCCCGATTCTATCGCCATATCTTCTTCTACATTCATCATGTTCATCAAAGATACAAGCTTATCACCGCCGAATATTCTCATAAGATTATCTTCCAATGATAAGAAAAATCTTGTAGAACCGGGGTCACCTTGTCTTGCGGCACGACCTCTCAACTGGTTATCAATACGTCTTGATTCGTGACGTTCAGTACCTATTACATGAAGCCCGCCGACTGCAACAACTTTTTCGTGTTCTTCCGATGTAATCTTTTTGGCCTCAGCCATAGCTTCGTTTTTCTTATCTTCATAATCAGGTGTTTTTTCCGGTGTATATTTTTTCGCATCAAGCATTTCTTTTGCAAGATACTCTGCGTTACCACCCAGAAGAATATCAGTACCGCGGCCTGCCATATTTGTTGCAATAGTAACGGCACCGTAACGACCTGCTTGTGCAATAATATATGCTTCTTTTTCGTGATATTTCGCATTCAATACGTTATGTTTAATCCCGCGTTTTTTTAATAAATCAGAAAGATACTCTGATTTTTCAATACTTATCGTCCCAACAAGTACAGGACGTCCTATTTTATGCTGCTCTAAAATATCATCTACAACCGCATTAAATTTCGCACGTTCTGTTTTATAAATAACATCGGGATAATTAATTCTGATATCTTTTTTATTTGTCGGAATAACAGTAACTTCCAGATTATAAATCTTCCCGAATTCCGCCTCCTCAGTCATTGCTGTACCGGTCATGCCGGAAAGCTTCGGATATAATCTAAATAAGTTCTGGAAGGTAATACTTGCAAGGGTTTGGGTTTCATCCTGAATCTTAACACCTTCTTTTGCTTCGACTGCCTGATGCAAACCGTCAGACCAGCGTCTGCCCTCCATAAGACGACCTGTGAATTCATCAACAATCATTACTTCACCGTCTTTGATAACATAATCCGTATCCTTGATAAATAATTCTTTTGCTTTTAGTGCCTGCAAAAGGTGATGAGCATACTGTGTTGATATATCAAAAAGGTCTTTGCATCCTATAAGCTCTTGGGCTCTGTCTATACCTTCTTCTGATAAAATAACATTTTTATTCTTTTCGTCCACTTCGTAATCGACATCTTTTTTCAATTGAGGAGCAATTTTTGCCATCAATTTATATGTATCGGCAGATTTTTCTAACTTACCGCTTATAATTAACGGGGTTCTTGCTTCATCAATAAGGATACTGTCAACTTCATCGATAATCGCGTAGTTATAAGGTCTTTGGACAAGCATGTCGATAGAGCCTGCCATGTTATCTCTTAAGTAATCAAACCCGAATTCGTTGTTTGTACCGTATGTAATATCGCATTCATAGGCTGCTTTTTTATCTTCAAATTCCATTTCATCTCTGCCGCCTGAAAGGATTACACCAACAGACAGACCAAGAAATTTATAGATTCTTCCCATCCATTCGCTGTCACGCTTTGCAAGATAATCGTTGACGGTAATAACATGAACACCTTTACCTGTCAGAGCATTCAGGTAAGCAGGAAGTGTTGCAACAAGAGTTTTACCTTCCCCTGTTCTCATTTCTGCAATATGACCATTATGTAAAAAATATCCGCCCAAAAGCTGGACATCAAAATGACGCATGTTTAAAGTTCTTTTAGCAGCCTCTCTCACAGTTGCAAATGCTTCAGGAAGAATTTTGTCAAGTGCTTCTTTTTCTAAAATTCTGTCAGCTTTTGGATTATCAGAAGTCGGCCGATGTGATAAAATTTCTTTGAATTCATCTGTCTTTGCTCGTAATTCAGCGTCAGTCAACTTTTCAAATTCAGGCTCCAGTGCATTAATATGATCAACTACAGGCATTGCCTCTTTTATTTTTTTATCATTTGAACCGCCTAATAATCTTACTAAAAGCTTTAACATGTTTTGTCCCTTCTTCCCTTTTGTCTTTAACAATCATACCATAGAAATATTATTCTATAGTTGCCCGATATGATAATTTTTCAAATTTGTTTTAATATTTCTTAACATCATGTTATAAAAACGCAAAAAAAATTTTTCACGGGTATTCATGGGATTGAAGGACTCAACTAACATAAGGAGTGAATATGAACACTATTACAAGTTTTAGCCGAAATAATCAATACCAAATGAAAAATAATCAAGTACAATCAAATGTACAGTTTCAAGGTTTAAATGTAAGAATGTTAACCCCTAAGGGTAGAAAAATACAAAGAGGAATTATGGAGCATCACCATGATATTGCTTCTCATTTAGGACAAAATGTAGAAACAATTGTTGAAATAACTAAAGGTGCATCTTTAAAAAAATTGAGTTTATTAGATAGATTATCATCACGTGCAATTGCTGTTACATATAAGCACCCTGAAAAGACTAAAGAAGTAGGAGATCATGCAGTTAATATTTTCAAAAATATTAAAAAACCTTCTAAAACACAGGTTTATTTAATTTCTCATGGTCATGGTTCTTTTGAAACAATGGATAGAGTATTTGAAGCAGCACATAATAATCCTAAGAGATTTAAACTTGCAGAAAGAGTTAACAGAGAAGTATTAGATACTAGAAATCCAAAACACTCTGAAATGACTGCTGAATTACTGGAATCAAAAAACAGTGATAAATATGTAGAAGATTTTGACAGTTATAAATCATACTTAATATTAAACAGAAAAGATGAAAACGTAGTTAAAAACCTGGATAAAATGGTTGAAAGCGGGCAATATAATGCAAGAAAATATGATATTGAACTAGAGAATAACAGAATTTTTACACCTGGTGGTTTACAAGAAACTCCTGTTTTAAATAGAAAAGTATTATCTGATAATTACACAAAAGAAGGACATACATTCTTAAATTATTTTATAAGTAATTTTGGAGTAAAAGAAGGCTCCTTGCAAGCCGGAAATGACAAAGATCTTTTAGATATATATAAATCTACAACAAAAGAAAATGTTGGTACAAGAATGGCTATTATAGATAGATTCCATTATCACAAATTCTTTAATATTAATGCAGATCAATCTAAAAGAGAAAACAAAGAAATATCTGCTTTAAAAGAATTATTCCAAAAGGTTGAATCTGATAAACATGCTAAAAACTTCTTCAATAAAACAGTAAAACACAATATTGATATAGATACAGTACAAGAATACGTTGATATTCTTAATTCAACTGAACCTAAAAAACTGGATGTATTTTTCTCAAATGCAGCAAATATAATGAACCAAACATCCGGTAATACTCGTTTAAAAACATTATCTAAAGAAATCGAAAATCCGTTCTATAGAAGTCGTGCTCGTATTGAACATGACAATTATGAAATTCAGGAAGGATATAGAAAAAAACCTTCAATTCTTAAAAAAGCAAAAAAATATATAAAAAATCAAATTAATAAAGCAAAATACAATATTACAGGCGGCTCTAATAAAGTAGCAAAACAAGAAGTAAAAGCAATTGATCCGGCAACAATAGAAATGCCAAAATTACAACCAATCGTAAAAGAACCTGTTGCAGCAAAACCTGCGCTGGAAGTAAAAGAATCTGTTTCATCACCGGCTGCTGAAATCAAAGAAATTGCTCCGGCTAAACCGGCAGCAGAGGTAAAAGAAGTTGCTCCGGCTGCTGAAATCAAAGAAATCGCACCTGCTGCAGAAGTCAAAGAAGCTGCACCTGTTAAAACAGTTAAAATTTCACGTGTAGCGCCTAAAGCTCCAAATGCTAAAAAATTGGCAGTAATTAACGATGTAAACGGTATCATAGAAAAGAAACTGGGACCAAAAGTTCTTAAAGATCAAAAACGTGAATATGCAATAAAAGCAACTAAAATGCGTATGAATATGTTACCTGAAATCTTTGCATCAATTAAAGAAACCAGAGCTGCAGACAGGAAAGCAGGTAGAAAATTAAATGTATCAAATAAAGATGCATACGGTTTATATTCAATCATTAACGGCAGAAATAAAAAGTTAGTAAACTATATGCTTAAAAAACGTAATGCTGACGGAACAAGAATGTTTGATATCAAAGATATCATCACAACAGTAAGCGCTGCAGAAAAGAAAGTAAGAATGGACAAATACGCTGCTCCTAAAACATACAAAGCAGCTGATGCAAAAGCTTACTACGCAGAACTTCTTGATTCAAAAATTCAACAATACGGTAAGCTTGAACACTCAAAGAAAACAAAATAGATTAAGAGAAGTATAGGAAAAGACCGGCTTATGCCGGTCTTTTCCTTCTAAAATGTAATCTTTTGTAATAAACACACATGTCATACATTTTTTATGTACAATGAAAAGTATGTTAAAGAAATTAAAACACAAAGTGATTGTCTCATGTCAGGCAATGCCGAGTGAACCGTTGTATAAAGAAGAGTGTATGACCGCAATGATAAAGTCAGTTTTGAACGGCGGTGCTCAAGGTCTCAGAGTTGCAGGCGTTCGTGACGTAAAGATTGCAAAGGCTATATCGGATGTCCCTGTCATAGGTATAACCAAACCTGAAGTCATACCCAAAAATTGGAAAGAAATAGTCTATATCACACCGACAATTAAAGATGCTGTAGACTTAATTCAGGCAGGAGCAGATATTATAGCATTTGATGGGACATCACGTCCGAGACCGAAATGTACATTGGAAGAAATCATAAAGTATATCAAAATTAATCGAAGAAAAGCCATGGCAGATATATCAACCTTGGAAGAAGGTATAAACTGCGCGAAATTGGGAGTTGATGTTTTATCAACTACACTTTCAGGATATACAACACAATCTCCGATTGAAGGTGACGGTCCTGATTTTAAACTTCTGGAAGCACTGGTTAAAGAAACAGATAAACCTGTTATTTTAGAAGGAAGAATTTGGGAGCCGGAACAGATTAATAAAGCATTCGAATTGGGTGCTCATGCGGTTGTAATCGGTTCGGCAATAACAAGACCGCAATTGATTACCAAAAGATTTATTAATAACGTGGATGAAAAATACAGAGTATAAAAATGATAGATGAAGAAATAATAACAGATGAACAACAATACGAGGAAGAACAAGAGGAAATGATTTATCCGAAGTTCGAAACAGATGAATACGGCAATCCGATTCGTGATGCTCGTTTTTATCCGTTTGTAAGCCGTGTAATATCGGCAGCAAATAAAGAAATCGCATCAAAGTATAAATACAATCATTACGAATAAGGAATAGTTTAATGAGAAGAGCACTTACTTTTGATATTGGCGGAACAAAAATATATCATACAATAATTGATGAAAACGGCTGTATTGCAGGAGAAATAGAGAAATATCATACTCCTAAATCTCTTGAAGAAATAAAGTCCATAGTATTAAATGCCGTAAGGAAATATGAAAATGAAGTTGATGCAATCGGAATATCAACAGCAGGTGCAGTAAATAATGAAAACACACGTGTAATTAGTTCTACGGGAAATCTTGTAAGTAATTACCGGGAGTTTAATTTTCAATCAATAAGTCATCTTCCTGTATTTGTTGAGAATGATGCAAATTGTGCCGCATGGGCAGAACACGAAGTCGGAGCATCAAAAGGTTGTCCATACTCTGTTATGCTGACACTTGGAACAGGTGTTGGCGGAGGAATTATTATTGATAATAAAATTTATAAGGGGAAATCAGGCGCTGCAGGAGAGATGCATTTCAAGATGTATTCAGATAAACGCAGAAAATGTACTTGCGGAGCTTATGATTGCTTTGAAGCTTATGCCTCCGGAACAGGATTAAGAATTACTGCGGAAGAAATGAGCGGAAACCCTGATATCACCACTTATGATGTTGTTGAAGGTGCTGATAAGGGAAACCAATTAATGAAAGATATTCTTGCTGCATGGCAAAATCATATAAAAATTGGAATAGTCGGACTGGCTAATTTATTTGACCCTGATTGTATAGTATTATCAGGATCAATGGCTCAGTTTGTTAATACAAAAGAAGTCGAAAAAGAAGTAAATAGCGAAATTGTAACAACGAAAACATCAATTCGTTTGGCAACAGCAGGGAATTATTCAGGCATGATAGGTGCCGGATTGCTGGCAATAAAATCACTCGAGGATTAAGATGGGTAAAGCAAAAAAAAGAAGCCTTGCCCTCGGAATAAACAATAAACTGTCGAATCTTACGAGGGAAGAAGCTATAACACAGATTGTTCGCAATATTGAGCAAAAACAAGAAGCCATAGAGTTAATTACATTATTCGGAGTTTCGGCAGAAGAATTGTTAGAAGCAGGTGCTTCTTATGAAGATGTCGTATCCTTCGGGAGAATAATAATATGATACAATTTTTTAAATCTTGGATATTAATTACAAGAGCTTATGCATTACCTATGTCTGTTTTCTCATGGTTTGTTGCTTACGCATATTCTATTATAGATAACGGAAATTCAACTTACGGACTAATTGCACTTGCCGGCATTTGTCTTGCGCATCTCGGAGCAAATATGTTTGACGATTTTGTCGATTATCATCTTTTGACTAAAAAATATGACAAAGATAATAAGTTGAAATTCTTGAACGCACAAAGAAATAAATGCAGCTATATAACCAACTCTATAATAACTGTAAATCAGCTTTTACTGGCATCTTTATTATTTTTGGCTGCGGCATGTCTTGTAGGTATTTATTTAGCGTACAAAACAGGTATTGGCGTATATATATTTATGCTGATGGGCGGATTTTTAGGTTTGGTTTATCCGCTGTTGGGGAAATTCCGGTTATGTGAAGCCGCAATCGCTCTAATTTACGGCCCGTATCTTTTTGGCGGTGTAAACTATGTTATGACCGGAAGTTACGATTGGCATACCTTGATAGTATGTATTCCAACAATGCTTATGACGGTTAATTTGTTATACACAGATACAATGCTTGATTATGATATTGACAGCAGAGAAAGAAAAAAAACGATAGCAAATATGTTCCAATCTAAATGGGGCGGATTCAGATTCCATAAAATATTATTAGCTGCAGCGTATTTATCGGTATTTTTAACAGCCATTTTTGATATTGCAGATTGGGAAGTATTTTTGACCTGGGGAACAATCCCTATGGCATTGAATTTATTAGATTCAATGAAAATCTATATAATTGATAATACGACCATCCCTGAAAAAAGAGGATTCGCAAACTTCATGGAAAATTGGGATGAGATAGAAAAAGACGGAGCAGAAGCATTCATGTACAGAATGTATCAAGCAAGAAATTTAATGATATGCTTTTCTCTTATTTTTGGGTTAACATTAGTATTATATTCGGGATAAATGTATTACCGAATCCAACTTAGAGAGTATAAAATGAATCAAAATTACAGAGAAGATATAGGTAAAGGCAGAGTTATAGATGTGGTTACATCTATGAATCAAGGCTATTTTTATGACATGCCTGTAACACGTCATGTACTTTGCGATTATACTATGTTTACGAAAACCCCGCTGATTTTGAATATTTCCAATACAAAAATAAGAGAATTATGATTGGCAATTTATCAGGTTTGGTTTAGAATAAAGTTGTAGGCTAAAGGTCAGAAATATGAAATACTCTAAATATTCAGCTGTAATAATAGGTAGCGGTGTATCAGGTTTATTTTGTGCATTAAAGATTGCACAGCAGATAAAAATGCCTGACGGTTTACTTGTAATCACCAAATCAAATTTCGGAGAAAGTAATTCCCGATACGCTCAAGGCGGAATTGTCGGTGTAATGAATTCCAATAAAGAAGATTCCGTTGAGCTTCATACACAGGATACTCTAAAAGCCGGTGCAGGTTTAAGTGATATAGAAGCAGTACGATTTATTTCCGAAAATTCTGATGAAGTAATTAACGATTTAATTAATTTTGGTGTTGAATTTGACAGAGATGAAAACGGAGAATTAACATACACACTTGAAGCTGCTCACAGTGTCCGCAGAATCCTTCATGCAGGAGGCGATGCAACAGGAAGTGTTATTGAAAAAACGCTTTGCAAAAGAACTAAAGAAAACCCTAACATAGATATAATGGAAGATTCTATAGTGACAGAGCTTCTGATAAATACTGACAGTGAATGTAAGGGATTGATAACATATAATTCATTGACTAATGAATACCAAACAATATATTCATCAGCAATTATTCTTGCAACAGGCGGAATCGGACAGTTATATAAATACACAACTAATCCGACTGTTGCAACAGGTGACGGTCTGGCGCTTGCCTATAATGCAGGAGCAATTTTACAAGATATGGAATTTGTACAATTCCATCCGACAGCACTTTGCATTCCTGATTCTAAAAAAAGATTTCTAATCTCTGAATCTGTCAGAGGAGAAGGAGCTAAACTTGTTGATAAAGACGGTATTGAGTTTATGGCAGAATATCATGAACTCAAAGAACTCGCACCTCGTGATATTGTAACACGTGCAATTTTTGACAGAATGCACAAAACAAATTCAGATAATGTATATCTTGATGCAACAAGAATTCCTGCAGAAAAACTTGCAAGAAGATTCCCTACAATATCTAAAGTTTGCAAAAAATATAATATAGACATGTCAAAGGATTTGATACCGGTTGCACCTGCCGCACATTACATGATGGGCGGTATCAAGACAAATCTGGAGGGCAGAACATCTATCAGAGGATTGTATGCAATAGGTGAATGTGCATCAACAGGACTTCATGGAGCAAACAGACTTGCAAGCAACTCTCTTCTGGAATGCGTTGTATCGGCTCATGAACTGGCAAATTATCTGACATTTGTCAATCTTGTTCCGCCAAGAAGAATTGATGAAAGCATCAAACATGTTATTGACAGTTACTCTATTCCGATGAGCGATGTTGATTACGATATTGATGCTATGAAAACAGAGCTTGAAGAAATCATGTGGGAAAATGCAGGAATTTTCAGAACGGAGGATTCACTTCTTAAAGGGCTGGATTTAATCTTTAGACTTAAAGATAAGTTTGACAGAAAAACCAAATGTTTGAATAAAGCAGAATATGAATTCAGAAATATGTTAACCGTTTCTCAGTTAATAATAAAATCTGCTTTAAAACGCTGCGAATCAAGAGGAGCGCATTGCCGCCTGGATTATCCTGAAAAATTGGAAGAAGGAATCCACAACTGTATTATTAAAGGACAGGGAGAACCGAGTTTTGTTAAATAAATTTTTGATTGAAAAACACGTAAAACAAGCATTGGAAGAAGATATCGGATTTGAAGATATAACAACGGATAATCTGGTAAAAGAAAATGATACTCTTGAATGTTCTCTAAATACACGTGTTGACGGCGTTTTTTGCGGACGCGATGTTTTTAAAACCGTATTTGAAATCCTTGATAAAAATATTGAAATCAAATTTTATTTCAATGATGGTGACAAAATAAAAAAAGGTGACAAAATTGCCGACATAAAAGGTTCGGCAAGATCCGTTTTAACAGGAGAGAGAACCGCTCTCAATTATGTCCAAAGGATGTCTGGTATCGCAACCGAAACAAGAAAGTATCAAGATGCTATAAAAGATACTAAAGCTAAAATTGTAGATACAAGAAAAACAACACCTTGTTTCAGAATATTCGAAAAATACGCGGTCAAAACCGGCTGCGGCTCTGTCCATAGATTCAATTTATCAGACTGCGCAATGATTAAAGATAACCACGTAAAATTTGCCGGCAGTTTAACAAATGCCGTCAATATTTTAAAAAAATCAATTTCTCATGCTCATAAGATTGAAGTAGAATGCGATACATTAGAACAGGTTGATGAGGCTTTATCCTGCGGAGTGGATATTATCATGCTTGATAATATGTCTTTGGATAAAATGAAGGAAGCAGTGAATAAAATAAACGGAAGAGCTGTAGTTGAAGCAAGCGGAAATGTTAACCTTTCAACATTAAAAGATATTGCATTGACAGGAGTAGATATAATATCATCAAGCGCAATCGTTGCCAAAGCTCCAACGCTTGATTTAGGTTTGGACTAACCGTTTACTTCTATTTTTTTAGAAGCTTTATTCCAAGCATCCTGTTCTGCTTTGAATGTATTTTGAGCATCTTTAATTTTTGTATCAGCTTTATCGGAAGGTACTCCGTATCTTTCTGATGCTTTCTCATCATTAACAACAGCTTGAATACCTCTCAAAGTCATAAACAAATCTTTGCACTTTTCAGGTCTTGCTGATTCATCTGCATCTTTTAAGTTCTTAACAGCTTTATCAATCTTTGCTTTATCAGCATCTGATGCAGTCTTTTTCATTTCATCAGCTTTTTTGTAAAGAGCTTTAGATATAGCTTCAAAGTTATTGTTAATTAGCGGAGTCCACATTTCATTTGTTCCTGTTTGGAATTTATCATTTCTCATGTAGCTTCCGATTACATCAAGAACATTATCTTTTGTTAAAGAGCTTCCAACAACTTTGAAGTTTGCATCAGCTCCGCCGTTTGCAAATACTTCTGCCCATTGATCTGCTATTTTATCAGCACTGGTTGATTTTTCTTTTCTATCTTTTTCGTATAATTTTTTAGCAGCTTCGTTTAACTTGTCAGAATCAATTTCCTTCATCAATTCATCAAGTTTTTCTATACCTTTTTTATAATCATTTTTCATTTCTTTTCTGATTTCGGCAATTTCATCTTTATAATCACCGCACTCAAGAATTAATTTAACTTTTCTTTCAAATACTGCTTTATCGGATTTGTCCGTATTTGAATCATCTGCAACATTATCTTTTGATGGAGTTGTAAAATTAATTTTTGGCATAGTACCAAAATTACCGAATTTTATACTCCCTAATGCAAATTTGGCAGGATTAATACCATAATGAGCCAATGATTCCATTGTAATTTTATTATTAAATGCGCTTAAACCTATATCAAAGTTTCTCAATGTACCATCTGAATAATTTGTCGGATCAGAAAATGCACCATACATTTCTAAACCAAATGGTACAGGCGGCATTATATAGCTATTTTGGATATCAACAGGATTGATAGGTGCAAACTGTGCACTTGTCCAGAAATTATTTGTTAATGCCAGAGGAATATTCATATATTCTAATCTTACATTTGCCCAAGGTGTAGGATCAACCAGATTAGCTAATGTATAATTTCCAAAACTGTAAATATCACCAGACATAATTTTATCTCCTAAATATCCCTTATACATTTATAAAGTTTTTAGCTGAATCATAATTGCTTACATGGTTTCAGAATGTTAAGAAATCGTTACAAAATAGTATATTTATTACAAAATGTAACAAATTTGACAAAAAATAGAGCAAAAAACGCAATTTTTTATTCTCTAAATACTTTAGTAAAGTATAAAGCTCTCTCTTCTTATTTAAACGGACAGACCTTGATAACACAAGGTCTTTTTTTTGTGCTACGCACGTAGATAGGTTACGATTAACTTCCGGTTTGGTTTAAAGGTACTAGTTTTATTTATTACTACAAGATATCAACACCAAACCAGTCTGCTCATTAAATGTATTCCTTTATTATCTCAACGCGTAAGCACAATTCTAACCCAATTCATTTACCCATTTACCCCCGAACCGCCAATAATCCAAGACAGCGGATTTTGGCAAGAGTGAGCGTAGCGAAACTCGTCCTGGCGAGAGCTGCGTTGAGCCGGTCGAGCCGCCAAAATCCAAGACAGTGCTACGCACAAGAACTCTATTGAAAAGATTAAGTATCTTTTCAATAGAGGCAGGTGAGTCAGAACTTGTTCTGCGAACCGTATTACAATACGATTAACTTCCGGTTTGATTCATCACAAGAACTCCCGGATAAATAACTAACCACATCAAGCTAGAAAATCATCTTTTTTATTAGACAAAATGGGGATTTCCCAAAAAGATTATCCACTAAAATTTTATTAGTGGGAGATTAGTTATGGCTAAAATACAAGAAAGATACCTAGAATTCAAAAATATCAGTAAAGACATTATTGATTGGTTTGAATACATTGCAGAAGAAAATAATTGTCGTGTTGAAAAAAAAGAATGGAAAAGCAAATACAACAATTATGTTATCTATGACTATGAACCCTTTTGCTCAGAAGGTTTCGAGATAAATGTATTATTAAGCTCAATTGATATGTCTTATCTTAACTTTGTAAAATTCTTATATAACGAGAAAATTAATACACTGGAATACCTTAATAACTGTATTAAAAATTCCTCCATAAGAAATTACATAAGCTGATAAAACTCATTCTGTTATAAAAAAAGATGGTGCTGATTTTTACACCATCTTTTTTGTATTATGCGTTAGCGTTTTCTTCTTGTTCTTCTTTCTTCTCGGATTTTTTTGTTTCGCCTGATTTCTTTTCGAAAACGATTTTGTCATCCTTGAGCTTCAGAACAATCGTATCGCCTTCCTGATAAGCATTTGTCAGAATTTCTTCCGCAAGCTCATCTTCAATTTTTCTTTGGATTAATCTTCTCAAAGGTCTTGCACCGTAAGCTTCTGAATATCCGTCTTTTGCCAGATAATCTTTAACTTCATCGGTAACTTCCATTGAAAGACCTCTTTCCAATAATCTCTTGAATAAATCTTTCATCATCAAGTCAACGATTTGTCTGATTTCTTCTTTAGACAGATGAGCAAATACGATAATATCATCTATACGGTTAAGGAATTCTGGTCTGAATGCTTTTTTCAATTCCTCATTAACAGTATCTTTGAGTTTTTCGTACTTATCCTGTTTTGCATTCTCTGCCGTTGTGAAACCAAGTTTTCCTTGAGTTGTTATCATACTTGCACCAACGTTTGATGTCATAATAATAACCGTATTTTTAAAGTTAATATGACGTCCCTTAGCATCGGTCAAACGTCCGTCATCTAAGATTTGCAGCATGATATTGAATATATCAGGATGCGCTTTTTCAATTTCATCAAAAAGAATTACCGAATAAGGTTTCTTTCTGACAAGTTCTGATAAGTGCCCACCATCATCATAACCAACGTATCCCGGAGGAGAACCGATAAGTTTTGCCGTAGAATGTTTTTCCATAAATTCTGACATATCAACACGAATCATGTTATCTTCAGAACCAAACATTGCTTCAGCAAGAGCTTTTGCAAGTTCTGTTTTACCAACCCCTGTCGGACCGGAGAAGATAAAGCTACCGATTGGTCTGTTTGGTGATTTCAAACCAACCCTTGCACGTCTTATTGCTTTGGATAAAGCAACAACAGCATCACTTTGTCCGATTACACGTTCATGAAGAATATCTTCAAGTTTTAATAATCTTTCACTTTCACCTTCAGTCAAACGGGTAACAGGAACACCTGTCATTGTTGCAATAACTTCAGCAACATCTTCTGCAGTTACAACAGGTTTGTTTGCTTCGTTATCTTTTTTCCATTGCTCGGTTACTTCTCTGATTTTATCTTTCATATCCGCTTCGTCGTCACGAAGAGAAGATGCTTTTTCAAAATCTTGATTTCTGATTGCTTCTTCTTTTTCTTTAACGATTTCGCGTAATTGCTTATCAAGTTCTCTTGCTTCAGGGCAAAGAGATGAAACTTTTAATCTTACCTTTGAACTTGCTTCATCTAATGCATCAATAGCTTTGTCCGGCAAGAATCTGTCAGTTACATATTTTGATGATAATTTTGTTGCAGCAACAACCGCTTCATCAGAAATAATAAGTTCGTGGTGTTCTTCGTATTTGAACTTCAAGCCCCTGATGATTTCGATTGTTTCGTCGATAGAAGGTTCTTCAATAATAATTGATTGGAATCTTCTTTCAAGTGCAGAGTCCTTCTCGATGTATTTTCTGTATTCATCAAGAGTTGTTGCACCGATAACCTGAATTTCGCCTCTTGATAGAGCCGGTTTCAAAATGTTAGCGGCATCAATAGCACCTTCCGCAGCACCTGCACCGATAAGAGTATGCATTTCATCAATTACAAGAATAACATTTCCTGCTTGTCTGATTTCGTCCATAATCTTTTTAAGACGTTCTTCAAACTCACCTCTGTATTTAGTACCTGC
Source organism: Candidatus Gastranaerophilales bacterium (assembly GCA_944324825.1). GTDB lineage: Bacteria > Cyanobacteriota > Vampirovibrionia > Gastranaerophilales > Gastranaerophilaceae > UMGS1585. The sequence goes on from CALUXU010000010.1 coordinate 56,284, forward strand.
AATCAAAAGCCCCATATCCAGCTGGATAACTTTTTTACCTTCTAAAATATCAGGTACTTCACCGTTAACAATTCTTGTCGCAAGCCCTTCTGCAACAGCAGTTTTACCAACCCCCGGTTCTCCTAAAAGAACAGGATTGTTTTTTGTACGTCTTGCAAGAATTTGTATAACTCTTTCTATTTCTTTCTCACGTCCTACAACAGGATCAAGCCTCATTTCTGCCGCAGCCAGAGTCAAATCCGTACCGTATTCATCAAGGCTCGGTGTTTTAACTTTAGATACTGGAGCAGAACCTCCGCCGCCTGCAGTTGCCGCTTGTGATTTTGATTCACCAAGCATTTTAACAACATTCGTTCTGATTTTATTCAAATCAACACCAAGGTTTTCAAGTACACGAGCCGCAACGCCTTCACCCTCTCTTATCAGACCGAGTAAAAGGTGTTCTGTACCGATATAATTATGACCTAACTGTCTTGCCTCATCCCAAGAGAGTTCAAGAACTCGTTTTGCTCTCGGGGTGAATGGGATTTCAACGGCTACAAATCCGGAACCTCTGCCGATAATTTTTTCAACTTCGACACGTGCATCTTTAAGGTTAACCCCCATTGATTTAAGGGTCTTTGCCGCAACGCCGGTTCCTTCACCGATAAGACCTAACAAGACTTGTTCTGTGCCGACAAAATTGTGGCCAAGCCGCCTAGCCTCTTCCTGAGCAAGCATTATTACTTTAATCGCTTTCTCTGTAAAACGTTCGAACATTTAATTCTCCTATTTAAAATTTATGCATAAATAAAATTTATATAACACTATACTACCTAAAAATCCTAAAACTTTCAAGTAGGTAGGGCAAATATATTGAGTCAAAATTTAACTTACGCATTTGTACATTTTTTTCTGCCGATACCGATATTATGAGCTTCGCAATATACTTTCAAATCTTTTTTAATATCAGGAGCAAGAATATACATTGTTATAATATTAGGTATAGACATAGCAATCATCATTGCATCGGTAATATTAATAACGGATGTAACATTCAATACTGAGCCTATAATAATGAATCCGCAGTAAATAAATTGGAAAACAAGAGTTCTTTTCTTGCCTTCTCCTACTAAGAAGTTCCAGGATTTTTGTCCGTAATATGCCCAGGAAATCAATGTTGACAATGCATATAATAAAACAATACAAGCCAACAATGTAGGGAAGAACGGCATAACTGAAGATATTGCTTTAGATGTCATTTCAATACCTGATGTATGACCTGCATAATCTTTATAAACCCCTGTAATAACAATAGCAAAAGCTGTTAATGTACACATAAAACCTGTTAAAAACGGGTCTAATAAAGCAACAAAGCCTTGTGACAAAGGTTCATTTGTTTTAACGGTCGCATAAACGATTGGACCTGAACCTGTACCGGCTTCGTTTGACTGAACAGAACGTCTTAAACCCATAATCATTGCAACAAACATTCCGCCGTAAACAGATTCAGGGCAGAAAGCTTCTTTAACAATAACCCAGGCTGCATGCGGGATAAGTTTAAAGTTGGCGATAATAACAGCCATCGCAGAGAATAAATATATAAATATTTTTAAAGGTACAATTTTTTCCGTAACCTTAACGATATTTTTAATCCCGCCGATTACGATAAGCCCTACAACAATTGCCATTGCAAGACCGATAACCCAGTGGTAATGCCCGAGAACCCCATTTTCACCACCGCATACGTTAACAAACTGGTTTGCGGCCTGATTAATTTGAATCATATTTCCACCTGTAATGCCGCCGCAAATACAAAGGATAGCAAACATTACCGCTAAAGGCTGACCTAACCATCTTAGTTTCTTACGGGTTAAACCGTGAGCCATATAGTGCATAGGACCGCCGGATATTGAACCGTCGAGATTAAATTTTCTATATTTAACGGCCAGAGCAGCTTCTACAAACTTCAATGACATACCGAGTATTGCACCTACGATAATCCAAAATGCAGCACCCGGACCGCCCATTGATATTGCAATAGCAACACCGGCAATACTGCCCAGTCCGATTGTTCCGGATAGTGCAGTCATTAATGCCTGAAATGATGATACTTCACCTGAACCTTTATCATTTCCGGTTTCTTTTGGTTTTATCAACAAGTCACAGGCATGTTTAAATCCCCATACAGGAATCCCTTTGAGATATATTGTAAAAAATATTCCGGCAATTAATATCCAGAATATAATTATAGGAACGTGCGTTCCGAAAACAGGAATAGGGAAGAATATGATATTAGCAACCGCATCTGAAAACGGTGCCAGTTTCTCATCCATAAATTTATCAATATTCATAGCACTTGCCTGTTGAACATTGAACAATAACATTGATAGTATAAATAATAATTTCTTCATATTCTGCCTTCTATTCTCTCGTTAACTATTCAATTATACCAAAAACATAACCCGCCTTAACCTAATCTTTATATAGAGGCTGAAAAGCAAGGTTTCAAAGCTTATTGGAGGTTTATAAGCGGGGCTGGTGCCGCCCCGCACCCCGCAGTTACATTTTATGAATTAATAATTATATTGGGGGCTATGCGCCCCCAAACCCTGCACCGGTATTTCTTTGGCAGTCAAAGAAATACCGGCTAAAGAAACCTGCAACCTGAACTACATTCGCTAAATAATAGGGGTAAATGAACTGGTTGAAATTGTGATTCAATAAATTAATTACGCTCAGACAATGCTTGCTCTGTCGTATGTATTCTTTCACAGCTATAATGTGAAGCTTGAATATTCACCCAATATATTTACCCCTGCTCATTCCGTAAAGGTTGTAACATCAAAAGGTTAGGATTATGTTTTGGTTAAATTATTTATATTTATTTTTTTTATTTTATTTTTAATTTTTTATCTTTGTACTCTCCACGTAGTGAGCCATCAATGTTAGCGAAACAACGACAAGGCGGGTATTGTCTGAGGTTCGAAGAACCGAGTTTACCCGCTTGGGTTGAGCCTTACTTTTGATGTGCGAACGAAGTGCAGAGTACCGGTTTGCGTCGCTTTGGCGGCAAAGCGACCCCGTCTGGAAGACCCCGTCCGGAGGACAAGAAAAACTTTTATTTTAAAGGCAGTTGCCAATAATAAAATTATCATGGACAGTTGTGCTCCTCAAGGAGAGGGTAATGCATAGCTGCTTGACTTCATAGCTACTTAGCCGCATTTTCATCCGCCCCTCAAAAGGGAGGAAGAATGTCATAAATTGATTTTTGAATGCGCCAACCAAGCAGCGTGTCTGGAAGACCCGCCAGAGGCAAAAAAGTTTTTATGTGATATCGGGTTGTGAGGTGTGGGGCGGCATTAGCCCCACAAAATAAAACATTATTATTCTGATATTTCAGATTAATAATTTGTCGCTCTAACCTCAAAATAAGATTTCGGATGTTTACATACAGGACAAATTTCCAAAGCTTTTTCACCGACATATATATGTCCGCAATTTGCACATTCCCAGGTTGTTTTTTCTTCTTTTTCAAAAACACGATTGTTTACAATATTTTCGTATAATTTTTTATATCTTTCTTCGTGTTCTTTTTCGATTAAAGCTACTTTTTCAAATAAAAATGCTATATCGTTAAATCCTTCTTCTCTGGCCTCTTTTGCAAACCTAGCATACATATCTGTCCATTCATAGTTTTCACCTTCAGCAGCAGCTTTCAAATTATCCAATGTATTACCTATCGCTCCGCCTTCTAAAAGTTTGAACCAAATTTTTGCGTGCTCTTTTTCGTTATTTGCAGTCATTTCAAATATTTTTGAGATTTGGTTATATCCTTCTTTTTTAGCCTGTGAGGCAAAATATGTATATTTGTTTCTTGCTTGTGATTCCCCTGCAAACGCTGTTTGCAGATTCTTTTCTGTTTTGCTTCCCTTTAATTCCATAATCATACTCCTTTCGTATTTGGAGAGAGTCCGGCGGGCGGTCAACTGCCCGCCGGTTAAAGTTGTAGTAAATAGAGATTTTATCTATAAATTGAGTAAACAAAGATAAATAAGACTATCTTTACCCCTACTTATAACTGGTAAGCAGGATAAGTCTACTCTACATTTACCCCTTTACCCCTACCCCCCTTACTTAAACTAGTAAGCAGAGATAAATCGGATTACATTTACCCCCTACTCTTCTTCTGAGAATTGGTCTTTGCCAACACCGCAGAGAGGGCAAGTGTAATCTTCCGGTAAATCTTCAAAAGCTACATTATCGTTTTCAGCCGGATCATATACATAACCGCAAACATCACATACGTATTTTTTCATTTCTTCGTCTCCTTATACTGTGTAAACTAACCACGGCACTTATTACAAATTCCTTTGACTTGTAAATTCGTCTGTAAAACTTTACCATAGTCATAACTTTCTTTTGGTGCTTCGATATAATTATCTATATGAATATCGTGCACCGCCCCGCATTTGATACAAATAAAATGACAATGCGGAGTTAAATCGGCATCATATCTGGTCTTTGCAAGTTCATTATCGACCTTGAATACCAATCCTAAATCTTCTAGAGATGTTAATGTACGATAAACCGTGTCTAAAGAAATAGAGGGCATAACCTTCTTTACCTCTGCGTAAACCGTTTCTGCATCCGGATGATTATTAACACTTGCAATCATCTTTAGAACCTCTATACGTTGAGGAGTCAGACGCATATTTGCTTTTGCGCACCTTTCTTTCAACTCTTGTATTTTATCTTCTACATTAATCATAATAATTCCTTATTAATAATTATTACTAATAATAACATAGGTTATTATTTTTTGCAACCCTTTGTTGAAAAAATCATGATTAATGCTTTATATTATCGGGGTAAAAAACAAAATGGAATTAGCTTTGAGAATTATTTGAATGGGTTAAAATTGTTATACAAATAAATATACACATTAAAAAAGCGGGTTTAAAACCCGCTTTGTGTGATAATGACATTATTCAAACCGAATATTGTCGCTGGCTTGAAGCTGTTTTTTCTTGATATTATGAACTACAGCATCAACTAGCAGTTCATAGGACGATGAGTTTTCAATATTCGGAAACTCCATCTTAATTTGTTCTCTGACCATTGCTTCCAGCCTTCTCTCGTCAGAAAGAGTTTTAATTTCTTTATCAGCGGCTAACATATCAATGTATTCTTTGCGGTGATTCTTTTGCGAATTTGCAAAATTCAACCACAAAGCTTTGGGGTCGATACCTTTAAGTTTTTGCATTAACTTTAAGTTTTTCCACTGATTAAACATTGATTTAACCTCTACACACTATTATATTATCATAAAGTAATTTGGGATATAATTATTGACTTAATTAAAGTTTGTTTGTTACATAATTTTACATATTATACGGGTAGACCGGGAAGAACTAAGTCAACCCGGTCTACTATTGAAAGGAACATTAGTTATATATTAATTACGTTCTTCTACTAGATTAAGTTCAACGCAATACTTGGTGTTTGGTTAGCAGTTGTTAACATTGTTGCACCTGCTTGTTGAAGGATTTGAGCTGCAATGAAATCTGATGAAATTTCAGCGATATCAGCATCCTTGATTAATGATTTAGCTTCTGTTAAGTTATCAGCTTGAACTGCTATACTTTCAACAGCTGAATCAACTCTGTTCATATAAGCCCCGATTTCGGTAGCTCTTTGTGTTACATCATCTACTGCTATATCAACTATATCCAAGAATGCACGTGATGAGTTATCATTTTTGAATACTGAATTACATAATGCGGTAATTGTCATTGCAGCAGTATCAACAGTACCAGCATTAATCAAACCATCATTTGTTAACTGTGCAACCATAGCGTTTTCATAATACTGATTATCAGCTTCGCAAAAATATTTGTGTGTATCATCTTGTGCAGCTTGTCTTGCCATAGAAACTCCGCCTAAAGTTTCCAGCTGCATAAGAGCTGTTACTTTAGCACTTGCGAATAATGATGCATCAAGCAAGATAACGTTTTCGTCACCTGAATTGATACCTACTTGAAGGTTAACACCATCAGTTTGTGAGCCGTCTAACAGTTTCAAACCGTTGAAATCTGTTATATCACAAAGACGGTTCATTTCTTCCATTCTTTGAGCAACTTCAAGTGCGATTGCTTCTCTTGAAGATGTTGCATAGGTTCCGTTCGCTGCTTGTTCGGTCAAGTCTCTGATACGTTGAAGGTAACTTCCGATAATTTCTAACACACCCTCTTGTGTATTTAACAAACTTGATCCCATTTGACCGTTTGTTTCCGCTACGTCATAGGAACTTAAAACTGATTCCATATCTTTTACTACACCATAACCGGCGGCATCATCGGCTGCAGAGTTTATCTTAAACCCTGTTGTCATTTTCTCCATTACATCGTTCATTGTACTTGTTGTAGAGTTAAAGTGTCTTTGAACAGTTAATGAAGCGATGTTAGTGTTAATACTTAGGCTCATAACTATCTCCTTTCAATAATCCTTTCTTTATGTAGTTATGGTAGTAATAACGTCAAACGTTTTCGGAAGTTTAGCCAGGTATGGAATATATCAACCATATGTATGAGAAGGTTATTTATGATATTAGCTGTAATTCAATAAATACAATACTTACAGCAAAATTAAATTTTTAGAAAATTATCTGCAAATTAACCACATGGTTGCATAAGGAGGCATCAGAAGATGCATTTGTTTATCTTTAAATTTATATTTTTTGTTATCAAGCATGTTCCAACATTGAATAATTCCGTCTTTATTCTTATCTACAATACATGCCGGTATATCTATTTCAGCTTTTTGTTTCATTTTTGAAAGGTTATGTATAACAATAAACTGAGAGCCGTTGTATTCTCTAATATATGCAAATATACTCGGGAACTTTGTCTTGATTATCTCAAAAGAGCCTCTGGACATAGCAGGAATCATTTTTCTGAGTTTTATCATGTATTTGATTTTGTTTCTGACTTTACAGCTGAGATCGTTTCCTGCTCTCATGGAATTAGTAAATGCTTTATATTCTATATCTCCTCTGTTGATATCTCTGCTGTCAAAAAACGTCAAAAGTTTAATCCGGTTCTTTTTAGATTGTTTTTCACGTTTCTTTGCGTATTTGTCAGCGTATGCAAAGTTGTTTTGCGCCGCAATTTCGTCCCCGTAATAGATTATCGGGATTCCCGGCATGGAAAGCAGAACTGAGTACGCAAGATTTATCCTGTTAGGATTATTATCCAAAAAGTTTGCGACTCTGCCTGAAACACCTAGCCCCTTCCTAAATTCACAGCCTTTAGGCTCTAATTCATCGTATATTATTTCTCTGTCATCAGGTTTTATCATCTCAAGCGTCAATTCGTCATGGACTCTCAAAAAGGTTGCCCAGCTTGCAGTATCCGGTATTTTAGGAGTATGTTTATGAGCATCCGAAAAATATTTGGAATCCTCCGTAATAAACATCGCCCATAAGGCCGGCATGTATGGAAAATGGTATGCTATTTGGATTTCATCCGTTCTCAATAAATGTTTTTGGCGGTTATCAATATTAGTTATAATCTCTCTTTCTTTTCCGAAATACGGAAGAATATCTTTAGGCTTCTGGCATGCTTCCGCCTGCAAAACAGAGCGAGGTGCTGTTGCCTGCAAATACTCGCTCAAGAGTTTTACTATATAATGCGTAGTATCCAGATTCTCCGCATCAGTACCTTCTTCTTTTGAGAAATAAGGAATAGCATCCATTCGGAAAATATCAATTCCAATATTCGCCCAATAGCTGATTGTTTCAAGGCAATAATAAAGAACTTTAGGATTCTCCCAGTTTATATCAAGCTGGAAAGGGTAAAAGGTATGATAAACATAGTAATCTTTACCGTTAATAGTTACTTTTCTGTAATGATTTTCGGTGATATCAGGAAATATCAACCGCCGTTTTGATATTTTCCCGTCAGGCTCTCTATATTCAACAATAGTTCCCTTTTTCTTATCAACATATTTTGTGTATTCTGGCATGTCCTCTCTTACAATAAAATAATTGAGTTTATCCAAGTCACCCTTAAGCGCGGATTGAAACCACTCATGCTGGTCGGAAAAATGGTTAAGAATTAAATCAGCTTTTATCTTGAAACCTTTTTCTCGGGCTGCCAGAACAAACTCTCTAAATTCCGGCATGCCGCCTAAATCCTGTCTTACATTGTTGGGATTCTTTACATCAAAGCCGGAATCCCCCATTGGAGAATCGGCAAAAGGAAGTATATATATCGTTGTAATACCTAAATCCTTTAAGTAATCAAGCATTTTTATGGAATCTTTAAATGTATTCGGCTTATCGGAAGTAACCGTTCCAAACTGGTCAACATAGAACATGTATATTATTTCATCCTTGTACCAGTCGTCAGCCCTTGTTAAATCTTCATAAACCAGATTTCTCGGGCGCTGTTTCTTTGCTTTTTCCGCAAGTTTTTCTATATTATTATATATCTCATCCGTTTTATCCCTGCCGTATATCTTTGAAATATTAAACCGCATCTCTTCTTCAAGCTGCGGACTTATTGCCCCTGCAAGTACGACATTTGAGAGCCCTAACAATATAAATAATAAAACGACAATTTTTTTCATTACAGGAAACAGGATACTACAAACATATAAAAAAGGAGTCGTCATGTAACGACTCCTTAAGGATTATTTATAAAGTCTGAACGTAGTCAATAATTTCATCGACATGCCCTTGGATATCTATATTCCGCATTTCTTTTAAAAGATTTCCGTCTTTTCCTATGATAAAAGTTGAACGCATCGTAACAGGCCTGTTTTCCATTTCTTTTTCCTTCTTCATTTCGTGACGTTTTTTCATCTCTACTTTTTTATCCTGAATAATATCTTTTACGTCTTCAAACTTGTCTTTGATATTCTCCTTCAAATTATCAACCTTATTTTCGACTGTTTCAGTTACGTTTTTAAACGCTTTAGCAAGTTTTTGTTCCGTATCCGAGAGAATTTCAAAATTGAGGTTGTGTTTTTCAAAAAATTCTTTGTGTGATTCTATATCATCAGGGCTGACCCCGATAACTACCGTATCCTCCGGCAGCCTTTTTAGGGCATCTCTAAAATTTCGTGCTTCTTTTGTACAGATAGGGGTTTCATCCTGAGGATAAAAATACAATATAACGTTTTTACCTTTTAAATCACTAAGTTTGGTCTTTGTAATATTCCCGTTTTTATCAATTCCTTCTAATTCTATATTTTTGTAGTTCATAATATTCTCCTATTTTGGGTTCATAACTAATTTAACCCGAAATTTTCGGAAAACATTATGCATAAGTAGCGGCATGGAGAATACTCAACTGTCGGATATTTGAATTCAGTTCTTCCCTCTTAATTCCGGCGGGTTTTTCCCGAATCCCGAACGGGTTTTGATTGCTCCCCAGGCACGATACATCCCGTTTTCGTAAGTTACAAGATAGTAACCTGCCTCCGGCATGTATTCTATTGTTGCATTTTGATAAACGTATTCCTCAGGCTCCGGTGTAATCGCATCCTCTGCATATTTGCGCTGCAAAGCTTTGTGCAAACGTTCCTGAAACCTAGTACGCTCAGGCTTGTATTTGATTTTACCGGTATTCATATCACGTTCTTTTTTATATTTTTCTACTTCTGCCTGATTCTCTGCCAATTTGAATACAGGGATTACAGCCATAAGCTCACCTGACTGGATAAACAGCAAAAATTCCTTATCATCGCTGAGCGCCAATTCATACAACCCGGGCTTCAAATATTTCCCGTTATAATCACTTATATAATCAGAGATTCTTAATATAGGGTGTTTACAATCAGAATAACCGTACCTGTATAAAGTGCTCTGGTTCTCCAAAAGCCCCGAAGGATATCTCGGATAGAGTTTTGTTTCATCGTTTACTCTGACATTGGGCGGTGTTGCCCTATCAATCATCGGCATCAGTCAAGCTCCTTTAATAATAATTTAATGGCATTATCTATTTCGTCAAATGATTTGCCGAGAGCTTGCGACTTTCCGACAAAAATTAATGAGTATCTATTATGAAAATCAAATCCGTCTTTGATAATCAAGCGGATACTTTCCCGCATTAGTCTTTTTAATCGGTTTCTTTTAACAGAACGCTTATGAGTTTTTTTGCTTACAACAAATCCTATCTTGGTATTAACCTTAGTCTTTGCTATTTTGCCCGCAAACATTATAATACCGTTTTTATAAAATGAATTCTTAACACGGTATGTTATATTAAACGCAGATTTATTTTTTAGCCTGAATTGTTTTGGCAGCATAAAATTATTATATCACATAGTAAACAGCATAAGCCGAATAAAACGGTTATTTAGTTAATAATCTTATTTGCCATTTGTTCCCTGCAGGCTCTGACAGCCAAGCTGACTCTTGAATAAACCCCCGCCTTTTCATACATCGATGAAATATGAGCTTTTACTGTATGTATAGTAATATTAAGCATTTCGGCTATTTCAGGATTGGAATAGCCTTCAACAAGCAAGTCCAATACTTCACGTTCTCTTTGTGTAAATTTATTGAAAAAATCGTTCATATATACATGATACTTTGTATATATAAAAATAATTTAACATATTTACAGGTTTAAAAATTTTTCTTATTTTTTTAATTAAGGCAATTTTTTATTCATAAAATACTTTATATAAATACAGGGGATTATTATGAGTTTTTTTGATTACGATACAACAACATATAATCAAAATTCACAATATAAACATAAAAAAAGGAATACTTCTGCTTCCGCGAAGTATGAAAACCCTTTGTTTGACGGATATTTTAAATTAGCAATCAAATCACCGCTTGACGAATTCAGTTTCACACCGTTTCTTCACAAAAAAGAAAAAATAACTGTTCCAAAAGTCGGCAATGTTAAAACACCGTTCGGCAAAAAAACAGAAGCTTTATTGTATAAACAAAAACATAAAACTCATTTGCTTGACGTTGCACAGCAGCACCTCGGGATACAAGAGGTTACACCTGATGAATACAGCAAGTTGTCACCTGAGGAGCGTAACAATACACAAATGCATCTTATAGGTAAATACGGAACCTCCGACCACCAGTGGTGCGCTCATACGGTAAGTCATATTGCAAAAGAAGCTGGCATGAATATCGGAAAACATAAAAAAGCCGTACAGGAATTTATTAATTGGGGTAACCAAAATAATATCTATAAACCAATTAAAACAAACGATATTAATTCTTCTAATTATATAGCAGAACGCGACTCAAGAGAAAGCCAGATAAAAAAACAAATAAAAAACATGCACGAAGGTGACTTTATCATCTGGAAATCATCGTTTGTCGCTAATTTACCCCACAATCAATTAGAGAAAGAAGAAGCCAGCCACATAGGGATTTTGGAATCCGTAAATCCTGACGGTACAATAACGGTTATTGAAGGTAACGCAAACGAATACAAAACCGATGTCGCCGAACGAGAAAAGGTATCGCTTTTGCATGAAGGGATTAACGGAAACCAAAATATCGGAGAATTTAAAGAAGTGAACCGCCGCGACGGATTGATAAGAAAAACTTACACTGCGGAAGACCTCGCAGCATTCGGTTACAGCGGATATATTGATACACAAAAACTGGTTAAATAATTATACCAGCTGTGTTTGTTCGTCAAGTTCTCTTTTTATATCTTCAACAGTAACTCTGATTATTTCAGAATTATCATCTTTTCTCAAAAAGACTTCCTTTATCCCTGATTGAACAATAAATCTTTTGCACAAAATACAGATAAAATTGTGTCCGTAAATATACATAGATGCGCCCATACATCTATCTTGACCGGCTTGAATAATTGCGTTTTGTTCTGCATGGATAGAACGGCAGGTTTCATATCTTGTTCCGGACGGGATTTTATGTTTGATTCTAAAGCATTCCCCTCTTTCGTAACAGGATTCAACCCCTGACGGTGTTCCGTTGTATCCTGTTGCTTTAATTTTTTTATCCTGACCGACAATAACAGCACCAACATGCGCTCTGATACAATTAGAACGCGTTGAACAGGTTTTTGCCAAATCCATAAAATATTCAGCCCAAGGCTTAATTCCCATAATCTTCACTCCTTTATTTAATATTATTATAGCACCACAAAATAGTTGTCCATAACTTTGTCTGAAAAATCCATGTTAGAATATTTGCAGGGTAAGCTCTCGTTTACCACCCCCGACACAGACTTGTTAAGAGGACTAAAGCGGAAAGGTGGTGATGAAAAAGTGAAATTCTGTATAACAGAAAAAGCGCTATGGCTTATCTTGTTGATAATCATAGCACTTGTTTTACTTAAATAGGGAGTTAAGAAAGACTTAAAGAGATGGGACCTCTTTAGGTCTTTTCCCTATACTCATATTATAAGCGACTTTTTAGAAAAATCAATAGATATTTCAAATAAGAAATATTACTCTTTTTCTTTAAATATTAATTCACAACCCAGCGCTTCTGCTATAAGTTTCATCTCAGAGTATTTTATTGTATCTGAATGTAGTTTATTAGATAAATTATTTAAAGTATATTTTTTATTTAATTTTTGGGATAAATATTGAGCAATATAAGTAAGGCTTATATTTTTTTTTGCTGCTAACATTTTTACATCTTGTATTGCTTTCATAATTCAATATTATACTATATGACTTTATTTGCAGGATAGTATAAAATAAAATCTTGACATTATTACATTATAATATGTATAATTACATTATATAGTGTAAAAATATTAAGAAAGGAAAAATTATGACAGAAAAAATTTATTTAGATAGTGAATTAAAAGAAGAATTAAACAGCTATTCCGGCAGAATGTTTAATGTCCGCCACCTGATAGATTTCATCTATCATTCTCATGAGAATGGATTGTGGGATGATTACAAATTAGCATTATCATGTTTTTTAGATATTTTTAATGAATATGTTATTACAACTAAAAATAAATTTAATCAAATAGAAGATGAGATAGGGATGAATAAATAACAGGCTTCTAAACCGGTATATTTCTTCCCATATTTAATATTCATAAAAATTTATTTACCCCTGTTGACTTTTTAAAAAACATCATTAAAACATTTATGTAGAATTGAGGTGTATATGTTTTTAATGGATTTGTTCAGAAGATGTCATACGTGTCAGCATGAGCATGTATCTCCACAGGCAGAATTCAGTTATTGTCCGGATTGCGGAGAATTAATTGAAAACGAATGGTATATTGTAAGATGCGCCTGCTGCGGGATAAAAGAAAAAGCTATTATTAAAAACGGTGAGATAATGCCGGAAGCAAACTTTTGCCACAACTGCGGCGGCAACGAATATATTGTAGAAAAGCTTCCTAAAATAAATTTTGTAGACATAAACTACGCTGTTTTAGTAAAAAGAGTTGTAAGAGATTCAGCGGTGAAAGAATTTACCCAATGTTGGGCAGAAAAAAATGCGAACAAACCATTACTGCTGCAACAACTCCTATAAAATCAGCAATAATCCCTGTTAACATTGCATATCTAACCTTCTTTATACCTACAGATCCAAAATACACTGCAAGCACGTAGAATGTCGTTTCGGAACTTCCGACAATTACTGCGCATAATTTTGCCGCATAGCTGTCGGGTCCGAAATGATGTGCTACATCAGAGAATAATCCAAGAGTTGCCGCTCCGGATAGGGAACGCACAATCATCACAGGAAGAGCTTCTACCGGTATCATAAATTTATGCAGCAATGGTGACATCAAGTTTGCAAGAGAATCAATAACACCTGAGGCTCTAAGCATTGATACCCCGACTATTATTGCAACAAGATACGGGATAATATTTACCGCAACTTTAAACCCGTCTTTTGCACCTTCAGTAAATTCTTCATATATCGGAACTTTTTTAATAAGCCCGACTGTAAGTATTACAAAAAGTATAACAGGTATTGCCCAGAGTGAAATCAGATTAATCATTTGAGCCTCCTTGAGGTTTCCAAATTCTTCCGAGCAGTTTTGCTATAACAACCGATGAAAGAAACGCAATAGCTGTTACAATCATAGTCGGCGCGATAATTTCCGTAGGATTTTTTGCGCCTGCACCAACCAAAACGGCAATAACTGTTGCCGGTACAAGCTGAAATCCTGCCGTACACATTGCAAGAAATACACACATAGCATCAGATGCAGATTCTTTGTCTTTATTTTCCTCCTGCAATTCCTCCATTACCTTTAAACCGATAGGAGTTGCTGCATTTGCAAGCCCCAGAGCGTTAGCCGAAAAACTCAGAGCCACATTCCCGAGCGCCGGAGAATCAGACGGAATATCTTTGAATAACCATTTGGTTATCGGCTTAATCAGTTTTGCAATGATTTTAACAAGTCCCGCTTTTTCTGCAATCCTCATTATTCCAAGCCAGAATGCCATAATCCCGATTAACGAGAATGCAACTTTAACGGACAATTCGGCACCCGAAAGGATAGAATTAACGACATCAGGGAGTTTGCCGTTAACTGCACCTGCGATTATTGATATTACTATTAAAAAATAAAAAATATAGTTCATTTACCCTTTTAACTTTTAACCTGTAAGCCGAATTTAAACTTAATTCATTTACCCCTTTAACTCTTAACCTGTAAGCCGAATCTGAGCCTAATCTATTTACCCCTTCCCCTAATTGTTTAGACTGTGTATTGGTGCAGGGATTCTTCCTGCTCTGTTCACGAAATCAGCAGAGGATAAAGAGTTCACCTTCATAACCGGAGCTTCGCCTAAAAGTCCGCCATAGACAACCGTATCCCCGACATTTTTACCTACGGCAGGAATAATTCTGACTGCAGTTGTTTTCTTGTTAATCATACCGATTGCCATTTCATCCGCGATAATACCTGCAATCGTTGTTGAAGGGGTATCACCCGGGATTGCAATCATATCAAGCCCGACAGAACAAACTGATGTCATCGCTTCGAGTTTGTCAAATGTCAGAACCCCTTTTGAAGCTGCTTCAATCATGCCGGCATCCTCAGAAACAGGGATAAAAGCACCTGACAGACCGCCGACATAAGAGCTTGCCATAATACCGCCTTTTTTCACCGCATCATTAAGCATTGCAAGCGCAGCGGTTGTTCCGTGCGCACCGGCATGCTCTAAGCCCATCGCCTGAAAAATTCCTGCAACACTGTCACCTTCCGCAGGTGTCGGAGCAAGTGATAAATCTATTACCCCGAATGGTACATTCAGTTTTTTTGCAAGCTGCCGCCCGACAAGCTCTCCGGTTGATGTAATTTTGTATGCGGTTTGTTTAATCGTGTTTGCAAGAGTTGAGAAATTTGCATCTTTTGGCAGACTTTCAATAGCTGCTTTTACAACTCCCGGGCCTGAAACACCAACGTTCAATGCACATTCAGGTTCACCGTAACCGCAGTATGCGCCTGCCATAAACGGATTATCATTAACCGAGTTACAAAATACAACGAATTTTGCTGCTGCAAGTCCGTCTGTATCACGGGTTAATGCGGCCGCATCTTTAATAATTTTTGAAACCTGCAACACCGCATCCATATTTATACCGGCTTTTGAAGATGCAACGTTTACTGACGAACATAGTTTAGAGGTATTTGCCAATGCTTCCGGAATTGATTCAATAAGTGCAATATCTCCTTTTGTACAACCCTTTTCAACGAGTGCAGAAAAACCGCCGATAAAATCAACTCCGATTTCGTTCGCAACTTCATCCAGCGTTTTGGCTATTTTTATATAATCATAACTGTCACAGGATTCACCTATGATTGAAACAGGCGTAACTGCAATTCTCTTGTTTACAATCGGAATAGAATAATCGTTTTCTATTTCGTTTGCATAACGGATTAAATCTTTTGCGTGGGAGATAATCTTTTTTCTTATGCGGTCACACACTCTGTTTACATCTCTATCCATACAATCTCTTAAAGATATCGCCATTGTAACGGTTCGGATATCAAGATTATGGAGTTTAATCATATTAATAGTTTCAAGTATTAGTTCTTTATCGAATGTTTTCATAATTAGCACCGTTTGTTAAAAATTGTGATAAGACGTCATCTGTCGGTTTCTTCAATAAGAGCCTCAATTCTACACGTCTGCTTTTATTCTTATCCTCTTTCCCGTTTATTGTAATTGGTCTGGAAGAGCTTGCACCTTCGACTTTAATAGTATGCGTAAGTTCTTTTTGATAAGGTTTGTTTGAACATTTGTAGAATATAAAGTTTGCAACGTTATATGCACGGTTCATGGAAAGGTTCATATTCTTCAAATACTGCTGCTCAACGGTATAATTTCCTCTAAACAGAGTTGAATCCGTATGACCTTGTATAACAACCGCAGAAATATATTGCGATAATTCCTTTTTATATATTGCATCAAAATAAACCGGTATAAACTTATTAAGAAAAGCTCTTCCTTTAGGTGATAATTGATCACTATTCAAGGCAAATAATTCCAAATCAGAAATTCGGACTAAACCTGTTACAGGATCCATCTCAACATGAACTTTGCTTTGATCCTTTACAGGTTCTTCCGGTTTTGTTTCGTCAATCATACGGACTTTGATATCCTGTTTTTCCATCTCCTGGACAACCTCCTGTACCATTTCGGTAGTTGCCTCCTGCGCCGCCTGTGTCCCCTGACCTGAATTGGTAACAAACGCAAAGAACAGGGTCGCAAAAACCATGAACATTCCGAGGAACAAATCTGACATTGTTACCCAAAATATATTTTCTTCTGCTTCTGCCTGTTTTTTTCTTGCCATTCAAAAAATCCCGTTAGAATAAACCGCTCAAATCATCATCACTGCCGGCGGATTTTTTCTCCATTGTTTTGTTAAGGTTATTAATCCCGAAAATCATACTGTCAAGATAAGGTACAACAATATTTGTTAAATCTTTTTTTATAGAGCCTGCAAACGTTGCCGGTAAACCTCTAAGTAACACAACATTTTCATGTGATTGTGTTTTTGTTGTTTTCAACAAGTCAACAAGGAATTTTTCACTTGAGATTGTAGAAAATAGCTCAGTAATCTTATTCTGAACCTTAGCCACACCCGGTAGAATCCATTTAGAGAACCAGAACTTGTCAACCGTCATTGAAATAAGAGCAGACGCAACGGCAAAAACCGAACACATCGCAGCAACCTGCATGGTACCGACGAACCCTGAAATAGATTTTGTCAAAGCCTGCGTACTCGAAAAATCCAGCATCCCGAACGCAGTACCAATCATGACAAATGTAAACAAAGGTCCGAAACCTGTTAACAGAGTCGGAGCAAGAGCTATAACATGCCGATTATAATGTGCATAAGCCAATGTTTCCTCGTTAAAGAAATCTAATGCATCACTTGTTGTCTGGATTCCTGCCATAGAATCTGATACCGAATCATAATCCAGTTCTTCGGTTTCATTATCCTGATAAGCAATATTTTCAGAGAATACCAGAGTGCTTTGAAAATCATCCCAAGCTTTCGCAGATAATCTGCTTGAGGTTATAATATGTTTAAACTCCTCAAACTTATAAGAAATATTTCCTTTTTCAAAAGGTTCAAGATTTGTACTTAAATTCTTTAGCTCCTTACAAAGCATTGAATAACTTTTGACCGTATATATAAGGTTAGAAAAAAATACCGTTAGAATAATTTGAATCGGCGGGTCTTTTAAAAGATGCATTAAATTCATATTGTTATACCTCTACGGTAAATTATATCATAACAAGATATATTTATACTACAGAAAAAAACAAGAATTCATCCAAACGGTGGGGGTATGCAGGGCTGATTCCGCCCCTGCACCCTGCATATTTTATGTATTAATAATTATTGTATTGGGGGCTATGCGCCCTCAAACCCTGCACCTGTATATCAAATATTTTTTCTTTTTGCCTCCGGCGGGTCTTCCAGACGAGGTCGCTGCTTGGTTGGCGGCGATAAACGGGTCTGCGGAAT
Source organism: Candidatus Gastranaerophilales bacterium (assembly GCA_944324825.1). Classification (GTDB taxonomy): domain Bacteria; phylum Cyanobacteriota; class Vampirovibrionia; order Gastranaerophilales; family Gastranaerophilaceae; genus UMGS1585. The sequence goes on from CALUXU010000010.1 coordinate 74,249, forward strand.
TGACCTACGTCAATCCCTTCGCCCTCTGCCGCCAAT
>CALUXU010000011.1 GCA_944324825.1 Candidatus Gastranaerophilales bacterium
AATTCCCCATATAGAATGAAGCATATGGATTACTAGGACCTTGAACAACTTTTTCCCCGGAATTAGAAGTAACTTTTCCGGAGATATTAGAGTTCATTAAATTAGTATAACTATTAGAAGTATTATTTAAGTTTGTTGCAGTTAGGTTATTATAATAAGCAATATCACCGGAATCAACAGTTACGTCACCGCCAACATTAGTATTAAATAAACCTGTTCTGTTACCAGATGTAATATTTAAATTACCATCTATATTTGTTGTTTTATCAGACCCGTTATTAATAGTAGCTAATTTAGCTGCATCTAATATTGCATCGCCGTGAATGCTGCCACCAGTTAGATTTACACTACCAGTATTAGATTCCGCATAGAAATCTAAACCGATATCAGAGTTGGTAAAGTTTAAATCCTTTTCAGAATAAGCTTTTAACCAAGATGTAGTGTTAGCAGTGATGTCCCCACCGATAGAAGTAGAGTTCTTTTGGTCATCCATATTATTATTAAAGTCTTGGTTTTTATATCCAATAATAATATTACCGTTATTATTAGAGCCTGTTGTGTTAGCCGTTAATTTAGCATTACCAGTAACAGAACCTCCTTCTAATTGGATAGCTCCTTGTTTAGTAGTAATGTCTAATTCCCCAACGCTTGAATTCCCCATATAGAATGAAGCATATGGATTACTAGGACCTTGAACAACTTTTTCCCCGGAATTAGAAGTAACTTTTTCGGAGATATTAGAGTTCATTAAATTAGTATAACTTTTAGAAGTATTATTTAAGTTTGTAGCGGTTAAATTGTTATAGTAAGCAATGTCACCGGAATTAACAGTAACATCTCCGCCTACTTTTGTATTAAATAAACCGGTTCTGTTATTAGAAGTAACATTTAAATTTCCATTTACAGTTGTATTTGAATTTTTACCTGCATTGAATGTAACAACTTCTCCTTTAACATTTGTATTACCTGTTAAAGTTGAACCGTCAACAGTGACATTTGTTTGGTCGTTACCTTTACCTGCAATTAATGTTATATTTTCACTTCCATCATTTGCCTTTATAGAAGAATTAGCTATTTGAATAGAAGTACCATCGTTGAATTTAATTCCGTTAGTATTATTTGGATCTTTAGCTGCTGCAACAAAGTTTGCACCATCAGATGTTGTAAATGCTATATCACCTGTTGAAGTGATATTAGCATTGTTTAAGTCGATACCTTTAGCAATAATGTTTATATCAGCACCTGAAACTTTTCCTCCAAGTTGGTTATTAATAGAAATAATACTATATGTATTATTTTTGAATTGAGGATCTTTTAATAAATCTTGTAAAACATTTTTATCAAATACACCATTTTTATTTACATATTGATCATATTTTGCATATAAATCTTGAGTTGTAAGGATTAATGCTCCGGAGGTTTCAATAGAGCCGCCGTTCATCAACATACCGTTAGGGTTTGCAATGATAATCATACCGTTTTGACCGGTTAATGAGCCTGCAAATGTTGACATGCCTTGTAATACGTTATTTAATACAGCATAATTGCCGTTAAGGAAATTTAACTGTTGACCGTTTCCTACGTTCAAGTGTCCCCAGTTGATAACGGTATCTTTACCGAAAGTTAAATCTGCTTTATTAGAGCCGGCGCCATTGATACCAGTAAGACCGTCAGTATGATCATGGATATCTGCTCCTCCGAGCCCCGTATCAGGTAAAACAGTTGTACTGTCAAATTGCCCTGCAAAAGTTACTTGTAATGACAAGAATGAAAAACACATTAAACTTGCTGTTAATTTTTTACATAAATCCTTCATTTTCACTAATCCTTTATATTAAATCTATTCAGTCGACTATATGTGGTTGAAAAGTTTATACTAAACCTTCTAGTATATCTTATTCTACCATGTAAAGATTGGTGATAAATTTTTTTTGATATTCCATGTCGTCTTTTTTACAAAAGTTAATAATTAATTTAATATTAAATTATTAAATAAAAAAGAACGATTCAAATAAATTGAATCGCCCTTTTTATATTTTTCTAGGTTTAATTTTGATTAATACCAACCGCCAGCACCAGCACCATCACCTGAAGTTGCTTTTAATTTAGCACTTTTCATTTCAACCATTGCTTTATTTTGAGCAGCTAATGCTTCAGCACCTTTAGCTTCTTTAGCAACTGGTTTAGAAACTGCAACAGAAGCTTTCTTAGCAGCTTTAGCAACTTGAGCTGGTTTTCTGATACCTAATGAACCTAAAATGTTTTGTACTTTTGACATAATTTATTGACCTCCTTTGTCTTGTTACATTCATATAATAACCAAACAAATTTTAATTTGCTAGTTTGTTTTTATTTATTTAACAATTCTTAATATTATTTGAAAAAAACATTATAAATACTGGATTAGAGGACTTGCAAGAACCGGGAATAACGATAAAATTATCAAAACATTTGTTATTCCGTATTCCTGTGCGGTTAGTCCTATTAATGATAGAGAAATTGCAACAACTCCCCAGGCGAAACCGTTCATAAATCCTGCAACTACACTCTTATATTGCGGCAACAGCGTCTGTCCCATGACCATAGTTACTGGTTGTGCAAGCATGGTTGTAAAGCCTATTACTACAAACGTTGCTATAGAAAATACAGGATGGTGTTTGTATGTTAATGAGAACATGACTATCATCGGTAATGTTGCGGTCATGGAAAAATACAATAATGCTTTGGTTCCGACCGCCATTTCTATCTTGTGGCTGCATAGAGAGCCTATTCCTCCTGCTATTATAAATAAGAATAATGCAACTCCGATGTAAAAAGGTTCATATCCCATGTCTTTCCATAGGAAAGGTAAAAGAGTACAGCAGCTTGTTGTTACCAAGACCTTCATCATGGATATAATCATGAGATAGTTCATTTTTCTATTTGTTAATATAGTATAGAAGGTTTCCTTAAATGTTTTATATTCAGGCTTCTTTTCTATATTGGAAAGTTTCGGGACGAATAAAAACATTGTAAATGCCAATGATAATCCTAAAACGGACATAACAGGCATTTTTTCCATGCCTAAATATTGTGTGACTCCTGCCGCTATCAAAGGTCCGAAGGAATAACCTAAGGAGCCCATGCTTATAAATATTCCCATGTCATTTGCACAAGAATTACACATTGATGCAAATTTGTTTACAAATCCGCTTGCCTGTGGGTGGTAAAAACTACTTCCCAGGCTTCCTAATATTATAAATAATATTAATATATATGTATTAGGAGCTAGTGGTGTTAAAGGTATGAATATTGAACTCAATATTAATCCCCAGAATATAAATAAACGTTTAAGCATGTTATCTGCAAAGAATCCGAAAATTGGCTGCAGGAGTGTTGAAAATATACTTGATATACTGATAACAGCTGTCGCCATTGCCATTGTTATTCCTAATTTGGCCGCTATAAACGGCATAATAGGATTTAAGACCCCTGTATAAATATCATTTGCAAAATGTCCTGCTGATAACCATCGGACGGCTATTTTATTCTTATTCATTGATTTTACCTTGTCTTAATTAATATGTTTCCGAAAGTTAGAGGTTATTTTAATATTTATTTATCTTACATTTACCCCTTTATCCTTTAACCTACCTTTACCCTTTTACCCCTAAAATTTTAATAATATTTTTATACTATCTTTTTCTTTATTTGCTTCAAATCCCTCGATAGCATTATCAACCGGATAAGTTTTTGAAATAAACGGTGTAAAATCTATTCTGTTATTTTTTAACAATCTGAGAGCCGGAGCGAATTGTCCGCATCTGGAACCAAGCACTGTTATTTCATTGATTACGATTGGTGCAAGGTTTAATTCTTTGCCGGTTGCTATTGTACTTTTTAATACCAAAACCCCTCTAGGTTTTACTAGATTTAGCGAGGTTTCAAAGCCGGAAACGGAGCCTGTTGCTTCTACTACAACATCAAAATTATTCATTGACTCTAAGTCACTTAATAGCATTGTTTTAACTCCTTGAGCTTTTGCAATGTCAAGTTTGTTTTGGTGTTTACCTATCAATGTAACATCCAGATTTTGGGCATTTAGAGTTAAAGCGGTTGTCAGGCCGAGTTTCCCGTCTCCCAAAACTACAACTTTATGGGTCGGTTCAATATGCAGTTGTTCTGTTATTTCGCATGCTGCAGCCAGCGGCTCAACAAAAACAGCCTGTTCATCAGTTACGTTATCAGGAACTTCAAATAAAACATTTGTCGGCATGGTTAGGTATTCTGCAAAACATCCGTCTTTTCTCCATATTCCGAGTGTATGTCTGTCCGGACAGTGTCTGTAATTTTTGACGGCACACCACGGGCAGTCCGGAGATTCGCAGCCGTAACTTATTTCTGCAACAACTCTTTTGCCGATTAGAGATTTGTCATCAGCATTTACATCTTCTACAACTCCGACAAATTCGTGTCCTAATATTCCGTTATACCCCATATAACCTTTTATTATTTCTGCGTCGGTATTACATATACCGGCAAGAGTAACTCTTATCAGCGCCTCTCCTTTTTGCGGAATCGGTTTTGTATAATCTGTTTTTAAGGTTAAACCTTCTTTATCATTAAATACTACTGCTTTCATCTTCTTATACTCCTTTTTTTATTTTAATTTTAAGCCAATCAATATAAAAAGTCTATTTATTCCTACATCAACTGGTCTAGTTTTTTCTATTTTGCTACAGTTTTTATGATTTAAGTCGTTTGACGATATAGGACTAATTATGAAATTATCGGAGAATAACTAATGGATATTTTTGCAATAATAGGTTTATTTTTAGGCGTTGGTTTCATCCTTGTCGGGCAAGCATTAGAAGGCGGTAACATCGGGCAATTGCTTCAAATAACGGCAGCATTTATCGTTATCGGCGGTACATCGGGCGGTATTGTATTAAGTTTTCCGCCCGCAGTATTAAAAGATGCTATCGGGTTATTTAAAGACGTTATATTCCCGCCTAAAGTAGATTTGGAAGGTTTAATTGCAGAAATAGTAGGTTTCTCAACCAAGGCAAGAAAAGAAGGGGTTATTGCTCTTGAAAAAGAAGCTATTAACGCCTCAGACCCTTTATTAAGATTCGGGCTTGAAATTGTTGCCGACGGTACTGACCCAACACTTGTTCGTTCTATGCTTGAAACACAGCTGGAACAGCTGGAAAATAAAATTATGGGTGCAGCTAAAGTTTACGAAGCATTCGGCGGCTTCTCTCCTACATTAGGTATTGTAGGTGCAGTTATGGGTTTGATTCAGGTTATGCAGAACCTATCCGATCCGTCTAAACTGGGTGAAGGTATTGCAGTTGCATTCGTTGCTACTATTTACGGGCTTGTTGTTGCAAACTTATATATGATACCTTGTTTTAACAGAATAAAAGGTATATATTCAAAAGTTTTTCTTGCCAAAAACGTTATGATAGAAGGTGTTCTTGCGATACAGGCCGGCGAAAGCCCTACATTAATCGGACGTAAACTCGGTGCATTTATTCTTGGTGCGAATGTTAATAAGACAATACAATAGAAGGTAATTAATCATGGCTAAAAAACCAAAACCACCTGAACATGAAAATTTGGAACGTTGGCTGGTATCTTATGCAGACTTTATTACATTATTGTTTGCAACTTTCGTTGTGTTGTATGCTCTTTCTCAAACCGATGTTGCAGAATTGAGCAAGATTGATGAATCGTTACAGCGGGCATTTTCCACATCATCAATATTGCAAGGCAATGATGGTGTACTGGATTCAGGACAAAGTATTTTAGATGCCGGTGCCGGAAACGGATTTATTCAAGAGTTGATGGCTGAATATATAAGTGCAAAATATGAATCACAATCTTTTGAACAAATTGAAAAATCTATTGACCAATTAAAGAAAAACGGTCAATTAGAAGGTGTCGAAGCACAAATTACCGATCAAGGATTATCAATTACCTTCGATGATAAATATCTTTTTGACTCCGGGTCAGCGGAATTATCTCCGGCATCAAAGAAGCTTTTGGATAAAATCGGTGTTCTTATTTTCGAAAAATTTGTTATGCATAATATTCGTGTAGAAGGACATACTGACAGTATGCCAATTGCATCTGCAAAATATCCTTCTAACTGGGAATTATCAAGTGCAAGAGCTTGTACGATTGTTAGATATATGATTCAAAGATTCAAATTCAGTCCGTCATTATTTACTGCTGTCGGGTATGCTGATACAAGACCTGCGAAAAATGAAAAGGGGCAGGTTAATTCACGTATGAGCCGAAGAGTTGAGATACTGGTTGTTAAAACTAAATTCAATTCTATTGAAAAGCCTCAAAATGAAATTCTAAACATGGATAAAGATCAGCAAATGGAGCTTCAAACAAGACGAAAAGAACTTGTTTCTCAGCTGAAATCTCAAAACTCTGTTTCTCCTGCTGCTGAAGCCTTATTGAAAAACGGAAAGTTGGACAGACGTAAAGTAATTGATATGAGAAATTATGCGGAATCTAAAGGTATTTCACTTGATAACAAAGAGTTGTATAATAGTATAGAATCTCCTTATGCAAGTAAGTCTATTGATAAAGAGGTTCAACAAAATGAAGATTTTGAATGATGATTGAATATTACGTAGGTTTATCACTGTCTCCGGCAGCGACTATAGAAACAGGTATTGCCGTATTAGATCAAAATAATACTCTTATTCTTGTTGATAAATTTTTCACTATGAAGGATGTTCAACATTTTTTTGATAACTATTCTTCTCTGAAAAATTCGGTTATTTGTATATCATTACCTTGGGATAATACGTTAATGACCGGGAAATGGCGCATTTTATCAAAACCGTATCAGCTTATTAATACTACAAATAAGTATGATTTTATTAATGTCGATAACTGGACTCAACGTTTTTCAACACGCGGTTGTGATTATTTTACACATCTTGTTGAGGAGGGGGCAGATATCTCAAGATATGATTTATATTTGTCCAAATTAAAATTAAATCTTTATTCTAATTATAAACAGCGTTCCCCTGCAGATTGTAAATTCTTGCAAAACATTCTAAAAACGGAGTTCGGGTTTAGTGATATCCCGAATAATATGATTCCTGCAGGTGCTCTGGAAGCTATGATTGGTGCTATTTTAGCAAGAGAGAAGTCAAAAAATAATATAGAAACGCTATATCAGTTTAAAGGTATTGACGTTGTAAATGTACTCGATTCTGATTCAGTTTATAAAGCTCCTTTAGCCCCTCTAGAGTAAGTATAGGGTTTATATCATCAAATTCTCTGGTCATGTATCTCGCGATTAATCGGCACAGACCTCCGGTTGCAATAATTGTTGCTTTTTCTCCCAATTCTTGTTCACACTGTTCGATTAAACCGTCGACCATACAAGCGGTACCTCTTATTACTCCTGATAGAATTGCATCAAGAGTATTGTCACCAATAGCTTTTTCAGATTTTGCCGCGTCAAGCTTTGGCAGTTTTGAGGTACATTTGCTTAATGATGTAAGCTGTGTATTAATTCCCGGAGCTATTACCCCTCCTATAAATTCCCCGTTTGAATTGACTATGTCAAATGTGTTTGCAGTTCCGAAATCCACTACTATTACTGGCAATTTATAGAGCTTTGCAGCAGCAATTCCGTTTGCTATTCTGTCCGCTCCGATTTCGTTGTTATCTTTTAATTTTAATTTAATGCCTGTGTCTAAGTTGGTTGATAATATGATTGCTTCAACGTCAAAAACGGATTTTACAACGTTATACATTAACATATCTAATCCGTTTACAACTGAGGCTATGATACAGCCGTTTATAGCTATATCTCCAACGGTGTCAAATAATAGTTCTTCATACTTATTGTTTGAATAGTGAATATCTGTCGGCATACGTTTGATATCCACAATTTCTTCGCCGTTGAATAAGCCTATTGTTATATTTGTATTACCTATATCAAGTGTCAGTAACATACAATATCCCTTTACGGGTATTATTGTATATCAAACATTGATAATGTAAATATGATTATTGTCTAAATGCTGTTGATGTGTTTGATTGATCAGCGGCTTGAGGATTTGTAATTCCCTGCGCTAAAAAATTACCAACATTTTGAGCAAAATGACTTATGGTACTTACGGCTTTTCTTATCGGATCATCTTCTTCTTGTTCTTTTCTTTTTATAATTCCGTCCGAATAATCAAATTTTGGTCCGGCAGATTGTACTCCATCAAATCTCATGTGTGTTCCTCCAATAAAATAAGGTCTACTTATATATAAAGTATATAAGTTTTAAATAATTGCCTTTTTGATGAAAATTGATGTTACAAAAGTTAATATTTTAGTGAATAGTGATTAGAAATACGGCTAAGTAGTCAAGTGGTCAGGCAGCTAAGCTAATTTGCGCTCCGAATATTACAATAATTTCGCCTGGCTTCTTGACTTCATAGCTGCTCAGCGACTTTCTTCAATGAATAGGCGCAATTCCAACCAAATATACATTTACCCTCCCCCTTAGAGGTAATTGGCAAGGATTGATCTGACATAGTTTTGAGTTTCTTTATAAGGAGGAACTCCGTCATATTTTCTGACGGCATTCGGACCTGCATTGTATGCTGCAAGAGCAAGGATAATATTACCGTTGAATCTGTCCAGCATAGATTTCACGTATTTTACTCCGCCTTCAATATTTTGTCTCGGATCCATCGGGTCTGTGACTCCTAATCCTTTTGCTGTTGCAGGCATTAATTGCATTAAACCCAGTGCGCCTGCTTTTGATTTTGCATTAGGATTGAAACCTGATTCTTGTTTTACGAGTGCTTCAATTAATTTTGGGTCTACATCGTATTTATTGGAAACTTCGTTTATGATTCCCAAGATTTCGTTTTTAGACGGACGTTTATGGAAATTAATATTAGCAGGAATTTGTGATGTATATAGTGATGCATTTACTTTTTCTGCTGCTTTGTTCTTTAAAAGCATGCCGAATTGTGATTTTGCGGTTGATTTTAAAACATTGTCAAACGATTGTACGGAATCTTTTGGAGGAAGCTCTATCTGGTTCATCGGGTTATTGTTTTTAGCAATAGCTCTCTGACCTGTAAGGCTGTTTACATAGTTATTCATTTGGTTGTAGCGCTGCATCGCTTTTGCTTGCCCGCTTGAATTTAATAAACTTTGTAACATTTCTGAAAACATGTACCGTACCTCACCTCAGTTAAGATAACGTCCTTCCTTACGTCATCTTTAATACACACTTTAAAATATCCACTAAATGTATTAAGGATATTTTAGAAAATGTCAAACTTAGGTATGTATGTATAAAAATTTCTCAAAACGGGGGATATAAAAATATTATTTCTGTTAATAAATATATTCCGCCTGTCGTCAATGTCTCCGGAACAAGTAGTTGAGGTATCGATTGAGCAGACGGAATATACGGGAGATAAAATCCCAAGCAGGCTGACGAATAACAAAACTTTCATACTTCCCTTAAACATACTTTAAGGATACATGATGTTTTTTATTTTATAACGGGCAGTTTGACTAGCCTGAAAGTCTAATATTTAACTTACAAGGGTTTTTGCAAATTCAATAGATTTATCTGTAATTTCTCCGCTAGCAAGTTCTGCAAGTGCTTTCAGTTTGTCATCTTCGTTCAGAATATATATTCCGACCTGCGTGCTGTCACCTTGAACTTTTTTGACGTAAATGTGTTTATCCGCCTTTGATGCAATAATTGCCTGATGGGTAATCATTATTATTTGCCTGTATTGTGCAAGCTCTGATATTTCTTCTGCCACTCTTTGGGATGTTTTTCCGGAGATACCGGTATCTATTTCGTCAAATATGACTGTATCAATATCATCATGCTGTGCAAATATTGTTTTGAGCGCAAGCATTACACGCGAAATTTCACCGCCCGATGCAACTTTTGCCAAAGGTCTTAACGGCTCGGATACATTGGTTGAAATCAAAAATTCTACGTTATCCATTCCGTATTTATTGAGTTCAGTATCTTGTATGTCTATTTTGAATTGTACCTTCGGAAGTTCAAGTTTTTCCAGTTTTTCAACTATTAAACCTGATAGGACTTCCGCATACATCTTTCTTTTTTCTGATATTTCTTTAGCAAGTTTTGTCAGCTTCAACTGTAAATTACTTACTTTTTGTTCTAACTCTTCAATATTGCTTTCATAATTTTCGATTGCTGAATATTCTTTTCTAAATTTGTCCAGAGAGTTAAGCACCGCTTCTAATGAACCGCCGTATTTACGCTTTAGCTTATCTAAATTGAATAACCGCTCCTGAATTTCGTTTAAGCGCTCTGTATCATTGTCCAGGCTTTGTGAATAATCTCTCAAAGATGATGACAAATCTTTGAGAATCTCCATTGCGTTAATTAATTCTGACTCTGAGTCAGTTAAATTGGTATCCATTTTGGAAGCTTTTGATAAATTCATTTTTAACTGAGATAAAGCGTTAAGGATAGAATCATCATCGTTGCTTAGTGTCCAGGAAACAGAGCCGGTCAGTTCTTTTAATTTTTCTGCATTATCAAGTACTACAAGCTCGTTTTCAAGTTGTGTGTCTTCATCAATTGTTTTTATTTCTGCTGCTTCAATTTCGTCAATTTGAAATTTTAGAAATTCTATTTGGTTTTCTGTTAAATTATTGGCATTTTTTGCCTGCTCTAATTTCTGTTTTGCTTCAATATATTCGTTGTATAAATCTGAATATTCTTTAAATAATTCATCACAGGTTGCTTTTGCGTAAGAATCCAGGAGGTTTATATGATATTTCGGTTGCATAAATGAATATGTTTGGTGTTGTGAATGAATATCAATAAATTTTTCTCGCAGGATTTTTATAAAATCAAGATTAACGAGAGTTCCGTTTACTCTGGAGCGAGAACCTGATGGAGTGATTTCTCGCGAGATTATAAGTTCGTTGCCGAAATTTTCAATCCCGTTTTCTTCAAGGATTTGGTTTATCGGGCTATTTAGAAATAAAGATAGTTCTATGTACGCTCTGTCGCAACCTGTTTTAATACAGTCTTTAGACACTTTTGCGCCAAAAACCGTGTCAATTGCGCCTATTAAAATACTTTTACCAGAGCCCGTTTCTCCTGTTATTATATTTAACTTATTACTGAATTCCAACTCCAGTTTGTCTATAAGGATGTAATTTTGAACAACTATCTTTTTTAACATACAAAAATTATAGCCGAATGATTATTATTTATCAATTATCGGATACATATCCAAGATTTTTAAGGACTTTATCATTTTTTCTCCAGTCTTTTTCGATTTTGACTTGGAGGGAAAGGAACACTTTTTTCTCAACAATATTTTCCAAATCCAGTCTTGCTTCTGTTCCGATTTTCTTTAATAATGAACCGCCTTTTCCGATTAAAATTCCTTTTTGGCTTTTGTGTTCGCAGTATATTATTGCGTAAATCCTGTCAATCTCCGGAGTTTCTTCGTATTTATCAACTTTTATTGCAACGGAATGAGGTATTTCTTCTTTTGTATTCAAAAGAATTTTTTCGCGGACAATTTCTTCTACTATTTGGCGCATGCTTTCTTCCGTTACAACATCTTCCGGATATAATAATTCTCCTTCAGGCAGATATTCCATAATCATATCTACCAGTTTTGTTTTATTCTTTCCTGTTTTAGCGGATATTTTTATTACCGGAATTTCTTTATCAAATAATTTTTGATACGATTGATAATTTCCCGTTATTTTCTCCTGGTTTGATATTTTATCGAGTTTGTTCATTACAAGTATTACCGGAACGTTTGTTTTGGAGATAACGTTTTCAACGATCCATTTATCTCCTTTTCCGGCAGGTTCTGAGGCGTCAACAAGAAACAATACCAAATCAGAATCAGGGACGGAGATTTTGGCTTCATCCAGTAAAAATTCTCCGAATTTGTTAATAGGTTTATGTATTCCGGGGGTATCCACAAACACTATTTGTCCTGTTTCATTTGTCAGAATCCCTTTAATTCGTTTTCTGGTTGTTTGTGCTTTATCCGTTGCAATAACAATTTTTTGTCCTAAAACCTGATTTAACATTGTTGATTTTCCAACATTAGGACGTCCGATTATTGATACAAAACCGCTTTTCATAATTCCTGCCTATCTTATCGTAAAGTTTTTAAACATTAATACTTGGATATCCCCCGGATTGAGTTCCGTTGTTATCTTACCATTTTGAATCTCAGGTGAGATGTTTTGTTTCAATCGCAGATTCATATATTTGTTTTTGAAGCTGATACCTTTTACTTTAACGGTTGCTTTAACAGGTTTTTCAAAATCCAGGTTTCCGATTGTTATAACAGAAAAATCTCCGTTTGAACGAGCGTAAGCAAATACATTTTTAGGTGATGCTTTTAGAGGAATAAACTGCATTGTTGACAGTTCGTCAGCATAAAAGCTTTTAAATTTATTTGCCATTACCAATTCATCATAAATTGATTTATCACTTCCTCCTGGACGTCGTGAGAAATTGAATAAATCAAATTTCCCTTTATGGTTGAAATAGTATTCATCATCCGTATATGTTACTGTTGCTTTTTTATTTGCCCATCCGTAATCATAATCATCACCGGTTTGGAATCCGTCAACAAAATATGAATTTAAAGGTAATGTTGCATTAAGCCATATAATCATTTTTGAGAAGTTAGGTCCTTTTAATAAAATAGGACTTGTTTCATCATGAGTTGTAAAACTTCCGATTACTGTTTTTTTCTGATCATTATATATTTTTTGATTGAATTTTATAGAATTAAGGAATTCTTTAGATGTTTTCCAATTTTTTAGGTTGAATAAATCCCCATAGTATCCGTCGAATCCTGCATTCAATAGTTTATCGTATGTTGTGAACGGTGCATATTTAGACGGCGGATCAACCCAGGCATTTGATGCTTCAGCAAGGAACATAAATTCAGGATCTTTACCTCTAGCGTATTGAATCAGCTTTTCCCAGAATGTATAAGGGCGCATTGTCGCAACATCTGCCCTGATGCCGTCAGCTCCGAGAGCCATTACCATATCTACAAATTCTTTATGCTGATAATAAACGTCTTCATCTAATTGTCCGTCCTTACCTGTTTCTAATACTCTTACGTCAGTCCAGTCCAGAGGGATTACCGGTTGTCCTGATTCATCTTTTACAAAATAATCCGGATGATTTATAAACAAATCATAGGCTCCACAGCTTGGCAGGTCTACAATAACTCGTATGTTGCGTTTATGGCATTCGGTGATAAATTTCTTTGCCTGTTCATTTACTGATAATGTTGAATCCGGTGCTTTAAGTTGAGGATTCAATGACCCGAAGTCACTTATTGCATAAACTGATCCTGCATTACCTAAAGCTTTTAGCTTGCCGACAGGTGTTATAGGGAGTATATGTAACGTGTTTATTCCCATTTTCTTTAATTCGTCAAGGCGTTCTATTGCATTTAAAAAATTTCCGCTTTCTTCATCATTATCAATTATTTCGTTTTTATTGGTATCTTTTGCATTGAATGTTCTTATATTGATAACGTATATAATTGATTTGTTCTGCAAAAACAGGTTTCTTAAATCGTTATGCCAAACTCCGTTAACAATTTGTGCTCTAACGGATTGTCCCATAAGTAAGAGTATTGATAATATTGATATAAATTTTTTCATCTTGTTCTCCATTAATTAACATAACATAAAGTTATTAAAAATCTTAATCCCGTCTTCTGTCAAGATAGCCTCCGGATGGAACTGGACACCATATACCGGATAACCGTCAATTTTTAATCCCATAAGGATATTATCTTTTGTATGCGCAATCGGAATAATCGGCGGTTTTATATCTTTAACAACCAGAGAATGATATCTTGTTGCCTTGAACCCTTGCTTCATATCTTTGAAAAGCGCTTCATTTTCTGTAAAAAATATTTCAGAGCACTTGCCGTGTGTAGGCTGTTCTGATTCTACAACTTTTGCGCCGAAAAACTGAGCTATTGCTTGAAATCCCAGACATACTCCAAGTATTCGTTTCGTTTGATAAAAATTCTTTATAATATCCATTGTAATTCCGGCATTATCAGGATTTGACGGTCCCGGGGATAGTATGATTGATTTAAAATCCATTTGCTGCAAATCATTAATACTAACTTCATCGTTTTTAAATACTTTAATATCTTGTCCGAGAATTTTAAAATATTCAACGATATTGTATGTAAATGAATCATAATTATCTATTAGAATCATAATTGAACCTCGACCATTCCTCTGACGGAATTTATACAATATATTTTATCAGCTTTTTCTAAATCCGAAATATACAAAATTTTTTCTTTAAGATTATGATGCTCAATCATATATTGGCGGTATACTCCGTTTAACAGCCCGCATTGGCAAGGCGGGGTATATAATTCGCCGTTTATTTCAAGAACGATATTACTTCTTGTACCTTCCGTCAGCTCTTTGCGCTCGTTTACAAAGATTATGTCAAAATAATCATCCAGAATGTATTCATACCAGGGGCGAAAAGTGGTTTTGTAATATAAAAGTTTGTTGTCAGAGCGTAATACTTCATTTGCAATTTTAATTTTGTTTGTTTTTATTTCATTAACTTTTCTGTATTCAACCTTTGAAAATCCGTGTTTTGAACGAATATATCTTGCAATACAGTCATTCTCCGTATTAAATTTGAAATCCTCGGGAGATATTTCAAAGCCTAATTCCTGTGCGGATTTTTCAAGTCTTTTTTTGTGATAATTATATAGTTTTACTTCGTTATTTTGGATTAAAACTGTTTCAATCAGGTTGAAATTTATATCCGTATCAAGAATTTTCTTTTTCGTAACGGTTTCTTCCCATTCTTCATCAATATTAGAGTCCCAAATTACGGCACCGCCTACGAAATAGCGGTAATATTTTTTATCGTTAAGCCTGTTTTTTTGAAGTATTCTTATCGGAACACTAAAAATACATTCCTCTTTTGAGATGAAACCGACAGCCCCGCAATATATACCGCGTTGAAAATATTCCAGCTCTTCAATTATATCCATTGTAGAGATTTTAGGCGCCCCGGTAATTGAACCGCAAGGAAAAATTGCATTGAATATATCAAATAATGTTGTTCCTTCTTCCAATTCCGCAGATATTTCTGATGTCATCTGGTAAACGGTCGGATGTTTTTCTATTTCAAACAGTTTATCGACTTTTACTGTACCTGTTTGGGCTATTTTACTTAAATCATTTCTTAGCAAATCAACAATCATTACGTTTTCAGCCTGATTTTTTATATCATTCTTTAAGAAATGGTAATTTTTCTCATCCTCTTCATCTGTTACTCCCCTTGCAACTGTTCCTTTCATCGGTTTTGTCAGTATTTTGTTTCCATCTAGCTTAAAGAATAATTCAGGCGAAAACGATAACAATTCTTCCCACTCATTTGCAATATAAGTATTATATTCAGTGGTTTGTTTTTGCAGCAGATAATTGTATAATGTCAGACTGTCGGCATTTGTGTATACCTTATAAGGGTAGGTGTAATTGACTTCGTATGTGTTACCCTTTGAGATATGCTCTTTAATTTTTATAATAGCATCTTTATATTGTTCATAGGTAAGCTCAGCTTCCGAATATATACTTATATCCTTCTGCGGAATGTACGGTTCATAATTCGTGTAATCTTCGTATACTTCAAAATAAATAAGCGGCAAATCCGAAGAAATGCTTTTATCTAAAAATACATTCTTCGCATCATATCTGACATATCCGAGCAGATAAAAACCTTTATTTTTGTATTCTTCAATCCTGTCAAATGCTTTTTTAAAATCCTGGTTTGAAAAAGCTATAATTCTATCTATAGGTTCCAAAAAACATTTATCGTGGTATATTTGCATCCTATAAAACTTTCATTCTTGTGAGAGGCCAGAATAAGAATACTGCTTTACCTACAAATCTGTCTTCCGGTAAAAATCCCCAAAATCTGCTGTCTTGAGAATTTCCTCTGTTGTCACCCATCATAAAATATTGACCTTGCGGTATAATAAATGGTCCGCAATACATTTTATCATCACATGGTATAGAATCAAAATCGCTTAATATATAATCTTCCTTCAGCGGTTTGTTATTTATGTATACAAAATATCTGCCGCGAGCGTTTTGTTTTATTTCAAGTTTATCTCCCGGCATTCCGACAACACGCTTAATATATGCAATATCTTTACAGAAAAATCCGGTAAGTCGTCTGAAAATACCGCCCGGTGTTTTATCCAGTTCAACAAACGGAGGGTAAAATACCATTATATCTCCACGTTTAGGGGTTTCATAAAACCTTGAAAAACGTTCAACAAATATACGGTCGCCCTCTATCAATGTCGGACGCATAGATCCTGACGGAATCCAGCGGATTTCTCCTATAAAAAACCTGATAATAGTAACCATTACTATTACAAACACTATGGTATCAAAAGTCTCTTTTAAAAAAGGTTTTATCTCTTTTTTAATTTGTTTCAGCTGCATAAATTATCAATTATCTCCGTTAAACAACGCTTGTATTTATTATTATCCATTTTGTTAATAATAAATTTTGCTCTCCTGCAATAATTATCTATTAAATCCAAAGTTTTTTCAATAGCGGTTTCACTATATTCAACAGAATTTAACAATATAACAGGTGCCGTATAAATTCCGTCTTTGATATCCTGTGATAAATCCATTCCTTTTCTGTAATCATCAAGATCGTTTTTTATTTGAAAAGCAATTCCGAAGTTTAATCCTAAATCTTCAGGATTTTTATTTGAATATAATGACATTGATGTTAAACATGCATTAAAGAGTTCTGCCGTTTTATACCGGCTTTTTTTTATGTAATCATCAAGTTTCGGTATTTTATTTTTTGAAAAATACTGTTCAGATTCTCCTATGCACATTTTTGAGATTGCATTCATAAATATTTGCAGGATATCATTGTTATTTAATTCCAGGAGCTGTTTTACAGCTAGCGATATAAGATAATCTCCGGCGATTACTGCAAATTTGCTGCCATAAGTATTATTAACAGAGCTTTCCCCTCGTCTTATTAAGCTGCCGTCTATTGTATCATCGTGTATCAGCGATGCATTATGTATTAATTCCGTTGCTGCCATTATTTTATACTGCTCTTCAACAATATCTCCTTCAAAAAACAGACATGATATTTTACTTCGAATCATTTTTGACTCTTTTGAAAGAAAATTTTTAATAATTGACTCTAAGTCAATATCGCTATTTTTGAATGAAATTATTCTTTTTTTTATCTCATTAAGATTTTTTTCAATAACGGATGGTGTGCTAATCATAATTAAAAGTTTAGCACAAACTTGAACCTCTGTTACTCAGTCTGTTGTCTAGTTATTTGACAGAACTTCTTTGGTGCATTCAACTGCGATATCGCTTACAAAATCCATGTCTTTTTCTTCAATTATTAATGGCGGATTAAAGTATATCACATCTCCTAACGGTCTTAACAATACACCTTTATCCAGTGCTTTTTTGTATATTTGATATCCAAGTCTTAACTTACTATCAAAAGGCTCTTTTGTATGAGTATCTTTAACAAGCTCTATTGCATTTATAAGCCCGATATCTCTGATATCTCCTATATGTGGGAGTTTAGAAAATTTCTCCCGAATCATACTGTTAAATACCGGTGCTTTTCGATTTACGCCTTCAATTATTTTTTCATCGTCCAATATGTTTAACACTTCTATTGCCGCAGAGCAGCCTAGAGGGTTCCCTGCGTATGTATGCGAGTGCATAAATGCTTTTCCTTCAAGATAGTCGGAATAAAACGCATCATAAATTTCCTGTGTTGTGATAGTAATTGACATAGGCATATAACCGCCTGTTAACCCTTTTGAAACACACATAATATCAGGAGATACCTCCGCCCAATCAAAGGCAAACATTTTCCCTGTCCTTCCGAACCCGGTTGCAATTTCATCGGCAATTAAGTGGACGTTGTATTCGTCGCAAAGCTTTCTTAGTTTCTTTAGATATTCAGGGGAATAGATTTTCATGCCGGCAGAACCTTGGAGAAGAGGTTCGACAATTATTGCAGCTGTTTCATGTCCATACTGTTCAAAGGCCTTCTTCGTTCTTTCAAAGCATTCGGCATTACAGGTTTTATAATGTTTGCAATACGGGCATCTGTAACAGTCGGGCTTATCGACTCTTATTACATCTAAGAGTAACGGTTTGTAGAGCTTAGTATATAAATCGCAATCTCCGACTGCAAGTGCTGCAAGCGTTTCCCCGTGGTATGCTTCTTTTAGAGCCATGAATCTGGTCTTTTGAGGGTTTCCGCTCTGGATGTGATATTGGAAACTCATTTTTAAAGCCATTTCAACAGAGGCAGAGCCGTTATCAGCAAAGTTGAACTTACATAACCCTTTCGGTATCTTGGTCATAAGTTTTTTACAAAGCGTAATTGCTGTTTTGTGTGAAAAATTTGCAAAAATAACGTGTTCAAGTGTATCTAATTGTTTTTTTATTGCGTTACTGATTCTCGGGTTGCAATGCCCCAAAAGATTACACCACCAGGAGCTTACAACGTCTTTGTAGCATTTCCCTTCAATGTCATAAAGGTCTATTCCTTTTGCGTGGTCTATGATTATTGGGGGAAAAGCTTCATAGTCTTTCATTTGTGAGCACGGATGCCATATATATTTTAAATCTTCTTCTTGCCAGTTATTCATTTTTCAAGTTCCTTAAATATTTTTTTATTAATTTTTATATCAGTATCATTTCGTTGAACCGTGGTCAATATATTCAATCCTGTTAATTTTTCTATTGATATTACGTTGTCTTCATACATAAAATTATCTTTATAATTATTGAGAATAATACCACGGATATTTAGATTCCGTTTTTGGGCGTATTCTACGGTTAAAAGTACTGAGTTTATTGTTCCGAGCCCGCCGTCTGCAACAATTACAATATCAGCTCCCATATCTTTTATTAAATCATTCATAAGGTATTTATTTTCAAGATTAATCGGACAAGTTATACCGCCGGCGCCCTCTATTAAAAGATAATCATATTCTTGCTGTTTAGATTTAAAATCTTCCAATATTTTTTCTTTTGATATAACTATATGTTGTCTTTTTGCTGCCAGATGCGGTGAAACTGCTTCTTCAAAACAGTAGGTAAGACAATCCATCGGATTACAATTTAGACCTGCTGTTTCTGTTACGTACTTACAATCCCCGGGGATTCCGTTTACAGCTCCGCTTAAGATAGGTTTATAATATCCGCAGTTTAACCCTTCTTCTCTCATTTTCTTTACAATCAGAGCTGAGATGTATGTTTTACCTATATCAGTTCCGGTTGCAGTAATAAATATACATTTTGTCATTTACTAACCTCCGGCATAATTTTATTTAATCAAATTTAAAATTGTAAAAATCCTTCTCTAAAAATACTAAAAACGGTATTAATTCAAGTCTGCCTACCAGCATATTAAATATCATAATAAGTTTTGAAGATGTATGTAAACCATTAAAATTACTCATTGGTCCTACAATTCTGCCAAAACCAGGACCGATATTCCCTATAGATGTGATGGATGAAGATATACCTATTACAATACTTTTTTCGATAATTGATATCGCAATAATTGCGACCATTGCAATTGCCAAATAAAACATTACAAAACTGACTGTTTGAGTCAAAACATCTTTTGATACTATACTGTCATTAACTTTTATATTTATAACAGCATTAGGATGTAATATTTTTTTTAATTCAGTTCTCATAATCTTATAAAGAAGCATCCAGCGTACTATTTTTATCCCGCCGCCTGTTGAACTTGCGCAGGCACCTGTGAACATTGCAAGAAAAAGTAAAATTTGTGACGTGAATGACCATTTTGCGAAGTCCACACTGGCATTACCTGTTGAGGTCATAATTGAGATTACCTGATAACAGCCGTGTGTTACTGCTTCAAATATTTTGTAATGGTCATTTAATACCAGTGATATGGCGACCAATGCAGAGATACCTGCAAAGATTCCGAAATATACTCTAAATTCTTCATTTTTCCACATTAACAGCGGATTTAGTTTAGTATAAGCTCTATGCTGCAAGTTGAAACTTGAACCTGCAAGAAATACAAAAAACATCATAATCCATACGATGTAATTGGAATGATATCCCATGATACTTTCCGGATTTGGGGAAAATCCCCCTGCTGCAATTGTTGCCATACTGTTACAGATTGCATCAAAAACCGGCATTTTGGCAATAACCAAACAAATTGTTTCAACAAGTGTAAGCCCTGCATATACAACCCATAGAGAAGATGCTGTACTTCTGATTCTTGGTGTGAATTTATCCTCTGTAGGCCCCGGAGATTCCGCAAAAAACATCTGGCGGCCCGCAATGGCAAATTGTGGTAATATAGCAATAAATAAGACGATAATTCCCATACCCCCGAGCCAATGAGTGAAGCATCTCCAGAACATTAGAGTTTTAGGGATTGAATAATTTGTTAAAATTGTAGCTCCTGTTGTTGTAACACCTGATACGGATTCAAAGAGAGCATTAATAGGCGATATATTATAAAAAGTATAAGGTATTGCTGCAATAAGGCTTACCAGAATCCAGGAAATTGTTACTATAAAAAGTCCTTCACTTTTTTTGATGTCGTTTAAATTCTTCAATTCTCCTTTAATCTTCCCTATTTGATTAAAGATATATCCTATTGATATAGATATAACTGCAGTAATTAAAAAAGGGAGCATTGAATCGTATTCTTTGTAAATTAAAGAAATTAAAATAGGAGTGCATACCAGAATCCCAAAAAAGGTTAAAACCAGACCAAAACTGTATGATAAATAATTAAATCTCATTATTTCCCCTTAAAAAACTCTTTTATTGCCGGAGCATTTGTATTTGTTGTGAATATAATAAGATTATCTTTTTTCATAACCATAGTATCTCCTTTAGGGATGATAACTCGGTTTCTTCTTTTAATAGTTCCGACGATTGCTTTAACCGGCATGTTTAAATCTTTTATTTTTCTGTCATTGAATGTTTCAGGGACTGTTATTTCCAAAACCTCACCCTGCCCTTGTTCAACAGTTGCCAGAATATCAACGTTTGTTTCGTACAGGTCATTTTTAACTTCGTTCAGTGCCGCGTTATTAGGCGATACAGCAACATCAATTCCGACTTTTTCAAACAGAGGTATATTAAGGTTTTTAGAAACTCTTGATATAACCCTTTTTACACCTAATTGCTTTGATAAAAGGGAACATAAAAGATTCTTTTCATCGTTGTTTGTAACACTTACAACTACATCGCAATCGCTGATTTCTTCTTCATTAAGCAAGGACAGATTCGTTCCGTCGCCGTTTATTATGAGTGTGTTCGATAATTCCTGTGCGAGGTATTCGCAGCGTTGAACATTTTTTTCAATGATTTTTGTTTTTATTTTCAATTCTTCAAGGTTTTTAGCCAGCATAAGACCTATTTTACCGCCGCCTATAAGGCAAACAGATTTAACAAATTCTTTCTCGTGGAAAAATGAACCGGCAAGCCTGTCCAGTGCATGGGCAAGTCCCATGAATATAACTTTGTCATCTTGTTCAAATATTGTTTCACCTGTCGGAATAAATAATTCGGAATTTCTTGTAATCCCTACAATAATTGTGTCAGGAGTAAAGTTGCAGTTTTTAATCTGTTGGTTAACCAGAACAGAGTTTTCTTTAAGTTTGTATTCCAACAGTCTGGCTCTTCCGTCCGCAAAGTTTTCTACATCAAGAGCCTGCGCCACAGTAATAATTCTGAATATTTCCTGTGTTAATAATTCTGCCGGCCAGATTACATAATCAATAAATATATCCCCGCAGAAATCGGAATCTTTTATACTTAGTGTGGATTTATATTCTTCTTTGCTGACACAGCATATTGTTTTTATTCCTGAAATTCTTTTGGCTGCAAGGCAGGCTACAATATTGGCTTCATCAAGCCCGGTGCAGGCAAGGAATACATCTGCATTTTTTATGTCAGCCTGTTTTAAAATCTCAATATCGGATGCGTTTCCCTGAACATATCCGATATCTAACTTATTAAAATCGTGTGTAATATTTTCTTCGTTATCAATAATAATAACGTCGTGGTCTTCAAAAAATTCGGTTGCTATCAAGCACCCCAATTCTGTTGCACCAAAAATTATTATTTTCATGCCTTAGAATATATCGCAACCTTATCGGCAAGTCAATTATATTCAAAATTTGTAAAGCCTCTTCACAAGATTATTAAATTGAGTTACAATAGTTCTAAAATAAGGAGCTTTAGATGAGCGAAGAAAAAATTGTACGTTTAGGCGCTAAACGTGATAAATCACACAAAGAGCACGAACATGTGCCGCGCAAAGAAGAAGAGAAAGAAAAAGAGGTTACGGAGCCTGTTTATTGTAGTTTTTGCGGCCGACCAAATTCTCAGGTCGTAAAAATGGTAAAAGGTCCGGGTGTAAATATTTGTTCTGAATGTACAATGATTGCGGTACAGTATTTAATTCTTAACGACAGAATGCCTTCAGCAGAGGCTCAGGCTATACTTGATGCCTTCTGGGGGAAATGCAGGTGATAAATGAATAAGATTCAAATTAGAGCAGAGATTTTAACTTTAATAACTAAATTACAAACTACAACGGCAGTTTCTGATGATATGTTTGCCCTTCTTGATGCCGAAGAGGATAAACAAGCTGTTATGGATGTTCTCTTAAAAGAGTTATCCAGAGCCAAAGAACAAAAAGCATTTGTTATATGCTATATGCTTACACGTTTATTTGACAAGGAAATGCTTAATACCTCTCTAAGAGAGTTTATTCGCACACCTAAGATAAACGATTATGCCAAAATGGTTGCCTTCAACCTTTTGAGAGATATCGGAAGTGAAATTCAGTATGACGAAGTGAACGGATATTTCACAGAATTTGAACAAATTGTTGACGAAGAAACAAAAGAATTATTAAATACGGCAATAATGAATCCGGAAGCGCAAATTGATTTTATGGATTTCTTACTTGCACTGCCGCCGGAAGAACAGCTTGTGCTTGTTCATTCTTTGAATGAAGATTACAGTTATGATGCACTTGCAAATATTTTGATTCCTATATTTTTATACAATCCAAAGTCTGAGCTTGCTAAAGAGGTTACCGGATTGTTGGCAGAATCAAAATCGCAGCTTGCGTTCCATGCATTTGAGGATGCAAAAGAATTTGTGTCGGAAGATTTGTATCCTTTGATTAATAAAGGTTTATCTACGTTAAAGCTTGCAGGTATAAGGGTTGATAATACAATAGAATTTTATAAAGATATTTTGAAAGCTTCAAAGCCTTATCGTTCCTACATAAGTTATCCGGACGGGCATGGTAACAATGCTGTGGTATTTTCACGCAAACGTCCTGATGAAACTTTGCAGTTTGTTGCAATGGTTATAAACGATAAGTACGGTATTTTGGACTGCTTTGGTTTTAATGAAATTACTGAATTTGATTATAACAGGATTCTCGACCGATTCTTTGGTGATGACGGCAGAGTCGAGATTGATGAGAGAGTACTTAAATATTTGATTGATGAGGCAGAAAAACTCTCCAGATACAATATGGATATTTTGCCTTACGAATATGTCTGTTGGAAAAATATATTCCTTGATATAGAACCTAAGAAACCTCAATGTAGTATATCCCCTAAAGAATTAAATCAAGAAGAGATTGATACGGTTGCTCTTTTAGATTTTACTCAGCATTGGTTCTATGATACGGAAACTTCTGACGGTTTTAAAGCTTTTATCGAAAAATTAAATAAAGAAATGGTTGAAAAAGAGTTTAACGTTGATTTAGATAATTTTATAAAGGCTCATTTTGATACGGTTTACACTCAGGAAGAAAAAATGCTCTGGGACAGAAGGTTCTATTTCTCAGCGTATTTAAGCGAATTACGTGCTAAGAATTCTGAATCTCAATTGTTATTGTCGCTTCAGGGTAATACAGAATTTTTAAGAAATATTTTGAGAAAGAGTATTTATGAATACTATATAAGACAACGCTGGATTTTGACTAATTCTAAAAAGACAAAATCCATGTTCCAGCGAAGTGAAGAAAAAGATTCTATCGGTTTAGAATTAATTCAGCTTGATATGATTATATCTTCAATCGAAAACTTGTGGGTTAAAGTATAATGGACAAAGTAATGGCTCTCGATATAGGAACAAAACGAATCGGGGTTGCCTTGAGCGATTTTCTGCATATTACCGCTAACCCTCATTCCTGTGTATTGAGGGAGCCGGAATCTGATGCAATTCTGGCAATAAAAAAAATTGCCGAAGAAAATAGAGTCGTAACAATTGTTGTCGGGGTTCCTGTTAATATGGACGGCACATACGGTTTTCAAGCAGAAGATTGTAAAAAATTTGCTGGTAAATTAAGCGGGTTTGATATAGTATTTGAAGATGAAAGGTTAACATCAGAACAGGCAGAAGAAAATCTAAGACAGCGTAAAATTGATTTTAGAAAAAATAAACAGCTTGTAGATATTGAAAGTGCCTGTATAATTTTGGAACAATATTTAGGAAAGTGAGATAAAAATGGCAGATATTAATGATGATCAAATAATAGAAACAATGACAGAAGACGGTGAAGTTGTTCAATTCCGCCTGTTCGATATTATTGAATTTGAAGAAAAAGAATATGCGCTTCTTTTACCTGTTGAAGATGAAGACGATGACGATGCAGAGATTGTTTTGATGCGTTTGGTTAAAGAAGAAGATGATTATTTATTCGAAACAATTGATGACGATGATGAATTTGACAGAGTATCTGAATATATCGAAAGTCTGGAAGAAGCTGACGACGAAGAATAAGGGGTTTTATTTTGTTAGAGAAATTTACGGAGCAGGCTATTAATACGGTATCAGAATCCCAAAATTACGCACTATCTTTGGGAAGTTCGGAGGTATGCCTTGAACACCTGTTATATGCGATTGTTAAAGAGTCTAAAGGAATCTCTTTGAGATTATTTAAAACAAATGATATTACTTTAGATAAGGTTGATACCGCTGTCCGCCGATATGTTTCTCAGTCAACAAATAAGTTTTCTCAAATTCCTTTTAACAATCACTATAAAGAGGTTTTGAAAAAATCTCTTGATCTTGCAAAAGTTTCAGGGCATCAGAATATTCTATACGAGCATTTGTTTCTAGCGCTTTTAACAGATAAATCCTCAAATGTATCTCAAATTCTTGAGGATTTTGAGTTTGATACTTTTAAGGCAAAAGATTTGTTGAGCCGTTTGGTTCAAAAGAAACAAAAAGCATTGGAGCATCCTGAAGGCGAAGAAAAAGAGCGTAAGAATATTATCGACTATGTTTTTGATGATTCAGGAGTCGCACCGATATTTAATCGTGCAATTTCAAAACTATCTACTACGGATTATGAGATTTTAGGAACCGAGCAGATTGTTGCATCTATCTTAGAGGATAGAGATTCAAGCTTAACAAAAATATTTGCAGAATATGGTATAACGGCAGAAAGTTTTGATGAGAAATTAAAAACTTTGCAATCCAGAAAGGCTGAATATGATGCCAAAAGGGTTGTATTTACTCCAAAAGCTTTTGTTGTTATGAGCTCAGCCTTAGAAATTGCCAAAGAACTCGGCTCATCTAAGGTTCTTCCTGAGCATATTGCACTGGGAATTTTAAAGTGCAAAAAAGGTGTCGCTTATGAAATCTTTGAACAGCTTAACGTAAAAGAAGAAGATTTGATGAATGCGATTATAAAACCGATAGAAAAACAAATGCCGGAAGCTCTTATTATTCTTAAGCTTGCAAAAGAAGAAGCACGCAGAATAGGGAAAAAAGTTGTAGGTACAGAGATGCTGCTCCTTGGGATAATATCAGAGGGGGCAGGTGTTGGTGCTAGAGTATTATCTAAGCTTGAGATTACGCTTCAAGATGCCCGCAAAATCATTGAATCTCAACTCGGATACGGAAACGATTATTTTGACAGCGAAATCGTATTCACAAAACGTGCAAAAGCTGTTCTTGAAAAAGCTTGGTCGCTTGCGAAAGAGGAAAACAAGGATAGAATTGCATCAGAAGATTTATTAATGGCAATTATATCCGAGCCGTCAGCGCTTGCTATGAAGGTATTAGAGCAGTTAGGTGTTGATGCGGTAGAAATAAAATACGGTATACTAAAAGAATTAGAGTCATAATTTTGAAAGATAAAGTATTAGAGTTTTTAAATAAATATAATCTGACTGATAAAACTATTATTGTCGGATTTTCCGGCGGTCATGATTCGATGTGTCTTTTGGATATACTGTTTAAATTATCCCAAACGTGTAAGTTTAAATTAATTGCTGCACATTTTAACCATAATTGGCGCGGTGTAGAAGCCAAAATGGAGCAGGATATCTGCCGTAAGTTTTGCGAAGAAAGGCAGATAGAATTTTATACCAAAACAGCTGCACTTAATATTAAACAATCCGAAGCGGTTGCGCGCGCAATGCGTTATGATTTCTTCAACAGAGCTATACAAAAATACAATGCTGATGCGCTTTTTACGGCACATAACAAAAATGATAATGCCGAAACTATTTTATATCGTGTAATAAAAGGTACGGGGATAACAGGGTTAAAAGGTATCGCAGAAAAAAGAGATAATATATATAGGCCCTTGATAGATATAACCAGAGATGAAATTGATGAATACTGTCAGGATAACAACTTAATCCCTAATAATGATTCATCAAATGAAAATGTAAAATACAAAAGGAATTTTATAAGACATAAACTTATTCCTATGGCGGAAGAGATAAATGAGAATGTACTTGATTCTTTAACCTCTCTTGCTCGTGTTGCGGCTGACGAATCCGGAATTATTGATGAATACATGCATTACGTAAAATCTGTTGTGATGGTTAATGATTCGATTGTGACTGAAAGATATATAAATATGTCGCCTGCTGTCAAAAGAAAATTGATATATGATTTGGTAACTTCTCAAAATCTTGAGTATGATTCTGCGAAAATATACGATATTTATAATTTTATCGAACAAAATTACTCCTCAACTTCCGGAATAAAAATGTCTTTATCCTCCGGTTTGTGGCTCTATGTCAGTTCCAAGATTATAGAGCTTGTTGTTAAAACTCCAAAATTAGAGGATGAAGTTTTGGTAAGGCTTGAGGGAAGTTACGAAATCGGAGATTACATATTTGAAATTGAAACATATACTGGCGAAGATATAACATCATTCCCTCCGGATAATTCGTTTACGGCTTATATAAACCTGGAAGGTATTGATTTAGATTTTGTTTTGCGTACGAGAAAAGACGGGGATGTCATAAACCCTCTCGGTATGTCCGGCAGTATGAAATTAAAGAAATATTTGATATCAAAATCCGTTCCTCAGCATAAGAAGGATGATTTGATATTGCTATGTAACCATGATAATGAAGTTTTATGGGTTGCAGGTCTTGGTTTAAGTAATAAAATTCAAGTAACGGATAAACCTACACATAAAATTACTTTGAGAAAAAAATAAGGATAATATTATGATGATAACACCTGATGATATTCATGTTCTGTATTCGGAAGAAGATTTGCAAAAACGAATAAAAGAACTTGCGGAAGAATTGAACAAACATTATAACGGCGAAGAAGTTTTTGCCGTATGTGTTTTGAAAGGCTCGGTAATGTTTTTCACCGATTTGGTAAAACATTTGACTATGCCTTTAAAAATGGAGTTTATAAGGCTTTCAAGCTACGGCTCCAATTATTCATCATCGGGCAAAGTTAAGGCCGTAAATTTGTCACTTCCGGATATAAACGATAAAAACGTTTTAATTGTCGAAGATATAATAGATACAGGGCATACCGCGAAATTTTTGCTTGATTTTATCGGGCACAATTTTAAAACCAAGACAACAAAATTCTGTTCGCTTTTGAACAAAAAATCCAAAAGAGTTGTAGATGTTGATGCTGATTTTTCAGGTTTTATAGTAGAAGACAAGTTTTTGGTGGGTTACGGGCTTGATTTTGAAGGATATTACCGGAATATCCCGTATATAGGATATGTAGATGTATAACGTTGCTTTTATCCCCGTTCGTCAGGGAAGTAAATCGATAATTAATAAAAATATTCGAGACTTAAACAGTAAACCGCTTATTTACTGGACTGTAATGGCTGCGCAGGTATCGAATCTTGATAAAGTATTTGTTTCAACTGACGGAGAAACAATAAAAAATACTGTTGAGCAATTCGGGTTTAGCAAGGTTGAGGTTATCAAGCGCAGTCCAGAAACCGTTACGGATACGGCAACCTCTGAGAGTGCATTATTAGAGTTCTGTCAAAATTATGAGTTTGATAATGTTGTATTTTTGCAGGCAACATCACCTCTTACAACCGCTCTTGATATAAACGGAGCGTTAGAAAAGTATCTTAAATCCGATAAAAAATCTTTGATATCCGCGATAAAAAGATTCCAATTTATTTGGGATATGGAGGGTAATCCGATAAACTATAATCCTCAAAACCGTCCTCGTAGGCAGGATTGGAGCGGATACTATATAGAAAACGGAGCATTTTATATTTCGTCACGAGAAGAAATTCTAAAATCAAACTGCCGTATAACCCCTCCTGTGGATTTTTGGGAAATGCCGGAAAAAACACTGTTTGAAGTTGATGAGCCGGAAGATATTGCAATTATTGAAAACTTATTTCATTTAGACTAAGTATTTGTCTTACTTAATAAAATAGTTATAATAATATAATATAAGTATTTTATTGAGGATTTGGAGATGAAAAGATTTATACTAATATTGATATTAATAGCAGGGTTTTCGGCACCATCGTTCGCTCTGCCGTGGAGTGATCCAGATCCGGTTCCTCCGACCGTCAAACTCCCGTCAAAATATACTCCCGAATATATCAAGTACATAACGGAGGAATATAAATGTACCGGAAAATCCGAATTGATTTATGTTGCAATAGATATGCTTAAAGGTACAGAGGGTGATTTTTCAAGAAAAGCACTTTTAGGGAATAATCTTTCCGGTTATCCGGTAAAAATTGAGTTTAAAGACTTGGCATCCGTTAATAAGGATTATGCAAATTTTGATGCTATCGGTTGGAAAAAGAGAAGCAAGCTGTATATCTATATCAACCCTAAACATAAAACTGCACCTCCGGGAGCTTTGGCTGCCTTATTAGCGCATGAAGCTCTGCATCAGGATGAGTATAACTCTTTATCGGAAGAAACTTATGCCTGGACTATGGAGGCTGCTGTCTGGTGCGAGATAAAAGATATTTATCCGGAATCAAATATCGAAGATAATTCTCTTGTTAAACGTGAAAATACTTTGAAGCAGCTGTTTGAAAAGGGCGGATATACTAATAAATATATTAAAAAGGCTGTTTATGCCAATAAAGGATATCAAGGACTTCCTTTGACCTCACCGGGATTCCAGGAACTTTAGTATAATACCTTGGTGTGTATTGATAAAAATTTTTCCTTGATGTTAAATTGTTTTATGGCAAAGAAACAGGGTTTTATATTTCTATTAACAGTATTAGTTCTTTTCGTTGTAAACCAGCTTGTCGTAAGCTTTATGGCTACACCGCCAAGCATTAATCCTGATACTTTGACAAATACTTCAACCATTAAACCGCAAAAGTTGTTTGAAAAAACATGGAAGGAAATTGATTCCGGGTTTTATGATTCGTCTTTGAATTCTCAGGATTGGAAGTATTGGAAAAAACATTATAAAGGGAAAATAAAAACTGATGAAGATGCCAAAGTCGCTATTGATACCATGATTGCAAGTTTAGATGATGATTATTCAAAATATTTGAATAAAAAAGAATATCAGGAGCAAACAAGTTCTATTGAATCAAAAATTTCCGGAATTGGTGTTAATATAATGAATGATTCCGGCAAGATAATTGTATTCAGTGTTTTGGATAATACTCCGGCAAAGGAAGCCGGTATAAAGGCAAATGACGTTATAAATAAAGTTGATGATAAAAGTGTCAGCGGCATGAATATATCGGAGGTTGCTTCTCTTGTTCGGGGTAAAGAGGGTACTGTTGTTAAACTTGAATTGATAAGAAAACACCGTAAAATAATCAAATATGTGAAACGTAAAAGCATAAAGATTGAATCGGTTAAATCTTCCGTAAAAAAAGATATCGGATATATCCAGATATCAAGTTTTATAGGAACATCTACCTCTACGGAGTTTTTATCCGCACTTGAGAAAACAAAGGATTCAAAAGGTTTAATTCTGGATTTGAGGGGTAATACAGGCGGTTTGCTTGCTAATGCAGTATTTATAGCTAATATGTTCTTAGATAAAGGAACAATTGTGAATATTGTGTCCCGTGACGGAAAGGTTGAAAATATTAAGGCGCAAAATACAACTGCTGTTATTGATAAGCCTGTGGTTATTTTGGTAGACGGTGCAAGTGCGAGCGCAAGCGAAATCCTCTCGGGGGCACTAAAAGACCATCATAAGGCTGTACTTGTCGGAACAAGAACATTTGGTAAAGGGATGGTGCAGCGTATTATTCCGCTGCCAAATTCAACGGGACTTAACCTTACGATTGCGAAATATTTGACTCCAAACGGCTCCGATATAAATAAAAAAGGGATTACTCCGGATTACGTTGTAAATTATACGGAAAAAGATGTTATCAGCCACAAAGACCCTCAGCGTGAAAAGGCCGAAAAAATCTTAACAGGTCTTATATCTAAATAATATCCTGTTATCAGAAGAAGATTGAATATTTATGCAATTTCCAATTCATAGCCTAACTCATGGAATATCTTTATTATAGTTGAGAATTTCGGTTCTTTCTCTGTTTTAAACAAGCTATATAAATGAGTTCGTGACATGCCAATTTTTTTTGCAAAACCGGAGATTGAATTTCTTGATTTTATTGCAATTTCTAATGCCCGATAAAAAGAATTAAAATCGCCATCTTCAATATAATCTTTTAAACTGGCATTCAGATAGTGTTTAATATCTTCATCAGTTTTCAAATTGTTAACAATATAATTTTCTAAATCGATTGTATGTTTTAATTCTTTCATTGTAAGTTTCTCCATTCTTGAAGTATACTTTTTGCTTTTATAATATCTTTGTTTTGAGTCGATTTATCGCCACCATTAATAAGCAATACGATTATATTATCTATTTCAGTAAAATAAATCCGATAACCTGCTCCAAATTTAAATCTTAGTTCAGATATTTCATTGTCTATTTTCTTATGGTCTCCAAAATTATTTTCCAATAATCGTGTTAACCTGCTTTGAATTCTTATTTTGGTAGTGTTGTCCAGCGAATTCATCCATTCAATAAATGGAGCTTTATTATTTGCTAATTGTGCAATTTTTACAACTCGCTTGTTCATATCTATAGTGTAAACTATAGCAGACATTTTGTCAATTTTGTGATAGCCTTATTCTTAGTTTATTCAAACAACAGTGGTACTGGAGAGAAAATATATTGTCTAATTTTAACTCACTGCTTAGTTAGTTTTTTAACACTTTAACTAATGTGTTATAATTATCAGTATGAATGAATCTTTGGCTCAAACATTAAAGCTTGTTCCGACATTACCCGGATGCTATATCTACTATGATAATACGGATGAAGTTATTTATGTCGGTAAAGCAAAGAATCTAAAACGCCGTGTTTACAGCTATTTTCATAAAAAACACGATAGTGTTAAGGTTTCTGTTCTGGTATCACAAATAGAGCGAATGGAATACATTATTACGGATTCGGAAGTTGAAGCTCTGATTCTTGAATCTCATTTAATAAAGAAATACAAACCAAAATATAATATTCTTCTAAAAGACGATAAAAAATACCCGTATTTTCTTATAACAGATGAAGAATATCCGAGAATAACCATTGTCCGCAAAAAGAATATGAATCCGGATAAAGGTCGGTTTTACGGGCCTTATACGGATATAAGAGCAATGCATTCAACATTGGATTTTCTTAAGAAAATTTTTCCTTTAAAACAGTGTAAAACACCTAAATTCTCTAACCGTCCTTGTCTTTATTACCATATAGGGCGCTGTATGGCTCCTTGTCAGAATAAAATATCCTCCGAGGATTATAAGGCTCTGGTTGCTCAGGTGGAATTATTTTTATCAGGCCGTCAGTCGGAATTGTTGAAGCGTCTAAAATCTGAGATGGAACGCTACGCAGCATCCGAACAGTTTGAAAAAGCTGCAAAAATGAGGGACAGTTATTTAGATTTACAAAAAACTCTTGAACGCCAGAAGGTTGTATTTGAGAATACTAAACTCAATGAGGACATTATATCCACTATCCATGAGGACGGTATTCTTGCAATTACTGTTCTTTTGATTCGAGAGGGGCGTTTAATAGATAAAAAAGACTTTACCTATTTTGATGAAAGCGATGATACAACAGAATTATTCAGAACGTTTTTCCGTGAATATTATTCGAATTTGATGCTGGAATTTCCGGACAAAATTGTTTCAAACGAGCTTCAAGACATAGGTGAAAAAGAGCTTTATCAGGACTGGCTAAAGTTGTTATCCGGAAAGAATGTAAAAATAAGTTACGGAAAAACGAAGCAGGGGAGAGAATTAACCGAACTCGCATTAAAGAATGCAAGAAATTTATTGGAAACTGCCAAATTGAAGAAACTGACATCAATCAGGAATGATTTTAATGAGGTTGGCTCGTACTTGATGGAAAAACTGCATCTCAAATCTTTTCCAAACAGGATTGAATGTTACGATATCTCGCATATTCAGGGGACAAATACGGTCGCATCAATGGTTGTATTTGAGAACGGTCAATCTAAAAAGTCGGAATACAGACGTTTTAAAGTTCGTTCAACTGAGGGGAAGCCTGATGACTTTTTATCTATGAAAGAGGTTTTATCCCGCCGTCTTGCAAGAATGGGCGAGCCTAAATGGGCAAAACCTAATCTTGTTATCATTGATGGCGGCAAGGGGCAGTTATCGTCTGTTATGGAGATAGTAGAAGAAATAGGAATGACGGATATTGATTTTGTATCGCTGGCAAAACGGGAAGAAGAAGTTTTTCTTCCGCATCAGTCTGAGCCTGTTAGAATTCCGATGGATTCGAATGTTATGTTTCTAATCCAGAGAATACGTGATGAGGCACACCGGTTCGCTATTACTTATCATAGAAAACTGCGTTCTAAATCTGCACTTGAATAACGTTGTTGTTTTGGGCAGGGGTTAGTCTTTTAATAACTCGTCAATACCTGTTTTACTCCAGTCAAATTCCTGAGAATTCGCAAAATTTAGGAGTTTGAACGGTGTCAAGTTGTCTAAGTCTTCAAATACTTTTTTGTAATTGTTTTTATCCGAATCCATTAACAAATACGGTATTTCTGCTGCTTTGGCAAGGTTTTCTACTTTAGGGTCGTAAGATATTGCTAATGTTTTTATTCCGTATTTAATACCTAAAAGGCAGGCATGGAATCTCATTGCGATAAGATAATCGTATTCGGATACTTTATTAATAATTTGTTCATTTGATAAGTGTTGAACAATTTTTGCATTAATTGTCGGGTTTTTGTTTTTTAATTTGTTTAAAAATACCTGTGAAATTCCGACATCTTCAGAGTCTTGGAACGCAATCAGTTCAATTTCTCTGTCTGAGAATTTTAGTGCGATTTGTTTAATTATTTCATCAAAAAGTTTATCCGTTAAAGTGTGGAATTTTCTAAGCTGTATTCCTACTTTTCTTGTTCTGTTAGGCTGCGGAAGTTTCATTTCAAATATAGGGTCGCAAACCAGGTTTGATTCAATCCCCCAGCTTTTTAAAAGCTCATGGCTGCTTTCATCTCTGACCGATATGCATTTACATTTTTTTAATGCTGTTTTGGCAACTAGTTTACCCCAGAAGCCTTTAATCGGGCCGATTCCTTGGGCAAATATAATAACATCCTTTTTCAAAGATGCAATCATATAAATCAAACCGCAATAATAAAACAGGCTTCTGTTGCTGGTTACATTCTGCAAAAGACTTCCGCCTCCTGATATTAAAACGTCAAAATCCTGTAGGCGTTTTATTATAAGCTCCGTATTAAAAGAATTTATTGAGTTTACGTTATACATTCTTCCTGTTTTCTCCGGATCTGCCGATAAAACAGTTACATCCTGTCCTCTCAGGTGGTTTAACAATACACCTAAAATTGCATCATCTCCGAAATTATCAAATCCGTAGTAACCTGATACTAAAATTTTTTTCATTATAACCTCAATAATTCTTCCGAATTAGGAATATTTTCTATTATACCTAATCTTTCAATAAATAACCCTGCTTGTTTAGCTGCAACCTGCGCTGCTTCAACCGGTGTGTAACCGTTTGTATATGCGGATAAAAATCCTCCGTTGAATACATCTCCCGCACCCATTGTATAGTCAACCTGTGTGGTTGTATAGAACGGACAGAATTCAGTTTTTCCGTTGCTGTAAATGTAATAACCGTTTTCAAGATGTGATTTTACAACAATAACTTTTACGCCGTAATCGGTAAAATAATTAACTATTTTTTCAACGGATGTAAGATCATATAATGCTTCCACATCGTTTTTAAGACTCATAAACAGTACATCAATATTTTCGATGATATCTTCTAAGTATTCCTTTGTGTCGTATGTTGTCATAAAAGATGACGTATAATTCGGGTCATAAGCCGTCAGAATATCATTATTTCTGGCTGTTTCAAATATTTTTTTTACAAGCTGATTTGAGCCTATAGATAGAGATTGGGTTATACCTGTTGAATATACAGCTCTTGAGGATAGAATATATTCTTCATTAAAATCCTCTTCGGTTAAATAGTTGCTTGCAACCCTTCTTCTATAGGTCATTAATTCGTTTTTTTCATTATGTCCGCAAAGATATAATCCGTTTTTTTCGTTGCATATTTTTATATTTGATATATCAAGCTCTTGTTGATTAAGCTTATTTATGAGCGGATTTTTGAAGTAATCATCACCTATTGATGTAATTATTCCGACTTTTGAGCCTAATCTTTTAGCGGCAACGGCTGATGTAATTACATCTCCGCCGAATGACAGATTAAAAGATTTAGCGTTTTCAAAATATTCGTTAGTTGATAACTCTAATAAGCATTCGCCTATAGTTATAATATCAAGTGTTTTTTCCATTAGGATAATTCCTTAATTTCCTCAATAATATTTTTAGCTCTCTTTGTAATTTCCGGTAATGTTAGGTTTTCGTAGAAATCTCTTCCGACACCGACTGCAGCAGCTCCGTTTTTTATGTATTCACTTACTTCATTAAGTTTAATATTTCCCATCGGCATAAGGTTTAAAAACGGCATTTGTCTGATTAGTTCTTCAAAATATTGAACTCCGCCCATTGCCGTTACCGGGAATAATTTAATCAATGGGATTCTTGCTTTCCAGGCTGTATATGCTTCGTTTGCGGTAGATGTTCCGGCAATGAAAGGTACTCCTATGTTTTTGGAAATTTTTACCATGTTCATTTGGAATATAGGAGATGAAAACAATTTTGCACCGGATTTGAAAGCTTGATTTGCTTGAAGATTTGTAATAATACTTCCCGCACATACAACTGCTTTTTGAGATATTTTTTCGATTACTCCATACAATTCGGCATTCTCAATATTTATTTCAAGAACTTTTATTCCGCCTTCAATAAGTGCGTTTGCAATATCTTCCGCTCTTGATGTGTCATTACATCTGATTATCGGATATATTTTTTCTTCTGTTATTAAATTTATTAAATTTTTGCTCATAATCTACCCTTTTTGTTAAAATTATTATATCATAAAAGAATAAAAAGGATTGGAATATGAAATTTTTAAAAGGGCTTTTAGTATTTATATCAATCGTGTTCTTTATGTTAATTGCATATTCTATTTCTAATAACTTTTTTGAGCCTAAGGCTTTCAATTTTATGGTAAAGAATTTCACTGCCACTCACAGCGGCAGTGATGATATTGTTATTATCGTAATAGATGATAAATCTATCGGGAAATACAGATGGCCTTGGAAAAGAGAACTTTATTGCAAAATTTTTGATTACTTTAATTATTATGCAAAACCTGCTGTAATTGTTAATGACTCTATTTTCTCTACTCCGGATACCGATAATCTTCAATCGGATAAAAAATATTTTAATTCTCTGAGTAAAATTGATAATCTGGTTGTCGGTTTTGACTTGTTATTGAGTAAAGATGAGGATTTTAGTCCTTCATATAATACAAAATTTGATAAAAAATTTGGTATTCATATTGAAGATAACAGAACATATATCCCTGCAACACCTTATAAAAGTTTGATTCGTTTTCCTGATTCTTATTTTAATGCTGTTAAGATGGCAGGTTCCGTTAAAACACCTGTAAGCCGGGATAGCTTTCTAAGAAGTATTCCTTATGTAATCCGCTATAACAACAAGCTGTATCCTGCGCTTTCTTTGAGAACGTTTTCATACCTGAACGGCAACGAAGGGTATAAGGTTGATGATGATTATATTACAGGTCTAAAATCTAATATAAAAATCCCGAGAAACAATGATACCGGCGGTTTTTATACATTAATAAAATTCTATAAGAGATACGGTAATACGGGCTATACCCATAAAACTTACTCCGCTCTTGATATTATGGAGTCTTATGATTTATTAAAAGAGGGTAAGACTCCTATAATTAATCCTGATATTTTCAGCGGTAAAATTGTATTCTTTGGTGCAAATGTTAAGGCTGCAGCTACCGGACTTTCCGATATTCAGAGAACTCCAATCAGTAATGAACATTCAGGAGTTGATATTCAGGCAACGGCACTTGATAACTTGATATCTAACGATTTTATGCATCAGGTTGAGCCGTTCCAAAACTTACTGGTAACAGCATTTTTGATGCTGGTTACCTATCTTTTGATACGCAACTTCTCTTTATTTGTATCTGCAACGATACTTTTTGTTATTACAATGTCGTATCTGATACTTTGTGGGTATTCATTCTACAAAGGTGTTGCCGTCAGTGTTATAACCCCGATTTCGCTTGAATTGATAACAATGATTTTTGCATATTCGCATCGTTTTATTCTTGAGGGTAAGAATAAAGAAAAGATTAAAACCGCAATGGGTAAATACATATCGGAAGATATTATGAAAAGTGTCGTCAAAAATATAGACGAGTTAAAACTTGGAGGGAAAAAAGCCAATGTTACTGTTCTATTCTCTGATATCCGCGGTTTTACTTCCATGAGTGAAAAATTGTCTGCGGATGAAGTTTCGGTTATTCTTAATGAATATTTTACCGAGATGGAACCTATTGTAACAAAACACCATGGAGTAATAAATAAATTTATCGGGGATGCCGTAATGGTTATATTTGGCGAACCTATTCAAGATGAACATCATCCTGTAAACGCAATCAGATGTGCTTATGAAATGCTGCAGAAGGTTGATGAACTTCAGAAAAAATGGTTGAGTGAAGGTAAACCGAAAATAGAAATCGGTATCGGTATTAACACAGGTGACGTCTTTGTCGGGAATATAGGCTCCGAAAAAAGAATGGAGTATACGGTTATCGGTGATACCGTCAATTTGGCAAGCAGGATAGAAAGTTATAATAAGGTTTATAAAACAAACTTTTTAATAAGCAGTTCAACATACGCCTGCGTAAAAAATATCGTGGACGTAATAAAAATATCAAACGTAACAATCAGGGGTAAGTCTAAGAAAATGGACTTGTATGAGGTTATCAGTTTAATTGGATAGTACGATTGAACAAATAAAAAAAGCCATTGAAATAGAGGCGAAATATAAATATATTGATATACGCGGTCGGACAAAGAGTTTTTCAGCTTTTATAAGGGGTGAAATACGAAAGTTTATAAAAACATCTTCAATTCCGGAGCGCTGGAAATTTGTTCTGGCTCATTTTGAACAGTATTCAATGGATACAATGCCTAATAGAAAAAAGTCTATCGAATACTTGATAAATGCTATAAAATCAGAGCTGCTGCAAAAAGAAGAGGATAAAAAACAGCAGGATGCAAAATTAAATCCTTTTTCATCGGTCACTTACGTTAAAGGTGTCGGACCAAAGGTTGCGGCTATTTTGAATAAACTCGGGATTTTTACTGCAAGTGATTTGTTATTTTATTTACCGAGAAAACACATTGATTATTCGAAACGTACACTCATAAAAAATCTTACGGAAGGCGAGGATACAACAGTTTTTGGTTATATAAAAGCTGTTGAAGCATTCACGACACCCAAAGGCCTCGGAGTTGTTAAGGTTCGGATTCAGGACGAAACCGGCAGTTTTATATTGAACTTTTTCTATGGAAAGAGCTCTAAATACTCTCTTGAGAGAACAAAATCTCAATTCCCGAAAGGCGCCGGTATCATTGTATCCGGGACGGTTAAGATTAATAAGTTTGATTATTCAAAAACGTTGGAGAATATCAGTTATTCAATAATGTCAGAGGATTTTCTTACAAAAACAAACCTTAATATCGGTCGAATTGTACCTATCTATCCGCTTTGTGAAAACCTCAACGTCAAAACTCTCCGCAAGGCGATTTATAACGCTATTCAACTTTATAAAGATTCAATTGTAAACGTTGTTCCGGATTACTTGCGGGAAAAATATAATTTGTTGGATAAAAAAGTTGCCATTGAACAAATTCACTTCCCTGACAGTATGGAGCTTCTTCAACAGGCGAGATTTACACTCATATTTGAAGAATTTTTCCTTATTCAATTGAAACTGGCCTTAATCCGGGAAAAGAACAGGCATGATATAAAATCGGTACCTTTGAAAATAAAAGAGGACGGTCTTGTAAATACATTTATTAAACAGCTTCCGTTTGAACTCACAAAAGCGCAAAAACGTGCGGTTAATGATATCTTGGCGGATATGAATTCGGAAGAACCTATGCAGCGTCTTCTTCAAGGGGATGTTGGCTCCGGTAAAACGGTTGTTGCTTGTATAATGCTCCTTGCAGCTATCGAAAACGGATATCAGGCAGCCATTATGGCACCGACAGAAATTCTTGCCCATCAGCATTATAACAATTTTGTTAATTGGCTTACACCTATGGGGATAAGTGTTGGTTTGTTTATCGGGAGTATAGGAAAAAAACAGCGCCAAATCTCAGAAACAGGGTTAAGAAACGGACAGATTAATATAGCAGTCGGCACACAGGCTCTTATTCAGGATAATATCAAGTTCGCGAATCTTGGTGCGGTAGTAATTGATGAACAGCACAGATTTGGAGTGAAGCAAAGACTAACACTTCGTAAAAAAGCCAATAATCCTCAGATACTTACAATGACCGCAACTCCGATTCCGAGAACACTTGCTATAACAATGAACGGTGATTTGGATTTGACTATTATTGATGAGCTTCCAAAAGGTCGAAAACCAATTATAACTAAAATGGGAGTTCCTAAAAAACAGATCTATAACCTCATACAGTCCGAAGTTGATGTAGGACATCAAGCTTATGTCGTTTATCCTTTGATTGATGAAAGCGAAACTCTGGCTGCAAAAGCCGCAACAGTAGAAGCTGAAAAACTCCAGAAAACTGTATTTCCGCATCTTAGAATCGGTTTGTTGCACGGAAAAATGAAAAATTCCGAAAAAGATGAGGTTATGGCAAAATTCAAGAACAATGAATTCGATATTCTTGTCTCAACGACTGTTGTAGAAGTAGGAGTTGATGTTCCGAATGCAACTGTTATAGTTATAGAAAATGCCGAACGTTTTGGGCTTCCGCAGCTGCATCAGCTAAGAGGACGTGTCGGAAGATGCTCGCTTCAATCTTATTGTATTATCTCTACGTCGTCTAAATCTCAGGAAACGAGGAACCGGCTTTCTATTATGACTGAAACAAATGATGGATTTGTTATTGCGGAGAAAGATTTGCAGATAAGAGGTCCTGGAGAGTTTCTTGGCGTCAGACAGAGCGGTCTTCCGGATTTAATTATTTCTGATATTGTCAAAGATTCTAAAATCCTTGAGCTTGCAAGAAGTGCAGCTATCGAGTTTGTCTCTGAAAAGCATATTGATAATTATCCGCAGTTAAAAGAAACAACGACATTATCTCTTGATGGGACTTTGATGCTTGGCTGTTAGGAAGCTTTTGAAATTTCTTTCAATGATTTCCAAGGTTTATGCATTTTATCAATAGTTGGCCCAATATATTTTTTTATAAGGACGTGTTCTACAAAATTATCAATAGGTTTCATCATAATACCCAAGGCAACTAATCCGCCTAATGATTTTAGTGCATTATTTTTGAATAATTTTTTCCCCTGAATTTTTCTTATTACCGTATATGCTGCACTTTTTTTCTGTTCTAAAGTTCCGTTTTTTGCTTCTTTTTCAAATGCTTTATACAATTTATCTGAAACATTTTTAGGCTTAGTTCCTTGTATAAGGGCTTCTCTTGTGTCCATTATATTATCAATTGTTGAGGCAATATATTTCTGAATATTTTCTGTTTTTGGTTTTGCTTCAAACGGTTTTTTTACAAAATCAATTATTTTGGCAAACGGAGAAAACATCTTATTTTTAGTTGTTTTGTGTTTATCCATTTCTGCAATATTTTCCATTATATGCTGTGCATATTTTTCTCTGTTAACAAGTCCTGTTGTATTATCAACAAATTTTTCATGCGAGCCTTTATTCATTGATTGTGTAATCATTCTTGTATATTTTTCTCTATCATTAATTGATAGTTTTGTTTTACCTTTTGAAGAAATAATATTTGTTAGTTTTTGCCCAACTTTTACAGCTGCTGTCGGAAGTATTACACTTGCAAGCATTTGAAAAGAAAGTTGTTTTCCTGCTCTTTTTTTACTTGGCTCATGTTCTCCGTATTGGTTATGTTTGTATTTATCTCCAATATCTGCAGCTATATATCCTATTGCCGGAACCCATAAAAGATTTGCTGCAACACCGCTCATCGGGCGGATAATTTCTCCAAGCTCGTTAGAATATGCCAGACCTCTCAGTGGCCATTTCATATACATATCTTCTTTAGCTTGTTTTGTTTGCTTGTTATAGTTTTCTGTTCCTTGAAACGATTTTGTTATACCTACCAACTATCTAATCTCCTTATACATCCTGCTATTTAGATATAAACATGAACAAAAAATAATTTGCGTATTTTGGTAAAAAAAATTTACAAGTGTATAATGTTTTTATGGATAGAAGATTTGTAATACATTCCAAATACAAACCTGCTGGAGATCAGCCGAAAGCTATTGAACAATTAGTTGATGGTCTGAATAAGGGCTATGATTCTCAAACACTTTTAGGTATAACCGGCTCCGGTAAAACGTTTACTATTGCAAACGTTATAGAGCAGGTTCAAAAACCGACACTTGTTATTGCGCATAACAAAACTCTTGCGGCACAGCTATATGGAGAATTGAAAGAACTGTTTCCAGATAATGCGGTTGAGTATTTCATAAGCTATTACGATTATTATCAGCCGGAAGCTTATATTCCGAGAACTGATACTTATATTGAAAAATCAGCAAGTATAAACGATGAGATTGATAAACTCCGCCACAATACAACAAGAAGTTTGTATGAGCGAAATGACGTTATTGTAGTAGCATCGGTTAGTTGTATATACGGTTTGGGGCTGCCTGAAAATTATTTTAAAGGCTCGGTTGAAATTAATGTGGAGGATGAAATCGAACGGGATGATTTAATCAAACATCTCGTGAGTATTCAGTATTCCAGAAATGACGTTGCTCTGGATAGAGCAATGTTCCGTGTCAGAGGTGATGTTGTAGAAATCATGCCGGCCTATGAAAAAATAATTACACGAATTTGTTTCTTTGGCGATGAAGTAGAAAAAATAGTAAGAATTGATCCGGTTTCCGGCGAGATTTTGGAAACACCGAATAAGGTTGTGATTTATCCTGCGGTGCATTATCTTTCTTATGATGAAAATGTTGATGAAACAATTTCAATGATACGTCAAGAGTTGAAAAATCGAGTTGCTGAGTTGGAAAATGAGAACAAGATTCTGGAATCCCAAAGGCTTCAGCAGAGAGTTAAGTACGATATAGAGATGATAAAAGAGATGGGGTACTGCTCCGGAATCGAAAATTACTCCAGAATAATAGAGCGACGTCCTGTAGGTTCTGCGCCTGCAACTTTGCTGGATTATTTTCAAGGTGATTTTTTGACAGTAATTGACGAATCTCACGTTACTCTACCGCAGCTAAGAGGAATGTTCCATGGCGACAGAGCCAGAAAAAACGTTCTTGTAGATTACGGGTTCAGACTGCCTTGCGCAAAGGATAACAGACCACTGACAGACGAGGAATTTTTTGCCAAGGTGCATCAAAAAATATATATTTCCGCAACTCCTGCTGAGTTTGAAACTTCAAGCTCTGAGCAGCTTGTCGAACAGATTATCAGACCGACAGGGCTTGTTGACCCTAAAATAAGTGTCAGACCTATTGATACACAGATAAATGATTTGATTGGCGAAATAAATAAACGTGTTGAACGCCATGAAAGAGTTTTGATTACGACTCTTACCAAGAAAATGGCAGAAGAACTCTGTGATTATTTCTTGCAGCAGGATATAAAAGTCAGATATTTACATAGTGATATCAAGTCGATTGAGCGTGTTGAAATATTGCGTGATTTGCGTTTGGGCGAGTTTGACGTGTTGATAGGTGTTAACCTTTTAAGAGAAGGTCTTGATATTCCGGAGGTTTCTCTGGTTGCGATAATGGATGCGGATAAAGAAGGATTTTTGCGTTCTGATACAAGCTTGATTCAGACAATCGGACGTGCGGCAAGAAATGCTTGCGGTGAAGTCATAATGTATGCGGACAAAATAACCGGTTCAATGCAGCGTGCTATCGATGAAACAAATCGGCGCCGCGAGGTTCAGCTTGCGTATAACAAAAAGTACGGAATTATTCCGAAAACAATTAAAAAACCGATTGAAAATAACCTGCTGTCGCTTGTTGCAAGTTACAGGGATTTGGAAGATATTATTGCTGAAGAAATGGTTGATATGAATATCGATAAGAAGGATTTGCCTAAACTTATCGATAAACTTGAAAAAGATATGCATAAAGCCGCTAAAATTCTTGACTTTGAACGTGCTGCAGAAATTCGCGATCAACTAAAGAAACTCCGTGAAATGCTTAAAGGGTGAGGGGTAAATGTTATTACGTCATTCTGAGCGTAAGCGAAGAATTTCTTTTGGACAAGTGACTGGGTGACTAAGTGACTAAGTGATTAAGGAGGTAAATGTTATCACGTCATTGCGAACGAAGTGAAGCAATCTAAAATATTGCTTTGTCTGTCTAAATAAATACAATTTGAGTGTCATAACTTAAACGATATGCACAATACCAAACAAAAAAACTATTTATCC
Organism: Candidatus Gastranaerophilales bacterium; assembly: GCA_944324825.1. Taxonomy (GTDB): domain Bacteria; phylum Cyanobacteriota; class Vampirovibrionia; order Gastranaerophilales; family Gastranaerophilaceae; genus UMGS1585. The sequence goes on from CALUXU010000011.1 coordinate 43,508, forward strand.
CTTCCCTTGTTGATGAAAAATTGGCGCATATCTTCTGATATTCCTACATTTTGGAGCATCATATTATATCTTTTAACATTCGCAATATTGGTTGTTTCGTGCAGCAAATCTCTGTTGTTGGTTATTTCAGGCTGCGGAATATCTTCTTGCTTAGATGAACCGTCAAGCTTAGAAATTATCATATCAATATCGTAATCTGTCATTATTGAAAACTGCTGCCCGATAGCTTTGACTTCTGTTCCAGCAGGTAGTTTATATAGCCATTGTATAGAGTAACAGTCATTATCCGATAATGAAACAACGCCGTATTTATGCGGAGTGTACATAATATCTGTATCATACGGGCTGTGTCCTAATCCCAGAGAGTGCCCGATTTCATGTAAAATTGTATGATATACTTCCTCTTCCGAGTTGTATTGCTGATGTATAAGTCCATCGGTTAAACCGATTGAAACTTCTGCTCCGTATAACCTTTTGTAGTTATCATAGTTATAGGTGCAATGTCCAAGTGCGCTTCTGTCAACACGCTTCCAATCGACATTAATTTGTGATTCCAAAAGAGTATTAACAAGATGGAACTGGACGAGTCCGTCACTTGCATTTTCCCATTCTTCAAGTGCTTGAACTACCATTTTTCGATAAATTAAATCCTGCCCCTGTTTTGAATAGAATTTCATAGGTGCAATATAAACATTTATCGGCATTTTGTGCCATTTTAAGAGATAGCCGTTTTTAACACTTTCATTGAGATAAGTTTTGAGTTTCATAATATTTATTGTATAATAAAAAATACTCAGGAGGTAATTTATTATGAACATGATGCAAATGATGCAGCAAGCACAAAATATTCAAAAGAGATTAAAGAGTGTACAAGAAGAACTTGCATCTGCGGAAATAAACGGGGAAGCAGGCGGCGGATCAGTTCAAGTTACTTGTGATGGACAAGGAAAGTTTAAATCTATAAAACTTTCTAAAGAATTATTAAATCCTGAAAATCCTGAATCAGTTGATGATGATACATTGGAAACATTAGAAGATTTGATTACAACCGCAATATTGCAAACAAGTGAAAAAGCTTCTAAGGAAATGGAAACAAAACTAAAAGCTGTAACAGGCGGAATCAGTATTCCGGGTCTTTGCTAATATGATTTATCCAAAAGCAATAGCAGCATTAATCGAACAGTTTCAAAAACTTCCGTCTATTGGACCAAAATCTGCGCAGCGAATGGCATTTCATATTTTAAAAATGCCGCTGTCCGAGGTGCAAAAATTTGCGGAAGCTCTCATTGTTGCAAAAGAACAGACCAAGGCTTGCGAAATCTGTTTTAATCTTTCGACTACAAGCCCTTGTGAAATATGCTCCGCAACTAACCGTAACCGTTCGGTAATTTGTGTTGTTGCGGAAACCAAAGATTTGATAGCTATTGAAAAAACAAATGAATACCATGGTTTGTATCATGTTTTGCAGGGGTTGATATCTCCGATGGACGGTATTGGTGCAGATGATATTCGTATAAAGGAGCTTTTGACAAGATTGACTGATGATAGCGTGCAGGAGGTTATACTTGCTCTTTCACCGTCGGTTGAGGGAGAGGCAACGAGTTTGTATCTTACAAAACTGATAAAACCTTTCGGGATAAAAATTTCTCGTATTGCTTTTGGGCTGCCGGTTGGTGCTGATTTGGAATATGCCGATGAGGTTACGCTTGCCAAGGCAATTGAAGGCAGACGAGAGTTGTAATTTAATAGTATTAATATGTCCGATAAAATATTAGAAGTTAAAAATCTTAATGTAGAATATGTATCTTCTCAACTGGGGAAAAAATATATAGTTAGAGCGGTTGATGACTTTTCTGTTGCGGTTAATAAAGGAGAAATTTTTGCTATTGCAGGCGAATCTGGTTGCGGCAAATCATCGTTGTCTAAAGCAATTATTCGTCTGGTTGACAGTAAATCCGGCGAAATTTTATATAATGGTGAAAATGTTTTAAACTTTGATAAATGTGATATGAAATCTTTTCGTCAAAAGGTTCAGATGATATTTCAAAACCCGTATGCCAGTTTGAATCCTAAGATGACAATCGGCGAGATTTTGGCAGAGCCTTTGAAAATAAACAAGAAATTATCATCAAAGGAAATAGCAGGTATCGTAAAAGAAAAAATTGAGCAGGTTGGTTTAAGCGAGTATCATTTGTCATTGTATCCGCATGAATTTTCCGGCGGGCAGCGCCAGAGGATAGCAATAGCCAGGGCATTGATACTTAATCCGGAGTTTATTATAGCGGATGAGCCGGTTAGTGCTTTAGATGCAAGTATTCAGGCGCAGATTTTGAACCTTATTAAGGATTTACAGCAGAAATATCAGATAACTATTTTGTTTATATCCCATGATTTGAATGTTATAAGATATATTGCGGATAGAGTTGCTGTTATGTATTTAGGAGAGCTTGTGGAGATAGGTACAAGAGATGAAATTTTTGAAAATCCGGTGCATCCTTATACAAAATTGCTGTTAGATTCAATTCCTAATATACATAAGCGTCCGGATAAAGTTGATTTATCGGAATTACCGCAAGAACTTCCTAAAGGCTGCAGATTTTATTCAAGATGTTCTAATTCGGCTTCTGTTTGTGCTTATGAAAAACCTGAGTACCGGAATATTTCTCCGACACATAAGGTTTTGTGCAGATAATTTCAAGATGATTCTGTTATTTCGTATTCTTAATTGAAACAATCTATTTTAGGGAATAGCTATCTGGTAGGATTTAAATCAATCCCATTTTATTCCTTTTAATTATATAAATTTAATATAATTAATTATTATTTTGATTATCTATAATAGAAATAATAAGCAAAATAAATATTGTAAAGAATTGTAAATATTCATTTATTTAAGCTAATGTTTTAATAAAAAATGCCGTTATACGTAACATAATAACAATTATGTTACATGTTATTAGAAAAAATTAGGAACAGAAAAAGGGAACGTACGCAAAATGGGAATGGCAGCATCACAAGTTAGATTTCTATCATTGCAAAGCCGAAAGAACACAATCGGCTTGAACTTGATGACGCTTTCAAATAGAAAGCTAGCCTTATCCCGTGACATGAATAGGGTCGCAGCAGAATACAATGAAGCAATGAACCAAAAAGTACTAAAATGGTCAGGCGATTCTGGTGTAACCTATCAAGGTTTAAATTATGATTTATTAATGAAACCAAATGTAAATAACGCAACTTTACCTTACATTGTAACCGATGCCCAAGGCAGAGTTGTTGTTGATGACAAAGTTATTCAAATAGAAGGAGCAAACAATCCTAATAATATAACTTATCGTCAATTAGCAGCTATGATATCTGCATATTCAGGCACCGATGCAGATGGCAAAACAACATATAACAATGTTGGTAACGTTGCAGGATTAGCTGTAGGTGCTGATGTAGTAGAGAAAGATGGTGCTACTAATAAAATTACTAATGTAAATAATACAGGCGTAAGCGGCGGTGCAATATTAGGAGATAACCAATACGAAATTATTTCTGATATAAATAGTTTCCATTATGAGAACTCACTAAGATACGATTTAATGGCTCAATTAGGTTTGATATCTGCAAGTGAAAAACAAGCATTTGATGACACAATAAATGAATTATACGGCAATGAAGAAGGCTATGAAAATGCAACTATTAATGGTGGAAATATGGATGCATTATTAGATAAATTTGATGCCAACAAGACTTTAACAGCAACCGAAGTTGGTTCAGATTATAGTAAATATTTCGGGGAGTTAAATACTACTGGTGCTGATTTTACTATTGATGGCGGTAGTGCAGTTGGAAATTTATCTTTGGCAAAAGCATATTTAGAAGAATATCAAGCTTATTTGAATACTGAATTTAAAGCCGATATCATTGCTGATACAAGAGCAGATTTAGGAACATCAACGGCTACAGATATCAGTAATATGGATAATACAAATACAACATCTTCTCTGAAATATGCATATCATGAAGATGAGGGATTTGGTATTTCTCATCGAATGATGGACTTTTTGACAGAACAAGGTGATGCCGTAAAAAACGGTAATGATTATCAACTTGTAGTTGGCGGTTTTTTAAAGAATTTAGGATTTGTTGATTCTTCAGGCACTGCAAGTAATATTACCAATACAATAGGTGGTGTTGCTGGTGATGAAAAAGGATCTGATATTGCGTATGATAGAGACAATAATGGTGCTTACGATCACGCATTTGAGAAAACAAGTTCTAATTATACAAGTATAAATAATTGGGGTCAGTTATTTGATAATGACTACGGCGCAAATATCAAAGATGAGGGCCATAACTGGGGTAGTTATGACACCGATGGTGACGGATATTTTAAAGGTTCTGATTATATAGATAACAGTAATAACAGTCAAACAGGTTATGCTTATCATATATGGACAACAAATGATGGTAATAAAACTCCTGATGGTGCATATAAAAAAATTGGTGATATTGTTGATTGTTTAAACAACAGTATGAAAAGCAATGATAATATAGATGATGCAGGTGCAAATTGGGCTGCTCAAAAAACAAAAGAACTGTATGATAATAATAGACAAGCTTGGGAAGAACGTAACGGCGACCATGGTATGGGTACATCTTGGAAGCGTGGTGCCGGTGCTTCTGATAATGTTTTTGGTGTCGGCTGGTGTAACAGATTTGGACATAAAGATGCTATTTGGGTTAACTTGCCAAACCTCATTAATGCTTATATAACATTTTATGAAATGTATATGGCTGTTAATGGTGATACAACTCGTATTTCAGCTGGAACAAAAAGAACATTAAAACCAGAAATAATGGAAGCATACAGTGCTTATGACATGGATCTGGCTAATAATATGAAAAATAGTAACAATACTGTAAATACAAATGTTATGCTAACTGAGTTTACGAATTGGCAAGCAGGAGGAACTGTAACTGCAGGTTCTACTCCTTCGGGAGCTGGAATATCTACTGTAAAATATACAAAACAATCAACCTCACAAGAGGTAGATGATACTGGTGTATTGCAAACTATAACAACAACAGAATATGCAAATGTAACCGGTTATTGGAATGGAAGCGGCTGGAACTCAATTAGTAAGATTGAATATTCTATTTTAAACGGCAGTTCAGAGTATAAAACTAAAACATTAGAATATAGCAGTAGTGATTCTAGTAATTCTCAAATTGTCCAAACAAATTATTCATTAACAGAAGATGCTGCTGGCAATATTACTGGATCACGCAAATCTGAAGTTGTTACTTATAAATACAATTATAACTCAACTATTGGCTCCGGTACAGGATTACAAGCAGACATACAACATTTTGATGAACACGGAAATTTAAAGTATACAATAAAAACAACTAATAACAATTTAGATGGTATATATAATGCCGGAGGAGCAGCGATTAGTGAAAGTGATAATAACTTTTATACAGATGGCAAAACTTACTATATCACTCAAGGAGCTGGCAGTACTATGCCGGATCCAAATTATCAATATTTGATTGATGCAAAAGATGTTAAAAATTCAGTATTTGCATCTACTATTACAATTAAACCGGAAGATAAATATGGAGAACAATTACAAAAGCTTGTTGATCAATGTCAGGCAAAAGTTGATGAGCTACAAAGTGATTTAGACGATTATTACAATGCATTTGAAAATAGAGGTATGGATTACTTTGATGCTATATTCAAAATGATATCTGAAAACGGATGGGTTTATGATGAAAACGTAAACTCTGATAACAAAGAGCAAAGCCAAGATTATCTTAATGCAATGCTTCAAAATAATATGTACTTTGTAACCGAAGTTGATACATTAGACGGTACTGATTTCAATTACGCAACAAAACTTGCAACAAATGTAAGCAAGATATTTGAAGTATATGATGAAGATGCGCAAAATCAGGCATTATCAAAATACGAAGCAGAAAAAGCAGAAATTAATTCAAAAGAAAAACAAGTTGATATCAGAATGAATAAACTTGAAACAGAACAAGATGCAATAAAAACAGAGCTTGATTCCCTGAAAAAAATCATAGATGATAACGTTCAGGCTACCTTCAAGATATTTACCTGATTTAACAAGTGACTAAGGGGTAAATGTATTGGGTTGTTTTCCAGCCCTCTCCGGGGGAGAGGGTTTAGGTGAGGGTAAGTCAAAAAATGACCAAACCTCTAATCAACCCTCACTCGCATCTGTAGTTTTCACTTTTGTTCAAACACAGCTGCGGCCTCTCCTACAAAGAGGCAAGACAGTGAGAAGTGTCTGAAGTGTACCACTACTAAAAAGTGGGCAAAAAATTCATTTAGCTGCTTAACTTCTTAGCTGCATTTCCCCTTCACTATTTTCCCCTCCCTGCCCCTCACACTTTAAAAAAAATCCCAATTATAGTATAATACATGTTGTCATGAAGAAGTATGTTGGTTTTATATTTATTTTTATATGTGTAACAAACTTAGCTTTTGCAGAGGAAATTAAGCTGGTTCCTGATTCTGAAGCACCTGTCGAAAAAAACATTAACCTGGAAACTCCGGATAAAGAGCTGATGGAAAACAGTCCGCAAAGACTCCATAACTACGGGTTTATTTTGCAAAACAGTATTGCTCCTATTCGCGGAGTAAAATATGACAGCGGTGTTATTCCATCTGAAAGACCGGCAAGGGATGTAAAGCCTGAACCTTAAAATGATGCAGATTAGACATTGTATTAAATGTGGAGTTTGTATGAAGAGATTTCTTATACTATTGTTATGCTTATTTATTCCAATATCTGCTTTGGCTGAAGATGAACAATCTATACAGCAGAGAATTGATGATATCGGAACAAAATTACTCAATGCAAACAAAATAGAAAAACGAGTTGTATTTGTATATTCTGATGAAGATAAACAAAGCCTTCTTGATATGGATACAATGCTTGAATCCGGGCAAGTTATTGTTTATAGGAATATTTATAAAAACATTGAAGATGATAATGAGCTTGCAGCAGGGCTTGCTAGAGGAATTTCAAATTCCATAAAATCATTTGACGGCTTGTGGGGCGGTACCTTAACAGCACTACAAATAAAACTGGCGCCTAAGAAATTTGAAATAGTCGCAGATAAAAGAGCGGTAGATTTCATGGTCAAAGCAGGTTTTGATCCGGTTGCGGAAATTATTTATATCCATAAAATCTCTCCTCAAAAAAGACATGATTTACTCTCTAATAAAAATCTTGCATCAAAAAGACTTGCTATTGTATATGAATATATTTATACAAAATATCCATACTTTTTAGCGAATAATCAGTATATTAACAATGAACATTATCAAAATTTTCTGCTAACGTCAGTTAATAACCGAAAATTGTTGGAAGAAAAGGTTAAATCAGGTTCAAGTAAAAAACTTAAATATGAATAAAATAATATCTTTATTAATAGCTCTATTTTTAACCGGCGGATTAGCATTTGCTATCCAGGATACATTTGTGGAAGAAACGCTCTCAGGGAAAGAACTTGCACCGCCTCTGACACATACGGTCTATGACTATCAAAGCACTGAAAAAATACCTGTTATAATTCAATCCTGTAAAAAAATTAAATCCGAAAAAGATGTTGCTGAAGGTAGTTTGATTTCGATGAAAGTTTTTTCTGATGTTGAATATAAAGGCAAAATTATTATCCCTAAAGATACTATTCTGACTGCAAAAATCGAAACGACTATACCAAGCGGTATGAATGGGATTCCTGCAAGTATGATTATAGGAAGTTTTGATATTCCGAATATTGATACAAATAAACTTACATACAGTTATGAAATTGTTGGACAGGACAGAAGTCTCTGGGTTTATCCCCTGAAGTGGGCTCTAACAATTCTCCCTCCGACAGGTTCTTTGACCAATTTTATTTTTGGTGGGCACGCAAAATTGAGTACAAAGAAAAAGATTAAGCTATATTACTATCCTGACTGGATTTAGTTTTTTATGCTATCATAAAATAAAGAGGAAAGGAGAGGTTCAATGTATCACGTTTATACAATAGAAAGAGAAAAACCTGATTTTTCTAAAACAGCAATGGGTGATTTCAGAGATTTTGATGCGGCTTTAGAAAAAGCTGAAAAATGTATCGAAAACAGACCTGATTTGAGGTACGTAATCGAAGAAACCGACGGACACGTAAACAGTTACGGTGATTTGATTGCAAACGTAGTTGTTGAAAGCGAATAAAAAATAAGGTCTTTTATAAGACCTTATTTTTTTATATAACTTAAAACCGCATTTATAAATGTTAACGGGTGTACAGGACAGCCCGGAATATATAAATCTATCGGATATTTTTCCAGAAACTCTCTGTTTAATTTTGAACTGTTTTGGAATACCCCGCCTGATATGGCACAAGCTCCGCAAAGTATTACGATTTTAGGATTTGGGACTGCGTGATAACAGTTTTCAAGTGCGTAAGCCATATTTTCAGAAATCGGACCTGTGATAACAATACCGTCTGCATGGCGCGGAGATGCGACAAAATCAATTCCGAATCGTCCCATATCAAAGTTTGCGTTTGAACATGCATTCAATTCCATTTCACAACCATTACAACCGGCAGCGGAAACTTGTCTGAGCTTCAATGAACGAGAAAAAACGGATGTGATTTCTTTTCTAACTTCAACAGCTGTTTTTTCATATTCTTCTTTTGTCATTCCTTCCGTAATTATTAATTTATTTCTGTCAGTTGATGCCAGTTTATAAAAATTAGTAAAATCAATTGCATGAGATTCGCAAATATTTTTGCAGGCTCCGCAAAAAGTACATTTCCCCATATCTATTGATAGCGGGTTAAGTTTTAATGCGCCTGTCGGGCAGACGTTTAAACACTTGCCGCAATTTGAACATTTGCCGTTACATAAAGAAGGTAATCCTCTAAATTGCTCTCTCATTGGAGCATTCGGGATATCTTTTATAAACTGTTGTCCTTGATAAATTCTTGATTTTAATGTATCAAACATAATATTTATTCCTTATAAATCATTTCCTGAATAAGACAGATTAAAACTCTTGTTGCACAGCGGGAAGTCTGAAACACCGTTGTTTCTTACTGCCAGTGCCAATCCATACCAGTTATTGAAGGACGGATCTTTGATTTTGTAACGTGTTAAAGTTCCGTTTCCGTCAGTCATTGCGATATGAACAACTTCGCCTCTCCAGCCTTCAACAATTGAAACAATAAAGGCATCTTTTGACATATCGTTGTGAGAATCAACGAGGACAGGTTCATTTTTGTATTCCTTCAGTTTTGAAAGAATTTTGCGAACCATTGCAAGAGATTCTTTGACTTCTTTATATCTTAGTTTAAATCTGGAATTAACATCTCCGACTCCGTTGAACGGTTTCTTTTCAAAGTTTAATTCTTTCATCCATTTGTCAGGAAAATCGAATCTTGAATCAAGCGGATTTCCTGATGCTTTTGCCGCCATTCCAACAAGTCCTATTTCTTTTGCTTTTTCATAACTAACTGTTCCTGTTTTTTCGAGTCTTGACATAACAGTAGAGTTTTTAAGCATTGTTTTTGTCATTCTGTCAACATCTTTAGCAACTTTATCCAGTGTTTTAAGTGTCAGGTTAATCTCGTCTTCCGAGATATCAAAATTTACGCCGCCGACATTTACTAATCCTCGCCCGAAACGGCTTCCTGACCATTCAAGCATTGTATTGATAACAAGAGTTCTTGTTACTCCGAAAACCGCTGCACCCATTGCGTATGCAATATCACCTGCAATGGCTCCCATATCTCCGATTTGGATTGCCGCACGTTCCATTTCAAGCGCAGCTTTTCTGATTAATTGTGCTTTGTTTGAAATCTGAATATCTTTTAACCCTTCCATTACTTGGGAATATGCGGTATTGTATGCAATTACACTGTCTCCGCAAATTGATTCCGCAAGTTGGTTGGAAGGAGTCTTTAACATTAATTCTTCAATCCCTCTATGCTGATAGCCGAGCATAATTTCCAAATGGTATACGGTTTCACCGTTACACATAAATCTAAAATGTCCCGGCTCAATTACTCCTGCGTGGATTGGACCTACGGCAACCTGGTGTACTTCGTCACCCTCCATATTAAAGAATTCGTATTTGTCCTGATTGATTCTGACAGGCTTTAACCAAGGGTGATTTAAAGGCTCTATTCCGAATTGTTCATAAAACTCTCTTTCAAATATATGGAAAGATGGGATTTCCTGTGTTAAACATTCATAAGATTTTTCATTGGCTGAGAATATTGCTGATGAAACAAGCAAATCACCGTTTATATCGTCCGCTAATACTACAAATAACCTTGTTGCACCGTTGCCCCAGTCTTTACCGAAGAAAGCTATCGGGCGTTTCTGCTCGCTTATTACGGCTTCTCTCAATTCATTTATTGAAAGAGCCGGTATATCTGTAAGATTAACTTTTTTGTTGTTTTTTGTTATTAACCAATTTGTCATATTTTCAATCCTTAAACTAAAAACCTGCAACCGCACAATTTATTATATGTTGCAAAAACGGAGGTATATAAACCCCGAGCGTAAATACAAGAATTAACATAATAAATTGCGGCAGATACATAAATTCTGAAACTTTTGATTTGTTTTGTTCAATAAGCTCTGCTTTATCTTTACTCAATTCTCCAAAAGTCATTTTGATAACTACTTTGCCGATACCGTATAAAATAATTGTCAAAAGCAGTGCAAAGATTACGCACAACAGATAATGCCCTTGAAGAATCATTGTTTTTATTATAATAAATTCACTTATAAATAAAATTGATGTCGGGAACGCACATATCGCAAGGAATGATAATACCCAAAGCCAACCGGTTTTTCCGTCCGCCGTCATCAAACCGTTTACGGATTTAACTCTTTTACTTCCAAATAGCTCCAATACGTTACCGGAAGTTAGGAAGAAAGATGCTTTTGCTAAAGAGTGTCCGATTAGATGTAATATAACCGCAAAATATGCAGCTCCGCCCAATGCCGTACCTATTGCAAGTATTCCCATATTCTCAATAGATGAATATGCAAGCATTCTTTTGTAATTTCTAATATGATATACAAATACCGCTGTTACAAATAAAGAAATAAATCCCATAACAAGCAGCATAAATCTTGCATAGCCTGCACAATTTGCAAGTGTCATTATCTTGAATACTCTGACAATTACTAAAAATGCAGAGTTTAAAAGTGCAGCAGAAAGCAATGCCGAAATTGGTGAAGGAGCTTCGGAGTGTGCATCCGGAAGCCAGAAATGTATAGGCGCAAGTCCCATTTTGGCTCCAAAACCAAACAACATAAATACAAATGCCGTTTTTAACCAATTATGGTCAAATGCTGATGCGTATTTATATAAATGAGCAAAATTCAATGTGTTAATTGAGCCTGTTGAAATATTTAATAATATTATCCCCACAAATGCCAGTGCGATACCTATTGAACATATAAATACGTATTTCCAAGCAGCTTCGATTGAGTGTTTGGTTCTGTTGAAATATATAAGGTACGCGCTTGATAATGTTGTAGCTTCAACAAGTACCCACGCAAGTCCCAAGTCCGTACTTAACAGAGTTCCGGTCATTGAAAGAACAAATATCAGAATCATAAATGAATAATTCCTGATTTTTTTGTCCGGAAATTCAATGTTTTTTACGTATCCGGTATTATAAATTGCTACCATTAAAAATACTAATGACAGAATTATTAAAAATATCAGGTTAGTATTGTCAACTACAAAATACGGGGTATGAGAGTCACGCCCGATATTCAGAGTAAACATTGTTGTAATAACTGCGTGTATTATTGCATAAGTATTAACCATTAATGTTGAAAATGTCTTGTTTTTTATTATCAACATTAATAAACATGCAACTATCGGAAATATTAAAATTGTATTAATCATTGTATTCATAGTCCTTTAAATCTGATAAATGAGAAACTTCTAAGTCTTTAAACTCTTTATTAATAACGTTAATGAATAAACCTAAGATATAAACAGCAATAAATACGTCTAATAAGACTCCCAGGTTTACCAGCATCGGCATTTCTTTTGCCACCGATAGAGAAAGTAAAAATATTCCGTTTTCCATTGTGATAAATTCAATAACGTTTGATATAATTTTGTGCTTAATGGTAATCAGCCATAAACTTATTATTATTGTAGAAACAGAAACCCCGAAGAAAATCGGTGATATCAATTTTACTGATGAAACATAATAGTTAGAAACCAAGAATCCTGCCAACAGAATCATACTTGCAATAAACAAGCAGTAAAAATGCGGTATATTTGCTGCGACATCTCTGTTTGAATGTGTTTTCTTTAAAACCTTGTACAAAAATGCCGGTATAATAATAGATTTAACTATTAATGTTTCAACCGTTAGAAACGCAAAGTTTAACCAGTTTAAATGTTCCATACCGCCGCAGCAGATTAGGAATAATAAAATTCCCTGAATCACAAGCAGTCTGATATGTGCAATAATTCTGCTTGTTGCTGCCAGATATAACATTGTTAATCCAAATAATATAATAAAACCATTTATCATTAACTTTCCTCTTTAATTATGTTTAACCTACACCTCACCCTGCCCCTCTCCTCAAGGAGAGGGAAATAATCGGCTTATGTTCCTCCTGCACTAAACATTTTTGCAACAATAAGAGATAGAACCACAAGCGCCAGAGAACTCATTATGAATATAAATTCAAAGACGTGCGACATTCTTATTCTTGCCATTCCTGATTCAATAGTCCCGATTATGACTGATATTGCAAACATAATAACCAGATACAAAAGAATTGACATCCATTCTCCCAAACTTGACGGTATAAGCATATTTGCAATTAATGATGAGATTAATAACATCTTGATAGAATTAGCCCACCCATAGAGTGCCAAATCGCTGCCTGAATTATCAAGAATCATAACCTCGTGAATCATTGTTAATTCAAGGTGGGTTGCAGGATCATCAACCGGAACTCTTGATGCTTCGGTTAAAATCATTATGAATAATATAACTGAAGCAAATATTGTAATAAGTATTCCATAGCTGCCGGCGCTTGAAAGTATTGATGACAGGCTGTCAAATGTGTAATTACCAGTCAAAGCCATAATAGATGCAACTGTTATAAAGAATGCAGGTTCAACAATTGTTGTAAAACATGCTTCTCTTGATGCACCCATTCCTTCAAAGCTGCTTCCTGTATCCATTGCAGAAATAAGTGATACAAATTTGCCTAAACTCAAGGTATAAGCAAATATGATTAGTCCTGCCGGAACATTTATCAATGCTGACCCTGAAGCGAGTGGAACAAACATTGCCGCAAATAATACTGCGGAAAAATTTATCACAGGCGCAATTTTAAATACCGCAGAGGTTGTTCTGCTTATTACAAAATCTTTTTTTAGCAGTCTGATAAAATCATACATCGGCTGCAATATAGACGGCCCCTTTTTACCGGCCCAAAATGTTTTTGTTTTCTTTATAACTCCCATCATAAGAAACGGGACAAATAAAAGTATTATAAAATTTACTAATTTCATTATCATTTTTTTATCCTATCAATAAACTTCCGATTATTACGAGTACAAGGAATATCAATCCGTATTTTATATAAGATTGGATATTTCCGCTTTGAATAGTTTCAAACTTAGATAAAAACCACTCGTCCCCTTTGATTACAGGATTGATTAAATACGCTTCTTCAATATCATCAATATGCAGACTGAAATGTGCAGATTTAGGGAAGAGGTGTTTAGGTTTTTCAATATCAAAAACTTTTTTGAATAAAGGTCTTAACATAGAAAGGAATGGGCTTGCATAAGAAGATGCCGTATATTGCATATGATTATTCCCTCTATTATAGCCGCAGCCCCAGGTTTCTTGTAAATCTATTTTGTTTCTTGTCAGTAATAACTTTAAAGTAACAACAACTATCAGGAATAGAACAAACGCTAAGGCATAACCAGATATTGTCTGCATTAAAGAAACAGGTTCAGATGTTCCTGCAGGTGTAAATCCGGTAACAACATGTACCGGCATTAAAAGATAATCAAATACATATTGAGGAAATAATCCGATTAATAAAGTTAAAACTGCGAGAAAACTCATAGGAAGAATCATTGTTTTTCCTGTGTCGTGCTGAACTTTTTCTGCCGCTTCGCTTCTAGGCATTCCTAAGAAAATAATACTGAAAGCTTTTGTGAAGCATAATACAGCCATTGTTCCGACAAGAGCTAATCCTGCAATAGAGAATAGTAATGTTACCATTGAGAAGAAATTATGTATTGATAATCCTTTGAACATTCCGAAATATACCAGAAACTCGCTTATAAAACCGTTGAATGGCGGCAGACCGCATATTGCAATTGAACCTATAAGGAATAATAATGCCGTTACAGGCATAGATTTTATTAAACCGCCGAGAACTTCTACATTTCTGGTATGAGTTTTTGTATAAACACTTCCGGCGGATAAGAATAAAAGTTCTTTGAATATTGAGTGGTTTAGTATATGTAAAATTCCTCCTGCAAATCCTAATACGGCAACAATCGGATGAGAGTATGCGAGTCCTAACATTCCGACCCCGATACCGATTCCGATAATTCCGATGTTTTCAATACTGTGATATGCAAGTAATCTTTTTAAATCGTGTTGAGTTATAGCGTATAATACACCGTATAATGCGGATACAACCGACAATACCAATACAAGATAAGATATAAATATTGACGGTGTATGAATTAATGATAATATTCTTAAAATTCCGTAAATCCCTGTTTTAATCATGACACCTGACATAATGGCACTGACGTGACTTGGAGCGGCAGGGTGTGCATCAGGAAGCCAGTTATGGAACGGAACAAATCCTGCCTTTGTTCCGAAGCCTATAAACGCAAGAATAAATACAAGGTTTGCAAGATGTTTGTTGTGTTGAAGTGCAAATGCAAATGATGAAAAATCAAAACTGCCTGATGTGATAGACATAATTGCAAATGCCATTATTATAAATAAAACTGAAAAATGCATGAATACAAGATATTTAATCCCTGCTTTCAATACTTCTTTTTTCTCGTTTTCAAAAATAACAAGGAAGAAAGAACTTAATGACATAATTTCCCAGCAAACTAAAAACATCAAAGCATTCTGACAGGTAACAACCAAAAGCATTGATGCAATTAACATAGGTAAGAATACCAAATGAGAATTTATATTTTTACCTTGTTCAATATAAGGATTAAGGTATCCGTTGGAATAAATTACTGATGCAAGCGACATTATTGATATTACGATAATAAAGAAAGCTGACAGCGGATCAATAACAAATTGAACGCTGCCGAATATTTGATTGAAGTTAAAAGACTGCATCAAATTTTGTCCTGAGATTAGTACTTTTACTGCCGGTATAAGAGTTAATACCGCCGATACAGATACTAAACATGCCAGTATTGCTGTTTTGAATTTTTTATTAAACAGCATGCTTACAAATCCACTCAGAAAAAGCGTAATTATTCCAATAAAAAATATGTTCATACTCAAATCTTCCATCCAAAATTAAGTCCAGAATCAAATTTCCAGTCAAAATTAATATCATAATTGAAATGATAATTTCGGCTAAAAAGTTTTACAAAAACTGTTTTAAAACTAACAAAAAAGATTGTCAAGTATAGAAGTTTTAACAAAAATTTATTTTGGTATTGAAATTAAAAATTGACGATATAAAATTACAAACGGACCGTTTAACGGTTCTTTTTATTTAGGACAATTAAAGAGTATTGTACCGAGCGTAATAGCCCAGTATAACCGAGTTATAAATAACTCGGATTTAGTTGTTTTCGTATGAAAAATAGTTAGAGGAGATAGAAAAGATGACAGAACAAAATTTGGATACCAAAGATTGTATTACTCCTAACGGGGTCGCACACGAATTGGCAGACAGTGTAATGCCGATGAAGGCAAGTTTTAGAAAATCAAAACTATTTGTATTATCACTTGCAGCAGGTGCATTTATTGCTTTTGGTGCGCAGGTTTCATTGAATGTTATGACAGGAACAGAAGCTATAAGCTGGGGGATTGCAAAGCTTGTCGGAGCTATGACTTTTGCAACAGGGCTTATGATGGTTGTTTTGACCGGTGCTGAACTTTTCACCGGTAATGTTATGATGACATTTGCCGTTATTGAAAAAAGAATAAGTATATGGCGCTTATTAAGAAACTGGTCAATTGTTTATGTCGGAAACTTTATCGGTTCAATTATTCTTGCAACTCTAATATACTTCTCCGGCTGCTCTCACAATTCACATGAAGCATTAGGAGTATTAGGGTTGACCACTGCTTATACAAAAGCAACATTACCGTTTGTTGAAGCATTTACAAGAGGTATTCTCTGTAACTGGCTTGTTTGTCTTGCAATATGGATGGCATCATCTTCAAGACATGTTATAGGTAAGATATTTGCAATATTTTTCCCTATTATGACATTCGTTGCATCAGGTTATGAACACAGTATTGCAAATATGTACTTCTTAACAAACGGATTATTCCTGAAACACACTCCTACAATCGTTGCAGCATCAGGATTGACTCCTGAACAATTATCAGGTTTAACTCTGAAAACTTGTTTATTGAACAACCTGTTGCCTGTAACTTTAGGTAATATTGTAGGTGCTATTGTATTTGTTGTTCTATTATTCTGGACAGCATATTTAAGAGATGATCATAAAGAACTATAATTTTTAGGGGAGATTTTATCTCCCCTAACTTATTTGAGAACATTAGTCGTGAAAAAGATTTTATTATTAGCTGGATTTATTTTTTATATAACCTCATCAACAACATTTGCTGCTGATGAAATTAAACTGGATACAAACGGGTTTATTCCTAACGTGGTAGCGCAGGTAAACAAAGATAACCAGGACGGAACTATCAAACTCCAAACAGGCGCAAGTGAAGACCATCATGTGGATATAAATTCTCCTGATTTTAATCCGGAAACGGTTCATAAACATTTGCACGTATATGACGAACTTGCAAGAACGGCGCATGATGTGTATAACTTGCAGATAGAAAACACCAAAGAGCCGGCATGTTTGTTAAAAGAGCCAATGACACATCATTTTGAACGAGGGCCTATAGATAATGTTCACCTCTGGGGGGTTATTCAAATGAATAATGCAACGACTATCCCTGAAAACGGAGGCGGTAATGATAAGTTTAGTGTTAACCTTATCAACGTTATAATAGACGGGCAATTTAAAAGCGGGAAAGAAAATTTTAGATTAATGTTTGACCCTGCACCGCAGCATAACAGAGGATTCTTTCATCAGCTTCCGCAGGATGTGTATATTGAATCTCACAGGATAAAGAATAACGTTATTTTATTTGGTAATTCTCGTGTTGGGGGCGGTATTGAAGCAACTCAATCTCCTTATACATTACCTTTTGTGAACCGTTCTCAAATTGCAAGAAACTTTGGGAATATCAGAAAATTCGGTATTCGTTTGAAAGGTAACTACGCACTTGTTGATTATGATTTAGGCGGTTACAGCTCAGATACTTATTTCTCTGAATTTTTCCCGGGGGTTGAATTTAACGGTATGGTTAATTTCAAACCTCTTGGCTTAACCGACGGGCGCTGGGGAAAAATGAGAATCGGAGGCGGTGTTGTTGCAGGTGAAAATCACGGAACAGATTATGTTGTCTCGACAGGTTATTTAGGATACGAATATAAAAAATTCTGGACAAGAATGGAATACGCAAATGCAGACGGCTCAAACGGCGGAGACGGATTAAATTCCAAAAAACGTCAAGGCTGGTGTGTTACCTGTGGTTACCACCTGACTAAAAAGCTTGAGCTTCTGGCAAGATATGATGAGTTTGATCCTGATAAATCAATAAGCAGCAACAACAGACGAGAATATACTGCAGGTATAAACTATTACCTTAAAGGTCAGGCGCTAAAACTTATTCTGAATTATGTATTCTGTCAAAATGAAAGTGCACCTGACAGCCATAGAATTGTAGTCGGAACGCAGATAGCTATTTAATGTACTCACTATTGAATTTGAATGCTTCAAATGTGTTTGAGAAATAATCTGCGCTCAAGCCTGCTTTGACTTTTAATGACGATAGAAAATCTTTTTTATCAGGCAGCTGTTCCCATACGGATGGTAAATATACGGCTTGATATACATCATCTTTGATGATAAGTCCGTCTTTAAACGGTTCAATTTGCTCTAATAAATCTTTTTCACTTGCAAAACTGATACTCTCAGGCTGTGAAAGCAGAGATACAGCAATAGATAAATTTTCAAATTCGCTTCTTTCCAGCGGGCTGAACCGAGGATCTCTAAAAGCCGCAGCTTTGGCATTTGCTATTAAATCCTCTTTTAGTGTTCTGTGCGCAAGAATAGAGCCGATACAACCTCTAAGTTGATTGTCCTTTTCCAGAGTTACAAAACTGGCTATTCTCTCCTCAAATACCGGCGGCAGATGTAAGTGGGTCAAATTGCCGTAGTTTGTTCTGTTTAATTCTCCAAGGATTACTTCCCTGCATATTCTAAGAATCTTTCCGGAATAATATTTTTTTAAGAATTCGTTTGTTGTTCCTTCGTATAAAAACCAGCTTCCATAGCCTACAACCCTTGAAGTATCACCGGTTACAACTGATGAATTCATTAGTCCGTTCCTGATAAGTGCGAATTTGTTTTCTGCCGCAAATTCTGTCAATGCACATATTCCGAACGAACCGCATGCCTGTTTATAATTAAACTGTGTTACATCTCCTGATTCTATCATTTCGGCAGTCATTAAATCCATTTTTTGAGCATCTTTATCTTTCAAAAAGTGACTCAGGTCAGAAGAAATCACAAAACCTATATTTTTGTCATCCCAATAATGTTTTATAAGTTTTAGAATAGCATTTGTATCAGATTTACCGACTAATACCGGAACAATACTTACATCTTCAAAAAGTGACTTTATAAACGGCAGCTGTATCTCAATTGAATGCTCATCCTCAAAAGCTTCATTGTAGCAGCCGACATAAAATCTATCATTTAGTTCTTTATTAATTCTTTGATTAACTTTTAAATTTCCGAAAGGAGTTTCCCATTCGCTGTATGATGCAATACATAGGTTTTGAAACGGAACATGATGTGCAGGGGCAAAGATAAAAAGTGTTTGAAGTTCCGGATCTAAAAGTTTTAACCCCTCATAAGCAAGTCGTCCGGAATAGTTTATTCCGGCATGCGGGACAATAACCGCACGACTTTTGTATTCATAGTAGTTTTTTGAATTATATTTAAATTCTTCAATATATTTGTTTAATTCGCCGGCACCTGCGGGATAAAAAATGCCTGCGACACCTGGTGATTTTATTTTGCTCATACAAGTATTATAATACATTTTATGAAATATCAAAAGAGTTTAAATAATAAAAGAGTTCAATGTCTAATTTGTCCCAGAGAATGTAATCTGGGGGAAAATCAGGTTGGATTTTGTTCCGTAAGGAGGAATACCGGCGGAAATATTGAACTGGAAACTTACGGCTACAATACAGGAATGGCAATAGATCCTGTTGAAAAGAAACCGTTATACCATTTTTATCCGACAAGCCGAGTGCTCTCTTTTGGGACCAACGGGTGTATTATGGGGTGTCAATTCTGTCAGAATTGGCATATTACAAAAGTTACTCCGGATTATAGCAAACTTTTTAAAGTTCATCCGGAGGAAATTGTTCGATATGCCTTGGAATATAATTGTAAATCTGTTGCATTTACTTATAATGATCCGATTGCTTTTCTTGAGTATGCTGTTGATACTGCAAAACTATGTAGAAAATACGGAATAAAAACGATTGCTGTTACGTCAGGGTTTATTAATCCTGAACCTGCAATAGAGTTCTTTTATTATATGGATGCGGCAAATATTGATTTAAAGGGTTTTACTGATAAATTTTATAAAAAGAATTGTCTTGCCCGATTAACGCCTGTTCTTGATACTATCAAATATGTTAAAAATCATACCGATTGCTGGTTGGAATTAACGACATTATTGATAGACGGTGAGAATTCTTCAAATGATGAAATCGAAAAAGAATGTGAATGGATTATTGAAAATCTTGGGAAAGATGTTCCTATACATTTTAGTGCCTTTCATCCGAGTTATAAAAGAATGAATATACAAAAAACAAAAATAGAAACTCTTATGCGCGGATATAATATTGCAAAAAATAAGGGAATAAAATATGTTTATACCGGAAATATTCTGCATCCGGAAAGCTCTGCAACCTATTGTCCAAATTGCGGCCGCCCGATTATCAAACGTGCCGGATTTAAAATTATTGAAAACAATTTGAACGGTAATAAGTGCAAATTTTGCGGAACAATTTGTAACGGCTGGTTTGAATAATTTTTTTATATATAATATTTAGTATGAAAAATAAATTGCTGGCAAATATCGCACTATTTTTAACTGCACTAACCTGGGGGCTTTCTTTTGTTGCCCAAAGGGCCGGCAT
The DNA here is from genome assembly GCA_944324825.1 of Candidatus Gastranaerophilales bacterium. Classification (GTDB taxonomy): domain Bacteria; phylum Cyanobacteriota; class Vampirovibrionia; order Gastranaerophilales; family Gastranaerophilaceae; genus UMGS1585. The sequence goes on from CALUXU010000011.1 coordinate 64,077, forward strand.
GGATTATGTAGGACCGTTTACCTTCAATGCTATAAGAAGTATAATCGGCGGATTTAGTCTTATACCTGTTATATCTATAGTTAAACTAATGCAGGAGGATACAAGAACGAAAGAGGTTCGGCATGAACAGCATGTAACTCTTGCCAAAGCCGGTATATTGTGTGGTGTTGCATTATTTCTCGCTATGAGTATTCAGCAATACTGTATGCTTTATTCTCCTGCCGGAAAAGCTGGGTTTATTACAGCACTTTATATAATATACGTTCCGTTGATTTCAATGTTATTTTTAGGGCAAAAACTTTCTAATAACGTAAAAATCAGTGTCGTAATTGCTGTTGTCGGGTTGTACCTTTTATGTTTTAAAGAAAATACCGGCGGATTTAGTTACTACGATGTTTTATTATTAATAGGGGCGTTTTTCTATGGGGTGCATATACTTGTTGTTAATCACTTCTCTCAAAAGGTTAACGCAGTCAAAACCTCCTGTGTTCAGTTTTTTGTTGTCGGGATATTGTCATTACCTTTAATGTTTGCATTTGAAACCCCGACGATGGCATCTATTGTTGAGTGTAAGGTTCCGATATTGTATGCGGGGATTTTAACCTGCGGGGTTGCATATACTCTTCAAATATACGGTCAAAAATATACAGCTCCTGTCATTGCAACCTTGATATTATGTTTGGAATCCGTGTTTGCTGTTATCGGCGGAGTGATAATTCTGCATGAAACAATGACTCTGAGAGAAATATTAGGTTGTACTTTAATGATTTCTGCCGTCATTTTGTCTGAGCTAAAATTCCCTAAGAAAGAAGTTTTACAACCTCTTCCGCAAGAAGAAGAGCCGATTGCGGGTTCTGTCCGGTAATTATATTTCCGTCAGTACAAACGTGTTCTGACCAAGGTGCTGCATCCTCAAATCTGGCTCCTAATTCTCTCAGGCATGTTTCCAATAAAAACGGAACATCTTCTTCGTTTTTGACGATTTTTTCTTCTTTATTTGTAAAACAGGTTACTTTTTTGTCTTTAAGAATAGAGTTTCCGTTTTTGTCTTTTGCAAGAACAAGACCCGCCGGTCCGTGGCATACTGCACTTATAATTTTATCGTTGTTATAAAAATATTCTACAATCTCTTGAACCAATACATCATTTGCTAAATCAAACATAGGACCATGACCGCCCGGGATAAATAATGCATCATACTCTTTGTAATTAATTTCTGATAAAGGTGTTGTATTTCTCAGGATTTTTATACACTTATCCCATTCTTCCGGATTTGAACATGACATACTGTTTTCGTCAACAGGAGATAATCCGCCAAGAGGACTTGCAACCGTAATATCATAACCCGTCTCTTTGAATACAAGATATGGTGTTGCAAATTCTTCAAGCCAAACTCCAGTATGGTTCATTGTTGTTGTTTCATTCCCTGCAAAGTTGGTTGTAACAATTAAGATTTTTTTACTCATATTAACTCCTTTGTATAAAGTATCTCTCGTTAATTGACAAAAAGAAATAGCTTAACAGGATAATATAAATTATACGGTCAGTTAATAGAAACGATTGATTAAGAATATATTATAATTTTATGTCTTTGAAGAAATTAATACTAATATTACTGTTCCTAACAAATATTTCATATGCTAATGATATTGCAATATACAATTTTGATGAATTAATAAACTCAAATCCTTCAAGCGGCGATATTTTAAATATTAGAAATAATTTGACCTCCGATGAGTCAATTAATAACAGTTTTATGAATTTAGATTTGACATTTGAAGGAAATAATTATTCAATAAACGGCAGAAATTCGTTCAGCGGTTTTATTTTTAATCAAGATACCCAGTTCAATACAATTAGGATGTTGAATTGCAGGGGGCAAAGGTACAGTGCTTCAAGTTTTGCAGGAGCAATCTTCAATAACGCAGGAGAATTAAATGTTTCAAATTCCGCATTTATAGATAATTTTGTAGATTCGGCAGGACTTAATTTTGGCGTTGCAGGTGCAATATATAACCTTAATGACGGCGAAGTAAATATTGATTCAACCCTATTCAGCGGCAACCACACTAACGGGGCATCTTCTTACGGCGGAGCATTGGCAAACGGATACCAGAGTAACACTGCCACAATGACAATTAATAATTCCGTATTTGATAATAATTATTCGTCAGGTTCTGCAATTCCTTATGGCGGAGCTATTTATAACAGCGGGAATATAGAAATAAAAAATACTCTGTTTAACAATAACTACGCACAAGGAGAAGACGGTTCATTTATTTATGGTGGTACTATTTATAATATCGGAAATATGAATATTGATAACTCGTCCATAAATAATAGCAGCGTACGAGGAGATGATTATTCCTATGCATTTGGCGGTGCAATATTTAACAATGCAGCTCTAAACATAAATAATACTACAATCTCAAATAACACGGCAGATTCCGATTTTTATGCCAATGGAGGTGCTATCTACAACAATATCGACGGTGTTACAACAATAAGCAATTCAACAATAGAAAATAATCGTGTTTCAGGTAATGTCCAAATCGGAGAAGGTGGTGGAATATATAATGGAGGGAAGCTTTATATTGATAATTCAACATTTCAAAACAACCTTGACAAATCCGGTGAAAAAAATGACATATATAATGCTTCAAATGCAGAGCTTGAATTTAATTCCGGCGGTACAACAAGTATTCTAAGCGGCATAAGCGGACTTGGCACAATAACAAAAAAAGATTCGGGGATACTGAATCTTGGCGGTATAAACAATAACTATACCGGAAATTTTAATTTTGAAGGCGGAACAGTTAATCTTCTGGCTAATACAACATACTTCAACGCTCAAAACACATCTTTTTCTAACGGAGTAAATTTTAATACACAAAACGGCGTAATTGATAATATAAACTTCGGGAACCTGAACGTATCAGGAACTGCAAATATTTATCCTGACGTAAATCTGAATACGAATACAATGGATACAATTTCAGCATCATCGTATTCAGGAGGAAATCTGTTTGTACCGAACCTTGCAATTGAAGGAGTTCCAAAAGCGCCAAATATATCAATTCCTTTTGCGGATACGGTTTTAAAAGATTATGTTCAATACAATCCAACAACGCTTCAAACACCTATTTACAATTACCGTGTAAGTTATGATTCCGGAGATGGTGATTTTGATTTTACAAGAGGCGGGTTTAATCCGTCAATCCTGTCCGGTGAAGTTGCAGCACAATTGGGCGGATATTTAACCTTGTTGGACACTTATAAAAATATTTTTTCAAATCTTGATATGGTAATGATTATGCCGCCTGACGAGAAAATAAGTTTTGATTTAAAAAACAAATATGCATCTGCGGATAGGCTTGTTTCGTTATCTCCTCTTGTAATACCTGAGCAACGGAGCGGAATATGGTTTAAGCCATATTCTATTTTTGAATCGGTACCGTTAAGACATGGCCCGAAGGTATCTAATGTAAGTTACGGTAGTATTGTCGGCGGCGAGAGCCCTTTAAGAGAATTAAAAAACGGCTGGTACAATTTATATGGCGGATACGCATCTTATAACGGTTCGCATCAAGCGTATGACGGAATCGGAATTTATAATAACGGCGGGCTGATAGGAGCGGATACTGTATTTTATAAAGGGAAATTCTTTTCTGCCTGGACGGCTAGTGTTGGAGCAAATGTGGGTGAAGCATCAAGTAATTTTGGACGGGATGAATTTGGAATGCTGTTGGCAGGTGTTGCAGAAAAAACAGGATACAATTTTACGATTCCGAATAAAAAACTTATTATTCAGCCGAGTCTTTTGATGTCTTATTCTTTTGTAAACACATTCAACTATCATACAGCCTCAAATGTCGGTATTAATACTGAACCATTACATGCAATTCATATAGAGCCGCAGTTGAAGCTTATCGGGAATTTTAAGAATTTCTGGCAGCCGTATATAGCAGTTTCTATGGTGTGGAATATTATTGACCAGGCCAGATTTCAGGCGGATGATGTCTTTTTGCCGGACTTATCGGTTAAACCTTTTGTTCAATACGGTGTCGGAATACAAAAACGCTGGGGTGAAAGACTTACCGGATTTTTAGAAGCAATGATTAGAAACGGAGGCAGGCAGGGTATTGCTCTCCAGATGGGATTCCGTTTCAGCATATAAAATCAAACGGTTACTTTTCTGTTTTCACGTACGGTATTTTGCGCTTTTTTAGCGATTTTAAACAGATTCATATAGTAGCCGAATCCGACGATAGAAGCCCCCGTAACCCATGCAGCAGGGCCGGCATAAAATACGCTGTAGTATCCCCATTTATCGGCAAAGAATATGGCGATAGCACATCGCATAACAAGTTCAACAATGCTTGCCCACAGCGGAATAACTGCTTCACTCATTCCCTGCAGAGCATTTCTGTGTATAAAAATCTGCCCGAGGAAGAAATAAAACAGAGCACTAATCATCAGGTAACTTTTTGCAAGCTCCAGAATATGGTGTTCTCCGTATCCTAAAAATATTGCGACTAAATCGTAACCCCAAGCATGCATAATTATTCCCATCCCAATACTTATCAAAAGACAGATTATTGAGGATTTTTTAACTCCGTCATGGATTCTGCCGAATTTGTTTGCTCCGTAGTTTTGTGCTACATAAGCAGCAATTGCAACACCAAAAGACATCATAGGCATTGTCGCAATTTGTTCTATTCTTAATGCGGCAGTCATCGCTGCAATAATGTCAGGACCAAAACTGTTGCAGACACTTTGTATAACAAGTATTCCGATTCCGATTATCGAAAACTGCAATGCCATCGGAAGCCCGACATTTAAGTGTTCCATAATAAAATTTTTATCCTCCTGATTTAAAGAAAATTTCCAGTCGGATTTTTTCAAATGCAGAATCGGGAATTTTAATTTTACGTATACAACGCATAAGAGTGCTGCAACCAGCTGGGAGATTACAACAGCAATTGCAGAACCCGGAACACCCATATTGAATTTTAGAATGAATAAAAGAGCAAGGAATATATTTAGAATCGATGCAAATATTAGAAAATATAAAGGTGTTTTGCTATCTCCGAGTGCTCTTATAACACTCGCCAAAAGATTATATAATGTCACAATTATTAACCCTGCAACAACAATCATAATGTAGTAATAAGCATCTTTGTATATTTCTTTGGGCACGTTCATCCAATAGAGGAATTTATCCATGAAAAATGTTAATGAAAATGTAAAAGCAAGTGTAAATACAGTGCTGAGAATGGTAGATATTGTAACGGAACGCCTTACACCAATATCATCCTGTGCTCCGAAGCGCTGTCCTGTGACAACTGCAAAGCCGTTTGTCATGCCGACAAGTACAAATGTTAGGAAAAAGAATATAGGTGAAATTGCACCGACTGCCGCAAGGGCATTTGTTCCTAATGTTCTCCCTACAATTACAATATCGGCTATATTATATAACTGTTGAAATATATTTCCTATCAAAAGCGGAACCGAAAACCAGAATATCAGTTTTAAAGGTTCGCCCTTTGTCATGTCGTTTATCATTGTAAAACCTTATCGCTATTTAATAATATTTTACAACATACATGTTTATTTGGTAATTTTATTTAAATTCATGCGGACCACGTCTGTCCCAATTAACATTTCTTTTAATTATTTTGGCAGGAATGCCGGCTAAAACGGTATTTTCTTCGGTAAATTCTTTATTTACAAGAGCACATGCCCCAACGATGGAATTAGAAGGGATTTGAGCACCTTTTAAAACCATGGTTCTTGCTCCAATCCAGACATGGTCACCGATTATAACATCTTTTGTATAGTTCCTTACAACTTTGCTGTTTTTATCATAAATAGTATGTCCATCTGTCGATCTAATGATAACTTCATAACTTATTTGACAGTCAGAACCAATAATAATATTATTATTAAAACTATTTCTCTGTAGAATGCTGGCTTCTTCAATTGTTGTATTTGAACCAATATTAAGTTTGTTAGAGTTTCCCAGTAAAAACATTGCTTTTTTATAAAAATTGTTTTTTTCTATTTTTACTTCACAGTTATCGACACAAGAAATATAAAGATTATCTCTAATAGTCAATGGTTCATGTATCTCGATATAATTATTTTTCCCCCAGAATTTAATTTCTAATTTTTTTATTTTAGGATTGTAGATTTTTTGACCATTTGCTTTTATTAAAACAAAAGTATTAGTTTTTGAATTTAACAGTTTTTTTATAAATTTTACGTTTTTTAGTTTGTATATAAACTTACTTAAATTTGAAAGTTTTAAAAGAGGTAGAACCTTTTTATCCGGAGATGTTTTTTTAATTCTATCTTCTAATGAAAAGTAATTTTGCGTTGCGATTAGTATGTAATCCACGTTTAATAGATTAAATTTATTATATGGAATAATTTTATAACCAAAATCTTCTTTACCTTCATCTTCCGGAAGATATTTTATATCAGTGATACCAATAATATTGAGTTTAGACAAATCATAGTTTGCCTGAATTGCTTGAAATAATTTACCGGTACCATATATAATAACCGTTTTTTCTGATAATTTTTTATTTAATTTTTTTAACCGGCTTTCGAAGTTTCTTGCTTTGAGATATTTCATTAATTCTTGCATGTTATACACTTCCACAAAACTTTCATAACATAATGATTATTATGTTATA
>CALUXU010000012.1 GCA_944324825.1 Candidatus Gastranaerophilales bacterium
TTTTGTCTTTGCAACGCAACACCCTTGTTTTGTCACGTTGACTGAAAAATATATGACACCGCACAGTTACTATGATAGTTTGCTTGGTACAACTTTTTTGAGTGATTTAGTCGGAAGTGAATCAAATATCGGTTGGGCATGTTCGCCCAACGACACTAAATATTAGCCGTCGGAAGTTGTTTGATTATACCAAAATCAAACTGGACGAAAACGGACTTTATTAGGACATAAAGTTACAAAGAACATTTTGAAATTAGGTTGAAACTAAACAAAAATCAAAGTTTTATCGTTGGGCTGAAAGCCCAACCTACAGACTACAAATAAATTTTAAAAAAGTGACAAAAAGAATTGAGAAAAATTTGTTCATTTATTTAATATTTTAAATTTATGTTGCCCAAAATAATCAAACCATCTGTAACAAGAAATCAAACCATGTGTTCTTTTACAGCAGTCTAGTCACGTCCCTGTGAACAAGCTGTTTGAGTGCAGATTTTGCCTTTTGCAAAATCGTAACGAAATACAAAGCTTGTGAACCGCCAATAATCCAAGACCGAATCCCGCCTTCTCCGAATAAAGAAGGGTAAGCTTCTGCTTAACCCTTTTTTATTTTGAACGATAACATTTCCTTGCAAAATTTGTTTTTTGCAGGAATTGTAGAGTGAAAGTTGCGGATGTGAGTCCGTGACGGCTTCACGAAGGTGAAGGCGGACAGGACGACACTGGACGATAGCGACGTAGAAATCTTTGATTTCACAGGAGCAAGAAGAACGACAACAATTCCTTGCAAAATTTGTTTTTATATTTTTGTTATAATCAACTTATGATTAGGAAGTTTTTTATCGTATTCGTTATATCTTTAATGTTCGGCATTCCGTCTTTTGCAAAGGTAACGGCCTTAACACCGATACCAAGCAGTATGCAAGAAGTAATAGATATCAAGCAGGCAGTAGAGAAAGAGGATTTTAAGCGGGCATTAACTTTGCTTGATAAGTATCTGAAAGAAAACCCGAATGACGAACAAATGTATAACAACAGAGGACTGGTCAACAGAAATCTGGGGAATTACAATAAAGCATTGAACGATTTTAATACGGCAATTAAACTTGATAAGAATTATTATAATGCATATTATAATCGTGCCAATTTAAGACTTCTGCAAGGAAATCTTAAATTAGCCAAAAAAGATTTAAAAAAAGCGATAGAAATAAACCCTAAATATGTTGTAGCATATAATTCGCTAGGGTTGGTTGCATTACAGGAGCAAGATTACGAAGAGGCAGTAAAAATGTTCTCCCAAGTTATACGCAGGAAATCAAAAATGCCATTTGCATACGATAACAGAGGAATTGCATACACCTTTATGGAACAGTATAAAAAAGGAATTTCCGATTTTAGTAAAACAATACAACTTGGCTACTATACCCCTCAAACATATTATTTAAGAGGGATATGCTACATAAAAACCGAACAATACAATAAAGCATACAAAGACTTAAAAACCTCTGCAGAACTATTCAAACAAGCAGGAAACCATAAAGTCTATAAAAAAATAATGGATTTATTAAATAATAAATAATTATTTATAGTATAATAACTATACTGAAACTTAATAATAAAAATTTTCTAGGGTTCCGCGGTTATATCCGGCTGGTCCGAGAGAAAATTCACAAAATTTTTGTGTACACGGAAGGATAAAAGCCTGGGAGATATTTAATATCTTCCGGGCTTTTTCATAAAAGAAAGGAATTTATTATGCATTGGATTATTATATTAATTGCAGGATTATTTGAAATAAGCTGGGCTGTCGGATTGAAATTTTCTCACGGTTTCACTCAAATTATTCCGTCAATCATAACGGTTGTCTGTATGGTTGCAAGTTTTTATTTTCTAGCACTCGCTCTTAAACATCTTCCGCTTGGAACAGCATATGCAATCTGGACCGGTATAGGTACAGTAGGCACCGTTATCTTTGGGATTATTTTCTTCAAAGAACCTGTAACAGTAATTCGGCTACTTTGCATAGCACTTATCATAAGCGGGATTACCGGACTTAAACTTATAACACATTAAATTTATTTAAGATAAGAGTAATTGGTTTCGTATTTAAGGTTTAGTTTTGGTGCTGTTTTCTGCCAATAATTATGCAAGTACTTTATACCGTCTAAAGATGTCTGATATTCACAAACCAATTCACGTACCAAATACTCATTATTTTCGTCTATATCTGCCCACTTTTCAGGCATGTGCTTTTTGGATTCAACAACCAGAGAATCCCATAACTCATTCCGCATTTTAGATATTGCAGCTTCATCAATTTGTTTAAATTTATTAGTTTTTGTCAAGGAAGAATATTCTCCGTTTTGATTAATAGCAACAACTTTTTTCACCGCAGATTTTTCATTCATAGCACTGAAGTCAGGAAAACTTATAGGCGTACTATAATCATCTCTTTCCGGATGTCCGTGCAAAACAGTATAATAAACACCCGGCAGTCGTGTTCGCAAATAATCAAAATAAGATAGATTACCATAAACACCTTGAGAACTGCCTCTATATTCTCCCAGTATCTCATTATTAGTATTATCAAGATAAACCATATATTCACAAGGATACTCACGCTTGAGATCTTTTACAATTTTCCCTATGGCATAATCATACGCATCATTTTTAGAATCAAAAGTTGTTTGTTCCGATACAACTCTTGGGGAATCATCAAAAAAATCATATACCCCAGGTGCTGCAATATTTAAACCGGTCAATGTTCCAATAGATGCAATTAATAGCCTGTTTAAAATTCTATTTGAAGAAGATTTTTTCTCCGGTTCCTTTGAATCAACAACCGAAGGCTGGAGTGCTTTTATACCGGAGAACTTGAGTTTTTGACGATAAACAGGAGTAAATTGATTAATAATCATACTAATCTAAAAAACAAAAAATATTTTTTTTGCTATTATATGCCATTGAATTTAAGATAAAATCGTTGTATAAAAATAAAGAACAGATTAATAAGGATAATATAATGAACGAATATTTAAAAAGAGTACTTGATGAAACAAAGGTAAAAAACATAAATGAACCTGAATTTTTACAGGCAGTAAAAGAAGTTTTATCATCTCTTGAACCGGTAATTGATGCACACGATGACTACGAAAAAAATGCTTTTTTAGAACGAATGGTTGAACCTGAGCGTATAATAACATTCAGAGTCCCGTGGGTGGATGATAACGGACAAGTACATGTTAACAGAGGTTACAGAGTTCAATTTAGTTCTCTTATCGGCCCATATAAAGGCGGACTAAGATTTCACCCTAGCGTAAACCAGAGTATAATGAAGTTTTTAGGATTTGAACAAATATTTAAAAATGCTCTGACAGGCTTACCGATAGGCGGCGGAAAAGGCGGAAGTGATTTCGACCCTAAAGGTAAATCAGATAATGAAATTATGAGATTCTGTCAAAGCTTTATGACCGAATTATACCGCCACATAGGTCAAGATGTTGACGTTCCGGCAGGTGATATCGGTGTCGGTGCAAGAGAAATTGGCTACTTATTCGGACAATATAAACGCATAAAAGATACATTTGAAGGCGGTGTTTTAACAGGAAAAGATATTGTATACGGAGGCTCACTGGCCAGAAAAGAAGCAACCGGATACGGATTGATTTTCTTTATGCGTGAAATGTTAAAAGAGCATAACAACACTTTAAATGGTAAAACCGTTATAATATCAGGCTCCGGCAATGTTGCGATATATGCCTGCGAAAAAGCAGCCGAATTTGGGGCAAAGGTCGTTGCAATGTGTGATTCAAACGGTTGTATTTATGATAAAAACGGTATTGATTTAAATTTAATAAAACAAATCAAAGAAGTAGAACGAGGCAGAATAAAAGAATACTTAAGAGAACATAAAGATGCCGAATACTTTGAAACTCAAGATGAAAACTTCCCGATTTGGAATATCAAAGCAGATATTGCATTGCCTTGCGCAACACAGAATGAAATAAATCTGGAATCGGCAAAAAAACTTGTTGCAAACGGTGTAATCGCAATAGGAGAAGGTGCGAACATGCCTTGTACGGCAGAAGCAACAGAATATTTCCTAAAAAATAATGTACTTGTTGCACCGGCAAAAGCTGCAAATGCCGGCGGAGTTGCAACATCAGCAATTGAAATGTCTCAAAACAGCATGAGATATTCGTATACATTTGAAGAAGTTGAAGCAAAACTTGAACAAATTATGATAAATATATTTGAAGCTTGCAAAAATGCAAGTAATAAATATAATTGCAGCGGGAATTACGTTGCAGGTGCAAACATTGCAGCTTTTCAAAAACTGGCAAAAGCAATGAGAGCACAAGGTATAGTTTAATAGTTTATAAAATCCCTGATAAAATATCAGGGATTTTTAGTATGAATAAGAAAGAGTTAACAATGTTAAAAGATTTATTAGATAAAAGACAATGTTTTAAATTAGTTTGCGGAGCAGGAAACGAAGATGCCGAAGAGGTTGAAAGACTTGTTACATTGTATTCAAAAGCAGGATGTATGTTTTTTGACCTGTGCGCAAAACCGGAAATTGTAGATGCCGCAAAAAGGGGGCTTGAAAGAGCAGGAATAAAAGAAGACAGATATTTATGTGTCAGTGTCGGAATAGACGGCGACCCGCATATAACTAAAGCCGTAATTCATCAGGACAAATGTGTAAAATGCGGGAAATGTAAATCAATTTGTCCACACGATGCAATAATTGAACTAGATAAATACAAAGTAAAAAAAGAAAGATGTTTAGGCTGTACTCAATGTGCACACAAGTGTCATAAAGGGGCAATTGAAATGGTAAGCCAATTAATGGACTACAAAGATGCACTGCCTAAACTTATTGCAAAAGGACTCGACTGTATTGAATTTCATGCAATCTCTGAAGATGAAAGAGATGTAAATGAAAAATGGCTGCAAATAAATGAGCAATTTGACGGAATGCTTTGTATATCAATAGACCGTTCTGAATTAGGTGACAGAAAATTAAAGGAACGTGTTAAAAGAATGCTTTCAATAAGAGAGCCGTATACAACAATTATACAAGCCGACGGAATCGCAATGAGCGGAAGCAACGACGAATTTGGAACAACATTACAATCAGTTGCAACTGCACAATTATTCCAAAACGCAGATTTACCGGCATATATAATGATGTCAGGCGGAACAAATACAAAATCGACAGAACTTGCAAAAATGTGCGGTGTCAGACCTCACTGTTTAGCCGTAGGCTCATATGCAAGAAAAATTGTAAAAGAATATCTTGTAAGAGATGATTTCTACGAAAACGAAGAAAATATGGAAAAAGCTGTAAAAATTGCCAAGAATTTAATTGATACATCTTTGGAGAATATGCGTGATTAATTTAAAAACTAAAGACTGGACAATATCAAATATCGATACAATACTGTTTGACAAAGACGGAACATTTATCGATCTTCATTATTTCTGGGGGAAAATGACAGAACTAAGAGCCAAAGAAGTTATCAAAAGGTTCAGTATGAAAGACGAGTTGTTCCCAAAACTCTGTATGTATTTGGGGTATGATATAACAACAGGCAAAATGTTAAAAGACGGAATAACCGCACTATATTCCAGACCTAAAATTATTGATATATTTTGTGAAAATCTTAAAGAATGTAGAGTCCATACGACTCATCAGGAAATTGAAAAGATTTTTGATTACATAAATACAATATTTTACAAAGAAATGGAAAAGTACACAAAACCGATAGAAAGCGCTATAGATTTTATACGTAAAGTTAATAGCCTCGGAATAAAATGCGGAATTGTAACCTCGGATTCTAAAGAATCAACTCTTTTAACTTTGAAACACTTTCACTGGGAAGATTTATTCAAATCAGTAATCGGCAGGGAATCAACCCCTGAGCATAAAGAAAGCGGAATACCTGCAAAAATGGCATTAGAAGAACTAGGAGCAGACCCTAAAACAACAATTATGATTGGAGATGCACCAATGGACTATCTTGCGGCTGTTAATGCCGGAATTAAAAAAACTATCCTTGTGGCAACAGGACAAATTGAGAAGGAATCATTACTTGAAACATCACCATACACAGTTAATACATTAAATGAAATAGAAATAGAAGTAGAGTAATTCTATTTGCTATAAATACTCTTTGCACGTTTTACAATCGCTTTATATTCGGGATGCAGTTTCTTAAGTGACGAAAACATATCTATAGCCATATCCGATATAAATACAAAACTAGAAATCGAAACCGCACCTTCAATTGGTTGTTTGGTGGCAAAACATTTCATAGCCGCAGCGCCGCTAACTCCTAGCCCAATACCTGCAGCCGCTGCAGATTTACGTAAATTTCTATATTGTCTTGTTACTGCATTCCCGGGTTTTATAACTGATAATTTCATAAAAATCTCCTTTATCAGTAAAATACCCATCAATAATATTTTTTGTTATATATTAAAATATTGTTACAAAAAATAACCTTTAATATTACTTGTTATAAATACTTTTTGCACGCTTTACTATAGCTCTATAATCTGGACGAAGCTTTTTTAAAGCGTTATACATATCCATAGCTCTGTCATAAAAAATTGCAAAACCACCGCAAGATAAAACGGTTTCTAAAGGCTGTTTAGTATTGTAAGAATGAACAAAAACAGCACCAGATGCAGTTGCGGCAGCGGTATTCGCGATAAATTTTTTACGTGTGTTTCTATACTGTCTTGTAATAGCATTTCCCGGTTTAATGTTTAAAATTTTCATATAATTTTCTCACTTATTATCCTATATTTATAATACACATAAAAATATTTTTTGCTAATATATTAACTTTTTTTAATAACTATCCTAAAAGAGCAAAATGTGCAACAATATATTTGTATAAAATAAGGAGGAGCTTTATGAAAGACAAAACTTTTTTAATGATTCCAGGACCTACACCGGTACCGGAATCTGTAATGATGGAAATAGCAAAACACCCTATAGGACACCGATCATCCGAATTCTCCTCCATATTAAAAGAAGTATACGAAAACCTTAAATACGTTTTTCAAACTAAAAACAATGTATTTATGTTTACATCAAGCGGCACGGGCGCAATGTGTGCAGCATTAGAAAACCTTATTAACGAAGGTGATAACATTTTATGCCTTTCTCTCGGAAACTTTGGAAACCGCTGGGCAAAGATTGCAGAATCAAGAGGGGCAATAGTTGAGAAAATAGAAGTTGAACCTGGAGAAGTAATCAACCCTGAGGTTCTAAAAACCAGATTGGCTGAAGATACCGATAAAAAAATTAAAATCGTAACACTAACGCACAGCGAAACATCGACAGGTGCGGCAAATGATATTAAAACCCTTTGTTCAATCATTAGAGAGCACGGCGCAATATCTGTTGTAGACGGTGTAACATCTGTATGCGCAATGCCTTGTAAGCCTGACGAATGGGGTATTGACGTTCTTGTATCAGGTTCACAAAAAGGATTTATGATTCCGCCTGGACTTGCATTTTTAACCTGCAACGAAAGAGCCTGGAAGGTCTATGAAGAATGCAAACATCCTAGTTTTTATTTTGATTGGGCAGCACATAAAAAGGCCGTAGAAGGCGACACCACTCCTTTTACGCCTGCTGTTAACCTTATTGTAGGCTTGAATCAGGCTCTTAAAATGATAAAAGAAGAAGGTATTGAAAATATGAACGCAAGACATAAACGTCATGCAATGGCGCTAAGAAAAGCTTTAAGAGCAATTAACCTTGAACTGTTGGTAAAAGATGATAATAATGCAAGCTATTCAATAACCTCAATTCTGCCTCCTGACGGAATTTCTGTTCCGGATATCAGAAGCACGATGAAAAAAGACTACGATATCGTAGTTGCGAACGGTCAAAATAAACTTAAGGATAAAATCTTTAGAATGGGTACGCTGGGATTTGTATGCGATAGAGATTTAATCGCGGCAGTCGGTGCGTTGGAAGCTACACTGGATAAACTCGGGCATAAGTTCGAATTGGGTAAAGGTGTTCAAACACTTATTCAAGGATTAAAGGAGATATAATGAAAGTTTTAGTTACAGATAAAATAAATGAATCTGCAGGGAATATAATTTCACCAGTTGCAGATGTTGATTTTCTGCCAACAATGACAGAAGATGAGCTTATAAAAATAATCCCGCAATATGATGCTTTAATGGTTAGAAGTCAAACGAAAGTTACTTCTAAAATAATTGAAGCAGGAAACAATCTTAAGATTATAGGTAGAGCAGGTGTTGGGGTCGATAACATTGATTTGGAAGCAGCTACTCAAAAAGGTATTATAGTTGTAAATTCCCCTGACGGAAATACTATGGCGGCAGCAGAGCATACTATTGCACTAATGCTTGCAATGGCTCGCAATATTGCACCGGCAGCAACTTCAACCAAAGAAGGAAAATGGGACAGATCAAAATTTACAGGCTGCGAGCTTTATAACAAAACTCTCGGAATAATAGGTCTGGGAAAAATCGGTTCACACGTTGCAGAAGTTGCACTTGCACTTGGAATGAAAATTGTCGTATTTGACCCTTTTGCATCAAAAGAAATTGTTGAAAAAATGGGCGGGGAATATGTACAAAACCTTGATAATTTCTGGGGGAAATGTGACTTTATAACAGTGCACGTTCCCAAAAATAAAGACACTGTTAATATGATAAACAAAGATACAATATCAAAAATGAAAAAAGGTGTACGCCTTGTAAACTGTGCAAGAGGAGGAATTATCAATGAACAAGACCTCAAAGATGCAATAGAAGCAGGACAAGTTGCAGCTGCAGCAATTGATGTATACGAAAATGAACCTCATATTGAAACATGTCCACTGATTCACTGTTCCGGGAATATTGTGCTTACACCACACCTTGGAGCAAGTACACAGGAAGCTCAAATGAATGTGGCAATCGATGTTGCAGAACAAATTAAAGAAGTATTATCGGGTGGCTCTGCCTCATCAGCGGTTAATATTCCGTCACTACGACCTGATAAACTTGAACCGGTTAAAGATTATATGCAAATTGCAGAAAACTCCGGAGAAGTTGCAATGCAAATCACAACCGGAAGCATCAAGTCTATTGAAATAACGGCACAAGGAGAACTTGCAGAGCTTGATATTCAGCCGCTGGAGGTCGCAGTACTAAAAGGTGTATTATCATCTATGCTTGAGAGTGTAAACTATGTCAATGCACCTGTACTTGCAAAGAAGAGAGGTATTGATATTATCTCAACACGATCTAAGACAAAATGCAGTTTTGCCGGACTTTTAACAATCAAATTAATTACGGATAAAATGACAACAACGGTTGCCGGAGCACTTGTTGCTAAAGATATTCCGAGAATTGTTAAAATTAACGATTATGAAACAAGTATTCGTCCGCAAAAGCACATGCTGATTGTACCTCACCTTAACCAGCCGTCTATGATTGCAAAAGTTGCAAAAGTTATCGGCGAAAATGGTATTAATATAGGGTCAATGAACGTTGTACAAAAGAATGATAAACATGAAACAGAATCCATTATGGTAATTAATATTGATTCCGGAGTAAATGAAAAAACTCTGTCTGAAATTTCTAAAATTGACGGGGTTCATAATCCGAAATATATAAACCTAACAGGACAGGAATAATATTTTATGAAATTAGCAGTATTTGACTTTGATTCCACATTAATGGACGGAGAAACAATTGAATTCCTTGCCCGAGAAGTTGGAATTGAAGATAAAGTAAGAGAAATTACAACAAAAGCAATGCAAGGAGAACTGGATTTTTTTGAAAGTCTTCAAAAAAGAGTTTCTCTTCTCAAAGGACTCAAAGTCGAAACTGTTAATAATATATGTAATAATTTACCGTTAATGCCGGGAGCGAAAGAAACAATTAAAGAATTACAAATAAAGGGTTACAAAGTCATATGTTTTTCAGGCGGGTTCAAAAATGCAACTATACCTTTTGCAGAAAAACTCGGGCTTGACGGAGAATTTTCTAACATCCTTCATTCCAAGGATGGGATTCTGACAGGACTTGTCGGCGGAGAAATGATGTTTAATGACTCAAAAGGGCAAATGCTCTATCGATTACAAAAGATTCTCGGGATAACATCTGCAGAGACTCTTGTAATTGGAGATGGTGCAAACGATTTAAGCATGTTTAAATACGCAGATAAACGAGTATCATTCTGCGGCAAGCCAATACTTGAAAAAGAAGCCAATATTGTAATTAAAGAAAAAGATTTAAGGTTAATATTGAAAACAATATAAGACGATATCTATTGTCTTTCTCTTAAACGAGTCACAAAATTTTTAAGTCTTTCCATTGCAATTTTTAGAGTCTCAAGAGAATATGCGTATGAAATACGTAAAAATCCTTCACCGCTGTCACCAAAGGCGGTCCCCGGAACAGTTGCAACCTTTTCTTCCTTCAAAAACATTGTTGCAAATTCTTCACTTGTCATTCCAAATTCTTTTATACAAGGAAATACGTAAAATGCACCATACGGTTCAAAGCATTCCAGCCCCATTTCTTTAAATGCATTCATCAAAAATCTACGTCTTTGATTGTATGCCGTTTTCATTTCCTTTATATCATCATCACCGTTTTTTAATGCCTCAACTGCTGCATACTGACTTGTTGTAGGGGCACACATAATTGCGTATTGATGAATTTTGGTCATCTGCTTGATAATCTCTTTTGGTCCGCAAGCATAGCCTAATCTCCAACCGGTCATTGCATAAGCCTTTGAAAAACCGTTAATAAGAATTGTTCTCTCTTGCATTCCCGGAATAGAAACAATTGATACATGCTTATCTTTATAAGTCAACTCCGCATAAATTTCATCAGACATAACAAAAATATCTTTTTCTATAATAACCTTTGCGATTTTTTCTAAATCTTCTTTTTCCATAATAGCGCCGGTTGGATTATTCGGAAATGGCAGTACAAGAATTTTTGTTTTATCCGTAATTGCCTCAAGAAGTTCTTCCGCTGTTAAACGAAACTCGTTTTCAGCTTTAAGATTGATAATAACAGGTTTTGCACCGGCAAGTATAGCGCAGGGCTCATACGAAACATAACTCGGTTGCGGAATAATCACCTCATCACCCGGGTTAAGCATTGCGCGAAAGCCTATATCAATAGCTTCTGAACCCCCAACCGTGACTAAAACATCAGTATCAGGATTATATTCAACATTTTGAGAGCGTTTCAGATAATTGGATATCTCCGTTTTTAACTCCTTTAAACCGGAATTTGAGGTATAAAACGTTCTACCTTTTTCAAGAGAATAAATCCCTTCATCTCTGATATGCCAAGGAGTATCAAAATCAGGTTCTCCAACACCTAATGATATAGCATCTTTCATCTCGGATACAATATCAAAAAATTTTCTAATACCTGACGGTTTTATATTTACTATCGTATCGGACAAAGGATTTCTCATGGGGTAATTACCTCTCTTTTATCCTCATATTTTTCAGAAAACATAATCCCATGATCTTTGTATTTTTTTAGAATAAAATGAGTCGCTGTACTCAAAACACTATCAAGTGTAGATAGTTTATCAGATACAAAATTGGCAATCTCTTTCAAGGATTTTTCTTCCAATATTACAAGCAAATCAAATCCGCCAGAAATGAGATACACCGCACGAACTTCAGGATATTTATAAATTCTTTCGGCAATATTATCAAACCCTTGGCCTCTTTGAGGTGTTACTCGAACCTCAATTAAAGCCGTAACTTTTTCAATATCGGTTTTTTCCCAGTTTATCAATGTATGAAACCCGCAAATAATACCTTCATCTTGTAATTTTGCAAGTTCGTTTATAATATCAATTTCTTCAACACCTAATAATACAGCCAGTTCTTTGGTATCTATTCTGCTGTTTTTCTCAATAATTGCCAGTAACTCGTCTCTCATATTATCTCCTTTTAACAATATTTTAATACAAATATGTATTATTTGATACGTTTAAGAGATGATATGAAGTTGTTATGCTCAACATCACCGTCAACCTTAGTTAAAAATACCTGACAATCCTTATCAGGAGCATCAATATCCGGTAGTTGTTCAATTTCAGCAGCATAATAATTAGACTCATTAGAATTACCTAGAGGAATTCTATTCGCCAGAGCGTTCAATGAAATATTTCTCAAAATACCGGATGCACCTTTCTTCTTATTGGATATTTTAGTATAAATACGTAATATAGCATCCCTTGATTCCAAATCAAAAGTTCCGATAATGAATGAACTCAATTGAGAAGCTCGTGATTTAATTTTAATCGGTACAATTTTGTTATCTTTAAGAGTTAATTCACCATGAATCCTGTCAAAATTACCTTCCGGAATATTTACTAAATCAACCAGAGTAGAAGGACTAATCATTGCCATAGGATTTCTGAACAGTGCCGCAAACTTAAGTACGTATTCCAAAAATCCGACTTTGCCGATTGTACCATTTTGGATATCAAACTTAATTACACCGTTTAGTTTGAAGGAATCATCTGTATTCAATTCAATTAATCCCATCGCTTTTCCTGAAATTTCTTTTTTCAGATTCAGCAACGATGTTGCAATTATATCCGAATCAACATCTTTAACACCTAAACGAACATAGTAATTGTGCTTCATTAAATCACAGCGGACTTTCAGAGTAGAAATACCTTCTGCAAAGTCAAATTTATTCGATTGAATTTTTAATATACCTTGATTATCTAACGTAAGAAGTGCGTGTAAATTTCCCATATTAATTGCGTTAAACACAGCTTTTTTCATATGGAATTTACAATCCTCTATAATAACAAGCCCTGTATCAAAAACATAAGCATCATTAGCTTCCTCTGAATCATTATCAACATCGACATTTGATTCCGCAACTATCGGCTGTGATTTCACAGCTTGAGTATTTTGCTTATTAAATGATTGCAATATCTTTGCAATATCAAGGAAATCAACCCCCAAATCGACATCTGTAATGACAATAGGGAATATTAGAGCATTCTTTAATTCTCCGTCAAATTTGTAATGAGAGCGTTTAAACCTACCGTTTGAAGATAAATGAATATGCTTCTTATCCGTTTTAATATTTGCATCATTAATCTTTAATCTTAGTGCAGGAATTCTAATATCTTTTGCTGCCATATCAGCAACTAATACCGGATATTTACCTCTGTTATTTACATAAATATGACCTTGAACATTTCCTTTTTTGAAAAATCTTTTGCGTGCAAAAATGTTGAAAAATTCACTCGGCAGAGGATCAGCAATCGTTACCCCCATATCAAGAACTTTTAATGTTTTGCAATCAACATTTCCGCTCAAAAACATTATAGAGCGGCGTTTAATTTCTTTTTCCTTCATAACACCGATATAATAATCTATTGCGTTAATTTTAAGCATCATATCTTCAAAATGTAAATCGGCTTTAACGATACGTTCCAGTTTTGTAGGAGATAATGACATTTTATCAACCAAAATATCTTCCCCCGGTAACAATCTTGAATATCCAAGGATATCAAACTTATTATTTTTAGATTTGATTATAATTCTGGTTCCGGCATCACCTATCAAGTTAATCGGAATACCTACCATCTTTGTTAAATATTTACTTGTAAATTCATCCGTAATAAAAGTATTCGCAACAATATTCATATCCATTGTTTTTAGGTAATCTTTGATTTCTCCAGAAAAATCAATACTTTCAGTTTTTGGATTATTACAATAATAACCTTTAAAGTCTTTTAATTGAATTTTCTTGTTATCAATCAACACCTTACCCTGAGTCAATGTTACAGGAACGTTATTCAAAGGTACAAAATGCATCTTAAACTCTTTGAGATTAATATTTCCGTCCAGTTTTTTCCTTTTTAGATGGAAATTAAAATCAAATTTTCCTCTCATATCATTACTGATACAAGAAATCATTTCTTTCCCGTTAGGTATAACAAGATTGGACTCAACAAACCTTAAAACATCCTTCAAATAAAAGTCTTTGGAATAAACAGATAAATCATATTTAATTTTTCTGTTTGCAACCAGTTTTATAAACAATTTGGACTTATTAATATAAACAGGCAAATCATTAACAAAAAGTGTTTTGTTACTTATGAGAACTTTCCCCTGATCCCAAAATGCTATACGCATATTTTCATTGTTTTTATGGATATCCAGAAGCACCTTAAAATAAAGACGTCTGTTGATTTTCTTTGCATTATTTGTTCCGACATCTTTTGCTAAAATATGTATATTTGTGTCTTTATCAAGATTATAGATAATTTCAGCATTTCTTACATATAAAAGCGCATCAAAAATATCAATATTCCAGTTTAATTTTGGTGCCGGCTTTTTCTTTTCTTGTTTTGGAGCAAGAGCCATCAATTTGTTTACATCTGCATAAAAAGAATCAAACCCGAAACGTTTAATAATAATACGCTTAATAATTAAATCTCTAAAAGAAATAATTGTATGCAAATTTTCAACTTCAAATAAGCGTTCATTATTCTTTGTAAGTTTTATTGTTTTTACTTTAAAATCAATAACCGGAGAAACACTTGTCTTTAATTGAGGAGAATCAACAGACAAGTTTAAAGACATTGAATCATAAAGAGTTTTTTCAATAAAACTAATTACTTTCGGATTAGAAACAAGAGCAGGCACAGCCCATAAATAAATACAGTACCAGCCTGCAACTAATAATACGATAATAGATATAATTGTATATATTGTTTTTTTAGATAAATTTACCATGCTTCCCTCTTAATAGTATGATATCATAATTTTATGATATCATACTAATATGAAAAGGTTATTATTTTTATTCGGAATATTTTTGTTTATACAAAATTTTGTATTTGCAGCAGATACAAATATTCAAACATTTAGTAATGATGAAGGTTTATTCGGGTTAAAAGACAAAATAACAGGAACAGTTCTTGTAGAACCGGAATATCGAAAACTTATCAGAGTTGGTGATAATTCTTGGATTGCAGCAAAAAAAACAAGATACGGATTAATTGATAACCAAGGGTTTATTCTTGTCCCGATGAAATACAGACACTCAGACAGAGTTTTAGGTAAATATGCAAAACTCGGAAAT
Source organism: Candidatus Gastranaerophilales bacterium (assembly GCA_944324825.1). Classification (GTDB taxonomy): domain Bacteria; phylum Cyanobacteriota; class Vampirovibrionia; order Gastranaerophilales; family Gastranaerophilaceae; genus UMGS1585. Next base: position 15,139 of record CALUXU010000012.1, read on the forward strand.
GATACAGACTACGGACTGTATGATGAAAACGGGAATGTAATATTACCGCCGATGTATTCATCAATTGAACTTTTATACGGTAATATGCTCTTAACTTGCCGTAAATATAAATACGGAGTTTCTGATTTTAACGGAAATATACTTTTGTCAAATGATTTTGATGATATCTATATGCCGACAAAAGAAACATTAAGAATCCAATATAAAGGAGAATGGTACGAGCTGGAAAAAGCTTCACCTGATAATATTGAACTACCTGAAAATTCAAAACGAGTAACAATAGATAATACTGATATTAAATTCACTAAACTGGTAACTGATACAGGTATTGCATCAGGATATTACACATTAACAACTGCCGATTATATTCTCAAAATAATATCTTCAATATCACCTGCATATGAACAAACTATTGATGATTTAATGTTATCACACGGTGCAGATACCGTGAATATAGTAATGAAGATGGCTTGGCTGCCGCAATTCCCGTTTGTGTATGTAAAAAAATATATTCATAATTTAATGGCGCCAAATAACGGGCCGCTCTCTCCTGTACGTCAAAATATCAGGAGAAAATTAGCTCATTAAAACATATTCTTTGTATCAGCGAAATACGGGAATATTTGCTTTAAAGCCTTTTGACCTTTGGAATATTCCTTATAAGCCTCAAAGCCGGCATCATTTGCTTTAATTTCTAAATAATTTTCATCATGTTTTTTTGCATAATCAGATTCAAATCCAACAGGATAAGACCTTTGAGCCTCAAAACATCGAATAGCTTCCAATCTTTCATCTTTATCTTTAATCTTTCCAAATTTAGCCCTGCATTTAATTTCATAAGCAGACTCGCCGCCGGTTAAACGGCCTATAAGTGAATGTTGAGCAGCATGTTCGACCTCATGGGCTGCAACCATTACAATCGGTTTGTATTCAGGGACATCCCGCCATCGAATAGCTGAGTCCTGAGATGAAAAATGTGCTGCCGCATCCGGACCGACCTTGCGGGAAGGAATTTCTACATTTAATCCAAGATTATCAAGCCCCTTTTTGCGTAAAAAATAATAAGACAATTCCTTGCATTTTTCTTCATCTGACAAAAAACGATACGGGAAATATTCATCATTTTGTATTGTTGATACATTAGAAGAATGGCAAAGTTTTTTTACGTAATATTTATGAGAATCGTTACCTATCGTCAAATTCAAAACTTTTTTATTATCAGAAGACTCCTTATTCATATTCAAAGGATACTCTGTCAATGTAATATCACGAGATTTATTATTATAGCGGACTTTCATAATTGAAAGTTTTTTGGCATCACCAATATCTGTAACATATTGAGTTTCAGCACTCTTCTTTATCCACTTACCAAATGCAGAAATAAATTTCAAATCTTTACCAATCGGGGCCTGATGTTTTTCCTTCCGGCATTCTTCTGTTGCAATACTTCTAATACTTGCCGGCATATTCGCCGAAGTATTTTCGATATCATATTTATATGTTCTCATTTTATAATCAATATCAGTTCCCCAGAAACACTTGGCAAGCGGTCTATTTTGAATATCGTAAAAAGTAGTTATTTCCTTCATATAATCAGGATTTGACTTTTTACCGATTCTAACAACAGTAAACGAAACAGCATTTGGTTGAATTGCCCATGAAGAAGCAGGAAACTGTGTTAAAGGGACCTTGTCATTTTTCGACAATAAAATATAATCTTGCTTTATAGGAGAACCAAGAAGTTTATTTATTGAACGCCGGCAGTTTTGTTTTGCAGAGTTATAAAAATTAATTGGATTAAACTTAATCATCATACTCTTTTAAAACTGATAAATATTTTTTTTGCTAGAAAAAAGCGGGGAAACCCCGCTTTTTTTTAATCTAAGTCTTCAAACAAATCATATTTGCGAAGATTTGTCAATTCATCTGGAGTAACTGTATCCGGCGCCATTGCTTTTTTCTGATAAGCTTTTTCTAAAAGGCTTACTTCCATTTTTTTCAAAGCATCATCCGCAAGCACTATGTCACAACCCTCTAAAGTTCCCATCAGTTTTACAACTCGTTCAGACGGTGCACCGTCAGCGTTAACAACTTCCTGAACTGCATAGCTGGACCAATTATCAGGAAGTTTGTCAACCGTTGAATAATCCATATCACATCCTAAACGTTTACCGGTTTCTTTTTTCAGAACTTGAGTCACATATTCTTTCTGTGACTTGAACCTTGAAGGAAGTATAACTTTATTTCCGACAATTTCTTCCGGCTCACGTTTTTCATATTTTTTTAGTAATTCTCCTGCAATACGCAAATGTTCAAGTTCGTGGGATAAAAATTCTTCCCAAATACTCTTGATTTTTGTATCCGGTTCGTCTTCCATACAGTTATAATAATTACAAACCTCGGTAAATTCATGCAATACAAGTTTTTCAAGCATTGTTTCTGTCGGGTCAATCAAAGATTCGTACATGCTTACGTGCTCCTCTTCAACATCTTTGATTTCCGCATACGTTTCTCTTAAGCCTTCATTGCCATACATAAACCCATGTTCTGCGTAATAATTATGTGTCTGCTGCTCTGCCGATAGGAGTGTCAGAATATTCACTTTAGTCTGAGGTGTGGCTGTTGTTTTATCATAATGATGTCTTAATCTTAGAGCGTTATCATTATGATGATTTTGTGTCGGTCGTGATAATATCACATCAGTCTGCCCTTGAAGAATATCATTAGGATTTATACCGTGTGTAAGATAAGCCCATTGAGAATATCTGTAAAGGTGATCAAAATCCTCTAAAAGTCCAAAATCAAATGTTTCTTTAACATAAGAATCAGGTTCATTTTGAGAAAGCCAGGCGGTCAAATCAACGGCAACCTGTTCATAGCCTAAAGTTGTCTCCAAAACTGTTTGATCCTCAGGTCCGAGCCAGTTGACAGTTGTTTGATGCATATCTTCTATTCTTCTTATTTGTGCAAGAATAGCTTTTAACTCATTGTCATCACATACTCTTGCAAAATGATGTTTAAAATTCCAAGCCTCAACTTCTATACCGTTCATAAAAATCTGTCTTGTTCTTGTATAACAATCAACATCCTTTTTATTAAACGGACGTCTTACAATTTCATGCCAGCTTCTTAGCTGCCTGTCTAAAGGGGTTCCCTTTTCTTGTAATGGATTAAAAGTCATATTATTTTCCTTTCATTATAAATTCAGAGAATATGAAAACAATTCTCCTATTTTTGAGTTATATCTGCGCCCGTCATCTTTTGCAAACAAATTTTCCCAATGGCTAAAAGGAGTACCATCAGTTGAATAAGAAGGATTGCACATCATAAGATGATGGGTGCTGGTATCATATCTTAGCGGGAATAAATCCTCCATCTGCATAAAACTTGCAAGTTTATCACTCGGATACTCATACGCAAATAATGCAGTATTAATACGATTTATCCGCTCTTCATAGGTTCTGCCGCCAATGTCATTATCATCGGATACATCAACTCCCGGAGCATAATCTCTCACGTATTTTAAATCTTGAGATTCTTTTTTTACATCATCATAGCTATCGCCATTAATAAATGCCGTACCGGTTGTAAAGCCCAAGGCTTTAAATCTATCAAAATCCCAAGAGGTTTTTTCGCCGATTATGCTTATTGTAGTTTTTCCCGACCGTTTTCGGATTTCGTTAAAAATATACTGTGTCTGTTCAAATCCCGGTAGTGCACCAACACCTGTATAATTATCCATATCATAATTTCCGATATGTTTTGCAGAATCAACAAACATTGCTTCAAAACCGAGATTCATTAGTTTTACTGATTCATCTATCCATAGCTCAACATGGTTTGGATTATCCCAAGAAAAAGTTTCATCATCAGAATCAGGGTGTGCTATTTTTATTTGATCGGCAGAGATTACGGTTCTAAATCCTGTTTTAAGGCCATGAAAATGTGCTAAATCATTAAAGGCTCTAAACTGCTCCTCTTGAGATATTTTATCTATAATCGAAAAATCAATTATATTTCCGCTATAACCGGCATTTAGCTTTATTCCGTATATAGAATTTTCTACATCAGCAGGCTTGTTATAACCGTCGCCATAAATATTCGGAAATATCTGCGACAAAATAACACAGTTCGCCCAGCTTTTTGCCGACGGAGGAATGGCAGGCAAGAGTTTGATTGAACTCAAAATTCCGTTTGAGCATCTATCATAATGCATTTCGGCAATAGCTCGGTTATTTATCTCAATATAATTCGCTGTTCTGCCCCAGTTATCACCATAATTCGGTGTTTCAATCAAATAAGGGAATTCTTTATAAAATTCAAAACATTCACACAAAGTTACTATTGAATTCACAGCATCTTTAACACTTCTGGATAGAAGTTCAACAGGAACAACATTCCCAATCCATTTCTTTATCCCGGATTGAAACAAATGCTCTTTAGACCAATTATCAGGAACTAATTCTGTCGATTCATTTAGTGCTTCTAATAATTTATTAACTATCATATTTTCAACTTTAGTTAATAAATATTTTCAAACATTACCGAGTAAGGCAAAATTAACTTAATAAAAATTAATAAAAAAGGCAATTTTTATTTTCAGGAAGGTTTACCTGAATATGATTAATACATTTTATACAAATTACAATACCCCGAGTTTAAATTTTACCGGAAAAACTTTCTCAAAAAAGAATTTTAAAGATTTTGAAGAAGTATACGAAACCGGCGGTAAAAAATTCAAAAAAGTTTCATCAAAACTGTTTGAAGCATATACAAAACCTAAAAACAGAATATCATTAGAACGAGATATATGGGGCTACAAAGTTCCTGTTGGTTCTAAACCGTTAGCGAAATATACCGGAACAAAAGTAAAAACTGCAGGTTTTTCAACCGAAAGCGGCGGCTATGGCGGCGGCTGGATAAAAGCAGGAATTGATACTCCGTTATCTACAAAAGATGTACATACTTGTGCTCTTGTAAGTTTAGTAAACGAAAATACAAATGAACAGTTGATGTACCACGTATATTCATTTACAACTGCAGGAAAAATTAAAGAGCTTATTAAAAATGAATTCCCGAGATTTAATAAGGTAAACATAATGCCGGGCGACCAATTCCAAACAAATTCAACCGTAAATAATATATTAGAAGCAGTAAATGATATTAATCCAAAGGCTATCAGACAATATTATCATATGCCTGTTGAGAACCCGGAAGTAATCTCTGTTAAGGGAGAATTACGTTATTTAGAGAATAAAAAGCCTGATGAAATGACATTTACGGAAGTTAACCAATATAATTATGACTAAAATCAAGATACTTGTGGATTAAGATTAGCTTGATTTATCCAATCAACAGCACTATTTATACTTTTCAAATGAGTTTTTCCTGCATAATATGTTCCGGGCTCAAAAATTCCGTCAGAACAAAGATATAAACGTTCTTCTTTAGAAAGAGGTTTATAATTATTCATCGTCATGTAACATCTGGTTTCTATTCCTTTAGGTCCATCATGAGCTTCAAGAACAAAAATACTTCCTTTTCGTTTGTAAGATACTTTTCTCCCGATAAAAATTCCTCGTTTAATATCAGGAGTAAATTTTATTTCACGTTTCTTGGCAGCGCCAAGTTGTTTTGTTAAGATTTTATCTATTTCTTGTGGAGATACAAGTCCATTTTTACACCAAGCGGAACGATGTTTAGAAAAAATAATTGAAAGCCTTTCTTCCTCCGAAATATTAAGCTGCGTATTATATTTCTTTGCAGTTTTTTTAGGTTGAGTTACTGTCTTTGGTTTATTTATAGGACTTACCGGAACCTCCGGTTTCGGGATGGATTTTATAGGAGTAAAACTATCCCCTTTTTGCAATTTATTATTTTCTTTAATAAATCTTTTAGTTATGGGCAATCTTGATGCAATTAGACAAATACCGATAAGAAATGAAGCTCTCACAATTTTATTCTGATAAAAAGGGGGATTATCATCCGAAGAACTATTGTTTTGCGGCTTTGTATATGTCCTATGTACTCTATTAATCGAACGGTTTAATAATATCGGAATCAAAATAACCTCCAATTATAATAAATCCGGTGAATTATTTTTTTGCTAATTGACCTTCTTTTTTAAATAAACTTATAACTAAATCAAACAAAAACTGATTCCGTGTAATATTTGCATATTTATAATACCTGTATTGAAGTTCAAAACTTATATGGTCATTAAGCCTATATTTACCATCAACTGAAGCTCCATAAATAAACAAGGATTGATCCGGACTTAATGCAAATTGCCAGCCGGCAAAAGCGCCAAAACCATAAGAGAAATTTGTATTTTTTATTTTTCCTGCAAAATTCATATTAACAGTATTATCAGAATACCACTTAGGAGAGAAAAATCCACCATATAACAAACCCTGCTTATCATATAAATTTTGGAGATTAAATTCATATCCGGATTGATAACTAACCAAATCCAGCGAAACTTTTTGTAGGTATGGTTTAGTTAAATCATAACGAAGCAGTTTTCCTATTCCTAACATGCCCTCCCAGTATAAATCAGAAGGCATATTATAACCGTCTTTAGCCCCAATACCGCCTTTTGTAAAAACATAACTGCGTTTAGGCAAGCGATATGTCATATCCAAATATAAATTATTATCAGCAACCTGCCCTGTAAATCGGCCATCAATATTTACCCCAACTGCAGATAAAAATGATTGCTCCGTATTATTCCGATGAAACCCCAGTTTAACATTGAATGCATCATTAACATAATATTTTACCCAGGTATCAGTCAAAAGCATTGCACCATATTGTTGAAAAGCTTTTACCCCGATATCTGCACGAAGAGCTATTTTTTCATTCAAGCGACCTTGTGTTCCTAATCGAATTTCATTTGTAACATCGTTCAAAGGCTCAGGTCCCTGACTTTGAAGAACACCGGAGGTATAAATAAATAAAATATAATCAAAATAAACTTGCAAATTCTTTTCATAACAGGAATTACTAAACAAAATTTTATTAGCATCCATTTTATATTCTTCATTCAATTTTTGAACATACAATTCATAACCGGAAACAAACTGGTATGCTCTTTTCCTTTTTATTTCATTTTCTAACTCAAGAACCTCATCTGTTTGAGGAAGAGTTTTCAAGATTTTATAAGCATCTTCAAAAAGTTCAAGATTATAATAAGCTTTAGCTTTTAAATATTGAATATCATTAGTTTGCGGCAGACGTTTTAATTCCTGCAAAGCTTTAAGCTCTGAGCCTTCTGAAATATAACTGTGAGTCAAACCCATTTGCGCAAATTTATCGTAAGGAGTTTTAATCAGTATATTGTCATATACACTTCGAGCCTGAGTATAATCTTTTATGGGGATATTCTTTTCAGCCTGTATTAATAACCCTATATCAGAATCTAAAAGTTCATTAGCTTCTGCTATTTGGTATGCTTCATTCACCTTTTGCAATTTATTCAGGACAAAAATATATTTTTTTGTGACATCTAAGGTTTTGCAAGAGGAATTATACAACTTTTCAAGCTCAGACTCTGCTTCCTCATACATTTCTTGTTCGATAAGAGAATCTATTTGAGTAATAATTTCTTCATAATAAGAGCACGCAAAATCATCCAAAGTATAATCATCAAGAGTATCTGCGTAGGAACTATTAAATATTATATTGATAAAAACAATTAAACATACTAATAGTTTTTTCATATAGATATGATATGGAATAAGATGAATTATAATAATAATCCAACAGGGTATTATTCTATTTCATTTACCCCTGGGCAGGGGTGGATTGTCTTGCTCGCCGGCGTTAAACGGGTCTACGGAATTGACCTACGTCAATCCCTACGCCCTCTGCCGGTTCACGCTCGAACCAAGCAAAGCTCCGCTTTGAGTGGTTCTCATCCACTTTACAAACAACAAAAAAGAGACCTTGCGGTCTCTTTCAATAAGTATTGGGCAGGGGTAAGGACTCCGTTGCCGTGCAGCAAAACAATTAAGTATTGTTTTGCGTAGGACTGTAAAGCCGAACCGGGAAAACAAAATTAAGGCAATGGAGGAAGTGAGAACCACCACGGTGGTGAGAAACGCCCCTGCATAAAAAAAGAGACCTTGCGGTCTCTTTCAATAAGTATTGGGCAGGGGTGGATTGTCTTGCTCGCCGGCGTTAAACGGGTCTACGGAATTGACCTACGTCAATCCCTACGCCCTCTGCCGGCTCGCGCTTGAACCAAGCAAAGCTCCGCTTTGAGTGGTTCTCATCCACTTTACAAACAATAAAAAAGAGACCTTGCGGTCTCTTTCAATAAGTGGTGGGCAGGGGTGGATTCGAACCACCGTAGTCTCGCGACGGCAGATTTACAGTCTGCTCCCTTTAGCCACTCGGGCACCTACCCATATTAAGTTGTCAATTATGTTTGTCATTATCAAGCACAGCTTGATGTCGTCATGTATGTGCTCCGAGTGGCAGAACTAGCTACCTATTTAACTTCAAAAAATGATACTTAATCATTTTTTTCAGGTTCCGGGCCTCCGGGCTTACTCGGGCACCTACCCATATTAAATTATCATCCTACTTTAACAATCCAATCGCCCCCGAATTCAAAAATGCCCTTGACGAGATTTGAACTCGTGACCTCTCCCTTACCAAGGGAGTGCTCTACCCCTGAGCCACAAGGGCTTATGGATAATATTATAATTGTCAAAGTGTTAAAAAAGCCGGTAATAGGAATCGAACCTACAACCTACGGTTTACAAAACCGTTGCTCTACCGTTGAGCTATACCGGCAACAAAACTATTGTATTAAGGACATAGTTAATTGTCAATATTTTTGTTTGATGCACCAATTTCTTCTTTGTTTTCATCTTCGGAAGAATGCACATCCAATATAGTCGGCTTCTTTTCCATTCTGGACTTAGCAATCACGTCTGTCATCATACGTGCTGCAGTTTCCATTTTTATTCGTTCCATGACTTCATCAAGTTCATCGTCAGACAATTCTGTCGGTGGTTTAAAAGATACAATAACATGACGTTTTTTTAGAATCATGTAACTTACTACAACTATACCCCATAACAAAGTACCTTGAATAATACCCAATGGAGGTATTAACAGGGTTTTGGCAGAAATAAAGTTCCAAATACTCATTGCAACAAGCCCAGGAAACACAATAAACCCGGCAATCAAACATGCCAGAATACCAAGAGCAACAATTATTCCTCTAAAACCATTTATTTGTATAACTCTAAAATTCTTTCTCATATTATTCCTTAAACTTTTATTAATTCGTTAAACTCATCCTCATTTAATATTGTAACACCTAAAGCAGAGGCTTTGTCAAATTTTGACCCGGGATTTTCACCTGCTACAACATACGAGGTTTTCTTTGATACAGATGATGAAGTTTTACCACCTAACATTTTTATTTTAGCACCAGCTTCATCTCTTGTCATGTTTTGTAACGTTCCTGTTAAAACAAAAGTCATACCGGAGAGTTTATCGGAGATTTTAGAACTGCCCTCCTGAGGTTTCACTCCCAATGACAAGAGTTCATCAACAATTTTGATATTAGACTCGTTGTGGAAATACTCATAAATACTCTGAGCAATTTTGTCACCAATTCCCTCTATCTTGGCAAGCTCTTCAACAGATGCATTCCTGATGTTTTCAAGAGTTGTCAATTCTCCAACAAGTAAATCTGCCGTTTCCTTTCCGACATGCCTGATAGACAGAGCCGTAATAAATTTTGCAAGAGGACGTGTCTTGCTATTTTGAATCGCAGTATATATGTTATACGCAGATTTTTCTTTAACCAAATCCAGCTGCATGAAATCCTGCATACTCAATCTGTAAAAATCCGCAGGAGTCAAAACCATATTTTTATCATAAAGTTGTTCGATAATAGAAGGTCCGACAGTATCAATATCCATAGCTTCACGAGAAACCCAGTATTCTAATTTTGCCTTTTCAATAGATGAACAGTTTGGATTTGAACAATATAAGTTGACCTCTCCTTCTCTTTCTACCAGAGGAGAGCCGCATTCAGGACAAACCTCAGGCGGAATGTAAACAGGGAGTCTATAATGTTCCTCACTATCCACAACTTTTACAACCTTAGGAATAATCTCTGCAGCTTTTTTGATAAATACCGTATCCCCAATTCTTACATCAAGACGTTTTATCTCATCAAAATTATGCAGACTTGCACGTGAAACTACACTTCCTGCAAGATTAACCGGCTCCAGAATCGCAACAGGAGTAATAGCTCCGGTCTTACCGACACCCAAATGGATATCAAGAAGTTTTGTTGATATTTCTTCAGGCGGGAATTTAAACGCAGTCGCCCATTTCGGCGCTCTTGCCGTGAATCCGAGTTCGTTCTGGCAATCCAAATCGTTTACCTTGATAACAACACCGTCAGTTGCATAATCCAAATCAAAGCGCTTTTTATCCCATTCTTTGCAAAAATCTATTGCGCCCTGAATATCTTTTACGAGCCTTATATTAGGATTAGTTTTGAACCCGAGTTTTTTAATATACTGTATACTGTCCCAGTGAGTTTTTATAGAATTGTTCTCTTTAGGAAGTATAACCGTATACGTAAACATTGATAAATCACGCTTAGCGGTAATTGTACTATCAAGCTGTCTTAATGAGCCTGCTGCGGCATTTCTCGGATTCGCGAAAACTTTTTCGCCTTTTGATAAACTTTCCTCATTCAGTTTATCAAAAGAGGATATAGGCATATATATTTCACCTCTGACATCAATATCAATATCCTCAAAAAGTTTTAGAGGTATTGCTTTAATCGTTTTAAGGTTCTGTGTAATATTTTCACCAACAATCCCGTTCCCCCTTGTGACACCGGTTGTAAAAATACCCTTTTTATACGAAAGCGCAATCGCAAGTCCGTCTATTTTTAACTCACATACAAGTTCGGGAGACTTGCCGCATTCTTTTGTAACCCTCTCATACCATTTTTCAAGTTCTTCAGCATTATAGGTATTATCCAAACTGTAAAGACGGTATTCATGTCTGTATTCTTCAAATTTTGTACTTATAGAGCCTACCCTGTGTGTCGGACTGTCCGGCGTTATAAGTTCAGGATGCTCTGTTTCTATTTCTTTTAATTCGGCAAAAAGTTTATCATACTCATAATCACTAATTGTCGGATTATCCAGAACATAATAATTATAATTATGTTTATTCAATTCATCTTTTAAAAAACTAACTCTATCTTCTAACATACCCATTAGGACACCTTACATAATCATAAGCAGTTCACGAATAACTTTTGTTGCAACAGCAGTTGAAGCACCTGATGAGTCATAATCAGGAGCAAGTTCAACAACATCAGCTCCTACAATATTAAAATCTTTCAAATACTTAAACCAGCCGATAAGTTCATTAAACTCCAATCCGCCGACCTCCGGAGTACCGGTTCCCGGCATGATGGAAGTATCAAGAACATCTAAATCAACAGTTACAAATACCGGTTTATTTTTAAGAGAATCTAAATCACTGTATGTTTTCGCAAGAGTATTATGTTTTTTCATAAACTCAAACTCTTCTTTCATTCCTGAGCGAATACCAATTTGTTTGATATTTTCAGGTTTCACTTTTCTTGTAGAAAGCCTTATAACTGCGGAATGAGAAAGTTCTTCGCCCATATACTCTTCTCTTAAATCGGTATGAGCATCAAAATGAACTATCGCCAAATCGTCGTAGAATTCAGATACGGCATTAATTTCCGGATATGTAACCAGATGTTCGCCGCCGATACCAAAAACTCTTTTACCGTCTTTATAAATCTGTCTTACATTTTCTTCAATCAAATCAAGAGATTTTTGGGTATTTCCGAGAGGGAACTCCAAATCTCCGGCATCGTGAAAGTTACAATCTTCTAAATGCTTATCAAATATCGGAGAATATTCTTCCAATCCCCAGCTTGCAAGCCTGATTTGTTCGGGAGCAAATCTTGACCCCGAGCGGTAAGAAACAGTCCCGTCAAACGGCATTCCGAGCATTACTATATCAGAACCTTCATAATCAGGATTTTGCCCCATCCAATTTCTGTCTAAAAAAGGTCCTTTTAACATAATACTCTCCTCTATATTTCTTTAATAACTTCCAGTACTAAACTCTTAAACTTAGATTTTGCAGCTTCTGCAGCTTGCAAGACTTCTTCGTGAGAAAGTCCGACCGTTGAAATCCCTGCCGCCGAATTACAAATACAGCTTAAACCTAAAACATCCATTTTACAATAACTTGCAACGATAGCCTCCGGAACTGTCGACATACCAACAGCATCCGCACCTAAGAGTCTTACCATCTTAACCTCAGCAGGAGTTTCATAAGTAGGACCGGTCAGCGCCATATAAACACCCTCCTGCAAATCAATTCCGAGTTTTTTTGCACAACTTCTTGCTTTTTCCCTTAATGATTTTGTATAAACCTCACTCATATCAGGGAACCTAGTGCCTAAACTGTCATCATTAGGCCCTATCAATGGATTATTCCCCATAAAATTAATATGATCGGTTATCAGCATCAAATCAGACGGTTTGAAATACACATTTACACCGCCGGCTGCATTTGTAAGAATAACTGTTTTTATCCCTAATTTTTTCATAACCTTAATCGGGTATGTAACAACATCCATAGGATGACCTTCATAATAATGAAAACGCCCCTGCATCATCATTACTTTCTTCCCGTTTATCGTTGCAAAAACTAATTGACCTTTATGTCCTTTAACCGTCGAGGTCGGGAATCCTGGAATTTTTGAATAAGGAATAGATATCTCACAAAACTCATCAGCTAAGTCCCCTAATCCTGAACCTAAAACAATACCTATTTCCGGATTAAAATCTTTGATTTGCTTATTAATAAAATCAATAGTTTTTTGCATAATATCACCCCTTAATAACAAAACACACGAAAATAGGGCAGAAATAGACTGCCCTATTATTCAAATCTTTTTTTAACCAACAAGTCTATCGTCGTCAGCTTCAGCAGCTTTAACCATGATAGCATGTTCTACCGGATTTTCTTTTTTGTAAGAAGAATCTGTGTATTCTTCATAGCCGAAATCCTCACGATTTTTCTTCATTTGAGTTTCATCGACTAATTTTTTTGCAAGTTCTGCAATTTCATATACCAGTTGATAACGATTTTCTGAGTTATCATTCAAATCCCAAACTACTTTAACAATTTGATCCATCATATTTTATAAGTCCTCTTAACCTAACAATACTATTGTATAACATAAAAATTATTTGTCTACGGGGTAGAATCCGGAATATTTTAGCTAATTTCACACTTCTAAGAGATTACATCAACAAGAATTAATTGGATATTGTAATCTTTTTAAGCATAAATTCCGCACCGCTAACCGAATTGAACTTGTGTCTGCATACCCGTGAGCAATAGTCACAAACCTGCTTATATTCATCGGATGAAGAGAGGAAGTAATCAATATTCTGTTTTAAAGATTCAATATCATCATAAACAGGGATTCTATTGTCAAACAAATCCAACTCCGCACGCCTATCACTTATAAGCAGTTTACCGCAAGCAAGTGTCTGCATTGTTCTATAATTAAGAGAAGATATACCTTGAGAATTCATATTAATAACAACTTTTGATTTATTAATCGCCCTCGCCATATCCTCTTCGTTATCAATAAACCCTTTATATATCTGCTCAATCAATGCTTTATTCTTTGCCCGTTTCAGGGCATCCAAATAATGGCGCTCTATCGCATACCAATGAAGATTGTAATCCTGAGCAATCGACTCTATCATATTCAAACGATAATCTGTATCAAGCCGTCCGGCAAACATAACATCACATTCAGGGGGTAAATGCAGGTTTTTATAAATATCAGTATTAACAAAATGGGGTAAGTAAAATAAATTTTTAAAATTTTCCAGCTTTGCCAGTTCTCTGTCCCAGTAAAAAATATAATTATCCTTGTTATCAAGTTCCGGCAAAAGCTCTTCCCAATAAGGCCCCGAGGTTTTATTTCTAATCTCATCAGAAAAATAAGCAATACATTTTGTTGAAAGATTATTATCTTTCTTTAGTTTTATAGGAGAAAAATCGTACCCGACAATCAAATCATATTCATCAGCAGAGTAAGAACTCTCCATCAATTCATCATAAACAGTAACAGAATGTCCTAACATTCTAAAACCGTCTAATATACTTGATGTTGTAAGCCTGCCGCCGATACTGACAGGTAAAACCCCTAAAATCTTCATAATCCGAAAATCTTTTCTTTTAATTTCAAAGCTGTTTTTGTAGTTGCAAGTCCTGCAAGAGATGATTCCTTGAGCATAGGCGACATTAACTGACCGGTCTGCCTTACGGCATCAATGACTTCATCAAGAGGAATCTTAGATTCAACCCCCGCAAGCGCCAATTCGGAAGCCGTCACTGCATGGATTGCAAGAATCGGATTTCGTTTAATACAAGGAACCTCAACCAAACCGCATACAGGGTCGCAAGTTAAACCCAAAAGATTTTTCATTGCAAGTGCAGTTGCATTCAAAATTTGAGAAATATCTCCGCCCAGCATTTGAGTCAAAGCACCTGCACACATCGCAGCAGCAACACCGCATTCCGCCTGACAACCGGCAACCGCACCCGCTAGCTGCACCTTATTTGAGATAATTGCACCTATCGCACCTGCCGTTATCAATGCATCAATTTGAACATCTGCATCATAATTATAATCTTCCGCAACAGCTATCAACACAGCCGGAACAATACCGCAAGAACCTGCTGTCGGACAAGCTACAACTTTACCCATCCTTAAATTTTCTTCTATTGTTGCAAGCGCATAAGTAATAATTTTTTCAAAAAGCCTCCCGAATAGTGCACGATGATGAGCGTATCGGACCTGTAATTTTTCGCAGTCATCGCCGCACCAGTTACTGATAGCTTTTTCTGATGAGGTCATACCTATTTTTATCGTTGATTGCATAGTATCAATATGTTCTTTTACTCTTTCTCTGATAACCTCAACCGTTGTATCAGCCTCAGCGGCCTCAGATTCCTGAGAAAGCTCATAGATTTTTTTATTATTTTTTTTACATAAGTCGACCAGCTCGTCAAAAGTCATTATATTCATTAGTCTAACTTCCTAACTTTTGTGACAAAATACACGTCATCAATATTTCTGATATCTTCAATAATCTCATCTTGAGGATCCGCATCAAGCGCAAAATACATTGAAGCGGTACCGCCCTTTTCGTTTCTGTCGCAATGTAATGATGCAATATTTATATTTCTGTCCTGAATCAATTTACTTGCTTTAGATATCATGCCGGGCTTATCCTTATACATCAATAATATTGTATGATATTGTCCTGCAAGATTTACAGAAAATCCGTTGATAGAAGTTATACGAATTTCGCCTGCACCAATTGAGTTTCCTGAAATCATCATATCATCGTTAATCAATATATCGACAGAATTAGGATGTCGGCTCAAGTCCTCTGCAAAATTATACTTGTAATCAATATCCGTTATTGAAAAGATATTCTTTGTCCTGACATCATCTACATAATATCCCATTATCCCTGCAAGCAGCCCCTTATCAGTACCGTGACCTTTACCGGTTTGAGCAAATGAGTTATACAAAGTAAATTCTACCTTTTTTATCGGATTATTATAAATATATCTTGCCAGCAAGCCCAAACGAATAGCACCCGCAGTATGAGAACTGGAGGGACCAATCATAACAGGAGATATAACATCAAATAAACCTTTTCTCTTCATTATCAGATATCCTAATCACTTATATAATCCGTTACGATATCGGTTAATCTCTGCTGCCAATTATGAGATTTTTCAAGATAAAAATCTGCACCTTTTTCTAAAGATTCTGTCTTTAATTCTTTTTTACCTGCAACCGACATCACACCAATAATCGGATTAGAATGTTTTTTGCGCGCAATTCGCTGAAGCTCTGCCAAAAGGATAAAACCTTCGCGTTCTGTAGGGATTAATAAATCCATCAAAACAAAATCAAAATCTTTATCTTCAAACAAAGACAGCGCACCGTAAACATCTTTGGTAGATGTCACCTGAAATCCTAACTTAGACATAATCATTTGGACCTGATAAGTTATAACCCCCAAATTATCTACCAGTAACACATTGTTAGATTTAGATATAGATAATGTTTCTCCATCATATTCAGGACCTCCGATAGCAGTACTTGCACCGCTTGAATCTGCAAGTATAGTTCTAAAACGTTCTCTGATATTCAATACCTGTTTCTTTAAAGATACTATGGTAATAGTTTCAGGGACTTTATCACCAGTCAAATCGTAAAAACGTTTTAAAAAATCTTCATCTAAATCTAAATTAATTATACGCATCAGATTTCCTCATCCTATTACATTAATCATTGTAAATATTATATCAGAAAATAGCAATTATTTTTTATTTTGACATTTTAATTAAATATGCCAAATAGGAGTTAAGTATGTTTAGTAAGTCATTTTTAAAATACATTATTGGTTACAACGAAGAAAACAAAGAAAAAGAAGAAGATATTAAAGAAATAGAATTTCGTCCTGTTAAAGTTAAAGAAGCGGCAAAAGTTGTTATTGCATCAATAAAAGATTATCTCTAAACATTTTTTACATAGTAATTGCTATCGTTTTTTAGGTGTTTTTTTAAATTAATCAACTGTTCTGTTTTGATGGGGTGTTTTAAAATCAGAGCAACCTTTTCACGAATAGTATATTCCTCAACCTCTGCACATCGTTTTAGAGGTTCAACCAGGGTATTTTCATCCAGATTTTCAAAAAATACATTTATACCCTCTAAACACCAGTAAAGCTTAAAAAGCTGTTTATTTATCGTATATTTTTTATCTCTGAATATGAACCCGTCCAAAGCATTCAATGCATCATCGATAAATTTAAGGATTTTATCCGTATAAATTTTAGAGAAACCGGAATCATCTTTTAAATAGTTTAAGCATTCAATAATTATTCGACAGATATTTGCATTGATATCAATAGTTGCATCAGCAAAAATATCCGGATACTTGTAAAAGAATGACTTATCTGCCCGAATCAACTCCGATATTTTAAACGCGACTGCCTCTCTGATTTTACCGTCGCAGCCGGTTAAATTAGCCATCAATATATCAGCTTCCGATTGATTATTCAGTGATGAGATTTCCAGAGCAGCAAACTGTTTTTCCGGCATGTTCCCGTTTTTTAAGAGCCCAAATAATTCCTCTTGAGAGAAATCTCCCGTACACAAATTATATGCACGGCTAAAATTTTTATCTAAGCTTTCTTCGTAACCTGAGTTCAAATTATTTCACCTTTTAGACTATACTCAGAGTATAACATAAGCGGGAATGATTTAGCAGAGAAAAATATGTTTAATGTATGATATAGTAGAGATATAATAATCTATGTACGGAGAATACGATGAAAGAATTAATAAAATTTTTACAAGATATTTTCATGATAAAAGAAACTGCTCCTCAAAGTGTAGGCTTATCACAATTCAAACGAGAAACAGCGGCAGTTCCGCCTAAAAAAGCAGAAAAGAAACAAAATAAAGAAATAAAATTATCAGATCTTATGAGAAGAAACTAGAAGTTTTCATACCTAAGTACATAAAAGCTGCACCAATCATAAAACTAAGGAATAAATATAAATAAGCTTTGATAATATTATTAGAAAAAAGCTCTGTGAATTCAGCGGAAAACGTTGAAAAAGTTGTATATCCGCCTAAAAAACCCGATAACAAAAATATATTGGAATTAAACACTTTAACCAACAATCCGAAAAGAAAACAGCCCGATATATTTACAATAAATGTTCCATAGGGGAAACTCTTATGGTTCAGAAAAAGAGAGAGAATATATCTCAAAACAGCTCCGAGACCGCCGCCAAGAAACACCCACATCATTCTTCCGTCCTCCAATTTTTAGATAAGAACGTACCTAAATATATTCCGGCAATTCCGGATACTATTGTTAAAATCAAATATACAGAGAATAGAAGATACATTTTATTCTGGATATAAGTAATCAATTCAAACATTAACCCCGAAAATGTTGTTAGTCCGCCGCAAAACCCCGTTGTAAAAAATACATTTTTTGTCCTGCCATAGAAGAAACCTAAGAGAATACATCCTGCAAAATTAGCGACAAATGTTCCGGCAAACAACACCGTAAAGCATTTTGCAAGCTCAAACCTTAACAAAGAGCCGATAGCTCCGCCTAAAAATACAAAAAATAAATTAAGCATGACAAAATATTATTACAAAAAAAGCATGTTTGCGATAATATTGTCATGTGTTGTTGATTAGTTTAATCAACCTGTATCACATAAGAGAGTTAACGAATAGTTCTATTGTATATATTATGACAATAAAGGAGGTCAAATGGATCATATTCAACTTACGAAGGAAATTGAAGAAAAATGCTGTGTAGCTCGCGGAGTTAAAGGCTCACCGGCACCAATTCCTCAAGAAGGACAATGGACAAAATGTACTGAAATAAACCAAATTTCAGGTTTAACACACGGTTGCGGCTGCTGTGCACCTCAACAAGGTACTTGTAAACTTACTCTAAACGTTAAAGACGGTGTTATTCAAGAAGCATTAGTTGAAACTCTGGGCTGCTCAGGTATGACTCACTCTGCAGCTATGGCTGGAGAAATTTTGCCGGGTAAAACAATTCTTGAAGCTTTAAATACAGACCTTGTTTGTGATGCAATTAACGTTGCAATGAGAGAATTATTCTTGCAAATCGTTTATGGCCGTACACAAACAGCTTTCTCTGAAAACGGTTTACCAATCGGAGCAGGTCTTGAAGATTTAGGTAAAGGACTTCGTTCACAAGTTGGTACTATCCACTCTACAAAACAAAAAGGTGTAAGATACTTAGAATTAGCTGAAGGATACATCCTTGAACTTGGTTTAGACAAAAATAACGAAGTTATCGGATACAAATTCGTAAACCTCGGTAAAGTTATGGATGCTATCAAAAAAGGCGTTGATGCTAAAGAAGCTTACGAAAAGAATATCGGTACTTACGGCAGATTTGCTGATGCTGTAAAAACTATCGACCCTCGTGAAGCATAGGGAATAAATAAATTAATTTTTATAAATAAGTTAGTAGAATAAATAAATATAAGGGAAAATAAAATGGCAAAATTTGAAGGACAAGATAGACGTGAAGCAACAATTGCTAAAGTTTTATCAGAATACGGATTCAAATCTCTTGATGAAGCTAACGAACTTTGCTTATCAAAAGGAATCAACGTTGATGAAATCGTAAAAGGGATTCAACCTATCGCATTTGATAACGCTTCATGGGCTTATACATTAGGTTGTGCAATTGCAATTAAAAAAGGTATTACAAATGCAGCTGATGCAGCAGAAGCAATCGGTATCGGTTTACAAGCATTTGCAGTTCCTGGTTCAGTAGGTGACACAAGAAAAGTTGGTTTAGGTCACGGTAACTTAGGCGCAATGCTTCTAAGAGAAGAAACTAAATGCTTCTGTTTCTTAGCAGGTCACGAATCTTTCGCAGCTGCTGAAGGTGCAATCGGTATTGCTAGAAACGCTAACAAAGTTAGAAAAGAACCTTTAAGAGTAATCTTAAACGGTTTAGGAAAAGATGCCGCTTACATCATTTCAAGAATCAACGGGTTCACTTCTGTTGAAACAGAATATGACTACAAAACAGGTGAATTAAAAGTTGTTAAAGAAACTCCGTTCTCTGAAGGTGAAAGAGCAAAAGTAAAATGCTACGGAGCAGATGATGTATCAGAAGGTGTTGCTATTATGATTAAAGAAGGTGTTGATGTTTCTATCACAGGTAACTCAACTAACCCTACAAGATTCCAACACCCTGTAGCAGGTACTTATAAAAAATGGTGCTGGGAAAACGGCAGAAAATACTTCTCAGTAGCATCAGGCGGCGGTACAGGTAGAACTCTTCACCCTGATAACGTTGCAGCAGGTCCTGCTTCTTACGGTATGACAGATACTATGGGCAGAATGCACGGTGATGCTCAATTCGCAGGTTCTTCTTCTGTTCCTGCTCACGTTGAAATGATGGGTGTTATCGGTATGGGTAACAACCCTATGGTTGGTGCAACCGTTGCAGTTGCTGTTGCAGTTGAAAACGCAATGAAATAAACCATTTCATACATTACAAGAAATAGGCTGCCAACTCGGCAGTCTATTTTTTTATACAAGCATACAGTGATTACCGGCAAGTTGCCTTTGTAATCTCACACCTAATAACCCTTTCTTAGCACCTAGAAATAAACATGAGAACATAAGCATTGTCGTAGTTAATGCGGTCGCAAGAGTAATACGTTTAAGTGCTATCTCATCAGCCATAGCAGGCGTATGCGGAATTGACTTAACCGTATGTACATTATTTTTAACGGAAGACCTTAAACCTGAAAACGGGCTATTAACCCTGCTATTCACAGAACTAACATACATAATAAACACCTCGATTCAAGGAAACATAAAACCCTACACTCTCATTTTCGTACTTTTTTTTAATTTGTCAAGAGGGGGGTAAATGAGGGTTAAATGTATTTGGTTAGAATTGCGCCTACGCATTGAAGAAAGCAGTTAAGCAGCTATGAAGTCAAGAAGCCAGGCGAAATTATTGTAATATTCGGAGCACTTAGAACCTACACCTCACCCTGCCCTCTCCTCAAGGAGAGGGTAATGCCTAGCGGTTTTTGACTACTTAGCAGCATTTCTAACTTCTATTCACCCTTCTCTAATCACTGCCTAATCACTTAATCAATTGAAATGCCTCTTGCTGGGTCATTCCCTTTTCACCAATCGCAATATTTCCCCAGCCGGCAAGAATACAGGTAAGATTTGGAATATTTTGACAAGGAATCAGATTGTGAGAATTATCATCTACAAAAAATGCTCTTGAAGTATTATTCTCAACGATATACCGCTCAATAAATTCTGATTTATTAATAACGCCGGAAAGCTCCTCTTTTCCTATAATCTTGAAATCAACACCCTTCCTTTTTATCGCAAAAGAATTTTTTCTTGAAACCACCAATATATCAAATTTATCCCTGTCAAGAGAATCCACCATATCATAAAACGGAAACTTCTCCTCCAATGAATCAACATAATCAGGATAATTTTCTATCAGATAATGTCTGCTATTTGTATATTTTGTTTCAAATATCTCCTCTTCGTCCAAATCACGGTGAGATATCAAATAATTATATCTTTCAATAAATTCTTCATCTGTATAGCCGGCCCCTTCTGACAACGCCTTCATTAAATACATATACTGCCAGGAATTGAATACCAAAAACTTATACCTGTAAAACTTGGAATAAATATCCGGTTCAATAGGTGCAAAAAAATCAACCCCCCGGCATACATGCCGGCACAATACATAAGCTTCTTTCAATGTATCATACAAAACACCGTCAAAATCTAAGAATAAAACCGTTTTCATTTTAAAAATACCATACTACAAAAATTACACTAATTACCGCAAAAACAATATGCATTAATGAATAAATCTTTTGGTCGTAATAGTTTGCCGCCTTACCTAACAAAGTTAAATAAGGAGATGCAGCAAAAAAGAGCATTAAAATCTTAAAAGCAGGATTAGGAACTCTAAACATCAATAAGAATGCAAATAAAGAATACAAAAATAAAAAGAATCTTATTGCAGTAACATAATTGGAAATAAGGATATCGTTCTTCATCCTAAAAATAAATATATTTCCGAAAAGAACAGATAAAGCAAATAAACTTCCGAAAATTACAAATAAATCATTTAACAAAATAACACCTCTTTTAACCAGAAAAATTGTACCACAAATTTTTTTGTTTTATAATTCAAATTATGAAAACGATTATTTTTATATTTGGAACAAGACCAGAAATAATTAAACTTGCACCGGTTATTTTAGAATTAAAAAAATATCCGGAGGATTATAACGTATTAATCTGTAATACCGAACAGCAAAAAGAATTATCAAACCAAACACTTGCGTATTTCGGTCTAAAAGCAGATATAAATCTTGATTGTATGAGAGAGAACCAATCACTTGCAGGGGTTCAAACCAAAATATTAACATCACTCGATGAAGTATTTAATCAAAATAAAATTGATGCAACGATTGTACAGGGAGATACAATGACCGTATTATGCGGTGCGTTAATCAGTTTTTATCATAAAATACCTGTTTACCATGTTGAAGCAGGTTTACGTTCTTATGATATATATGAGCCGTTCCCGGAAGAAGTTATGCGCCAGATGACAAGCAGAGTAGCAGATATTCATTTTGCACCGACAATAGTCAATAAAAACGCATTACTCAAAGAAAATATTGATGAAAACAAAATCCATATAGTCGGAAACACAGTTATAGATGCCCTATTCTGTTTGTCCGATGAAGTTATTGAACATTCAAAAAAATTCTTTGAAGAAAAAGGAATTACCATTGATGACAAACTGGTATTAATCACAGCCCACAGACGTGAAAATCACGGAGAAAGAATAGATAGAATTATTGAGGCTATCTCATATCTTGCGACTAAATATGCGGATCATACCTTCGTAATACCTGTTCATCCGAATCCGAATGTAAAAAACAAAATCCATGAAAGACTGGGTGTTTTAAATAACATTAAACTCTTACAGCCTCTGGATTACCCTTATCTGGTATATTTAATGAAACACGCAAAGCTAATCCTGACCGATTCCGGCGGAATCCAGGAGGAAGCACCTTCCTTCAGCTGTCCTACACTTGTTATGAGATATGAAACAGAAAGAAAAGAAGGCATTGAAGCCGGTGTTTCAACTCTGGTCGGGGCTGATTACGATAAAATTTTGGAATACAGTGAACAAATTTTATCAAAGCAAAAATCAGAAACCAGATTACAAGCTAAAAACCCTTATGGTGACGGAACCTCAGCAAAACAAATCGAATCCGTTATTCGAAAAAATTTAATTAATTAAGAAATATTACAATTACACTACATTTCACGGAGTATATAGTTTTTATCTCAAGCATGTTTATGATAAAATTTCTATGGGAATTTGTATACAAAATAGGACTTAGAAATGGCAGAAATCAATAATCTTGAAGATATAAAAACGAACTTTGAAAAAATTACAAACTTAATTAATTCAATGAGAGCACAAGGAGTGCTTAGCTTCTCGGGAGTAGATAAAGTATTAACCGCTATCAATAACAAAATTGATAACCTTAATCTGGATGAAAATGCGGATTTACTCAAGCTTTTAATCGGTGAGGTTAAAAATAATATTGAAGAAAGACACGGTTTTGTTGTTTCTAAGTTTGCAGAAATAGAATCTTCTATTAACACTCTTGTAAAAGACAATGAAGAAGCCCTTAAGTCCACTGAAATCAAAAAATTATTTGATGTAATCGCCACAAACCTTGCTGTTTTTTCAAAAGAAGTTGTATCCCAAAAAGATGCGCTGACCGAAATTACTCTAAGACTTGAATCTTTAAGAACCGATGACACAAATAAAAATGATATTATCAAAAATATTTCAACATTAAGATTTGATATTACAAGAATCAACAACGGTTTTGAAAGTATTATTCTCAATATCAACAACAACTTTAAAGAATTGGCTGAAAGCTTTGATAAACTTGCCGCAAGCAATATGAGCGACAGATATGGAAACACAATTGAGGATATCCATACAACATCAAACACTATTCTTTCTGCAATATCAATGATTGACAGAAAAAATACCGAACTGACCGAAGGCTTGGAACGACTTGTTACTGTCGGCGATTTTAATGAGTCTAAAGAATTGTTGTTAAACCTGATAACAAAGAATGATGAAATCCAAGCATCGTTAGCATCTGCGGCAGATAAAGGTTCTATAAACAATCTTGCGGAAATAATAACAACATCTATCAATGCAATTAATGAAGTCAAAGCCGTATTAATCGATAACACGGATGAAAAAAGCAAGCAGTTAATGGCTCAGCTTGATTATTTGGAAGGTGTTGTCAGAACTTCAACCGAAAACTTTGACTTTAAAACATTTAAATCAGAACTTTTAAACGTAGTAAACGATATCGGCACAGAAACAAACATTATTTGTACGGATTTATTAGAAACAAATAACGAACTCAAAAGAATTCTAACTGCTGTAAATCTGGCAGATTTCAATACAAACCTTACAAAAATCAATGATGCTATCGTAAAAAATGAAAGCTCAATACAAGAAACAATTAGAGCAGCATCAGACAGATTTACAACAGAAAACAGCCAATCAGCAAGCGCTATTATTAATTCTTTTAACACTCAATTAAATGAATTAAAAACAAGCCTTAATACTTTCAGACAGGAATTTAATTCGTCTGATCAAGATAGTTCAAATCTTATTTTAGAAAACATAAGTAATTTTTCGGAATTAATAAACGGTATTAACTTAAAAATAGACAATACCAACGTAAAAACTATTCAGACATTTAACGATTCCATTTTATCGCTTAAACAAGATTTAACGAACTTGAATAAAAACTTACAGGGATATTCAAGAGAAACATTAACCGATTTACTTAATAAACTTTCTGATATTTCAACAATATCAGAAAAATTAAAGGCTGATTTTATTGAAATATCAGACAACAATTTTGATAACATTAAAACATCAATTAACGATAACGTTATAGCAACATCAGCTCAACTTAAGTCTGATATTTTAGAACAGGCTCACAGCAACAAAGAAGATATAAAATCTGCTATTCAAGGAAGTATCAATAATTCTGCCGAAGCATTGAAATCAGATTTTGCAGAACAAGGCTACAACAACAAAGAAGACATCAAATCTGCTATTCAAGATAGTATCAATAATTCTGTCGAAGCATTAAAATCTAATTTTTCAGAACAAGGATACAGCAACAAAGAGGATATAAAATCTGCTATTCGAGATAGCATAAATAGTTCTGCAGCATCACTAAAATCTAATATTTCAGCACAGGCAGATACAAATACTCTGGAAATAAAATCGGCAATATCCGACGGATTGGCACATACTGCCGAAACAATTAAATCCGAACTTATTGAAAACGCAAACAACAATCTGCAAGAGATTAAATCAAGCATAGAAAATATTTCCAGCGTATCTGATAATCTAAAACAAGATTTGTCAGAATTCTCTACAAACAGTATTCAAGAGATAAAATCCAGCATAAACAACATTTCTGACACATCAGAACGATTAAAAACCGAGATTATCGGATTAACCGAACACAATATACAAGAAATCAATTCAAACATAAATAATCGTTTGTCTGATATTTCCGATCAGGTTAAATCAAATATTTCAGAATTTACAGATAGCAATTTACTTGAAATAAAATCAAATATTTCTAACGAAGTATCTTACGCATCTGATAAACTGAAAACTGAATTAACAGAACAAGCAAATAACAACGTTCAGACAATAACATCAAATATTAACGGGTTATATGACGTATCAAACAATCTAAAACAAGAATTATTAGATGCTTCTAATAATAATGTACAGAGAATAACCGAAAGTATTGACGGGCTCTCAAATGCTTCTGAAAGATTAAAAAATGATATAATCGGACATTCCGAAAATACAATAAGAGAAATCACAACAAGTATTGACGGACTTCACAGCGCATCTGATAATCTAAAAACAGAACTTATAGGACTTTCGGCTAATAATGTTCAAAAAATCACTTCAAGCATCTATGATTTGTCAGATATTATTTCTAACTTAAGCAATGATATCAAATCAACACCGACATTGTCACCTGACGGATTTGACAATAAACTCACAAACTTAAGTTCACAGTTAAAAGACTTAATATCTAATATTCCACAAATACAAGATAATAATTCGGAAGAAATTCTAACGAATATTTCAAAATTATATGACACATTAAACAGAGTATCTGACGATTTCAGAAATATATACACAACAGATTCTGATACGGTAAAAAGTACAATTAATCAGTTATACGACAAAATTAACGACTTAAATACGGAATTGCCGGCTCTATTATTCCAGTCATCAGGCAAAGTTTCAGAATTTGTCGCAATGCTTCAGGAAAAATTTGAATCAACAAACAATTACCTTGAAAACATTGCATCAAAAGTTGAAAATTCAGAACTACACACAATGACTCTTGACAGAATTGATGCGGTTAACTCTGATATTAAATTTGTAATCAATAATTTGTCAGCAACCTTGTATGATAATAATCACGTACTTGTTCAAAAAGTAAGCGAGATTGATAATGAAATTAAGCAATTATCAGACTCTTTGTTTGAAAATATCGGAAACTCAAATTCTGAATTAAACGACAAAATTCGTATATTGACAGATACCATCAATAATATACGAGGAGAAATAACAGATAACACACATAGTGATGAAAACACAAGACAGTTAAAAGAGCTTCTTGACAGTATTTCATCGGATTTGAAAAATATTTTGTCAGAAGTTTCACAAAACTTGAAAGAAAATAATGAGTTCTGGATAGAAAAACTTGATAACGCGGCAAACAATGCCTATAATGTACAATCTGCAATCCTTTCCGCCTTAAACGGAACAAATGAAGATTTAAAAGGCAGATTTTATGAAACATCTGCGGAGGTTAAAGAATCAGTTTCGAATTTATCCGATAACATAAACCAACATACAGATTCCATAAAAGAAAAATTAGATACCGTTTCTAAAGATGTAAAAACTGTTACGGATAAACTTGCAAACTATTTCATCAACAATGACTCTGATTTGGTTTCAAAAATCAATGATTTTTCTGACAAAATTGCAGAATCAAATAATAATGTAACTGATAAAATCAATTCTATAGAAAATACAGCAAACACAATTAATGAAAATTTATACTCTGCAAAAGAAGAATTTTCAAGCAAAAGTGATTTACTCAATTCTTCAATATATACAAATACTGACAGAATCGCTGAAAAAATTGACTCATTATCAAATGAAGTCAAATCTATAACAGGAGATATCGTCAACAATTTCATTGAAGAAAATGACAGAAATGCTGAAAATACAAGTGGTTTGCATCAAAACATCAATAACACAAAAAATGAAGTTTTAGACAAAATTCAATCGTCTTCAAACAACATATCAGAAGGAATTAATCTGGTCAGAGAAAATATCAATGCGTTAGAAACAAAACTTGACAATTCTCAAACAACTCAAGAAATTAAAAATGCATTGGAATCAACCGTTCAAAATGCACAAACTGAAATTCAGCAAAAAATAGAAGAAGTAACTGATAAATTCAGATTTACATCTGATGAAATACTAAATCAAATTCAGTCTAACAACTCCAGAGAAGAACAAATTGAATCATTAAAATATGAAATTCAATCTATCGGAGAAAAAGTTGAACAAACATCAAACTCAGTTAACTTTAATACTTCAGAGAATGTTAAAGATATTCATACAAACATCAATACAACACGTGATGCAATATTAAGCCGAGTATCTTCCGATATTTCAGAAAATATATCTATGGTACAGGATCAGTTATCTATTGTACAAAACAGTATAAAAGATACTGTTGCCGGCTATCTCAACAATAATACTCATGAAATAAATGATTCTATTCAAAAGATTCTAACTGAAATTCACAACAGAGAAGAATTACAAAACGAAACCACAAATGAAATAACACATAAAATAAATGAAGTATTAGACAACTTTAAATCTGATATAGAATTTTCAAACAGCGGGTTGAGTGCATCATTGAAGGATGAAGCATCAAAATTCTCATCCTCAGTTGATACACTTATCCATGAATTAGAAGCACTCGAAGTTTCCGTAAAAGACTCTGCTTCTGAAAATAAAATTGAAATCATAAACAGTATAAATGCGGTTTCAAATTATATTACTAACGTTGAAAATGATTTCAGAACAGTTATTGCAAATGCAGTAAATAATATTGACGAAAAATTAGCATCAGTACCTCAAAAAATCGATTATGCAGAACAATCAATTATCCAAAAAATTGATGATACAAAATACTCAAATAGTGAACAATTTGTTAGTATTATTAACAAAATTAGTGATTTAAACCATATAATCGCTGATAAAAATGAAGATGTACAAAACAACATTAATTATAAGTACAATGATTTAAAAGAAAATATTCAAGAACTTACAAATTCGTTGAATATCAATTCAAAAGACGATTTTGAGGATATTAATTCAAAATTACAAAATATAAATAACAGTATTGCAGAACTCACTGAAAATAGTTCAACACAAAATGAAGAAACATTGCAAGCTATTTCAAACAAACTTGTGAACTTGAAAGAAAATATTCAGGAATTAACAAATTCATTGAATAACGGTTCAAAAGACAGTTTTGAAGATATTAATCTCAAATTACAAAATCTAAGTAACAGTTTGACAGAGCTTTCGGGTATTCAAGCAACACAAAACGAAGAAGCGCTGCAAGCGATATCAAACGGACTTTCTGATTTAAAAGAAAAAATTAAAAATACAGATTCAATTATATATACAGCAAAAGATATTGTAGGAGAAAATACCAATAAACTGCAAACGATAATTGACTCTGTTAATAATGTCTTAAATTCAATTAATGAAACTGACAGCAACATAACTCAAGCAGTTGAAACAGAATTAAACGGACTCAAATCCGCCGTTCAAGCATTAAATACAAGTATAAGCAATGATACATTATCTATAAGTGAATTAATACAAACAAGAATTAATTCGATTGAAAATTATTTATCACAAATTGCAGAAAAACAAGAATCGCAAAACTCTGAAACTTACAAAAATATTTTGGATTCAATTGAAAATCTTAAAAATATTTCTGAAGATTCAGATTTAAGACTCGGCGAATCATTGAACAAAATGCAATCAATGAAGGATGAGGCGATTGAACTCATTAACAATTCTCAAGAGCTTGTAAATGATAAACTGCAGATTATAACAGACAATTCAAACAGTCATTTCAATGATTTAATTTCAAATATTGAACGACTCAAAAATTCACTTGTAACAAGAACTGACTGGGATGATAAATTTAATGATATTGAATCTTCACTTGTAAACATTACAAGAGATTTAAATTTGATATCTCTTAAAACATTAACGGAAGAAAATCTAAATGATTTAAAACAAGAGATAACAAATACACAAGACGAACTCAAAGAGTTAGTCGTAGAAAATTCAAATAATAAATGTGATATCATTATCAATGAACTTCTCAGACATTTTGACAATATTTATAAAACAATCGATGACCGAATTAATCTTCAAGATAAAAATATCAATACAGGCATCGAAAATATCGCAAGCCGTTTAAATGATACAAACTCATCCATTTCAAACTTAATGAACCATCTTGATGAGGTTAAATCACTCATAACAAACAGTGATTCATCAGATAAACTTGATGAGTATTTAGGAGTTATAAAATCAGAATTTGAAACAGTTAATACTGCAATTCTTGATTCTGTATCACAAAACCATTCAAACAATAATACTTTATCAGAAGATTTGAAAACAAAACTGAATGAAATAGAAAACAGTATAAAAGCTTCTGATTTAGAAAAAACCGAATCTTTAATATCAATGTTAGATAAAATATCTGACTCCATAAAAGATTTGGATAAAAATATTGATGAGGACACAACCAGACAGCTTTCAATAGTTCAAGATGAACTTGCAGCAATAACGAATACTTTGTATTCAAATACCGAACAGATAACAAGTACTGCAAAAGACAATCTGTCGGATATTCAGGAAAAATTCGCTCATGTTATCAATCTTATTAACAATATGCAGATTGAAATGGGACAGGAAACCGCTGCAAATATTGACACAATTAAGAATGAATTTAACAAACTGAACAAAATATTTGAACGTAACGACGAAATCAAGGCTGTATTATCAACTCTTGAAAACAACTTAAGTAACAGTACAGTCCAAATAATAGAAAAAATCCAAGAAAACTCATCACGAGAAGAGATGGATTTGTGTATCAATAAACTTGAATCGGTAGAAAATAAAATCGATAAGCTTGAATTGGCCGGCGAAAATTCTGAAAACGCAGACAAGATGATAATAGCCAACATCGAACTATTATCAAATAAAGTTGAAAATATTGATACTAACGTTGATGATTTGATAAAAAATAATATCAAAGACCAAGTCATAGATATCAAAAATATTATTCAAGAGCAGCAAGAACGCTTAGAAGCATTAAGTACATCCGAAGAAGTAAACAGATTACCTCATTCGGAAGATATAAACAATCTGCTTCAACAAAATATTGCAAAACTGCTTGAACATTTTAACAACAAAATAGAAAAAGTATCTAACGAAGAAATCATAACCACACAACTTTCACAGTTAAAATCAGATATTCTTGCGCAAACGGTTAAGATATTAGATCAAATATCTTTTGAAGTAGAACAAGAAGAAATAATGGATTATGTTCAAGAAAATTCTAACAGTATAAAATCTGTTATTTCTGACATGAAAAATGATTTACTCGGCCAAATTTCAAGTAACAAAACAGATATTCTCAACACACTTGCAAGCAAATCAGATATAACATCAGAATTTAATGATATTCACCAAAAATTAGATGATATAGCTGATAATTATGAACTGCAAAAAGGTTTTGAAAATATTCAGGCAAAACTGGATATGGTTGTCGATAATACGATTGAAAAAGGTTTTGAGGATGTTCACACAAGATTGGATTCGGTTGTCGATAATACAATAGAAAAAGGCTTTGAAGAAGTTAAATCAAAACTGGATACAGTTGCGGATAACGATGAGCTTCAAAAAGAGTTTGAAGAAGTCAAAAAACATCTTTTAACAATACAATCCGGTGATTCCAATGCAAACTACACTTATAGCTTACAAGATGTAGAAACAGATATTGCAAAACTTCGTATTGCAATGAAGGAATTGCAGGATGTTTCTTCTGATGAAGAGCTTGATGATTTGAATAAAAAAGTAGACGATATTGTTCTTGTTGTTGACAGTATCAAGAATCAAATAACACAAGCAGATATCAATGAAATCGGTGCTTGCGTTAATAAGATTACCGAAGACATCATAAGTATAAGCACAAGAACAAATAAACTGCTTTTAACCTCTGAAAACTCTGCAAACTTACTGAAAGAGAATTTGGACAGCTTTAGACTTGTTATTGACGATTTAGACGAAAGAACAAGAGCATTAGCTGAAAATTATGACTTCAGCCGTGTAAATCAATCAATCGCACTTATCCAAAAATCATTGATTGAAAACACAAGCTATAACAATGTTGTAAACCAATCATTGTTGTCTATTGCAGAGTGGGTTGACTACGCAGGTTCAACTTTAACATCTATTGTTAATAAAATAGAAAAGATTGATGATATAGAAGATGTTAAGGCAATGATAAGAAGCATCGAAAAACCTGCACAATTTGATTATTCTGTATTTGATACAATTGAAGAACGTTTCAATGCACAACAGGATAAAATTGATTTGTTGGAAGACAAACTAAACAGATTAACGGATCTTGTTGAAGCAAACGATAATACTCAAATAACAAAGAAAATAACAAGCGTTGACAAACAGCTTGCAAAATTAAACAAAAGTATTGAAAGACTAACATCTTATGTTGACGAAGAATAAAATTATAGATGAATTAGAAAAATTTCTGCCGAAAGATAATATTCTATCGACATTAGAGGAATGTTATGTATATTCCCAAGACGGAACAAATACGAGAGTATCCGACAAAACTCCGGATACGGTTATTTTTCCGGAAACAATTGAAGATATCCAAAAAGTAATGAAATTTGCGAATAAGAATAATATACCGGTAACGGCAAGAGGCGCAGGAACAAATCTTATCGGAGCCTGCCTTCCTGATTTTGGCGGAATTGTAATGAATCTGTCAAAAATGAACAAAATCATAAGTATCAATAAAACAGATATGACAGCTATTGTTCAACCTGGACTTGTCGTTGGAGAGCTTCAAAAACAAGTTGAAAAGTTAGGCTTATTCTTTCCGCCGGACCCGTCTAATTTACGTGTATCAACAGTTGGCGGTGCAATAGCTCAATCAGCAGGCGGCCCTAAAACCTTTAAATACGGAACAACAAAAGATTATATTCTTGGGTTAAAAGTTGTCCTTGCAGACGGCTCGTTAATGATAACAGGAAGCAATACCATCAAAAATGCAACCGGATACCCTTTAACACAAATGTTTATCGGAAGCGAAGGAACATTAGGCATTGTTGTAGAGGCAACGCTTAAATTAATCCCGAAACCGGAAAGTTCAAGAGTAATGCTGGCATATTTTGATAATATAGAAGATGCGGCATTATCAGTCAATAATATTATTGATTCAAAAATATTCCCTTCAACAATTGATTTTATGGATAATAACTCTATTACAACCATCGAAAAATTTTATCCTGCAAACCTTAGAACAGATAAAACAGCAGCACTAATCATTGAAATTGACGGAACAAAAGAATCTGTGCAATCTGACGGAGATAAACTGACAAAAGTACTTGCAGAATCAAATGCAACAGATATAACAATATCAAATACAGAAGAAGAATACCAAAAAATATGGACAGCAAGACGTGCTTCTTTTGCGGCGGCAGCAAAATTAAGACCGGATGTTGTTACAGATGATGTAATCGTACCGCGCTCAAAACTTCCGGAGTTAATAAACGGAATAAATAACATTTGTGATAAATACCATTTAGAAACCTGTCTTGTGGGTCATGTCGGAGATGGCAACGTGCATCCGCAAATTGCACTCAATCTGGAAAACGAAGAAGAACACAGAAACTATATAAAAGCCAAAGAAGAAATTTACGAACTGACAATACGACTTGGCGGGACACTCTCTGCAGAACATGGAATCGGGGCAGAGAAAAAGAAATATCTTTCAATGGCAGTTGACAGTAATGCGATTGAATATATGAAAAAAATTAAATACGTATTTGACCCTAAAAACATATTAAACCCTAATAAAATATTCTAATGTTAAGAATTTGCATTTCTGTGTAATACTGTTATAATAAGACGAGAATAGAATATCTTATGATACGGGGAGTTATATAAAAATGGATATCATACTTATTTACTGCACTGTACCGGATAAAAAATCCGCAAAAAATATTGCAAATACTCTTATTAAGCATCATCTTGCAGCATGCATCAGTATGACAGATAGAGTTGAGTCAATTTTTTCCTGGGATGGGGATTATTGTAAAGAAAAAGAAATTCTTCTAACGATTAAAACTATACGCAGCAATTTCGAACGAATAAATTCATTAATCAATGAAATTCACCCATACAGCGTTCCGGAGGTTATTGCAGTACCGGTCATAAATTGCAGTGAAGACTATATGAAATGGATTGCACACGAAACGAACTAAGCAAAGATATTATAAACTTTTTTAAATCACTTGGAATAGAGGTACACACAACAACCAAAGCCCTCGGACACCAGGGATTCTTTAGGCTGAACAGAATTGATATTTCTAAAAATATTAAACCGGAAAGAGTTATACCAACATTAATTCACGAATTTTCTCATTACATTATTTATAAGAAAAAGCCGTTATGCAAAGATTTTTTCCCTATATTTAATACCAATGAAGATTTTTTATACGAGGAATTACAAAAAGTTACTAATTTTGTTGATGAAAATTCTAAACTTGAAAAATTGTTTATCCAAAAAGAAAATATTAAAGAAACTATCAATTATCACGAAAAAATTATAAAAAACAAATATCCCAACTTTAAACGAGGAGAAGAATTTAAACCGTTCACAAAATACGCAAGATTTTCGGATGTAAAGCATCTGCTAAAATACGATGCAGTAAAAGTTCTGCACTGGTTCAGCTATAAAACATACTCAATTATAAATATAGAAAAAGAATTCCCGGATATTCCGGAAGAATTTGTTTCATATCTAAAACTAAGATCCTGCCAGAGAAAACAAGCATCAGTCACAAGAAGAATCAGAAAACTAAATAAATACTATAACGAACCGACAGAATTGTTTGCCAGGTTTATTGAAGGATTATACATTGATCAAGATAAAACTATCACAACAGCACCAAAAACATTTGGAATTTTTAAAGAGTTATTTGAAGAAAACTACTATACACCGCTTAACAAATTATTTGAAATTGTAAACATTCAAGTTTAAACTGGCAAATTTTTGTAAAAAAATGTTTTATATATATAACGGGTGTGTAGATAAATGAATTTAATTCAATCAATAGCAGCTAATAAGAACTATCCTTTGTTTGCAGGACAGAACAAACAAAGGAATAATACTGCAGTATTATTTACTCAAGCCCCGGACACATTTACCCGTAATACTCCAGGAGTATGCTTTAAAGGACAAAACAGGAATGACACATCAAACGGACGCTTTTTAAAAAGCTTGGAAGGAATAACAGATCCATATAGCGGAGTTACAATCCTTACGTTTGATCAAATGCAGGATATATCAAAAGAACTTAACCAGAAACCAAATACGCGTGCTAAAGTAGCATACTTAAAAAAATACGAATCTTCTATGCTGCCGGTTGAACGCAATATTTTTAGGCTATTTGAATTTGAAACAGAAAAAGACAGATTTACAAACTTTTCAGAAATGTTACAAAGCCAAAAACCTTTTAGTATGAACCAGTTAAGAAAAGAGCAAATAGCAGTACTGGATAAAATAGAAGAAGCCAGCGCGAATATGTCACCTAAAAATCGTAAAATAGTGGCAGCAGAGCTAAAAGAAGGCAGAAAACGGATTTATAAAGATGATGATAAGCACCCGTTCAAACGTAAAGCATTTATAAATAAACTAATTAAACATCAATGTGAAGAAATTTTAGATAAGACAGAAAAAGAAATCTTATCAAAACGTAAGTTTGAGGGACTGGAGGAATTAGCAGAAGCAACCGAAAGATTTCAGACAGAGCAATTAGAACATGCAAAAGACGGAAAAACTCCTGTTGATTTAATCATAGATTTAAAACATAAGTACCTGCCGGATTATAACGATGAATACAAAGACATAATTAATATCGCAAGAAAACTGCCTACATCAAACACCAGTATTCACGCATTTGTAATAAAATATGCGGATCGTTCAAATAAAGAAATAGGAGAACGTCTGCTAAACCAATCAGTTGCAACAATAGAACATATTGATGCGGATTCTTTAGGCGGAGAGAACGAAGCAGCAAACTTTATGCTGACAACCAAGGCAAGAAATGAAGCAAGAGGAAATTTGCCAATCAGAGCATTCATAAAAATGTATCCGGGAATCCCTAAGTACTCTCAAAAATATATGAATGACATTATAAACAGTATTCACAAGGGTAAACTTAAAGGGTATGAGTGGTATCCGTATTTGTTAAAAGATAAACTTGCAGAAAATGGTATAAATGTAGATATTTCAAAATACAAAATACCGCAGCAAAAAGCATTTAGAACATTACCGCCAAGATTACACGATAAATATCCGAATTATCAGAAATATATTCCTGAAAAAGGAGAACCGTTAAATCTCAGATATTAAAGAAGAAGTTATGGATTACTCCATAACTTCTTCTTTTTGCTTATTGATTAAATCTTGAATCTTAGAAATAATCTCATCTCCTTTTTGCTGCATATCAGAAACGATGTGATCAGCTTTTTCTTGAATATCTTTAACTGTTTCATCGGTTTTTTCTGCAACATCTTTAGCCATAGAACCGAGCATTTCTCTTGTTTCTTCGCCTGATTGAGGAGCTAAAAGGATTCCTGCAATAGCGCCTAAGCCTGCGCCAACTGCGAATCCTGCTAAAAATCTTGATACTGACATATTTATATCTCCTTTACAAATTCATTATATTACAACATAGTTTTATATCATTATCAGTAAGACTAATCTTTATTACCTATTTTTTGAAACCTGATTTAATCATGCTGAAAATACCTTTTGCAACAGCACCTGCAAGAACAGAAGTTTTTGAAAGCATTCCGAGAGCAAGTTTTGAAAGTTTGCCTGAGATATTTTTCAGACGGTTAACATTAGATTCGGTTCTTTTTACCAGACCGTTAATGATACTAACAGATTCTGTTACATCATTAAGAATAGGTTCTGCCGATTTTCTGACCAATTCAGCTGTTTGATTCACTAAAGTCAATAATCTTGAAAAATCAAACAAAACTTTAACAATAAATACACCTACAACAATCAAAAAGACTACACTTGTCCATGCAAGAAAAGTAAGCCCTTGATACAGACTTGCATTATCCATAAATAACTCTCCTCTTAATTAAAATCGTACTCTGTATCTTCAAGCTCTTTTGCTTTACGCATTTTTTTTGATTTTAACATATTATTAAACTTCTTATATTGGCGTTCAAGTTTATAACAGAACAAATCAATTGATTCAAAAGCACGTTTTTTAGCTTGATTAACTTCCGGTGAATGTTTTTCTGCCAGATCACATACTGTTTCTTTCAGTTTATTTCTGGCTTTATCACCTGATTCAGGGGCATATAATACACCTGCAATAATTCCGCCGATAACTCCGGCAATCAGTCCTAGACCGAATCCTATTGAAGATTTGTTTTCACTCATTATTTATTACCTCTCAACAATTATACCATATTTTTTTATGTTGACAACTCTTTGAAAGCTGTTTTGGCAAGCTTATACCCGAGCAGGAACTTTTTTCCCAGAGGTTTTAAAAACAAAAGTAAAAACCATTCCAGAATACCTAAGCCGCGCCCTATCAAGAATAAACGTTGCGCTTTATAGAACTTATCCTTATTCTTTTTTATTATATTTTTAGTATCAGAACAAGCATTTTCAAATGATGCAAGCTTTGTTAATAACAATTTATTTTGCAGCTCGAATTTATCTGACAACAATAATATTTTAACATCAAGATTCAATAGTGCAGATACCACTATTGTGAGTAATATTAATTGAGCTATGAAGATTATGAGAACTAAAAAAAACATTTTTATTAATTACTTTTTTGTACTATTATGATTATATATGTAGTTTGATAATATTGCAAATCCGCTTGGAGTACTATTTTATGAAACGAATAAAATTTTACATGTTACTAATTCTGGCGAAATTTTTATCATTAATGATAAAAATGCACGGAAAATCATCCGGAACATCGTTTATTGGATTAATTACACTAAAAATTGAACCGAATTTTCTTAAAGAAGTTTCAAAATACATGAAACAATGTATAACAGTAACAGGTACTAACGGCAAAACAACCACCTCCGGAATATTATCACATCTTATACAAAACACAAAGCATACTGTATTACATAACGAAAAAGGTGCTAATATGCTGACAGGTATTGCTAATACATTTGTTCTGGGAATATCACCTTTCAAACGTTATGATTATGCAGTACTTGAATCAGATGAAGCATATTTGTCAAAACTATATGACAATATAAAATCAGACTACCTTGTAGTCACAAACTTATTCCGCGACCAACTGGACAGATACGGAGAGCTCAGTACCACAGCTAAAAAAATTCAAAATGCCATTGATAAAAACAGGAATCTGCAATTAATACTCAATGCAGATGATCCGATGGTTGTAAATTTCAGACCGCTGGGAGATAAAAAGCCTATTTTCTACGGCTTCAACAGTGTTACATATAATAATAAAAACATCGAATCAAAAGCGCCGATGGAAACATTAAACTGTCCTTGGTGCGGAGAGCCATTAAAATACGAGAGCAGATTTTATGCGCAACAAGGTCATTATTATTGCGACTGCGGATATAGACGTCCGCAATGCAAGTATTCGGCAGATGTCACAATATATGATGACTATTCCGTAATAAATATGACTGTAGATAACAAAGAATACTCATACAAAATCCCGCTCATAGGCTTATATAACGCATATAATGCTCTTGCTGCGATTGCAGTTTCTTTTGAATTAGGGATAACAGATATTCAAAAGGCATTGACAACCTTTAAAACCACATTTGGGAGAAGCGAAATAAGAGAAATTAACGGAAGAAAAGCCATCATACAACTTATCAAAAATCCTACCGGAGCAAGTGAAGTATTAAAAACCGTTGACTTTGATTCCAATATACTTATCATCATAAACGATAATTATGCAGACGGCAGAGATGTTTCCTGGTTATGGGATACTGATTTTGAATTATT
Source organism: Candidatus Gastranaerophilales bacterium (assembly GCA_944324825.1). Classification (GTDB taxonomy): domain Bacteria; phylum Cyanobacteriota; class Vampirovibrionia; order Gastranaerophilales; family Gastranaerophilaceae; genus UMGS1585. The sequence continues at coordinate 53,430 of CALUXU010000012.1, forward strand.
GAAAGATGCCAAGAAAACAATTATAACTTCGGGAACAAGGGCATACGATATGGCTGTAAGATTAAAATATGCCGAAATTGATAATGTCAAAGTAATACCAAATATTGATAAGGCAGTAAAATATGTCAGTACAAATACCGACAACAGTAATATAACAATATTGCCGACGTACACAGCATTACTTCATTTAAATGAAAAAGGAGAGAAATAAAATGCTATTAGGAGTTAATATCGATCACGTTGCGACACTCAGAAATGCAAGAGGCGGCATTGAACCGAATGTGCTTACGGCGGCAAGATTTTGTATGGATTTAGGTGCATCATCAATTACAACACATTTAAGAGAAGACAGACGGCATATTAAAGATTCAGATGTTCAGTCAATCAGAGCATTACCTAAAGTTCGTTTAAATCTTGAGATGGCAATGACAGACGAAATGCAGGATATAGCATTACACTTAAGACCTCATGCCGTTTGTATAGTTCCGGAAAAAAGACAGGAACTCACAACAGAAGGGGGCCTTGATGTTGCTGGACAATTAGATAGAGCAACAGAATTTGTAAAACCACTGGTTGAAAGAGGAATTGAAGTAAGTATGTTTATAGATCCTGATATTGCACAAGTTTCCGCTGCATACAAAGCAGGAGCGCCTTTTATTGAAATGCATACCGGCAGATACTCCGAAGATTTCGGAACAGAAAGAGAAGAGGAATCTTTCCAAGCTCTTAAAGGTGCTGCGGCATTTGCACAAACCCTAGGATTAAAAGTAAATGCAGGTCACGGATTAAACTACGAAAACGTTAAACGAATGCACGAAATACCTGATCTTGTAGAACTTAACATCGGACATAGCATTATTGCAAGAGCAGTATTTGTAGGGCTACCACAAGCAGTTAAAGAAATGAAAGAACTTGTTGAGGGGAAATAAAATGAAATCAAAAGAAGAAGTTGTAAAAGAAATGCAGCTTGTCGTTGAACAAATGAAAAAAGATGATATTGAAGATAATCCGGAATCAGAAAATGAGTTTTTCCAATGCGATGCCTGCGGAGAAGAAGCCTGTCTTGCAGGTTCAATTCAATACGGGAATTACAGACTGTGCAATAACTGCGTCCTGTTAGCAGAAGTCGGATTTGAACTTGGACAAATAAAAAATATACAAGAACTTATAGATGCCATGGAGGACAAACGTCTTGAAAGTGATTGCAACTATATTAAACAAGAAGAAAACCGATTAAATAATTAAGCGATAAAATCAAAACTAAAAAAATGTTTTACATATGTTAAATGTAAAACATTTTTTACATATTCAATAATAATTTATTACAACCTGTCAAACCCTGTATATTTTCTTAAAACTTCAGGAATAATAACAGAGCCGTCAGCCTGTTGGAAGTTTTCGATTATTGCAGCAAAAGTTCTACCAACAGCAAGACCTGAACCGTTGATTGTATGAACAAATTGTGTTTTTCCGGTAGCCTTATCTCTATATCTGATGTTTGCACGTCTTGCCTGATAATCACCGTAATTTGAACAGCTTGAAATTTCTTTATAATTATTATAAGAAGGCATCCAAACCTCTAAATCAAAACATTTGTTAGCCGAAAAACCAATATCAGAGGTACATAAAGCAACTCTTCTATAAGGCAAGCCCAATAATTGAAGCATTCTTTCACCATCCTGTGTCAATTTTTCATGTTCTTCCGGACTTGTTTGAGGGGTACATAATTTTACCATCTCAACTTTATTAAACTGGTGAACTCTAATCAGCCCTCTTGTATCTTTACCGGCTGAACCTGCCTCACGTCTAAAACAAGGAGTATATGCAGTCATATATTTAGGCAAATCATCCTCAGATAAAATTTCTCCGGCATAAATATTTGTAACTGGAACTTCTGCCGTCGGAATCAAGTATAAATCTTCATCAACACATTTATACATATCCTCTTTAAACTTAGGAAGCTGACCTGTACCGGTCATTGTTGCAGCATTTGCCATAAATGGAGGCAATATTTCTTCATAACCTTCATTTTCTGTATGCTGGTCAAGGAAGAAATTAATAATAGCTCTCTCCAATCTTGCACCTTTTCCTCTATAAAGCGTAAATCTTGATTGGGAAAGCTTAACTCCGCGTTCAAAATCAACCAGATTTTTTTCCTCGCATATATCCCAGTGAGCTTTGTATTCAAAATCAAATTTTGTAGGCTCTCCCCATCTTGAAACTTCAACATTATAATCTTCTGTAGGACCTATCGGTGTAGTTTCATCAGGAATATTTGGGATATGAAGAAGTAAATTTCTTTGCGAATTATCAAGCTCTATCTGTTTTTCTTCCAACTCTTTTATCTTATCACCCAAAGCGCGAACTTCTTCTTGAATGGCATCTGTGTTTTCACCATTTTTCTTCATCATACCAATCTTTTGAGAATCATTCTTACGCTTTGCTCTTAATTCATCAGCTTCAGTTTGAACTTTTCTTCTTTCCTCGTCTATTTTTAAAACCTCATCTATCGATAAGTCAGGGGAACGTCTTTGTAATAATTCATTAATTTTATCAGGATTCTCTCTAATAAGTTTAATATCTAACATGTTTATACCCTTTCTTATCTAAATACAACTAAGATAATTTTATATTAAACATATCAGACAATCAAACACTAATCATCCGGATAAGAGAAGAAATTATGTAAACATCTGATACATTTATTGTTATAATATCTTTTCTTCACAACTGGTTTCTTTTTAGGTTCAACTGCAACAGGCTGTTTTTCAGTATTTACGGGTTCTACCTTTTGAGCCTTTACCTCTTTTTGAACAGATTTAGTCTTATCTTTCTCAAGCTCAACAGAACCTGCTACAATATTCTTACCTATAGCCTTTTCTAAATTTGCACGAGCAGTATTGTATTCATACAAAGTATTATTATACTCCATTCTAGCATTAGCATATTGTACTTGCGCCTCTTTTAATTCCACAGGATTTCCCACCCCGACAGAATAACGTCCAAAGGATAAATCATAATTTTCTTTAGCCTGTTTTACCTGCAAAGTTGATACAGGTATTTTATTTTTCTTTTCTATTAAATTATAAAACGCATTCTGTATCTCTAAATATATATCATTTTGTGTTTGATGCGAATTAGCAATTTCTTTTGTATGTTGAGTTTGAGCTTCCTTAATCTGATTACGAATAAGCATGCCGTTAACAGTAGGAAAATTTAAATATGCACCAATATTATAACCATAATTAGAAGTAAAAGACTTACCACCTATTGAATAATTTGCATCAAATTGTAATTGAGGATACCAAGCTTTTTTAGATAATTTTACATTCTGATTTGCAGTCTGAACTTTCACTAAAGCTAATTTATAATCCGGCCTTGATTCTTTTGCAATATCCACAGCCTGTGTCAAAGTTAAATCGCAAGGGTTATATTTTAAGTGATCCAAAATATTATACTTATTCATATAAGGCAGCCCCATTGCATTATTTAACTGTGCCATAGCAATATCCACAGCATTTTCAGCCTGAATGAGCGTTAATTTTGCATTACTCAAATTAACCTCTGCAATCGTTACATCAACTTTTGGATTCGTACCAGCTTCATAAAAAGCTTTTGCCTGTTCGTAGAATTTTTCATACTGTTCAACTGTTTCCTCCGCAACCTTCTCTTGTTCATATGCAAGAAGAACATTATAATATGCATTTTTTACATCTCTTAAAACAGTATTAACCGTTTCAGTTAATGTTATTTTATACTGTTCGTTTTCCAACTTACGGATAGTCACGGTATTTTGCGTTACACCAAAGTCATACAGCATCTCGGAAACAGAAATTGTACCCAATACATAATAGTTAAATACAAGGTTCCTATTGAATACATCTGATAATTGCAGCTGTTTGATTCTTGTATAACCGGTTTGCCAGCTGATAGACGGAAACCAATTTGACCATGCCTGTTTGATTCTGTAATCAGATGCAAACACATCCTGTATTGCCGCCTGTATTTTTGGATTATTACCTAATGCAAACTTCAAACAATCTTCAAGGTTTACATCTATATACTTTGTGACACTGCCTTCTATAACAAAATCATCTTTTTTCCCCGGCTGAACCATATTAGAATCCGGATACTCGGTCTTATCTATCGTATTCCCAATTTCAGCAGAAAATACAGGTGATGAGAAAAATATAAACAATAATAAAAAGCTTATTAATTTTTTCATTATGATTTACCCCTTCTCATCTCTTTAATTTTGTCAATCAATTTCTTTATTAAATCACCGCCGAATATTCTTACAACATTTGCAACTTTTTTCACGCCATCCGCATAATACCATTCCTTCATAACATTAATCATTACGAAGAATGCAGGAACCAAGATACTACCAATACAAGATACAGCAATCATACCACCAAATACAGTCATACCGATTGAATGACGACTGCCGGCACCTGCACCATGAGCAAAAACCAAAGGCAGCAACCCTAAAATAAATGCAATGTTCGTCATCATAACGGCTCTGAACCTCAGTTTTGCTGCCTCCATCGCAGCATCTATATAATTCATGCCCTCTTTTTCCATCGCATCTTTTGCAAACTCAACAATCAAAATAGCCTGTTTTGTACCTAAACCAACTAACATTACAAGCCCAATCTGAGCATATATATCCAGAGCATAACCTGATATATATTGGAAGAACAGTGCACCAACCAATGCAACCGGAGATATAAGCATTACAGCAATTGGTAACGTCCAGCTTTCATACAATGCAACCAGGAATAAATATACAAACGTTAATGCCATTGCCAAAATAGGTCCAATCTGACCGGCAGATTGTTTTTCCTGTAAAGAAGTACCTGACCAACTGTAACTCATATCTTTAGGAAGAAGTTTATCAGATAACATCTCCATCTCTTCCATTGCTTGACCTGAACTTATATTATTTCTAGGCGTACCATTTATTGTAACTGACGGATACATATTATATCTTGTAATAGTATAAGGCCCAATTACATTTTCTGTATGAACAACAGCTGTCAATGGCACCATTGTACCTGTTTTATTACGAACATAAAGTTTACTTAAATCTGATGGTTTTACACGATATGGTGCATCAGCCTGAATATAAACACGATATACACGGCCAAACTTATTAAAGTCATTTATATAAGTAGAACCTAGAAAGTTTGATAAAGTATTATAAATATCGGTAATTTCAACTCCTTGCGCCATTGCCTTTTCTTCATCAATTACAATCTTTAACTGAGGTAATGAAGCCGAATAAGTTGTAAACAATTTTTGGAACATCGGATCCTTTGATGCTTCAGTAATAAATTCTTTACTTACATTAAATAATTCTTCAGGAGATCTGTCCCCCATATCCAATAGACGATACTCAAATCCACCAAACATACTCATACCGGAAATGGAAGCAGGCGGGAAGGTCGCAACAGTTGCTTCAGTGAAATTAGCAAACATTTGACCTATTTGACGCTGGATTGATTCCATAGATAATGAAGCCTTCTTACGTTTTGACCAATCATCTAACTGTGAAACAATAAGCACGGTATTTTCACCTGAATAACCAGCTACTTCCAAAGTACTTTCTACTCCTGGAATCTTTGATATTTTTTCTGCAACTTCAGCACCTACTTTGTCACTTCTAGAAACAGATGCACCATCAGGAAGCTGCAACTGAGTAAATAATGCACCTTTATCTTCCGTAGGTAAAAATCCTTTCGGAATAATAAAGAACATAAACAGGATAAATATAAATACCCATATCAAAAATTTCAATGTCTTTTTAGGTGAGGATACAAAATAATGTACCGCTCGCAAATATCCTTCTCGAACAGATAAGAACCAGTCATCAAATTTTTGTATAAATTCAAAATCAGCCTTTTCTGAGCCTTCCTGCAATATAATAGAACATAATGCAGGAGATAAAGTTAACGCAACAACCGTAGACAAGCCGATGGAAGTTGCCAGACATAAAGCAAACTGCCTGAACATTTGACCTGTAATACCAGTCATAAATGATACAGGAACAAATACTGCCATCAATACAAGTGAAGTTGCAACAACCGCACCAAATACTTCTTCCATTGTAATTTCAGTAGCTTCCTTAGGTGATTTGCCATCCTGAATATGCCGCTGCGTATTTTCTAATACAACAATAGCATCGTCAACAACCAGACCTACAGCTAGTACTAACCCGAATAATATTAGCAGGTTAATTGAAAACCCAAACATTCCCATAAAGATAAATACACCGATTAACGATACCGGTATCGCACAGAATGGAATAAACGCAGAACGGAAAGTTCCCAAAAACAAATAAGTAACAATACTAACCAAAAGTACTGCCAAACCAATTGCACTAATAACTTCATGAATTGATTCACGTACGAATTTTGTATCATCATATTGAACTGCGTAAGTAATATCCGCCGGGAATTTCTTACTCAATACCTCCATCTTAGCCTTAATTCTATTAACCAAATCTATTGAATTTGCATCAGGAAGCTGAGTAATAGAAAGCATTGCGTTATTCTTACCTGCAACTCTTGATATAGAGGTATAACTATTAGCACCTAATTCAACTCTTGCAACATCTTTTATTTTTACGTTTGAACCATTCGGATTCGCTTTGACAACAATATTTTCAAATTCTTCAACATCCTTCAAACGTCCTTTTGTACGCAAAGTATATTTCAATACCTGAGGATCCGTCATCGGTTCAACACCCAAGTTACCGGCAGGAGTTTGAACGTTTTGAGCAGCAATTGCATTCTGAATATCAGTAGATGAAATATTCATACTTGCCATTTTTTCAGGGTTTAACCATATACGCATTGAATACTCACCCGCACCAAATACATTAACTTCAGCAACCCCATTTGTTCTTGCAATTTCATCTTTTAAATATAATGTCGCATAGTTTGCCAAATACAATGAATCATATGTTCCATGAGGAGATTTAACAGACATCATCAAACACCCCGGGCCACCGGTAGATTTTTTAACCGTTAAACCGTAACGCCTAACCTCTTCCGGCAATCGAGGAGTAACTAATTGAAGCTGGTTCTGAACATTAACCAGCGCCATATCAGGATCTGTCCCAACCTCAAAATAAATGGTCAATTTATAAGAATCATTTCTTGAATCAGATGACATATAAATCATGTCTTCAACACCGTTCAACTGAAGTTCTACAGGTGCCGCAATCGTTGATGCAATAACGTCAGAACTCGCCCCGCTGTATGTTGCAGATACAATAACCTGCGGAGGTGTAATTGACGGATATTCTTCTACAGGAAGATGGGTCATAGCAATAAGCCCCGCAAGTATAATTACGAGGGAGATAATTATTGCCAACTTTGGCCTTCTTACAAATAAATTACCCGCCATTATTTTTTACCCTTTCCAAATAACTTATTCTTAATTTTTTGGAAAATATTTTGTTTTACAACCTCTTTCTCCTGAACCTCCTGTTGTACAATTCTTACTGGAGTGCCAGGAATAACTTTTTGAATACCACTAGTTAATACCCTGTCACCAATATTCAAGCCTTCACTTACAAGTGAATAATCTCCTTCTTGACCGGAGGTTTTTATATAAACAAGTCTTGGCAAATCATCTTTATCCAGAGTATAAACATACTTACCCTCTTGATTTTCCTGAATACATTTTGACGGTATTGTAGGAACAGGAGCTGTCTTATTTGAATAAATTATTATTCTGCCAAAATCTCCGGATATAAGAGCATCATCTTCATTCGCAAAGGTTGCACGCATCAAAATTGTACCTGTTGATTCATCCACCTTGTTATCTCTAAAATCCTGTATCCCTGGCTTATCATACTTATCACCGCTGCTGAATACATATTCAACTTTACGGTTAACATTCGGATCCCCGTCAATTTTTGTTAATGTTGAATACTGATTAGTTTCCAGAGGGAAAGTCACATACATTGGACGTGTACTGTAAATAGTCGTCAAGGCTCCTGAATTAATCGTCACATAGTTACCTACAGTAACTGTTATTATCCCGATTCTACCAGATACTGGAGCTTTAACTTTTGTATATGACAAATTTCTCATTGCATCACGATATGCTGTTTCTGCATAAACCGTCTGAGCACGATAAGCATCACGCTGGGACACAGCATTATCATATTCAGCCCTTGCTATATAATCCTTTTGGACAAGCTTTTGAGCGCGCAATGCCTGCTTATCATAATATATTTGCTGCGCTCGAACTTGTTCAACATTAGCTTTTGCCTGTTGGGCTGCAAGAGCATATTCCTGAGGTTCTATTTCAAATAGAACCTGACCAGCTTTAACATAATCACCTTCTTTGAAATAACTCTTGGTTAAATACCCGTTAATTCTGGCATTAACCTGTATCTGAGATTTTGAAACTACTCGAGCAGGGACTTCATAACTCTTTTGTTTATCCATATAACTAACTTTTGTAACAGTTACAGGAGGTGCCAATGTAGCCTTCATCTTGTTTTGAGCAATGAAAGTCATCAATGATGTATATAAATATCTCAATAATATTGCACCAAAAACGATACATACTATCAATATTATCTTCTTACGCATAACCTCTCCCACTATAATTTATATATCATGCATTATAATATAGACAAAATTAAAATCACATATTTAATATTTTGTAATAACATCCACATCAGTAGAAAATTCTACTCGTAGAATTTTCTACCAGCATAACAAAAGAATATTTATTAGTCTATTTTTTTATACTAAAATAATATTATGAAAAATATCATTCTTAAAGAAACACCAAAACTAAGAAAAGCTATTGAATATATCAAAAATACGAATTTTAACGACATGCCGGACGGCAAAATTGATATAGAAGATGGTATATGGGCAAACCTTCAAACATACTATACAAAAGAGGACGCATTGTTTGAAGCACACAGAAAGTATATTGATATTCAATTCATACTCACCGGGCAAGAAAAAATAAGTGTTTGCAAATACGAAACCTGCAAAACCAATATCCCATACGATGAAAATAAAGATATTGAATTTCTAACATCCGAAAGCTGGGATGATATTGAAATGCACACCGGAGATTTTCTTATTCTTTACCCAAGTAATGCACACAAACCATCAATAAACATTAACGGACAACATCATGTCAGAAAACTCGTTGTTAAAGTTCCTGTTGATTAAATATCAGGGAATACATATAACTCCCCGTTATCTCCTCTCCAGCGGATAAAACCTGTATTTACCTTACCGCCTAAATCTAATGCGGTAACTAATGCCCAGTTCCCTTGAATAGCTGTTAAACGTATTTCTTTAGGACGATTAAGTTTACCAATAACCTGGGATTCATTATCACTTCTGGAATGAACATCATATACAAAATCTGGAGCATCTTTTAAGATTTTTAGACCGTATTTCCTACCATACATATTATAAAACGTTATCCACGGTAGGAATTGGAACTCATCTTCCTTATAAGCCCAGCCTTGAGAATTCTTTGTTTTATCATAGATAACTTTTACATAATCCTCATCCATATCAGTTGCATATACAAACGATAAATCTTTTTTATCCTTCAATACTGCAAACAAATTATTAGCATAATCTGTTTCTGAAACAGTTATATACGTCCATTTCTTTTGATATAAGAGTTTAGATTTTGAATCCGGATTTTCAAAAACCTTTATACTTGTAGCAGGTTGATATACGCCCAAAACTCCTGACGGGACATCACTTACTCTTACAGGCATAATATCAGCGTACACTTGTGCCGACATACAAAAAATAAATAACAAGCTTAATAAAAGTTTTTTCATTATAAAATCCTCTTATTCTCTAAATGATAGCTCTGCAAATGTTTTTTTCAAAACAGAACGGACGTTAGCCATTTGAGCTTCTATCGTTTCATCCGTTAAAGTTGAATTCGGGTCTAGCATTTTTATTCTGCAAGCTATACTCTTAAACCCTTCTTGAACGTGTTCGCCTTGATAAATATCAAATACATCACAACCGTTAAACAAATTGTTGTTAACACCTTTTTTAATAGCTTTTTCAAGTTCTGCATAAGATACACTGTTAGGAATAATCATAGCAATATCTCTCTGAACTTCCGGGAACTGAGGAAGCTTTTTATATCTTGTAATTGATTCATTTATGTTTGCAAACACCATATCCAAATCAACTTTGAAAAGATATGCATCCTGTTTCATTTTCAATTTATCACGAAGTTCAGGATTGATTTGTCCGTAATATCCGATAACTTCAGGATGTTTTCCTAATAAAAGCATTACGGCAGTTCTATAAGGGTGCAAGGCTTTGTGTGTATCAGCCAAAGGCGATTCAGCCAAAGTCGCAAGTTTAATTCTCTTAGATAAACCTAATTCATCCATCAAACTATCAACTATACCTTTCACTGTATAGAAATCAACTTCTCCTGTCGACTGCCATTTTGAATGTTCTTTCACACCGGTTATTACACCTTCCAAAACCTGCGTTTCTTTCACCCCCGCATCTTTTTCATTTGCAGCACTAACCTTGTGATAGATTTTCCCGAGTTCATATCCCCAGAAAACTTTTTGACCATTATCATAGTTATACTTCATACAATTTAAAAGACTTGCAGCCATTGTTTGACGAAGCATAGTAAATTCTTCGCTCGCAGGATATTCTACCTTTACTGCAGAATCAGAATCATAAATAATATCAAATTGTTTTAACAAAGGTTCACCGATTAATGAAGACGTTACAAGTTCATCTAAACCGGCAGAAAGCATTAATTCATGTATTCTTTTCTTTGTTCTTTCCTCTAATGAAATAACAGGACTTGAAGTTTTATTCGGAAGAGTCGGTGCAATTTTATCATAACCGTTTATTCTTGCGATTTCCTCTATCAAGTCACATTCTCTTGACACGTCATTATAACGGAAAGAAGGAACTTCAAATTTTGCGGCAGCTTCATTACCGCCTAATTTTTTGAAGCCTAAGCGCTCAAGTATTGTTTCGCATTTTACCGAGTCAATACTTAGACCTAAAACCTTTTGAACCTGAGAGAATCTCAATGTAATATCAATCGGTTCAAGTTTATTATTTCCTGTTTCTACGATGCCGTCAACTTGGGCATTTGCATATTCGTTCAATAATTGCATTGCACGCATCAAGCCCGGTTTAACAGCCTCAATATCTATACCGTGTTCAAATCTTGCACTTGCATCTGAGCGATATCCGATGCTTCTTGCACTTTTTCTTGTTGTAGGCGCAGGGAAATAAGCAGCCTCAAGTGCGATATTTTTTGTATTATCATCTATTTCGGAATTTTCACCGCCAAATACACCGGCAGCACATACACCTTCCGTTTCAGTTGCAATAAGAACTGTATCTGTAGTCAATTCACGTTCAACACCGTCTAAAGTTACCAGCTTTTCTCCATTTTCTGCACGTCTGACACAAAGATAGCCGTTCAATTTATCTCTGTCAAACGCATGCAGCGGAGTTCCGTATTCCAACAGTACATAGTTCGTAATATCTACAACGTTATTAATAGGACGCATACCCGATGCAATAAGACGTTTTTGCATCCAATCAGGGGAAGGTTTGATAACTATATTTGATAATAATCCGATAGAATAATATTTACATACGTCATTATCTTTTATTTCTACTTTAAATGCATCTGTTGAACAATCACGGGTTTGCTGCAAGTAAGAAAATTTCAAAGTTCTGTCAAATATAGCTGAAAGTTCCCTAGCGACACCGACAACAGATAATTGGTCGCCGCGATTTGCAGTAGGTGCAACATCCAATATAATATCTTTTTCAAACCCGAGAACATCTGCAACATTTTGTCCGATTTGAACATCCGGGAATATACGATTCAGAATAAGGATTCCGTCTTCTTCCTGATAATTTCTTTCTGCAACACCGAGTTCATCATCAGAGCATAACATACCTTGAGATTCTACCCCGCGGATTACAGCAGGTGTCAGTGTAAATTGTTCTCCGGTGTGTCGGTCTAAGACATTACTACCGACTGAAGCATAAGGAATAATTTGCCCTTCCTGAATATTTTGAGCACCGCAAACAACAGTTTTTAACCCCGAACCGTTATTTATTGTTACAAGATGGAGTTTATCCGCATTAGGATGGTTATCAATTTTTTCGATTCTGGCGGTCACTATATTAGAAAATCGAGGTTTCAATTCTTCGACAGCCTCTACCTCTAAACCGCTCATCGTCAATTCATGTGCTATCTGTTCAACAGGAATATCTGATATATCTACTAATTCACATAACCAATTTAATGAAACTTTCATATAAACCCTTTCTTATATAATTATCCCTTCTCCGTTAATTAAATTCTATACCAAAGAAAAAACAATGTAAATTTACACTAGAAAAAGTATTGTACTTTTTATCGGTTTTATTCTAGGATGATGGTATGTTTCATATTAAATTTATAAATAAAAAAAGAGTTATTTATTCAGATTTAATTCCGGAAGCCGAGCATTTTTTCACAACAAGAGAGTCTGTTATACGTTCTAACGAATCAGATTTAGAAGCTCTTGTAAAAGAAAACAAAAAAGATATTTGCAACTATCTCAAAATAGATAAAGCGATGCTTGTATCACCAACACAAACACATTCGTCGAATATTAGAATCGCAAGTAAAACTCTGGATTCATATCCAAATACCGACGGATTGATTCTGGATAATTACAGTCAGGCAGTATATTTGAATTATGCAGACTGCACACCGATTATACTATACGATAAAAAACATAATATAGGAGCGGTGCTCCATGCCGGTTGGAGGGGAACAGCCGCTCAAATAGGTCCGAAAGCAATCGAAATCATGAAACAGGAATACTTTACAAATAACGAAGATTTATACGCCGTAATCGGACCAACCATTGCTATTTGCTGTTACAATGTCGGTGAAGATGTTTATGAAAAATTAAAACAAACCGTATCTGATATGGAGCCTTATGAAACATTTGTATATGATAAAATTTATGTCGATTTAAAAGGTATAAATAAACAACAGCTTATTGATTTTGGAGTACAGAGAAATAATATTGATGTTTGCCCTTACTGTACAAGCTGTAATAATGATTTATTCTTTTCTTACAGAAAAGAAAAGGGGACAACCTCAAGACATAGCGCAGTATTAAAATTAATTCCGAGAAAAGATTAATAATAAAGCCTGACTTATTAAATAAGTCAGGCTTTATTCATATAAATATTAAATTTTTACGCTTCTTGTTTTTGAGCATCAAAGCATGCTTTGCACAGAACCTCTCTTCCCGGCATAGGCTTAAACGGAACTTGAGTTTGTGCACCGCATTTAGAACAAACAGCATCATACATTTTTCTTCTGTTCTTTTGTCTTCTTGCTTTTCTACAATCCGGGCATCTTTTGGGTTTATTTGTGAGTCCTTTTTCTGCGTAGAATTCTTGTTCTCCGGCACTGAATGAGAATTCTTTGCCGCAGTCTTCACAAATAAGTGTTTCATCTTGGTACATACTGTTTCTCCTAAATTACGTATCACGGATATTTTATTATCCATATTAGCCATTATAGCCTTTTTTTAGTAAATTGCAACTTTTATTCCGTAAATTTAGGATAAGAGCCGAGATGCTTAAATGTTTTCACGTGCTGTAACAGTTCAAACATTGCTTTTGAAATAGTTTCATCCAGAACATGACCGTCAAAATCGACATAAAAGTTGTATTCCCCGAGAGATTTTCTTGACGGACGTGACGAAATATATGTCATATTTATATTATTTTCTTTTAGAATTGTAAGAATATCACATAATGCACCAGATTTATTTTCGGTTGAAAATGTAATACTTGTTTTATCATTATTTGTTTTGTTGATTTTCTTTGGGACACCTAAAAGAATAAACCTTGTTTGATTAAATTTTTCATCATTTATATTAGTATCGAGCATCGGTTTATTAAAAAAATCCGCAGAAAATTTGTTCCCTATTGCTGCAATTTCAGGATTATTTTCTGTTAAAGATTTTACTGCGTTTGCGGTTGATGATTCCGATTCCAATATGACATTATCCTGAAACTTGCTGTATATATAGTCGTAACATTGGGATAATGCCTGCGGATGAGAAATAATTTTTTTTATCTGAGAAAAATCTTTTGCATAAGTAATCAAGCAGTGCTCTATCGCAACAACAGTTTCACCTAAAATTTTAATATTTGAATCTTTTATCCTTGTTAAGTTATCAATGGTTTCTTTAACAATCCCTTCAATAGAGTTTTCTATCGGTAAAACCGCAAGATTATTAGAATTTTTCCAGTTATTAATCTCAGAAATAACCGCAGTAATCGTACGCATTGGTTTTTCCTGATAGTTATTAATATTAAAGGTTTTTATAAACTGTTCCTTTGCAAAATCCGAGTAGGATGTTTTTGGTCCTAAAAAATAAATTTCATTCTCCATAAATTTATTATAACAAATAAATTTGCAAAGAATTAATCAACACTTATAATAAAATACATAAGGAGAATAGGAATATGATAATAATTATGGAACCCGGAGCTACGGAAGCTCAGATTAATAAAGTTGTACAACATTTAGAAGAAAATGATTTTAAGATTAATATAAATTACGGGGAAGTATTTACGGTTATTGCTGCAATTGGAGATAAACGTCTTGTTCAGCCGCATTCTATCAATTCGTTTGACGGAGTAAGAGAAGTAAAACTGATTCAAGAGCCTTTTAAACTTGCAAGCCGTGAAAGCAAAAAAGAAGATACAGTAATTGAATTCTCAAACGGGGTTAAAATCGGCGGAGATAATAAACCTGTTGTAATGGCTGGTCCTTGCAGCGTTGAAGATGATTTTGACGCTCTGTTAGAAATTGCAACAGCAGTTAAAGAATCCGGTGCTGAAATCTTAAGAGGCGGAGCTTTTAAACCAAGAACCTCACCTTATGACTTTCAGGGACTGGAGGAAAAAGGTTTAAAATATTTAAGAGATGCAGCGGATAAAACCGGACTCCTTGTTATTACTGAAGTTATGGATACATTGGATTTGCCTTTAATTTGTGAATATGCAGATATTGTTCAAGTTGGGGCAAGAAACATGCAGAACTTTAAACTTTTAAAAGCAATCGGGAAAACAAACAAACCTGTTATGTTAAAAAGAGGTCCGGCAGCAGGGATAAAAGAATTCTTGCTTGCTGCGGAACATATACTATATAACGGGAACGAAAACGTTATTTTATGCGAGAGAGGTATAAAAGGTTTTGATTCAAACTATACAAGAAATGTTTTGGATTTAGCCGCAGTTCCTGTTATCAAAAAGTATTCACATCTGCCTATTATAGTTGACCCGAGTCATGCAACAGGCAAGAGGTATTTGATAGAACCGATGTCCAAAGCTGCTGTTGTTGCAGGGGCACATGGTTTGATGGTTGAGGTTCATAACAATCCGGACAAAGCATATTCTGATGGCGCTCAAAGTTTGACAATTCCTCAGTTCAAAACATTAATGGCACATCTGTCTGCTCTGGTAAAAGTACTTGATGAAAGCAAGGATTTAATAGTTGTATAATCCATATTTTACTTGAAATATTTAGCGTAATTTAGTACAATATTTTAGTAAATAATTGGTTATGTTATGAGAGGATTTATCGAATGAAATTACACATGCAAGTGCTGATTGCCCTCGGTTTAGGCTTTAAAAGAAATTGGCACATATTCTTTGGTTTAGTAGCCGGTATTGTAGTCGGTGCTTTGTTACATACTCATTCGAATCCGTTTGTTATAAATGTATTGACTTTTGTAGGTCAATTATTTATCAGATTGATTCAAATGGTAGTTATACCTTTGGTAATATCCGCAATTGTTATCGGTATAACGAGTGTCGGAGATAACAAACAGCTGGGAAAATTCGGCAAAAAGATGGTATTATACTACGGTATAATTACTATTGCAGCTGTTGTGATAGGTGCGTTCCTGGCATTAGTATTTAAACCTGGTCTGGGGGCTTCTCATTACATTAATTCTGATGTAGCAGTAAGTATCCAGTCACAAGTTTCACACACTATCGAAGTTCAACGAGATAACCTGTTGAATATATTCCTTGGATTTATTCCTAAAAATCCTTTGGAATCAATTGCAAAAGGAGATATGGTTCCGATTATTGTATTTGCATTGATTTTCTCTGTTGCATTAGCAAAAGTCGGAGATGTTAATCGTTCAATAGTTTCTTTCTTTGAATCAGTATTTGCTGCAACAATGAAAGTTACTGATTGGATTATGTTTTTTGCAGCTCCAGGTGTTTTTGCATTGACGGCAGTATCGGTATCTTCATTTGGGATTGATATATTCTCAAGTATCTCAAAATATTTACTGGTATTGGCAATCGGATTCGGGTTACAGTTATTTGTAGTATACCCGCTATTCTTAAAAGTATTCTCCAAAGTTCCAATACTTATGTTATATGCCGCAATAGCCGAAGCAATGATGGTTGCATTCGGAACTGCAAGTTCTTCTGCAACACTTCCTTTAACTATTGCTTGCTGTGAAAAAAGAGGTATATCTCATAAAGTTTCAAGCTTTGTATTACCTTTAGGCGCAACGTTAAGTATGGACGGTACAGCATTATTGCAAACCGTTGCCGTTATTTTCTTAACACAGGCTTACGGAGTTGCATTAACACCATTCTTAATAATTCAAATTGCGCTATTGGCAATCGTTGCATCAAGTACTTGTGCTGGTATCCCTGGTGCAGGCTTGATTACAATTGCATTAATTTTGAATGGTATGGGATTATCACCGGAACAATTAGTCGCAGGTTTTGCATTCTTATTCACAATCGAAAGATTGACAGATATGATGAGAACCTTAATCAATGTAACATCAGATGCTGTCGTTGCGGCTGCAATTGCTGATAATGAAAATGAGATTAATTATGACTTGTTGACTAATCCGTCAGCCTATAACGAAATTATTTAATTAATTTTTTATAACTAAAAAAACAGGGTCCTTAAATTAGATAAGGACCCTATTTTTATATGAGAATAAAAGTTTTTCTTTTACCCCCAAAAAGGCACCGACTGGTGCCGTATGTGTGTGAAAAATTATAGAAGAACTCTGGTTTGATGATTAAATATCATCAAAC
>CALUXU010000013.1 GCA_944324825.1 Candidatus Gastranaerophilales bacterium
ATGTATGAAGCACGCCGCCAGCGTTCGTCCTGAGCCAGGATCAAACTCTCCATTGTCAGAAAGTTTATGTCCATCGTCTATCGAGGGCTAACTCGATAAACTGCTCGACTTCGTTTTATTGCGTTGTCTGTCATTTTCAATGAATCAACAAGTATATTAGTCGTTTTCAGCTATTCTATTTTCAATGTTCAAACAAACATCATTTTTTGAGACAGTTGTGTAAACTATTTATATTTACCAGTATCTCCAAACCGCTTTTGCGGTCGGCAACTTGACTCCTTTGAATCAGCGCCTTTATTATCTTATTCCTTAAATTTTGTTTGTCAAGCGATTGTTTTTATTTTAATTTACAATTCTTAATCTTGACTTCCTTAAAATTTCGGCTGTGTTTAACTTTTAAAGTTCGTTTGCCCGTGAGTTCAGCTCTTTAACCGTCGTAATGACTATTTTTAAATCCTTCCCTCTGTAACACCTCTGTGTCCCAGGCACATTACTTATATTAGTACATCAATTTTTAATTGCAACCATTATTTTTTATGTTTTTATACTTATTTATAAAATTCAAGCTATAATTGGCTTTTAACCGTTTACAAAACTTAAATATTTTAATTCTCTCAAGAGTTTCTTATTCCGCTTTCGCATGCCCTGAGCATGTTTCAACTGTCAAGCCCCATGACTTTTGAAATATTTTCATTAAATTAAAAGTGTACGGGTATGTAAAAATGATGAATTATACTGAAAATACAAAGTATATTGATATTATTAATGAATTCAGAAGTTTAATTGACTTCATCAATTATAAAGACGTCATTGTAGAAAAAATGTTCCAAATAATTGAGAAGCATTTTGAGTTTCAGGCAGCAGGTGTTTTCTTTAACAGCCCTGATAACCTTGAAATAAACACCCTTGAACTCGCAGTAAAAAATATAACAATAGATACTGACTTGATAGAAAATAAATTCTTTCAGAGCATGTCGGAATTCAAGCAGATTATAAAACATAAAACGGAGCTTCATATTATAAACAGAAATACAAAAAAGATATCTGTAAATAATGAACTTATACTCCCTTTCATGTTCAGTGATAAACTTATCGGCGGAATATGTATATTCTCAGACAAAGATATTTTAAAGGATGAAATAGAGATATTCAATTTTATAATCAACGAGTTTTTGAGTATATTCAAGCTCAAATACATTTATGCTGAGCAGGTCTTTAAATCCTCAGTTGACGGATTAACTGGGCTATATAACAGACATCAGTTTGATATCAGCCTTAATCAGGAGTTTAATCGTTCCCAAAGATACAATACCCCATTTACACTTGCAATGATTGATATTGACCATTTCAAAAGAATAAATGATACATGGGGACACCAATTTGGGGATTTTGTGTTAAAAGAAATTTCAAAAATTATACAGCATGCTTTCAGAAAAACTGATATCGTATACAGGTATGGCGGAGAGGAAATTGTTATCCTCATGCCGGAAACTGATTCAGAGCATGCCATGTTACCGCTGGAAAGATTAAGACAGAAAATATCAAGCCACGACTTTGGAGGGAAAAATGTTACCGTCAGTATAGGAGTTGCGGATTACAAGAACAATAACAGCGCATCAGAAATATTAAAAAGCGCTGATAATATGCTCTATCAGGCCAAAAACTCCGGACGGAACAAGATTGTTGTTTAATTTGTGAGGAGCAAGGGGTAAATGTATTTCCCGCGGCTTACTACTTATCAAAAAGAGATTCTTCGGCTAAAGCCTCAGAATGACGTATTTGTGTCATTACGAGGAACAAAGTGACGAAGTAATCTTTTGGATCGAATAGATTGCTTCGCTATCGCTCGCAATGACAGCTTTCGCTCAGAATGACCGGTGAGTAACAGTATGGTGCAATAAATTGCACCACCCTACGAACTAAACCTAAACCTCACCCTGACCTCTCCTATCAGGAGAGGGTACTGCATGGCTGCTTGACTACATGGCTACTTAACTACTTTCTTCAACGAGTAAGCAGAGATGTAACCAAATACATTTACCCCTACCCCAACTTATTGGTCTGATTCGCGGTGTTTATCAATCAGTTTTTCAAAATCAGACGGTTTGATACTTTGGATAAACTCTTTGAACTCTTGAGCTTCTTCTTCGTCACGGGCGGAATCCGTTGAAACAGAACCGTTCATAAGAACATTTGCCGTTACATATATAGGTGCTTCTGCTCTCATCGCAACAGCTATTGCATCAGACGGACGGGAATCAATTTCGATTTCTTCGTCGCCTTTTGTAAGGAACAGAGTTGCGTAATAGGTTTCTTTTTCTACATCGTTTATTTCTATTCGGTCTAATTTATATCCGGTTTTTTCAATAATGGAAATAATCAAGTCATGGGTCATAGGACGCGCAACAGAGAGCTTTTCAATCTTTCTTATAATTGCACTTGCTTCTGCAGAACCAATCCAGATAGGCAATGCTTTTCTGTTATCCAAATCATGAAGTACTACAATCGGTGATCCGGTTCTTGTATCAAGGGCTATACCCATAACTTTCATTTCTATCATTATTTATATTCCTTATGCTAATTGTAATTTATAAGTTTATTATACATCAACTTTTGACATTATATCATCTTGAAGCTTTTTAATATTCTCTTGGGTATCGCTTTCAAAATATATTCTCAATAACGGTTCTGTACCGGAAGGTCTTGCAAGAATCCAGCTTGAATCCCCGACATAAATTTTCACCCCGTCCAGAGTATTTTTTTCTTTTATCTTCATGCCGGCAACCTCTGTCAGGTTAGATATAATATCAAGAATAGATTTTATTTTGTCCCTGTTATCCAGTTTTAAATCAATTCTATCGTTTACAAAAGAGCAGCCTGCAAGCGATTTAATTTCTTTTTGCAAATCAACCAGAGATTTTCCGGAATAAGCCATTGCTTCAAGAATTAGAAGGTTAGCCAGTATCCCGTCTTTTTCCGGGATATGCCCTTTTATACTCAGACCTCCGGATTCTTCACCGCCGATTATACAATCGTTTTCCCGCATTGCCTGACCAACATGCTTGAAGCCGACAGCCGTTTCAACAACAGGTACATTCAATAATTCCGCTACTCTATCCAGCAGAAGACTTGCACCGACTGTCTTTACAAGACAACCTTCCATATCCTTTTCGCCGACAAGGTGAAGAAGCAGTATAGAAATGATTTCATTAGGAGTTACGTACTCGCCTTTTTCGTTTATTACTCCGAATCTGTCGGAATCCCCGTCATTTGCAAACCCGACCGCATTCCCGTCAGATTTTACTTTTTCAATAAGCTCTTTGAGATATTTAGGCTTAGGCTCCGGCATACCGCCGCCAAAATTAGGATCATGCTCCATGTGTAACGTCGAATATTTAATCCCATGCCGGTCTAAAAGTTTATCAAAATATCCGATACTTGCAGCATAAAGCCCGTCAAAAATAATATGAGTATCAAGCTCTTTTATGGAATCAAAATCGATTATTGATTCTATATGTTTGTAATATTCTTCCTCAAAGTTTTCTATAATAATATCTTTAGAAGCAGAATCCGTTTCAAAAGGTTTATCCAAATCTTCAATGAGTTTATCCGTAATCTCCTGGGTTGCAGGGCCTGCGTAATCAGGGATAAATTTAATTCCTAAATACTCCGGAGGATTATGCGATGCCGTAAACATAACGGCACATGCGTTTCTGTCTTTGGCACAGAATGCAAGAACGGGTGTCGGGATTATACGTTCGGAATAATAAACATTAAACCCTTTACCGGCAAGGATTTCTGCACACTGTTTGGAAAATACATCCGCCATATTTCGAGGGTCGTACCCTACAATTATTTTTTTATCAATCCCGTACGTATCAAAAACGTATTTGCCAATTGCATTTGTAACCTTAATAACGTTTTCTTCGTTAAAATCTTTCCCAACAACAGCTCTCCAGCCGTCCGTTCCGAATTTTATATTACTCATAAATAAATCCTATCCTAGTTTCTTCTTATAAAAAGCGATTATATCTTCTCTTGCTTTTATTGACATTGCAAGTTTATTTGCACCTGTTCTCCATGGCAGATATCCGCAGGTGGAAGGAAGCAGCTTCAAAGGTGTCATCGGGAAATCTCTGCACAAAAGCGGTCTGTTTTCATAATCAGAGCATTTATTATCCGGAGTAAGCTTAGGACAATAATAAAAATAAACTCTTTCATTCGGGTCAAGAAGCTCATTAGAGAGCGCAAAGTATTCCGGAACCGCTTTTTCGGCATCTTCTTCCGATTCGTACGGAACAAAACAGCTTGTAAACATAGTTGCAAATTTATCACCGCGCATTGCTTTTTGCTTTAGCTGGGTATAAGAAAACTCGCTCACGGCAAGTTTGCAGCAGGCACCGCACATGTTGCAGGAACATTTTGCTTTTCCTTCGTTAATCTTTTCTTTTGCTTTTTTTAATTTCTCTGCATAAGTTGTCGTAAGATAAGTTAGTGC
Organism: Candidatus Gastranaerophilales bacterium; assembly: GCA_944324825.1. GTDB lineage: Bacteria > Cyanobacteriota > Vampirovibrionia > Gastranaerophilales > Gastranaerophilaceae > UMGS1585. Next base: position 4,499 of record CALUXU010000013.1, read on the forward strand.
CTGCATCTGCCAGTTATAATAAGGGCAGCCCCCCGGAAAATCAGAAAAAATATCGGGGTTTTGGATATTACATTTTATCCTGCATGATTTACAACTCACATCGGGCTTAAATTTGTCGATTGCACTTCTAATCATTTCCGCTGCTTCTATAAAGATTTCTTTATAGTTAGCTTCCATTTCTTCATACTGTGTATTCAAATCAACCATACCCACAGGATAGCATAAATAGCCCTGTACGGCAATGATATTTTCTGTTTGAGATTTTTATAATCCAAAACGAAAGGCAGGTTAATATGACAAAAAAATTAGAATTATACAAATGTAATATTTGCGGAAATATTGTTGAAGTTCTTGTTTCGGGAATGGGCGAGCTTGTATGCTGTGGCGAAGCTATGGAGCATCTTACGCCTAAAAACACTGACGATATGATAACCGAAAAGCATACACCTGAAATTAATAATTACGATGAAGGTACAGTTATCAGAATTACAAATCACCCGATGGAAAAAGAACATTATATTATGTTTTTGCAAGGACAAACGGAAGACAAAAATGAAGTACATATTAAATACTTTTATCCGGGAGAAGTTCCTGAAATGAGCCTGCCTGAAATTCATAATATAAAAGAAGCGATATCATACTGCAATATCCACGGCTTATACAAAAATAAATAAAAGGGACTGAAAATGTTTAACAAAAATATTGTTAATTATTTAAACGAGCAAATAAACAAAGAATTTTATTCAGGGTATCTCTATCTTTCTATGTCTGCATACTTCTTTGAAGAAGGGTGCTGCGGTTTTGCACATTGGACAAAGCGAAAGGCGCAAGAAAAAATTGAATCAGGCTTAAATTTCTTTGACTATCTGCTTGAAAGAGGCGGACAGGTAGAACTCAAACAAATTAAAACTCCGGAAAAACAATTCAATGGACATATTGATGCACTTAATAGAATGTACTCAAATGAAACAGAAAATTCGGATGCAATTATTAATATCTATAAAAACATTGAAAACGATGACGATAGAGCGACATTAATATTCTTGGATAATTACATAAAAAAACAAACAAAAATTAAAGACTCAATCAGAAGACTTATCGATAAAGTCAAAAAATACGGCGATGACTATATCAGTATCATGCTTATAAATAAAGAACTCCATAACTAAAATAATTTCTCCATCAATTGAATGATGATAAATAAAAGAACATGACTCATAATAAATCCAGGAAGAGGTTATAATTATGAGTGAACCGGTATTATCAAGTATAAATTCGTTATTTCAAGTTGACGGAGCACAGAAAACAAACGGCATCGAAGCATTTGACCTTGATGACGACCGATTTTCTAATATTTTGGACGGAGAACTTGATAAACTCCAAGATGACGACATAAAACAAAATAATCTTGTAGGACAGCTTGGCGTACCGGCAGGGCTCAATATTGAAGGTTTTGATTATAACTCATTTATTGATAATTTAGACCCATCTGACATGGTTGACGGAATTGATACAGATTCTAATATCAAAGACGATAACAAATTTGATTTAGGCTCTCTTGTTGATGATGCTAAAGAAGCATTCTCACCTGTTGTAGACTCTCTTATGAACGGGAAATTGAACCTTGAATCAGGCAACAGTGCAAATCCGGTTCAAGCCGTTAAAAATTTCTGGGGCAATCAAGCAAGTAATTTTTATAGCCTGATGGATAAAGATACTGTTAATGACATTTCTGATCTTGTTGCTAAATTGTAGTTGAACCGCTATTTTGTTGTACCAAAAGTTTCTCTGCATCTCTTTTTTTCAATCTGTCATCTATTCTTGAACAGATTTGGTTAGTGATTGTACTTGTTACAAGACCTAAAGCCATTGAAGGACCTGCTGCCAGCATCGCAACTGTACCTACCATACTCGTCGCCAAACCTACCAAAAGAGGAATACCCAAATTTAAACCAACTGAACGTTTCTTTTCTTTCGTATCAGCCATTGACATCGCAACTGCAGTTGAACCTAACGGGAATAACAGCCCAATACCAACATCTGACAAAGCAGAGCCTGATTTTAAATCTCGCATTTTATCAACAAATTTATCTGATTCTGTGTCAACCGCATTGTTTATTGCAACACGGGATTTTTCAACAGATTTCTTTAATGCGGCATAATCTTCCTTAGAAAGCAGATGTTTATAAATATCTAATAATTCTTCAACCTTGCCTTTTTTATCTGTACTTATTATGTATCGAATATTTCCTAGAGATTTCTTTATTTTTTTAGATGTAATAGAACTATATTTTGCCTCAGAATCATTTAGAATATTTGCAGAATCTTGAATAATAGCATTGATTTGTTCTAAAATTGTTTCTTTTTGTTGCGGCGTATCTTTTGAAGTAAATCCTGATATAGTCTTTTTCAATCGTTTTAATAAATCAACAGAACCTTTATGAGTCATATCAAGGCTTGATTCAATATTGGATACCACTTTATCTAATTCTATTGCAACGTCGGAGCGTGTATTTGTTATTATTCGTTTTTTATTAGATATATTACGTGCAAATTTTATTTTGGTTGGCGCTGCCAAATCTTCAGTTATAAATGAAGTCCAGCTTTTTGGAGTTGTAAGAAATTTTTTTAAGTTTCCGTATGTTTTATCAAATACAATATCTCCCAATCCGTTAAACTGTTTCCGCAGCCATTTATAACGTTTTGAAACCGCTTGCGGTCTGAAGGCAGCATAAGCAGTATCAATTTCGGATAATTTTTGATTTGCAGTACCCAACCATTCCGCAACAGTTTTTGAAACACCATTAATTGTAACAACTTTTGACTTATCTAAAGATGATAATAAATTCTTATTCACTTGGGCAAAATTATCTTTCATCAAAACAAAAGCGCTATTTGATTTTTTATAAGCAATTGATGTCATCTTAACTGCCATTTTTTCAAAAAATCCGGTTATTTTATTACATACTTTGCCTAAACCGATTTTTCTTAATAATTTTTCAAAAAGCACGTCTTTTAATGGGCCTGAATTAAGTAATAAACCTTTTGCTGAATTTAGAGTTTTGTTAGATTTTTGTAATGAGTTAAGATAAGCCATCTCTGCTTTTGACATCTGCGGTTTTTCTCTGAGTTCTTCTATCTTTTTGGAAATATTATTCAACCTTTTAGTTAAATAATTCGACAGTTTAGGGAACTTACCTTTTGATGCCAGCATAACAACAGGTGCAAGCAGAACAACACCTATCCCGGCAGCAATACCGGAGTTTCTGAGAATATGGTTAACGGACTTCTCTTTCACTTCCGTCGTTATAGAAGGCTTAACGGACTGATTGCTCTCAGAAACGGTATTATTTGAAGGCATAGAGGAATAACTGTTATTTCTAACAGCATAACGAAACTGTGTTTCAAATACATTACCTATTTTGCCTTCCATATTTATATTAAAACACCATAATAGGAATATTTGCCTTATAATAATGTTTTTTAAACAAATATTAAGACAACAAAAAAGGCTTTAGTTATCTAAAGCCTTTTTTAAAAATGGTCGGGATGACACGATTTGAACGTGCGACCCCCTCGTCCCAAGCGAGGTGCGCTACCAAGCTGCGCCACATCCCGTAATATTCAATTGTCAATTTTATTTTTGATGCAGCTTGGTAATATTTTCATACGGCTCGCAAAAAGCTTCGCTTTTTGACTCTGCCTGCTTCCATTCACAACGATACTTAATCGTTGTGAACAGGAGTCCTTGCCACATCCTGTAAGTAAAAATACAAGCAAATAAGCAAAAAATTTGCCGGTACTGTATTGAATTATCAGCAACTTAATTCTATATTAAACATATTTTTAGGTCAAGAGAAAATTATACTTCCTCACCAATATTTGATTCAGGCTCGGAAACCTCTTCTTCCAATATGCTGCTGCCCGGAATATATTTTTTATACTTTGAGTTAATATATGCCATAGAAGACATCAATTTTTCACGTTTCGCAAACGTTTCAGGAAAAAGTTTTTTATAATTTGCATTGTTATTCATACATGTTTACCTATCACTATATTTATTAATAATTAAAACATCAAAATCAAATTAATTGCTAATGACGATGTTTTCCTATACCATGCATTGTCTTTAATAATAATATATGAGCAGTTGCCGCAGCCAACGCTATCATAGCAGTCACTTTATGCGCAAGTATATGACGTCTGTGCGCTAAAACACAAGATGCAACACCGCAGCCTAATGATGCATAACCGGTCAACGGAACCCAGGCATGACGCTGCATTAAACGATGCCGAGCCTGCGCTGCTCTAAATTGTATGCCTGCTATTATTGGACTAACCTTCATAACATCACCTCTGTTATGATTATAACATAGTTTATTCTACTACGTAATCCTGCAATTCTATTAGTTTTTCACGAGCAGTATCATTCTTAGGATTAATATCTAATGCTTTTATTAAATCTAATCTGGATTTTTCATATTGTTTTAATGAGAAATATGTTAACCCTCGATGAAGATATGCCAATTCATAAAATCCGTCTAAATCAATTGCGGCAGTATAATCCGAAATTGCCTCTTCATAACGTTTTAATTTACACAAAGTTAATCCACGATTATAATAAGCATCTGATGCATATTTATCAACCTTTATTGCTTTTGTATAATCCGCCAGCGCCTCTTCATACTTCTGCTGCTTATCTTTTACAACCCCTCTGTTAACATAAGCCTGTGCATATTTTTTATCCGCCTTGATAGCCTTATTGTAATCCTCGATTGCACCATCTAAGTTTCCGCAGGTTTCTTTTACAAGACCGCGCCCAACATAAGACTTTGCATCCTTCGGCTTAATATGAATAGCTTTTGTATAATTCTCAAGAGAAGAATCGTAATTCTTTAAAATATATTCCATTCTTCCGATACTGTAATAAATATCAGGGTTTTCCGGTTCTAACCTTTTTGCATTCTCATAATCAGAAAGTGCATCCTCGTAATTTCCGACCATAAAATTGAGATATCCCCTCTGGATATACAATCTGGCATTCTCAGGATTTCTGTCTATTTTTTTATTACACTTTCTAAGCTGTTTTATGGTTTCAAAATCCGAATGTTCATAACCGAATGACGGCATGGAAGCCAAACATAAAATAAATAATAAACTAATAGACAAAAGCTTTTTCATAATACACCTATTTATTTTCAGGTAAATAATATTTCAGCCAAGGCAGCTCCTGATATTTTGGATAGTATTCCGGATTCAGCTTCAAAGCCTTTAAGCAGTCATAAACAGCATCCTTAGTCTGCCCGCCCATGTGCATTCTTGATAACGCACGGTTATTATATGCCTCTGCATCATTAGAATTTAATGCAATATAAGCCGAATAATCTTTTACCGCTTTATCATAGTTTTTCTTTGAATAATGTATCATAGCACGGTTAAAATAAGCAGGTGCAAACTTTTTATCTAACTCAATAGTTTTATCAAAATCTTTTAATGCACCGTTAAAATCATTCTGCTGGATTTTTACATGACCTCTGTCATAATATGCACTTACAAGTTTTGGATTCATTTCAACAACTTTATTAAAATCTTCTATTGCAGCTTTATAATCTCCCATATAAGCTTTAGCATGCGCTCTTTCGCAATAAGCGTCCGTTATAGAAGAATCCAATTCAATTGCTTTATTAAAATCTTCTATTGCACTTTTATAATCTTTTATATTTAATTTTGCAATTCCGCGGTTACAATAAGAATCATAAATATCCGAATCCAAACTGATTGCCTTATCAAAATCTGTTATCGCGCCACGATTATCGTTTGTTATTAATTTTGCAGTACCTCTGTTACAATATGCCGTAACTGAATCCGGTTCCAATTCTATTGTCTTGGTAAAATCAGCAATTGCCCCTTTATAATCTTTTATTGCAAAACGGGAATTTCCGCGCAAAAAATATGTTTCGCTGACATTAGGATACTTTTCAAGCACAACCGTATAATCTTGTACTGCTTCCTTATACATTCCAAGCTTATACTCAACATCTGCGCGCTTTAAATAAGTCGAATAATTATTAGGATTCTTATCAATAATTGAAGAATATTTTTCTACTAATTTTTGACATTTATCAACGTCTATTTTATCTTCACAAAAACCTGGAACTACTTGAATAAATAGGAATTGAAAAGTCATGAAAAATATTATTAATATAAGATTTTTTCCGGCTTTCATTCTATTTTCTCCTTTTCATAACGGCACTGATTTCTATACCTTAACACTATAACACTTCTATTGCATGGTATATAAATACCATTTTTCTAAATCCTTTCGTAAGAACCCATAAATCTAAAGTATGTTGTATGGTGTTTTATTGATTCAAATGCTTCCTGAACATTAGAATCATCTATATGACCCTTTATATCCAAAAATAAGATATATTCATTTATATCCATTTTAGAAGGTGTCGCATGGATATAAGAAATATTAATATTTCTGTTTGCCAATTCCTGAACAATACTAAATAACTTGCCCGGAGCATCTTCTATACATATTGCAATTGATGACGTGCTGTTCTCGGAAGGAAGTGTCTTGAATGTCCCGACCATGATAAACTTTGTTTGATTATTTTTATCATTATTTATATTAGGATTTAAAATATTAAGATTATATATCTCAGCCGTTTTTTCCGTTCCGATTATTGCATAAGTTAAATTATAAGAATTTAATAATCTTGCAGCCTCTTCTATATTTGAAGTGTTTATTATATTCAAATGCATAGGAAGCTCATTTTTGATATACTCGCTGCATTTGGCAATAGCCGGAGAAGGAGCAATAAGCCCGGAGATATTATAAATCTCGCTATTTTTAGATAACAAACAATTATTAGACGGTAATATGGTTTCTGATAAAATATAAATCTCTTTTCCGGAGGATTTAATAAGGTTATCGGTTGATTCTCTTATTACACCTTCTTTAGCATTCTCAAACGGAATAATACCGACAGCTTCATCATCAGTTTCTATATACTGAATAACCTCCTCAATTGTACGGAAAGGCATCTGATAAGCGGTCAGAGCATATTTTGAACAAAAATAATCCTTTGCCATTTCTGTAAAAGAACCGCTTGTTCCCAAATATGCAACTGTTTTTACGTTTTCCGAATTAAGAATTTTAGTCATAAATTAATTATATCATAATTATAGCGGTACATACCCCGAATATATCAAACTTGACCAATCATCAAAGTAACTTATTTGTGTAGCACTGCCTGTTTTAATCAAAATTCTGGACTGTTTTTCAGGCTGGATACCCAGAGTATTTGCAACCACTGACTGAATTACATTTTGACCGGTCACAACTATTACACGGTTACCTTGATTTTCTTCCACTAATTTCTGTACCACAACATCAACACGTTTATTGAAATCAACAATCGGCTCACCGTTATCAGGGGTTAAAGCTATAATGCTGGGTACATTTTCTCCGTATTCAATTGAATACTTTTTAACGATATTATCAAACGTTAACCCGTTCCAATCCCCCCAATTACGGGAATTTAACTCAGGTAGTATTTCAAAATCCTGTTTAAATACTTTTGCAATCATTTGAGCAGATTGAATACAACGTGTCGCAGGACTCGAATAAATCTTATCGCTCTTAACCCCGCGATGCCTAATATATTCACAAATTTTGCGTATTTCCTCCTGTCCTTTATCTTCTAAAGGCGGATAATTCTCTTGATTACAAAGCCTGAAATCTTCTGTATATATTGTTGCTCCGTGAGCTATATATGTAATTTTGCATTTTCTGTTTAACATTATCAGTACCCCTATACGATTTACATTATATCATACATCTGAAATTTGTGGAGTAAATGATAATATTTTCATTAAATATTGATACCCGACGCTCGTTTATTTTCGTTTCATAACATCTTTTCCATGTTCGTCGATTAAAGAAACACCCTTCTTCGGAATAAATTCTTTTATTTCATTATCCCAGAGATAATGCAGGTATTCTTTCTCACTATAGTACCATCCGTAATCACTGCCGTTTGTTTTTCTTAATCCAAGTTCTTTGGCTCGTTCTTCAACATATTTTTTATCAATATCAGAAAGTTTTACGGGCTCATCTTTATTTTCTTCTTGTTTTTTTAAATCTATTTTTTGCAATTCCTCCGGTATATTTTTCCCAATTTGAGTATTATGTCTTATTATGTAGACTTTTGCAGTATTTAGAGAACAATCTCCGCCATTGAGTTTGAATTTGAGTTTTCCGTCCTTATCATACTCTGCCGTTATGTTTTTCGGAATCTTAATGTCATCGGTTAGTTCAAGAATATTTATTACTTCTTTTCTGAATCTTGTTTCCGTAACGTATGTATTTTTACCATATACAGGTTTTTCAATAAGTTTTTCTCCCAGTTTATACGAACCGTCCTCAAGGGTATTTATGGCATAATATGTTATTTCATTATTTTTATCTTTAACTTTTACAATCTGTTGGTTCTCTTTTCCGTCAACGGTTCTTTCCTGTACTTTGGCATTGACTTCTTTTTCTAAATCCTGTATATATACAAACCGTTTTTTAAATAGTGACGAATGCCCGGCTTGTGCGATATTACCGTTATTATCCTCAACAGTTATTTTTACTTTTTCTTGAGGGTTTGCAACACTATCAACTTCTCTTTCTTCAAGAGCCGTACGTTTCCCCTTATTATAATAGTATTCTTGATTTTCTCCATATCCTTTTTCGTTATTGTTATCTTTAACTTTTCGTTCTCGATTACCGTCCCTTAAAACAACTTTATCTTTGTCAGGGGTTGGATTTGGTACTGTTGGAACAGTAGGAGCATCATCATTATTTTCTTTTACCCCGATATATTTGTCGTTTTCGCCTGCGGCTAGTTTTGTCATACTCGTTTTCTTTAAATCGTTAAGAAGGTTTTGAAGTTCTGCTTTTTGCAACTTTCCGTCAGAGCCCGCATATTTTCTGAAAACCTGTCCGATATTTACCAAATCCTTTGCATCTAAATCAACTCCGGAGGCAAATTTACGAGCGCCGGCAGATTTAACTGTTTTTGACTCTTTTTGCGCAGCATTCAGGTAAGAAATTAATTCTTGCATAGTAATACCTTCATCATTATCGGTATTAATTGTATTTAAAATAGTTTCTCCAGTTGTTTCCTTTGTTCCGGATTGCTTATCGAGTATCAGTGTTGAATTCTCTGCATTATTCATAAGCATTGATGCAAATGTTTGTGTTTGAGATACCGCACTTTCATCATTTCCGTGTGAAATAGTTCCTGTTTGAGCGTTGTATGTAGACTGCTCGTTTACTTTATCACCATGGTTATGGTATCTGTGTGTTGAATCATCAGAATCCCTTTTAGCAAGTGCCTGACGCAGCGTTTCTTTTGTTTCATCACATTCAAATCTTAAAATATCATCAGGAGTATCAAAATCTCCTCTCATTTTATATAATTTACCGTCAAACTTAATACCGTCGTTGACCACTTCACAACCTTGAGGAAGCTGTATCATTTCTCCGTTTATCATTATACCGGTGAAATTTTTGTCCTGAGTCAAGTATTGGAAAAATCCGCTTTTTATATTTGATTCGGTTAATGGTTTAGGAGCTGAAGGTTCAACAAGAGGCGTAACTTTTTCTTCAGGCGGCAAACCTGTTGTTACTCTGTCAACCGTATCATCTACTACATAAGGATTTTGCTCATCTCCTTCATAAACATTTGTCTGGTTTTCCAATATATCATCTTTTTGTACAATTCTATGCTCGCCATCTAAATGATAGGTAGTTAATCCATCATCTTTTACCTCCTCGGTATTTTGTGTGTAGTGAACTGTCACTTGTGAGTTTCCGGTATTATTTTCTTTTCCGTATTGAACCTCTCCGGAATTGTCGGAAGCATCAATTATACTGTCAAAAGTATCCATAAAGAATTTACTTGCCTTGTAGCCGTTATCGGCAAAAATTTGCTGGGTTTCTGAACCTTTTCCCCCTTTCCTTATATCACGTCTTGAAATTTTTCCGTTTTCGTTTCTATCAAGAGCTTCAAAAGCTGCACGAGCCTGAATTTGTTCCGCTTCATCAAGAGTGTTGGCATCCCCGTTTAATCCTGCAAAACGGGTAAAAATATCCATTGCTTTTTGTTTATATTTTTCTTGTTTCTTATCGCCTAATTTTTCAAGTTTAGAATTTAATTGTTGTTCAAATTCTTGTCTTGTAATCCCTTTTTTACTGACATTATTTTCGTAGTTAAAGCCCATATTTAACTCCTTACTTCATGTACTTATAAACTCTTTGTGCAAGATCACTTTTTGTGATACTACCGTCTTTGTTTACATCAAGCCCGGCATTAGCTCTATAATATTTATCTCCTTTTGTCGCCAGAACATTTCTTTTTGCAAAAGCAGGCAGGAATACAAGTGTATACATTGACCCTGCATCAAGCTTATCTCCGGATTTGAATCCTGCGGCTTTTTTAGCATTTTGCAGGTATTTTTCAACATAGTTAAGCTGCTGCTCCGCACTCATTTGTTTTAATGCAGAAGTAGATGTTCCAAGTGCTCTTGCTGTTGCAGGCATAAATTGGATTAATCCTGTTGCTCCGCTGCTTTTGTTCACGGCTCCTGCTTTCAGACCGCTTTCTGACATCATAAGTCCCATAAGAACATTTGCATCACAGCCGACCCGTTTTGCAACTTCCGTTGCTTTATTATAAAATCCGTCAGATAATCCAGGAGCTTTCTTCTGCCATTTTTCTTTTAGCGCTTTTGAATCATAACTGAACGTTTCCATATCAGAATCAAAATATTCGGAAGCTGCCGGCTCTGCCTGAATTTGCTGTACCGTATATTCTTGTATTGCAGTCAGGTTATTAATCTGGTTTTGGTAATTTTCTATATCCTGCTTTGCACTGTCTTTTTCTGTTTCAATATTTTGTTCCAGAATTTCTATTTTGTTTTTCAGAGTGCTGTCATTAGATTTAATTTCATTTAATATTTCGTTTAAATTAATACTTTTAATTTCAGAATTTATTTCAGCTTTTGAATTAACTGCACTTTTATATGATGAATTGAATTTATTAAGCGTTTTATTTAATTTGTTTAATTCTTTATTTTTATCTTTAATTTCTGTTTGGCTGTTTTCGTCTTCTCCTATGGCTTTTATTTCGCTTTCCAGACAAATAATATTTTGAGTCAGATCTTCTATACTTTCTGAATCATTTTGGGCTTGTTCTTCAAAAGTTTTTGATTTTTTCTCAAGTTTTTCTATTTTTTCTCTTGAATCAAGATATTTTTCTTTTAACTTTTGATTTGTATTATTATTTTTCAATATTAAATCATCTATACGTCCCTGAATTTGTTTTATTATCCTATCAGAAGAATCTTGACGCAGTTTTATTAATCCTTCAAGGGTTGAAATTTGGAATGTTATACTGGAAAGAAAGGTATTTGAATCCAAACCTTCCGCCATTGCTTTTTTGTAGGCGTTTTCTGGTGTTTCGGTACTGTATTCTTCTTCTATCCTTTTAGAAATATTATTGTATAGACCGTTCATATCATCTTCAGAGAGAATATTAGTACCGTCTTCACCATCGGTTTTATTTATATTTTTTAGATTGTTAAACTCATTTTCATCAATTTTGTTGTCTTTATTGATATCAAGTTCATCAAATATTGCGGCAGGAGCTATTGAACTGCTCTCATATATTGATACAGACTCGTTTTTATCTTTATCATTATTGGCACAGCTATCAAGAAATTCTTCTTTTGTTATACCTGCTCTAATTATATTTTTTAAGCTCTCTATATCCATAGATTATCTTTCTAAAGCAAATTTATTTTACACTTCATAAACTAATAAAGTTTTTATTTATGTTCAAATTTCAGATTAAACGTAATTGTAACATGTTTTAACAAATAAAAACGGCAGATGTAGTTGGACATCTGCCAGTCAATAAACGGTTTGATAATTTCCATTATAATAAGGTATATGTATATCTTTGAATCGTTGCAAATTAGGTTTGTATATTTTTTAAAGGTTTGAGTTAAAGAGAAAGAATACTTAGAATCAATACAATTCTATTTACACCTTTACCTCTTTACCCCACCCCACTATCTGCCGATATCAACAGCTTTTGTTGCCATTGATTTGGTGATATTTATTACGGCAAGGTTTGCTTCATAAGCACGTTGTGCCAAGACAGCATCAGCCATATCAACCATAGCGTTTACGTTAGATGAGCGGATATATCCGTTAGCATCGGCATCAGGGTGTCCAGGTCTATAGATTTTATCACCCATTGTAGGATCTTCTACAACTCCGTTGAAAGTTACGCCGCCGGATAAATAAGGAAGAGTTCCGGAGCCGAACACATCGTTTTTCATCTGGTTAAGAACACCTCTGAAAGAACAGTCATCTGTTGCGTTCAGAATTGGGATTTTTCTTACATAGTTTGGAGTATCAATATTTGCGATGTTTTTTGCGTGGATATCTAATCTTATACCGTGACATTTTAAGGCGTGAGAGCCAATATCCATTGATTCCATTATACCCATAGTGTGCCTACTTTCCTACGTTAATTACTGTTTTCATTTGTGTAATGATATTTGACATTCTTCTTGAAGCCATTGAATAAAGAATTGCGTTTTTTTGCATTTCTGTTAATTCGTTTGCCGGATTGATTTCTTCCTGTTCATAATCAGGGAACACCGGGCAAGGTCCCATTCTTTGTGACAACTTGGTTTCAAGTTCTCCGCAGCCTAAGTATGATGCGAAATCGAGATGCTGTCTTACATATCCCGGAGTATCTACGTTTGCGATATTGGCACCTAATGCCCTTTGTTGTTGAGCAATTAAACCGAGTGCCAGGGATGTTTTTCCAATACTGTCTAAACTTGCGTATGACATTAGTTAAGCTCCTTATTCTCGAATGTTAATACCTTTGTTATACATGTCATCTGCTACCTTCAAAAGACGCATACTTGCAATCATTGAAGCGTTAAGTCTTAACATATCGTTTACTTCTGCGTAAATATTAGTGTTTGAATTTTCTGAGAAACATTGTTTGAATCTATCGTGTGATAATACAAGTTTTGGCTGTCCTGAGGTTTCTGTTGCAACCATTTTGTTGTTAACGCCTTGTTCCAATTCTTCCGGAGCATCAAAGGTTACAAGAGGAATTGTTCCTATTTTTTTCGCAGGAGAGCCTGCAAAGTCATAACTCATAACATCTCCGTTAGGTTTTATTTGAAACTTGTAGCTGTTAGGCGGGAATTTGATACCGTCACCTACAATCCAGTCATCAAGGGTATACAGATACCCGTCAGCACCTTGTTTGAATGCACCGTCTCTTGTGTATTGAGTTTCTCCGTCAGGTGAGGTTACAGGAATATATCCCGGACCTTCTATTGCTACATCATAAGGATTGTCAGTGATTCTTAAAGAACCTTGTTTTGAATCCGTTCTGATTGCACCCTCAATGTATCCGCTTTCTTTAAGCATTTGTTCAAAACGAACGCATTTGTAACCTGCCGTATTATAGTTTGCAAGGTTGTTACCAACGTATGCAAGTCTATCAAACTGGTTAGTTGCGTTGTTTATACTTCTTCTGATAATTGCTTGTGCATTAAACATAATTACTTATTCTCCTTATGATGCAGAACCTAACTGACTTATTGCTTTTTGCATGTTTGTATTATTCATAATAAACATTTGTCTGTTTGCTTCAAAGTTTCTGATAGTCGGCATAACAGCTAAGAATTCGTTTTGCAATGAAACATTTGAATACTCGTTGAAACCTTGTTTAACATCAGGATTCATAACCGCCATACCGTTTGCATCTACTATACCCAAAAATGCTACAGGCTCAAGTTTACGTTTTTCTTTGCTGAAAACACTTACTAAGCCTTTTCTGTTGATTACAACTTCTTTTACATCTTCGGGAACTCTGTGAAGTTTTATCGGAACACCGCTGTCAGAGAGAACTTTGTTATCCTCCATATTCAAAAGATTACCGTCTTTATCCAGTTTGAATCTTCCGTCACGGGTTAATTGTACTCCGTTAGGGGTTTGGATTTGGAAATAACCTTTGTTTGCAAGTGCAATATCAAGCGGCTTTTCTGATGTCATAATACGGCCGACTTTGTCATCTACGTTTCGGGATATTCCGTCAACCCCTAAATATTCAGCGAATGAAGAAACAACGGCATCTTTTCTCTGGTAACCGATTTTATCAAACCCGTTAACGTTCTCGTTTGTAATCCCGAGAAGCTCTGTTGCAACGTGCATTGCTCTGATTGAAGATCTGACTCCAAGCTCACAGTACCTGACTCCACCGTTAATCTTCATTTTTCTACCTCTCTAATTCGTTAGTTAAACTATTTTTTATATCGGATTATATTCCCGTTTGATTAGGTAATGCGGGTTAAAATCCTCTATATGTACTACCCTGTATTTGTTTATAATAATTCTTTTGTATAAGTCAATATTTTCAATTAGTGAAAAGTGAAGACAAGTTGAAAATGCGGCTAAGTAGCCAAGCAGTTAAGCAGCTAAGTAAAACACCCCAGACAATTCATTATTGTCGGGCTAAAGCCCGACCTATTTACTATTTACTATTTACTGATTGGCAACCTCACTCTTAATCCCTCTCCTGGCAGGAGAGGGAGATGATAGCTTTTGGCTAACTATTCACTAAAATCTATTTACAGCTTTACCCATACTTCTAACCAGTAACAATACAATATTTACCTCTATATTTACCTCCCCCCTGATTGACGTAAATGTAGTATCAATGCTAATATTGATATATGGTTAATTTAGGTCTTGAAAAAATAGCTGACGATTATTTTAATGAACGCAACTTGTTTGAAGCAGAGAAGCTTTATATGCGTGTTTTGGCGCAAGATAAAACAAACAGAAACGCGTTATATAAACTGGCGTACATAAATGTCGGCAAATTAGATTATTCAACAGCCGAAATGCTTTTAGACGGGGCATTAAAAATTGGTGCGGATTTAAAAACTCTTATGCTGGCAGCTTATGTCAAAGAAAAAGTTTTTAAACTATACGATGCAATCGTTATGTATGAAAAAGCATTGGAATTTGAGCCTTCTGAGGGGCTGTATGTTATAATCGGGAACCTGTATATCCAACTGGAATTATACGATAATGCAATCCATATTGCGGAGGAATACGTCCAAAAATTCCCTACAATTATGGCTTACAGACGATTATTTCTGATTTATTTGAACTTGTCTAAAAAACAGCAATTGACAGAGTTATGCGAAGAAATAAAACAAAAATTCCCTAATAAAGGGCTAGCTTTTAATCTATTGGGGATGTATAAAGAATTTGTCGACAAAGATTATGATGAAGCGGTTAAACTTTATGAAAAAGCTGTTAAACTAGGTGTTCCGACAGCATCATTTGATTTGGCGCTCTGCTATAAAAGAATGAAAAAGTATGATGAAGCAGAAAAAAGCTGCAAGAAAATTTTAGATACTTATCCGAGAAAAAATGATGTTCTAAACCTTTTGAAAGATATTTATCTTAGAGAAAAGAAAATGCGTAAAGGATATAAGTATTATCTTGAAAGAGATTTAAACAAAGATATTGAATCATTAAAAAATAAATGGGACGGGAAAGAATCTGGAGGTACAGTTCTTGTGATTGCGGATTCTATATATCCGGAGGTTTTAAGGAATTTAAGATATTTAAAACCTTTGGAGAATAAGTTTAAAAATGTCATTCTGGCATGCTCGCCTTTTGCGGAATCTTTATTTTCGTTTAATAAGATTAAAACCGTTTCCGCATCTGATATTAATACTGTTAAATACGACAAATATACGTTAATATCAGAGCTTCCATATTATTTGAATAAGACATTTGAACAAATCCCAAAATTCAGTTTAAAATCCGATAGAGTTGATTTAGGTGACGGGTTTAAAATCGGGTTATTATGGAAACCTCAGGGTGACAGCTTAAAAGCGGTTAACGAACAAACTATTGATACAAAGTATTTTAAGGATTTGTTTGAAATAGAGAATGTTCAATTTTATTCTTTCCAGAAAAACGATATATTTAATACCATTGAAACTTACCCTCAAATTAAGGATTTGTCTTTGGAATTAAACACTTTAGAAGATTATGCCAAATATGTTAACAGCATGGATTTAATAATTTCTATTGATTCAGAGGTTTTGCATCTTGCAGGGTGTTTAAATATTCCTGCAATGGCGATTTTGCCTTTTGATGCCGAATGGTACTGGTTTGATAACCAGAACAAAACCGAATGGTACCCTTCAATAGAATTATTCAGACAACATCTCGGAGAAGATTGGACAGGTATAATTAACCAAATAATTGAAAAAGTAAAGGTAATGGCGAATAAATAATGTTGGATATAAAAAAATTAAACAAAGCTATTTTATTTGTAAAAAACAAGGATTTTGATTCGGCAGAAAAAATTTATTATGAACTTTTACGTGACAATCCTAACAATGATACGGTACTGTCCTTCTGGGGATTATTCAATATGAAAAAAGGATTGTTCAACAAGGCGGAAAAAATTCTTGAATCGGCATATAAACTGAAAAAAGCCCCGTCAACAATCGCCGGTCTTGCTTATACAAAATATAAGATAAAAAAATATGATGATGCGATTATCCTGTATGAAGAATTATTCAGATACGACAAAGAGAGCGAAATAATCTATCAAAAAATAATTGAATGCTTCCGCAAATTATACATGTATGATTTCGCAAACGCATACTGCCGGAAATATTTGGCATCACATCCTGACAGCCGGCATGCTTTGTCCTTGATTACACAAAGTTATATGGATATAAAGGATTTCAAAAAAGCAGAAGAATATTGTGCAAGAACGCTTGAATTATATCCTGATAATCCTTCAAGCTGGATAAACGCAGGCTTTTTACAAGAACTTTTTTATAATAATGAAGAAGTTGCGCAGGAATGCTATAAAAAAGCGATTGAAAATAAAGATAATCAAGGTTATTATCATTTAGCTGTCAGCCTGCAAAAATCAGGAAAGTATAAAGAGGCAGAGACAAATTATAAGAAAGCATTGGAATATTATCCTGATGATGCGGATACAAAAGCTTCTCTCGGGGCGCTTTATTGGACTATGAGAGAGTTTGAAAACGGTTATAAATATTTTACCGAAGGAATCAGAGAAAAACTTCCGGATTCATTAAAAAAACTAAATCAACCGTCAGACGGTAAAAACCTGCTTGTATACTGCGATCAGGGATTAGGTGATAATATCATGTATTCAAGATATTTACCTTATCTAAAAGAAAAATATCCTCAAATGGTTGTATATTCAAGAAAAGGCTTATCACAACTGTTCAAGAGAAGCTTCCCTAATATAGAATTCCTCGACGAAGGATTAGAAAATCTCTCTTATGACAGTTCTATGTTTTTATCCTACGTTCCGTATTTTTTGAACATGGATTTTAACAACATTCCTTCCTCTGACGGGTATTTACGGGCTGACGATACAAAAATTGAAGAATATCACCAAAAATATTTCCAAACAGATAAATTAAAAGTCGGATTATGCTGGAAATCAGGTGATATGGCAATACGTGCCGCAATCCACAGAACAATTAATATTGATTATTTAAAACCGTTGTTGGAGATGAAAAACATAGAATTCTACTCATTCCAAAAGGATGATATCTTCAACTCTTATGAGAAATATCCGCAAATTATTAATTTATCAAAAGAATTTAAAAACTTTGACGATACTGCTGCCGCAATGAGAAATCTGGATTTGATGATTAGTGTAGATACTTCAAATGCCCATCTTGCCGGTGCTCTCGGTATAAAAACAATATTGCTGCTGCCGTATTGTTCAGACTGGCGCTGGTTTGATAATATACAAAAAACCGAATGGTACAACTCGGTTGAAATTATAAAACAAGAGGACAGGCATGATTGGTATATTGAAACAGATAAATTGTTAAAATATATTAATCAGCTTTTAAAATAAATCAATTTTTACCGAGATTTTTTCTTTAAATAAATATAGGTTAGGTTATATTTAATTTAAAGGTGTTTATTATGGGATTCGAAAATTTTTCTTCTTACGGTACATTTAGTCCGATGGCATACGCTGCATATCAACAGTATTTACAAGGTCAAACTCAACAGCAACAGGCACAGAATGTATCACCCATTGCGGGCAACGGTTTTTCATTAGTTACTCCTGAAGCACAGCAAGCCCCAACTCAGCAAACAGCAGATATTTTTAACGGGGGCTTCAATAACTTAGGCATTGGTCAAAATTTATTCCCTCAATATAATAATGATATTTTTGCATCGCAATTGATGCAGACAAGACCCTGGGAGAACTTTGCAACTCCGGGACAAACTCAAAATGTAGAAAACCCCGGTGTTACCGGACAAAATCAAAATCTTAAAGGAGTAACATTTACAATATAAAACAAAAAAGGGTGACTGTAAAAGCCACCCTCTTTTTGAAATATATAATCGGCAGATTAACGTTTTGAGAATTGGAAACGTTTTCTTGCTCTTTTTCTACCGTATTTTTTACGTTCTTTAACTCTTGCATCTCTTGTTAATAAGCCTTCTGAACGTAAAACATTTTTGTATTCTTCATTAGATTTAACTAATGCTCTTGCAATACCATGACGGATTGCACCTGATTGAGATACAACGCCGCCGCCAACAGCTTTAACTTTTACATCGTATTTATCTTGATTATCAGTTAAAACAAGCGGTCTGTATATCATCATCTCTACAGCAGGTCTGTTACCGATATAAGCAGCTAAAGTTTTGCCGTTAACAAAAATTCTGCCTTTACCTTTAACAAGTTTAACTATTGCGATAGAGGTTTTTCTGCGGCCTGTTGCCATAATTTCATTAGATTGTGCCATTATTTAGCCTCCTTTTCTATCACGATAGGTTTTTGTGCTGCGTGAGGATGTTCTGAACCGCAATATACTTTTAATTTAGTGAACTGTTGTGCACCTAAAGTATTATGCTGCAACATACCTTTTACAGCTTTTTCGATTAATTTAGTAGCATCTTTTTCACGTACTTCTTTTACGCTTGCTGCTTTTAATCCGCCAGGATAACCTGTGTGATGATAATAAATCTTATCAGTTTCTTTATTACCTGAAACAAGAACTTTTTCCGCATTGATAACGATAACAAAATCACCGGTATCAACGTTAGGAGTGTATTCAGGTTTATTCTTTCCTCTTAAAATATTAGCAATTCTGGTAGCTAAACGACCAAGAATTTCTCCTTCAGCATCAATTAGATACCATTTTCTTTCAACTTCTAGAGGTTTTGCTGAATATGTCTTCATGCTTTATTCTCCGTATATTAATTTCAATAACCTACTTGTATAAGCGTAAGCCCGAATGGACTCACTGTTTTGCCCGCTCTTGAGCGGTCTTTTGATTCCAAAACCTCAAGCATATGCTCAGGCTTCAGATTGTGTCCTTCTATTTCTAAAAGGGTGCCGACGATTGCTCTTACCATATTATAAAGAAACCTGTTCCCTACAATATCTATAACAATCTTATCTCCGCATCGTTTACACTCTGCTTTTGATATAAAACAAATTTTGCTCGGGTTAAGCGTTCCGGAGCTTTTGAAACTTGAAAAATCATGCTCTCCTAATAAATAATTCAAAGAATTTTGCATTCTTTCAATATCTATCGGATACTTTACCCTCATTAAATCTCCGTCAAATGCATTTTTACATCTGCGATTAATAAACTCGTATCTGTAATACCTTGATCTAGCAGACTTTTGAGCGTGAAAAGTATCAGGCACAACCCTCAAATCCGATACTGAAATATCAGGAGGTAAAATTTCATTCAGACTATAAACAAAGTTTGAAGCAACAATATCCTTGTTTATATCAAAATGAACCACCTGACCGGTTGAATTAACTCCGCTGTCAGTACGTCCGGAAAAAATTGTTTTTATCGGCCGTTTATTATCTTCGGGGCAATTATTTGCCCCGTATATCAAAGTGCTAATTGCTTTTTCCAGTTCACCCTGTATTGTCGGCTGTATTTCTTTACCGGATTTTAATTGAATTTGACTTCCGGCATAGTTTTTACCTATATACTGAACCAGAATTGCGTATCGCATTAATTATACCAATTGAATTAATGCCATTTCAGTCGCATCACCGCGTCTTGGCGGTAAACGATAGATTCTTGTATATCCGCCTTGACGTTCTGAATACTGTTTAGAAATTATACAGAATAATTTTCTCAAAACTGTTTGAGGTGCTAATTTCTTGCCTTCTTCCAGCTTGTCAAATACTTCTGCTGTTTCTAAATCCATGTATTTGCCGGTTTCTTTATCATAAATAAACTTAGCAGCTTGTCTTCTTGAGTTCAAATCACCTTTTTTTGCTAAAGTGATGATTCCTTCTGCGTATGGTCTTAAAGCTTTTGCTCTAGCCATAGTAGTTTTTATTTCACCATGAACAAAAAGTTCGGTTGCCAATGAACGTAACAAGGCCTTTCTTTGGTCTTGAGCTTTGCTAAGCGTATGTTTCTTACATTGGTGTCTCATTTTTTTGTTTCCTTATATTTTAATTTACTATTAATTTTCGTCACCGATTATAACACCGTTTTCATCCATTTCAGGGCTTGGTGCTAAATCTAATCCATGTTCATGCAATCTTTCAATAACTTCATCTGATGATTTTTTACCGAAGTTTTTGATATTCAATAAATCATGTTCGGATTTTTTCAATAATTCAGCCATTGAATTAATGCTTGCACGTTTTAAGCAGTTATATGCTCTTACGGATAACTCTAATTCTTCAATAGTTATTGAAGGAGTTTCTTCTGCTGCAGGAGCTTCTTCCTCAACAGCAGCTGTTTCTTCTGAATAAGTTTCAATTATCGGAGCGTTACCTGTAATTGAAGCTATTTGAACGAAATGTTCAATTAAAAGATTTGCTGCTTGAGATAATGCTGTAGCAACATCAATTGTACCGTTTGACCAGATTTCTAATGTAAGTTTATCGAAATCGATTGATCCGCCGACACGAGTGTTTTCTACATCATATTTAACACGTTTGATTGGCATAAATGTTGCATCGATAGGTAATACATCGATAGATGTCATTTCGTTTGAAACTCTCGGTACATCATGAGCAACATATCCTTTACCTGTTTCTACAGTAACATCAGCATGGAAACTGCCGCCATCTGCGATTGTACAGATTAACCAGTCAGGGTTAACAACTTTAACACCAGCAGGTAATTGGATATCACTTGCAAGAACAGGACCCGGTTTATCAACATCTATTCTTAAATGTTGAGGTTCTTTAGAATCAGTTTTGATTGCTAAACCTTTTAAGTTTAATAAAACATCAACTACATCTTCTAAAACACCAGGGATTGCAGTGTATTCATGAGTGATACCTTCAATTCTGGCTGCTGTAACAGCTGTTCCTTCAAGGCTTGAAAGTAATACACGTCTAAGTGAATTACCTATTGTGATACCAAACCCTCTTTCTAATGGTTCGATAACAAATTTACCGTATTGTGAACCGTCTGAACTAGTTGCAGTGTTTACTGTTTTTATTTTTAATTCCATGTTTAAATTTCTCCTATCAATTCTATTATTTAGAATAGTACTCAATAACAAGTTGTTCTTTAAAGTCTGGATCCATTTCATCTCTGTTTGGAAGTCTGTCGAATGTAATCTTTAACTCGTCTTTATCAACAGTAATCCAATTTGGAGCACATGATAAATCAATCATTGCCATAACAGATTTTAAATAGTCAGCACTTTTTGCTTTTACTGCAACAACATCACCCGGTTTCAAAAGATATGATGGAATATCAACTTTCTTACCGTTAACGGTAACGTGTCCGTGGTTAACAATTTGTCTGGTTTGTTTTCTGGTTACACCAAAACCGGCTCTGTATAAAGTATTATCCAGTCTTGATTCTAATATTTGTAACAAAATAGTACCTGTAACACCTTTTTTGCGTGCTGCTGTGTGGTAATATTTTGCAAATTGTTTTTCACTTACTAAATATGTAAGTCTGATTTTTTGTTTTTCATTCAAATGAATTGCATATTCTGAAAGTTTCTTTCTTACTGCACCATGCTGACCTGAAGCATGTTGTCTCATAGAAGAAGTTAACTTTCTGTTTGATAAATCTTTTACTCCGAAGTTACGGAATAATTTATTGGTAGGTCCTGTATATCTTGCCATACAGTTTATTCTCCTTTTTCTTGCGGTGAGGCACCTATGACCCTTGCGGGCTCTCACCTGTGTGTAACTCGTTTCTCCGCAGATACGGCCTACAAATTTTCGGGTAGTCGCAAAAGCGTGGTTTTGCTCCTTCTCACGGGTTAGCTCACTACGTTCGCGTCACCCTACCGAAAATTTGTCTACACTCTGCGTTTTTTAGGAGGACGGCATCCGTTGTGCGGAATAGGTGTTACGTCCTTGATTAATGTAATTTCAAGTCCGGCTGCTTGAATTGCTCTGATAGCAGTTTCACGTCCTGAACCCGGACCTTTGATATAAACTTCAACCTTTTTCATACCTTGGTCGATTGATTTTTTAGCGACTAATTCTGCTGCAGATTGAGCTGCAAACGGAGTACCTTTTCTTGCTCCTTTGAAGCCGGTAGCACCTGCTGTAGCCCATGCTATAGCATTACCTTGTGTATCAGTTGAAGTAACGATTGTATTGTTAAATGTTGATTGAATGTGTACAACACCTTGCAATACGTTCTTCTTTTCTTTTTTCTTAGTTTTTTGTGGTCTTGCCATTTTTATTTCCTCTATATTTCATTAGTTATAATTATTTCTTTTTAGAAACCGGTCCTGTTTTTTTACCGCGTCTTGTTCTTGCGTTAGTTTTTGTTCTTTGTCCTCTGCAAGGAAGGTTTCTTTTATGTCTCATACCTCTGTATGAGTTGATTTCTTGTAAACGTTTGATATTCATTGTAACTTCACGGCGAAGGTCACCTTCGATATGATAGTTAGCCAATTCGTTTCTTAATAATTTAATATCTTCATCTGTTAAATCGTCTGTTCTTAAATCAGGTGAAATACCTGTTGCTGCTAAGATTTTTTTACTTCTTGTAGGCCCGATGCCGTAAATATAAGTAAGTGCGATTTCAATTCTTTTATTACGAGGTAAATCAACCCCTGCTAGTCTTGCCATTTAATTTTCTCCTTTTCTGTTGTTAGATTTTTTTGTATAGGAGGGATAAATACTTCCTCCCCACCGAGGTTTTAAGTCCTCCGGTCAGACTCTAAACATTTAGCAAATTCCGGGTTTGAATTAACCTTGTCTTTGTTTATGTTTAGGGTTTTCACAGATAACTGCTACTCTGCCTTTTCTTCTGATAACCTTGCATTTATCACACATAGGTTTTACTGATGATCTTGTTTTCATAGTTTTTTCCTTTATAAATTGTAGCTTTGTTACTTAAGTCTGAAGGTAATTCTGCCTCTTGATAAATCGTAAGGTGTCATTTCTACT
Organism: Candidatus Gastranaerophilales bacterium; assembly: GCA_944324825.1. Classification (GTDB taxonomy): domain Bacteria; phylum Cyanobacteriota; class Vampirovibrionia; order Gastranaerophilales; family Gastranaerophilaceae; genus UMGS1585. The sequence continues at coordinate 28,057 of CALUXU010000013.1, forward strand.
TTTACTCTGTCACCCGGCAAAATTCTGATAAAGTTTTTTCTTATTTTACCTGATATATGAGCAAGAATCTCGTGCCCGTTTTCAAGTTCAACTCTAAACATTGCGTTAGGCATTGATTCAATAATAGTACCTTCTATTTCAATTACATCTTTTGACATTTAGTCCTCTTTACTATTTATATTTGACTACACAAATTGTGCCTTTTAACATCATATTTGCTAAAACTCTGAATGCAAGTAATTTCAAGGGAGTTGTTAACAAATTTACATAATCTAAATTAGATTGTTTTTATAAAAATACCACACAAATACAATAATTGAATACATGCAAGAAATGCGTATATAGGGAGTTTAGAAGATATTATGTAACAAAACTTAATTTTAGTTATTATTGAATATTTTAATAAACAATCATAATTAAAATGTAACATATTGTTAAGCAAATGTTATAAAAATAGCAATTCTTCGGCAATTATATACTTTATATATATACAAGATATAAGCATAGGAGAGAGTAAATAATATGGCATTTGCAATTAGAGGATATCAAGATAATCTCAAAAAGCAAATAGAAGATTACACTTCTATACTTAACAATACCCGTGGAATGTCACCTGTTCAATTAGGAAACACAGGCGGAATACAAGGAAGTGCTTTTGGAGGCACAGGATTAAATCTCTCAAGTATTCAACGCACTCAAATGCAAAAAAGTATTTTTAATGTTTCTGAACCAGGACAAGATGTTGCTAAAGCATCACAAAATAATAATACGCAAAATACAATGGCAAACTCAACATCTTCCTTCCTGGAAGCAGCTGCACAAATCAAAAATAATGCAATTAGCGCATTAACAACGGCTATAAATTCATTACAAAGCCAGTTAAATAGTTTAAATGCTGATACATCAGCATTAGCATCACCTCAAACCAGCGGTCAATCATCTAAGCCGGAAGAAAATATGCCTTTAGATAACCAAGGTACAGATAATAAAGCCGGTAATACCAAAGACAGCCAAAGACCTCAAGTCGGATTCGGCGAAGAAACCGTAGAAGATAAATCAAAAACCGAAGGAACAGAAGAAAATAAAGAGCCAGAAAAAACTCAACGCGAAGAAAATACACAACAAGCACAAACAAGCTCTGAATTAGACAAAGCAGCACAAAAAGAAACTGAGAAAAAGGCTGAAGAAGCAAGACAAAAACTCCAACAAGAAGCAGCTAAGCAAAGAGAAGAAATGGCATCAGCCTAATCAAAATTAACTAGCAGTCTTTCATATTCATCTCTTAAAAACTCCTTACCAGGATTTATCAATATAAAATCCCAAGGGAGTTTTTGATTTATATCATAAAAACCTTCCGCAAACTTATCCGTATCAATCGAGTATTTTTTAGCTGCAGATTTAAAAGCACCAAGTTTTCCGCCGTTTTTATAAACGTCAACAAGATAATCTCCGAGAGTTGCATCCCCACGTGAAAGCACGGCTTGGTAATAATCCCATTTTGCACTGGAAAATTTCGGCTTCATTCCTAGTTTGCTTAATTCTTTTTTAAGATAACTTTGCTTGTTTTCTAATGATTTAATATTCTCCTTGCCACACCATTGAAAAGGGGTATGAGGCTTCGGAACAAAGGTAGAAAATGAGAACGTAATATCAAATCCTTTATGGATTGTTTTTAAATCTTTTGCAAGACGGATAAATTCATCAATATCGTCCTGAGATTCTGTCGGAAGTCCTATCATTGAATATATTTTTATCCCTTTCAAACCGCCGTCTTTTGCAATTTTTACGGCATTAAATATTTGCTCCTCGGACAGATTTTTATTAACAACTTTTCTTAATCTTTCGCTTGCAGCCTCTATCGCGATTGTAGTATGCTTCTGTCCGCAAGCCGCAAGAGTTTTAATTACCTCCGGGGTTATTGCATCTGCTCTCAATGATGAAACACTCATCTCGATTTTTTCACCGGATTGAATTCTATTATAAATATAGCCGCAAATATCGTTAAACTTAGGGTGAGCAGATATCAAAGCGCCTAAAAGCGCAATTTTATTCGTATATTTTAAACCCAGCTCTAACTTTTCTATTATTGTTTCATAATCCACAAATCTGACAGGCAGATTCAGATATGAAGCCACACAAAAACCACAGCGATTATAGCAGCCTCTGGATACCTCTATTATAAAAGTATTCGGAAAAAAGCTCTCATCACTCACAATCGGAGTATAAACACATTCTGACAAATCATAGTGGCTTTTCTTTACCACATTTGATTTATAAGGAACATATATCCCCTCAATATGTGATAAACATCCTAAAATCTCTGATTTTGACTTACCCTCCAATTTAGATTGACGGCAAAGCTTTATAGCCTCTAAATTACACTTATCACCATCACCGATAATTAGAAAATCGAAGAAATCTTTATACGGTTCAGGATTTGCTGTCACAACCGGACCGCCTGCAAAAACAAGAGGGTAATTATCATCTCTGTCATTCGATTTTAACGGAATATTATATTTTTCAAGGATTGAAAATATACTTAAGAAATCCATATCAAACGAAAATGAAAAACATATTGAATCAACATCTTTAGGATTTATAGAGGTAATTTTAGTATCCGTACAAATTCTCTCTGCATTTATCCCGTCCTCTTCATCGAGAGATTTGAATAGCCACATATACCCGAGAGACGACAGAGAAAAAGATGTACAACCGGGGAAACCCATCCATACATTATAATCTGTATTTTTATTTAATTGTCTGTCATATAGATAAATTTCTGACATTATTAATTCTCGTTATTTATTGGTTTGATATAAAGCTCGTCAAGGATTACACAAGCAGTAGCCGCAAGTGCAGGAGCAAAGATAACTCCAATCACACCTAAAAATTTTGCAGTTACAAATAGAGAGAAAAATACTAAAAGAGGATGTATATCAAGGAATTTTCCAAAGACATAAGGCCTTACAAAGTTATTTTCTACCCACTGTGCAAAGAAAAATGCGATTGTCATCAGTATTAAAACCAACGGTCCCATCTGATAACACATTACAAAACAAATAATTAAAGCTATGGTCGGTCCGATTATCGGAACAATATCAAGAATTGTTGCAATCAGACCTAAGAGGACAGCATAATCGACTTTTAAAAGCATCAAACAGATGGTAAAAACAATACCTAAACTAAGCATTGTAACACCGGTTGCAACAATATATCCGCCGATTTTATGAGATATAGTTTCTGCAATTCTGTCGGCTTTTTTCTTCATCTGCTTAGGAAACAAGAGTAAAAATGTTCTTCTAATAGTTCTTTTATCAACAATAAAGTAGTAAATAATAATACACATTGTCAAAAGATATACCAAAGCCGATGCTAAACTGATTGTTGCATTTATCGATTGGTTTACCAGATTGCTTGTAAAATCGGATACCGGTTGTATAAATGACGGTATATCAAGCATATCAATAAGTTTTTGCCCTAATATTTGCTTATTCAAAATAAATAGTTTTAAAGATTCAATATGCCCCGGCAGAACTTGAATAAATGAATTTATTTGTTTTGATGCAATAATAATTATCGGCAGGAAAAATGCAACAGAAATCGCCACCATACCGGACACTACAATAGTTGCGGCATAAGAGCGCTTCATCTTTTTGGATAAAATTTCGACAAGCGGATTTAAAGAACACGCCAGAACGTATGATGCAAAAAACATCATTGCGATACCGCTTATCATTGTAAGAAATTTTATAAATAATATTGCAACAATAAAAAATATTATATTTTTAACCGTTATGTAATTTTTAAAAAACATTGCTTACCTCGTGTATTATAACTTATGTATCATATCAAAAATTAACACTCAGGTAAACCTACCCAAATATAGGATTTTATTAAATTTCAAGAACCATATTTGTATAGCTCTCTTTAGTTGATAATTTATCAAGAATCTTAGGAAATATTTTTCTGTAAAACGGTTTAATATTAGGTAAGGCATACAAATCAATATACTCGCATTTTTGTTTTTTCAATTTATTGACAATACCATGCATAAGAGATTTACCGATACCTTTAGCTTGATAATCTTTTTTATTTATATATTTAGGATTAACCTGCAAGAATTTTAAACTTGCATTTTTTCGCTCCAAATAAATATCTGCAAGCCCCATAATACTATCAGGATTTAGTTTTCGGAAATTAGATTTTTGGGTTGTTAAAGCATACACATGTCTGTTATTAGAATAAGAAGAGCATATCATTTGTGTATACTTTGCATCTTTCCATTTCTCTTTTAAAATATTTATTGTTTTCTTATCATTCATGTTTCGAAAATTAAACTCAACAATATGAGCTTCTCGAGGTAAATATTTATCAGAAGCTTTTTTCAAAATTTTGGTCTTTGCAATATGTCTTGCACCAAAATTAATATTTGCAGAATTGAAATTACTGGAATCCATACTTGCATTAAAATAAGTAAAAATATTTTTTTACAGGATAATAAATAAAAATTTACAACAGTTAACATTTTTAGTTAGGTTTGGTTTAAAATACAGTCGGATTAGTAAATCCGACCTACGGTCTACACCTCACCCTGCCCTCTCCTCAAGGAGAGGGTTCCCGAAATTCCAACCCAATACATTTCCCCCGATTCACAATTCACGACTAGACTTATCCTCTTAGTCACCTAATCACCTAATCACCTAATCACCTATATTATTAAGTTTCGTTTCAATTTTTGTTACAATAAATCTTTACATAACCCATGCCTTATTAATTTGATATAAAATTGAATAACAGGAAATTATGGAGGGATATCGTGGTAGTAGAAGAAACAAGTAAGGTATGTTTATCCGAAAACGCTATCAAAGTGTTAGAAAAACGTTATTTAAAGAGAGATAAAAATGGTAATTGTGTAGAAACTCCGGCTGACATGTTCAGACGTGTTGCAGATACTATTGCTTCAGGAGATTTGAAATTCGGCAAATCTCAATCAGAAGTAAAAGAGCTTGCAGACAGATTCTATGATGCAATTACTCACAGATATTTTATGCCGAATTCACCGACATTAATGAATGCCGGCAGAGAACTCGGACAATTGGCAGCATGTTTTGTTTTGCCTGTTGAGGATTCCTTGGAAGGAATTTTTGAAACCGTAAAAAATACAGCTCTTATTCATAAATCAGGCGGTGGAACAGGGTTCTCATTCTCAAGGTTAAGACCTAAAAATGATGTAGTACGTTCAACTATGGGGGTTTCATCAGGTCCTGTATCATTTATGGAAGTATTTAATGCAGCAACCGAAGCTGTTAAACAAGGCGGTACAAGACGCGGTGCCAATATGGGTATTTTAAGAGTTGATCACCCTGATATTTTAGAATTTATTGATTGCAAAGCTGATAATACAAAATTAAATAACTTTAACATTTCAGTTGCAATTACCGATAAATTTATGGATGCATATTTAAAAGGTGAAGATTATGATTTGATCCATCCGAATACTAAACAATCTGTCGGAAAATTAAATGCTAAAAAAGTGTTTGATTTAATTATTGACGGAGCGTGGAGAAACGGAGAACCTGGAATCATATTTATTGATACAATGAATTCAGACAACCCGACTCCTTTAATCGGAGAAATTGAATCAACTAACCCTTGCGGTGAAGTTCCATTATTAGCTTACGAAGCTTGTAACCTTGGTTCTATTAATTTAAACCAAATGGTAAAAGAAGAAAATGGTAAAACTGTTGTAGATTGGGATTTATTGGCAAAAACAACAAGAACGGCTATCAGATTCTTGGATAACGTTATTGAAATCAATAATTACCCGCTGCCTAAGATTTCCGAAATGGTTCAAAACAACAGAAAAATCGGTTTAGGCGTTATGGGCTGGGCAGATATGCTTATGAAAATGGGTATATCTTATGCATCTGATGAAGGCACTAAACTTGCAGCTCAAGTAATCGAATTTATTGATTACGAATCAAAATGCGAATCTGTTGAACTTTCAAAAGAAAGAGGAAGATTCAATAACTTCAAAGGCAGCATTTATGATCAAGACAATTATTTGTACAATAAATTTAAAGGTAAATCTGCCGGTATCATAACCGATGAACAATGGAAAGAACTTGATGCACAAATCAATGAACACGGTATCAGAAACGCAACTACAACTTGTATTGCACCAACCGGTACTATCTCAATGATTGCATCTGCATCAGGCGGTATTGAACCGTTATTCGGTCTTGTATTCTCAAGATTGATTATGGACGGAACCGAAATGTTAGAAGTTAACGATATCTTCAAAGATTATATGATTAGTCACGGTCTTTATTCTGAAGATTTAATGAAGAAAATTGCAGTTGACGGATCAGTTGCACACGTTGACGGAATACCTGAAGATGTTAAGAAAATATTTGTAACAGCTCACGATGTTTCGCCATACTGGCACGTAAAAATGCAGGCAGCATTCCAATTACACACTGATAATGCTGTATCAAAAACAGTAAACTTCGTTGAATCTGCAACTCGTGAAGACATTGAAGAAGCTTACGTATTAGCATACAAAAACCATTTAAAAGGTATTACCGTATATAGAAACAACTCAAGATTCTTCCAGCCAATGAATATCGATAAAAAAATCGAAGAAAAGAAGGAAGAGCCTAAAGTTGAAGAAAAAGAAGAAGAATACAATCCGACAGGAGAAATAAAAGTTGTTACCTGTCCGGAATGCGGTAATAAAGTAGAAATGGCAGAAGGCTGCTTTATCTGCTTAAATTGTGGTTATTCAGGCTGTTCGTAAGAATATATAATGAGAGATGTAAAAAAGGGTAATTAAAAAAATAATTACCCTTTTTTATTAGAAATTTAATTTATTTTTTCAATATCAATTATTTTATTAATATCATCTGCAAATTGGGGCAATATTTCTTTTATTGTTTTCCAAATTATTTCATAGTCTACCCCAAAATAATCATGAATTAATTTATCTCGCATTCCGGCAATTTTTTTAAAGGGAATGTGCGAATATTTATTTCTAAAATCATCTGTCAAATTTTTAGCTGCTTCACCTATAATTTCAAAATTACGTTCTACTGCATCTTTTGTTTTATCATCATTGATAAATATATCAAAAGTAATATTATCAGTATATTTAAAAATTTTATTTAACGAATTTTTTATATCCATTAAAAAAAATAGAGGTTGTTTATCTTTCATAATGTAATTGCCTCATTTAATATCTTATTTTTAATAAAATCTTTCAAACTATTTGGAGTACCTAAATCAACTTTTTTATTGAACAATTTTGACAAGTATTCTTCTAAGTCTATAAATTTAAATATATCGATTGTATTTATAAAATCAACAAGTAAATCAATATCACTTTCAGAAGTTTGTTGATTTTTGGCATAAGATCCAAAAAGCATAATATTGTTAACAAGATATTCTTTTTTAAGAAATTCTTTATTCAAATTTATAATTTTTTTTATCTCATCTAATGAATATATTTTATTAGTTTTCATAAGATGATTATAACATAATTTATTTAGAGTCAAAATTTTGGAGATATAGTTTCTATCATGAATGTAATCTTTTTGATGCATCTTTGAGAGAGCCGTAATAATAAGATGAAAAACCTGCTTTTTTCATCAATTCACAAGTTTTGTCGATATCATATTCAACTCTGAATAATTTAAAACCCGCACCATCATAAACCGCAAAAGCTGCCCTATTATCTCCGTCACGAGGCTGCCCGACAGAACCAGGATTACAGTATATTTTGTCCTCATATTTATCTGTTCTTTGAATATGAGTGTGCCCGGATACAAAATATTCTCCATCTATTTTTCCGAAATATTCTTCATCAGGTTCTAAATATTCATCAATAGGATTTGTCCAGCCTCCATGCGCCATGGAAATATTATGCTCTAATCTCCAAAACGGCAATGTTTTTAACCATTCAAGATTCTCTTGAGTAATTATTGTTCTTTGATATTTTAGGCAATCATTAACGCTTTGAGAACGTGGACAAAAACTATTTGATACCATATACCAATCATGATTTCCCATTATACATTTTATATTTCGTTCTCTTAATTCATTACAGCATTCGTTCACCTGTGAATAGTATCCGACAATATCGCCAAGGCAATAAATATCAGCAATACTCATTTTATCAAGCTCAAGAAGAACCTGTTTTAAGGCTTCATAATTCCCATGGATATCAGATATTATTCCTATCATATTCTATATAGTCCTCAATATACCTTATTGCTTTACCTTTTTTTAATTCCGGCTGCAAGATTTCTTTTTTATCAAGAAAATAATCAATACTCATTTTGCTTTCATTATATCCGAATGCGGCTCTGATTGATGTTGCAGACGAAATTCTCGGGTTTATTTCAAGAAGTTTAAGCTCATTGTTTTCAAGCCTAAATTGAAAATTGGTCGGTCCTGTGGGCTTAAAAATATTGGCTAAGTTTGTCAATACCTCTTTTATATTATGAATATCAACAGTTTCGGCCGTTTCGGTATATCCTTGTTTAGAAAGTTTTCTTCTAAGAGTCATATACGCTTTCAAATTACTATCGGTATCAAAAAATGCGCTTGTTGTATACTCACTGTCAAGCGAACCTATCAGCGGCTGCAAAATATGAGTATCTCCGATTTTCGATTTATGAATTGCCAGTTCTGCTTCATTATTTATTATAACCATACCCTGTGAAGCATATCCTCTGCGAGGCTTTAGTATAACAGGATATTTTATATTATCAGGGACTGACATATAAGTTGGTATTACATAATTCTTGTTATGTTTACTCAACTCTTGATAAAATAACCATTTGTCTTTACATAAATTTATGAGATTAGAATTATTTAGCAGAGGGATACATCCTGTTTCTTTTATAATTTTTCTCTCATCATTCCATTTAAACATATCCGCTTCAATGGACGGAATAATCATATCAACATTATATTTTTGGATTATTTTAATTAGGCTATTGATATAATTGTCTTCACATGTTTTCGGAACAATTTCCACAATATCAGAGAAAACCGGAGCAATGGAATCTTCATATATTGTTGTTCCGATAAGTTTTATATCTTTTATTTCTCTTAATGATTTGAGTATGCCGTAGCCGACTATGCCTGATGCCCCGGATACCAGAATTGTTTTCATGAGTTTATATCCTTAAATTTTAGTTTTCTTAACCAATACTTGCATCTATCATAATACCAATAGACAATTCAGGGTACAAAACCCCTAAATCACAAAATGCTTTTAATATCGATTTATCAAAATTTAGAGCTAACATTTGATCTGTTGTTACAGGTTTCAGATAAATTCCTTCAACGGTATCTTCTTTAAGCCCGGCATCTGTAACAAGTTTTTTAATAGATTGAATATCAAAATATCTTTTATGCCCGAATAATCTATCCATATCTGATAGTTTATGTAAATCATCAAGCAGATTTGCATAATAACCTATTCTGCGATTCATCGCTTCCGCATTAGGGACAGCTATTATAATTTTTCCGTCATCGGACAAGAATTTTTTATAAAGTGCCAATATCTTTAAAGGATTATCGACATGTTAAAAGATGGTATCGGTCTTCGTGCTTACGGACAAAAAGACCCGTTGATTGAATATAAACGAGAAGCTTATGATTTATTTAATACAATGATGCACGAAATACAGGGTGATACCGTAAAATACTTATTCCGCACAAAATTTGGAATACAATTTGTGGCAGAAGAAGGGTAAGTTGTTTACTATAACACAATGAATATTGTGTTATGTTAATTCCACTTTATTCCGACAATTGATTTGAATTGGTTTACAAAATCATCAAAGGAAATATTAGTTTTGTAATTAGTACGTTTATTCAAAACCTTTACCCTTTCTGTTTTATTATTTACACCTAATATTGGAAGGCAATGCCACTTATCAATTCCCTTTACTTTTTTATTCCCGGTCACGGCAACAAAGCTGTAATCCTTTGAATCTTTATTTCCCAACTCCTTCAATAAAGACAACACCTCATCTTTATGACCTTTTAGATTCAACTTTAAATCACTTTCACCTATAACTGTCGGCTTTTCTCCGGTAAACCATTTAAAAGCATTTGAAGCTTTATTATATTCACAAGCCCTGTTTTTTATTAAAGGAAACATATATAATCTGGCAAATAATGGCTTCATTAAAGGATGTTGTTTTACCATTTTTCTTATTGCAATATTCATACCCAAACTCAACTTTGAATTGGAATAATCAAAAGAGGAAAGACCGAAAGGATTGTCAGAATATTCTTTATACAAATCAAAATGTTTTCCCATATAATCAATTAATAATGCTTTATACGTCTTATTTTTTCCATTAACGTTCAGAGTAATTTTATAAGCCGGCTCCATTTTTGCATCTTTTTGTATTTTTATGCGTTTCTTTAAAATTTCTCGGCCTTTTTCAGAATTAAAAAGAGAGTATCTTGCAGCCTCGTCGAAACAATTCGCAATAATTTGTTTATCTGACATTGCGCGGGAAATCTCTTCATCCGTCAAAGATCGCCACTTTATATTTTTCATATTGTGGTTCAAATAAGGGTAAATTTTTCGCAGCATTGAAATTTTCATACTATTGTAAAATACGAAAATAAAAAAATTTGCCTACGGCACGGGATCATACCCGCCTTCATTCAGGGGATGACATCTGCAGATTCTTTTTATTCCTAACCAGCCACCCTTTAAAATCCCGTATTTCATTATTGCCTGCTTCATATATTCAGAACATGTCGGATAAAAACGACATCTTGAGGGAGTCAGGGAAGAAATTTTCTGATAAATTTTTATTAACAGTAAAATAAGTTTTTTAAGCATTTATTATGCCGCACTTTCTCCGATTGTATCAACAGCCTCAACCTTGATATCAGTAATCAATTCCGAATATGAGATTACAACAATAGTCGGAATATGTCTTTCCAACAATTGGAACAGAGGAAGTCTGATTCTTGGAGAACAAAGAATTACCGGTTGTTTACCAATATTTTGGTGTGCTCGCATCAATGTCATAGCTGTTGATTCAATTAAATCCTGCACCTGCATAGGATTCAACAGGAACATTGTTCCCAATTCCGTTCTTTGGCAGCTGTCATCAAGAATTTTTTCCCACTCAGGAGAAAGAGTCAATGCGTACAACACATTATCATCCTGAACGTTAGTTAAACAAATTTGACGGCCTAAAGCAGCACGCAGACGTTCAGACAAAATATCCGGCTCTTTTGAAAATCTTGCATAGTCACATAATCGTTCAAATACAAATATAATATCCTTGATAGAAACTTTTTCACGAATAAGGTTAACAAATATCTTTCTTAAATCTGATGTAGAAATAATAGCAGGAACCAAATCGTTTACAAGAGTAGGGTCTTGAGAACGAACAAGCTCCATCAGCTTCAATACATCTGTTTTTGTCATAACTTCATCTACGTGTTTACGAACACATTCTTGAAGGTGGGTAACAAGAACATCCGTTGCATCAACAGCCGTAACGTTGCTTGCGGACTGTGCATCTTCTGAATTAACCCAGTATGCCTGAGTTTGATATGTAGGGTCAACAGCAATAATTGCATCATCAGGAACAGATTTTTTAACCGCATCCCATTGATCCGCAATAACCATATATTTACCAGGATATACATAACCTGTTGCAACAGTATTACCACGAATAGATATCATGTATTCATTTGCTTCAAGTGCAGATGAATCCATAATACGAATATTTGGTAAAATATAACCCAATTCATCAGTAACTCTTTGACGCAAAGCTGCAATCTTAGCAAGTAACTGACCTTCCTGATCAGGATCGGCAATAACAAGCAAGCCTGCACCAACCTGTAAACTCAAGACATCAACACCCAAACGCTCGTACATCTTATTAGGGTTAACAAGATCCTGCATATTCTGACGTACATTTTCCAATTGACCCAATTGAGACTGAACATCTGCATTAATCAATACAGAGAATCCTGCAATAGCAAGACCTATTGAGAACATACAGAACGGCAAGAACGGCAATCCAGTAATCGGCCCCGTTACGGCAATCAGGAATAAGAAGGCCGATGCGAAGAACAATGAATAAGGCTTATTCATAATTTGTTCAGTCAAATCAGCACCCAATGAAGCACTTGCGGCAGATGCACGCGTCATAACGATACCGGCTGCAATTGACATCAACAATGACGGAACCTGTGATGCTAAACCGTCACCGATGGTTAAGATTGTATATTTTGAAACCGCATCGGCAACAGGCATCTGGTTCATTAAACAACCGATTAACAACCCGCCGACAATATTGATAATAACGATGATGATACCGGCCATAGTATCACCTTTTACAAACTTCATTGCACCATCCATAGAACCGAATAAACTTGATTCCCTTTGTAAATCTTCACGGCGCTTAACCGCTTCTTCCGGAGATATCAAACCGGCGTTAAAGTCGGCATCAATTGTCATCTGTTTACCTGGCATAGCATCTAACGCAAATCTTGCCGAAACTTCTGCGATACGTTCCGCACCTTTTGTGATAACCATAAACTGTACAACGGTAATAATCAGGAAGATTACACCACCTACAACCATGTTACCCCCTGTTACGAAAGTTCCAAATGCGTGAATTACTTCACCTGCCTCACCTTTTGCAAGAATAAGACGGGTAGATGCAATTGATAATACCAGACGGAACATTGTTCCCAGAAGAATAATTGATGGGAATGCCGCCAATTCTAACGGTTTTTGGACGTATAACGAAATCATCAGAAGCACAATTCCCAGAGTAATATTCAAACTGATTGAAAAATTGATAACCCAATTAGGCATCTCAACCAGCAAGATTAAGATTAATGTCAGCACGAAACCGGCAAGAAAAATTTCACTTATAGGTTTATGTTCTGCTTCTGCTGCCACTAACTACTCCTCAATGCATTCTGAACTATTTCCAACTGTGCCTCAATACTGGCATCTACTACACCATTATTGGTTTGAACTATACAGCTGCCCTCAGAAATATTTTCATCAGACACTATACTTACTTTAGATTCTACACCTAACAAAGTTAATTGTTCCGGTAAATTATCTTTTACATATTGTGATTGAACAGGATTAACCTTAATAACTATTTTAGGTTCATTTTTAGGGATATTCTTCATTATATCCATTACTGTATCAATAACAATCTGCGGATCAATCTGTACCTCATGTTTAATGATTTTTTTAGCAATCTCCAGACTTATCTCTATCAAATCAGGTGCTATTGCTTCAAATACTCTTTTTTCTGAACTCATAAACGCACCTATATTTGACTTAAAAGCGACTAAATCAGCCTGTGCGCGCTCCAGCCCCTGATTATACCCCTCTTGATACGCCGCCTCTTTAATCTGTACAGCTTCTTCCTGTGCGCGAGAAATAAGGTTTCTGTCATCAATCCTGCGATATCCGCGGCGCCTGTTGCCGGTTCTTCTCTCCTCACGTTGGGTAAAATCAATATTGTCTATATCAAATACTGCCTGTTCAATATCTTCGTCTTCAGATTTCGGTTCAGAAGCAATTTGTGCAGCTTCAGCTTCTGCGGCCCTTTTTGCTTCTTCCTCCGCCTTACGTCTTGCTGCTGTTGCTTCTAATCTTTTTTGATAATTCTTCTTTTTTATTATCATGACATTTATTATACACTATCCTTCACATACTGAACAACAATTTGAGCCACTTTGACAGGTATAGGATAGTAATCACCCTCATAAGCTTTTGAAATGAAACGTTTCAAGAACGGACGCTCTGATTTAAATAATTTTTCAATATCTTCCATAGGATGCTTATCAAATATTCTGTTTAATTGGCGCAATATTGATTCCTGACTAGGTGTTTTACGACGAGGTAAAAACTCTTTTATACTCTCCAGGCATTTAAGTGTATAGTTCATATCCAGCCCGGCTTCAAGATTTTCTACCCTCATATAATTTCTTATTGTTTCAACATCCTGAGGTGCAAATTTCTCCAGTATTGCCTCAACCCTATCCTCCGGTAATATTTTTAATACAAGAGCAACCGACATCAGTTTTAAGGATTTATCTAATGGTCCGGAAGGTAATGAGCTTACAGGCGCTGCTGCAGGAAGAGCTTGTGAATCTCCTGCCGAAGGCGGAGCAGCTTGCTGTTGTTGAGCCGCAGCAGCCTCCATTGCAGCCTTTTGTTCAGCCTCTGCCTGAGCCGCTTGTGCTGCCATATCATCAATATTAGATTGACTCATCGCCTTTTGAGAAATTTCCGCAGTAATCACTCCGCGTTTTTCCAAATTATCTACAGCATCCTTGTAGCTCTTATTTACATGATGCTCGATTAATTGGAGAATCTGATCCTGCGGAACATTCTTCTTTATTGCCTGTTTTGCAACCTCAAATATGGTAAAAGCAATCTTTTGCATAATGCCGTCCCAATGTTCAGGCATAATCCCAGAATGAACAAGGTCAATAGATTTGTGGAACGCCCATTCTGCAATAATCTGAGTAACAAATATTGCCTGATCGGCATTAAAGCCTAAAGATTCATCATTAGCAATGGCTTCACCCGCAAGAAGTGTAAAATTAGAAAGAGTTTTAACAACATAGTTTTTTTGCATGTCATTAAAGTCTTTAGGTATTAATTCCCCCGCCTGAGATGACATCAACTGTGCAAACTCTTTATAATCAAATCCTTCTATCGCCATATTCCCATTCCCTTATTGTTTAATCAGCCGGGGTAAAGTCCCCCTTTACCCCTAACCTTGTTCAATCCAGCTCTTAATTTTTTCTCCTGCCATATCTTCATCCGCAAAATCAAAATCATTTTTGATTTCTGCCAATGCATTTTTCAACGGAGTATAATCAATAGGCATTCTGGATTGTTGTATTTGAAGTGCTGTTTGTTCTCTTTGTTCAACGAGTCCTCTTTGAAGTTGTTGTTGTTGCTGAACAAGAGCCTCTGCTTTCTGACTTACATCTCTCAATTGTTGTTCTTGTTCTGTTGTCTTTTCACGCAATACTTCCATTTCAGATTCTTGTTTTTCTCTCATTTTCTTCAATCTTTGAGTTACAGCTCTGTGACCTAAGAATAAACTTGCTGCTACCATTGCAATTGCTAACCACCAAGGGTTGCCTGTTTCATCAGGTTTAGGAAGTTTTTCCGGATTATCTGATGCAAGATAAGGATCATTTGAATCATTGAATGCTATTGAAACATTTTCCGGTCTTGCTTTCGGGCTTGCTGCGTGTGCAATCAATTCTTTCAAATCATCAATTGTTACATCAGGCGGCAATGCTGCTTTATCCATTGTTACTGCGATTGAAATATCTTCAATTACACCAGGATTCATATATTCATTGGTTTGAATCTTAGATACTCCGTATTGAGTTTCTTTTGCAGTTCTTGAATAATTTCTGTTTTGGCTTGAATCCCCGCCACCGCCAGGTAAACCGTTTGGAAGATATACACTGACTGCGTTAGTATTCTTGTTTTTATCGCTGGTTTGATCGCCCAAGCCTTCTGAGAAGGTTTGTTCGGTTATAGATGCTTTTTGGTTTGGATCATACCAGGTTGTGAATTTTTCGGTAGGAGATTGCTTTAGGAATGTACTAACAGTTGCTGTATAGTTACCTTTACCTACCAATCTGTCTAACTGAGTATTAACTTTTTGGAGCATATACTTATCTTTTTCATGAAGTTTTTCTTCATCCTGAGAAGTTGCATCCAAAATATTGTTGTATACGTTACCGTTTGTATCTGTGATTGAAACATTCTCAGGAACCAAACCAGAAACTGAGCCGACTAAAAGGTTAGTAATTGCTTTTACCTTAAAGTTATCCAATTTTTCACCTGACGGCATATCTAACTGAACCGTTGCCGTAACCGGTTTTTGGTTTTGTGAGAACATTGTTTGTTCCGGAATAGAAACAAATACCGATGCGTTCTGAATAGGCGGAATTTTACGGATTAATCGTGCAAGTTCTCCGTCAATCGCCCTTATTAAACGAATTCTTTTATCCTCTTTAGTTGAGGTAAAATCACCCTTATCAAACATTTCAAGTCCGACATTCTGATCCATCAAACCGCTTTTAACAATAGCAAGTAACGCTCTGTCACGTTGGGTTTGAGTATAATCCTTCAAGAATATGGTTGATTTTGTACCATCAAGTTTACGATTAGCAGTAATACCTTCTCTGGCAAGTAATGCCTGAATTTCTATTGCCTTTCCAAGATTATCGGTTGTCAACAAATCAAGAGGTTCTTTTATTACTTTTTCGGAAACCACTTTAGCTCCCGGACCGCGATGGGTTGAAGATACTATCGCTGCGGTTACAATTAATGCTAAAAGAATAACTGCTACAGCGACGGCTCCTATTATGAAATTTTTGTTTTGTAATAACTGCTTAAAATCCATCTTGATGACACCCTAATGCTAATAATTTACATTTTTTGACACACTATTCTGTCACTATATAATACTATACTTGAATTTGCATAATTTTATCATATGTTTGGATGATTTTACCCGTAAATTGTGTTGCAACGTTCACATTTATTTCTGCTTTTGCCATTGCCGTCATAACATCGTGAATATCAACATCATCATTTCCGGCCATAACATCTTTCAACATACCGTCAGGAGCGTTCAAATCTCCGTTAAATTTTTCTATCAAACCTGACATTACAGATTTGAAATCACCTGTTTCCGGTGTTTCCACACGCCCCATACGGGCACTCGGCAGACACCCGAACCAGGGATCCATTTTGGTATGCTGGATTCTTGCCTCTAAATCATATCTTGGATAAAATCCATGTCCGTTTGATAACATTTTGCCTCACCTCAATCAGTTTTAGTTAAACTCGTTTACACTTTTGTTTATAATAATCGGATAAGATTCTTAAAAAATTAATCAAATACATAACAAATCCTTCATTTGTGTTAGTTAAAACTCTAGTTCGACAGTATTGTTTTAAGGATTTGATTTAAAAAGTCAACAAAAAAGTAAGGCTATGACATGATTTCAGCCTATTTCGCAATATTTCTTAATGATTAAGTAATTTTCGGGAATCGTGATTAGTGAGTCAGGTTCAGGATTTTTGTCCACTTTTTGGAGCAGTAGGTCAGACATAGCCTGACAAAAAATTCTTAGCTGCTTGACGTCATAGCTACTTAGCTACTTTCTCCAACGAGTAGTCACAATTCCAACCTAAATATACTTACCCCTACACTACTTTCAACGGGTAAGCCAAATTCAAATCAAATACATTTCCCCCCCCCTTTACTCCTAGTCAACCGAGAAGATATCTCTGATATCATCCATAGTAAGGGATTTAGTAATATTTCTGTCAACAGAGATTACGCTGTCAACAAGATCGCGTTTTCTTGTTTTGAGTTTCTGGATTTTTTCTTCAACAGTATTCTTAGTAATAATTCTGTATACAAATACCTTCTTAGTTTGACCGATACGGTATGCTCTGTCTGTTGCCTGATCTTCAACTGCAGGATTCCACCACGGGTCGTAATGGATAACATAATCCGCACCCGTCAGGTTCAAACCGGTTCCGCCGGCCTTCAAACTGATTAAGAATACTTTAACACTCGGATTGTTATTGAAGTTTTCAACAGCTTTTTGTCTGTCTTTTGTCTTACCTGTTAAGTATTCGTATTCAATACCGACTCTATCCATCCAGCCCTTGATAATATCAAGCATGTCTACAAACTGGCTGAACAATAGAATTCTATGTCCTTCATCAACGATTTGTTCAAGCATTCCTTTCAAATACTCAAACTTACCTGACTGCATAACACCTTTAACATGCTCTTTATCATAAAGTTTAGGGTGACAGCAGATTTGACGAAGTCTGAGTAATGCAGAGAAGATAGACATTCTGCTCTTTTCAAGACCGTTCATTTCGATACTCTTGAAGAGTTCTTCTTTAGTGCTGTCCAGAACTTCCAGATAGAAATCACGTTGTTCCGGTGTCAATTCACAATAAACCATGTTTTCAACTTTATCAGGAAGATCCTTCGCAACGTCACGTTTCATACGACGTAATATGAAAGGATAAATTTGAAGTTTCAAACGTTTTTCAACGGTTTTATCCTGTCTTTCCATAATCGGAGTTACGTATCTCGTATTAAATTCAGCCATTGTAAATAAGAACCCGTTCATCAAAAAGTCGAATACAGACCACAATTCCTCCAGTTTGTTTTCAATCGGAGTACCCGATAAAGCCAGTCTGTGTTTTGAATTTAGAGTCTTAACCGCCTGAGCCGTTTGAGATATAGCATTCTTAATATTTTGAGATTCGTCAAGAATGATATATCTGAAATTGTATTTTCTGAATTTATCAACATCACGTCTTATTAAAGCGTAACTTGTAATTACGATATCATAATTCGGGATTTCATCGAAAAGCTTGCCTCTGTCAACTCCTGAGAGTTTCAAACAGCTTAACCCCGGAGTAAATTTCTCAATTTCTGCTTCCCAGTTAAACACAACCGTTGTAGGAGCAATTACCAATGTCGGCTCAGGTCCGTCCACTTCTTTTGCTTTTTGTAATAACGCCAGAGCCTGCAAAGTTTTACCTAACCCCATATCATCAGCAAGGATTCCGTTCAAACCGTATTTATACATAAACCACAGCCAGCTGAAACCCTTAACCTGATAATCACGGAAGGTCGCATTAATATCCTTCGGCAGTTCCGTATGCTCGGTTGTCGAGAAGGACGAAATCTGTTCCCAGAATTTGTTGAACTCATCACTCAAAACAAGTTCAAAATCAAGGTTTTTAAGTTCCTGAATCAAACCTGCACGATACGTTTTTACTCTGAATTTATTTTCGTTATTTCTATATGCATCAAACGAATTGAACGAACGCATCATCTGATAAATATTTTGTGCCGGATACTCAACAAATCCTAAACTTCTGACCCTTGCATATTTCTCGCCGCTCTGAATTGTGTCATATATATCATCAAAGTTAATGATTTCTTCACCTACCTGACCATACAACTGGATTTCAAACTCATCAGGAGCATCCTCGCAGAAATCAATCTTTGCACACATTCTGAAAGGGTCCTCCAGAAGCTTGAAGAAATTCATATCATCTTTTTCTTCAAATTTCCAACCCTCACCGGCCTGCTTGATATAGTAATTATAAAAATCAATTGCGGTTTCTTTTTCTAATGCAAGGTTGTTTGTCTGCATCGGAACAAATTTACATGCCAGAAGCATTTGATAAGCCGCCTGCTCATGCTGATAATTACGTTTAATCCAATAAACATAATCCTCACCGTCTTTTTTAGTTGTAATAGTGACATAAGGTGATTTATCCTTGTTTTTGGAATAAGGAACACGAACCCCGTCATAATCAAATTCCAAAGATGCCTTCAATGATTGGTCATAATCAATACCCAAAGAAACAACATTCAAAGGCGGTCTTTCTTCAAGCATAAGTTTACTTATTTGTTCAGAAACATCTACATCAATAATCGACTGAATTTGAGGAAGTTCTTCATAAATAAACTTTCCGCCTTCAGAATCCTTCAAATCAGTAAATGTAGATTTTATTATATTTTGCGGAAGTTCGTTCATCGCAACGTTAATCGGGAATATGATATTTTTGTATCTGCCCCATTTTAACTGACGTGAGAAATACTTAACCTCTTCAAACGGTATAACCTCATCGCTGTTTGGTCTGTTCCAATACAGGGCAAGCATAATACTCCCGTTTGGAGAAGACGAAACCTCCAAAGAAAGCTTCCACTCCTCATCAACAAATTTTATACGCTGTTTGGTTTTCTCATCCAACACCTCATCGGCCTGCGCCAAAAGCGGAAACATCGGCTGAAACTTAGTTATCGGAATATCATACCAGCCGGCTTTTTTATCCTGACGGGCAATCTTAAATATTAACTGGAATATTGCAACCTCAGCCTTTTGAGATTCGTTGAGCGAGAAATTCGGCTGCTCTTTTTGGATTTCTATCAACGCTCTTAAAACATTTTCTATTGAGCGGATAATCTTGCCGGTTTTTCTGTCACGAATCAGGATTGAAAAGAAATTTTGTTTACGCTTAGGATTGAAATGGAATATATAATTCCCTTGAGGAATATCCATCAAATCCGTATTTTCATCAGGGAAATCATGCTCTATTCCGTATTTTGTTTCAAGCCAATCCTCATAAGCATGTTCGTTTATCGCCTTCAGAGCAACCGCAACCGAATGCTTACACCATTCCTCCTTCAAAGGACAATTACAGCGAGCCTCAACAGTGTTTTTCTTAAAAATTAAATCCGTAGTATAAGCATCCTGATAGTTGCCCTTGACCTTTGCTTTATAAAAGTTCTTTTCAGGCTCTGATTCGATTATCATATCTTTTTGATAATACTCATAACCTCTGCGCCAACTACCGGCAGATGCAATGTCCTTTATATACTTATAGTTAAATTCAAAAACTTTACTCATTGAATAGAGTTTCTCATCCTTTTCGGGTTTTGATAAATTAAAAAATCACACGAAAAATCGATAAAAGATAACGTTAAAATAAAGCTTCCAAACAAGTTATCCTATCAATTATGCAATTTGTCAAAACTAGAATCTAAATCGCATAATTTTATTGTACACGAAATCTAAAAAAAAACAAGCAGGGGTAAATGTATTAGGTTGAATTTCAGCCTACACATTGAGAGTAATGCATGGGTGGGGGGTAAATGTATTGGGTTAGAATTAAGCCTACACATTGAGAGTAATGCATGGGGGGGGGTAAATGTATTTGGTTAGAATTAAGCCTACTCATTAAAAGTGATAGGGGTGTAAATGGATTGAGTTGAAACTGCGCTTACTCATTGAAGAAAGTAGCTAAGTAGTCATGTAGTCAAGCAGCTAGGCAAATATAATATTCAAAGCAACCAATTATTTTAGCTGCGTAGCTGCTTAATTACTCAGCTGCTTTTCTAATCACCCCGTCACTTAATCATTAATGACCAACAAAACACATTTACATCATATCCCGTTCAGGTTATCATGTTCGTATGCTTAAAAAATACGAACAATTTCTAAAAGATTTTGACAAAAAATTGAAAAAATATTTTTCTAAGCAGTCAGAATATATTTGCTGCAAAGAAGGTTGTGCCGGATGCTGCGAAGTCGGAGACTATCCTTTTTCACAACTGGAGATGATGTATTTGATGCAAGGATTCCGAACCCTTGATACCAACACTCAAAATATCATAAGAAATAATATGAACACCCTCAAACAAAACAGAGTTACCAGCCACTTTTTTTATCAATGCCCGTTTCTGATTAACAAAAAATGCTCAGTATATAAATATAGAGGTATCACTTGCCGAACCTTCGGACTGGCATACCTGACAGATAAAAAAAATAAACAGGTTAAACTCCCGGAATGCGCCAAAGAAGGACTAAACTTCAGCAAGGTTTATGACGGAAAAGAAATTGAAATCGACCCCATAAAAGAAAACCTTGACCTGCCCTCCGTAATCAATTCCCCACTCGCCAAAAGCTACAAACTCGAGTTCGGAGAAATCCGCTCCTTAATAAACTGGTTCCAGGGGCAGGAGTAAATGTATAGGGTTACATTTCAGCTTACTCGTTTAAAGCAATAATTGGAGGTCAATCTATGTGGTTGCATTTACCCCTACCCACCGGAAATGATAGAAGTAGTAAATGTATCATCCGGAATCCAATTCATGTCTAATATACTCAACCTCGTTTTTATAGTAAAATGTTTCTTATGCAAGATATAATAAACGAACTTAAACAGTTAAAAGAAAATAACATGTTTCGCCAAATTACGCCTATCGAGAAAAAAGAAGGCAAGTATGTTTATTTAAACGGAGAGAAATTAATAAATTTTTCATCAAATGATTACCTTAATCTAAGTACTGATAAAGACTTGGTTAAAGAGTTTTGTAAAAAATATATCGACTCCCCTGATTTTTGTTTTTCATCAGCTTCTGCAAGATTATTGAGCGGAACATCAGATATATATAATAAACTTGAATCAACACTTGCAAGCCTGTTTCAAAAAGATGCAGCCTTGATTTTTAATACCGGATACCAATGCAATCTCGGAGTAATTTCAACAATCGCGTCAAAAGGAGATGTAATTTTTTCCGACAAATTAAACCACGCAAGCATCATCGACGGTATGAGATTGTCAGAAGCGGATTTTCACAGATATAAACACCTTGATTACGAACATCTGGAAGAGCTGCTTATAAAATACCGAAATAAATACCGCCGAGCAATAATTATTTCGGAATCCGTATTCTCAATGGACGGTGATATTGCAGAGATTCAAAAACTCATTGAACTCAAGAAAAAATATAATGCAATATTGATGATTGATGAAGCACACGCATTCTGTGCAATCGATGATGAATGTGCAGGACTTTCAAATTACAGAGATGTAGATATTATAACCGCAACCTTCGGAAAAGCTCTCGGCTCATTCGGTGCATTTGCTGTCGGAGATAGAAATATTATTGAATATCTGACAAATAAAGCTCGTTCTTTTATATTCTCAACCTCTATTCCGCCTGTAAACATTGCCTGGACAAACTGGCTTTTAAAGGACAAAAGAGATTACCTGAATCATAAGCGTGAAAAATTGGCGGAATTAACAATAAGAACTCACCATTTTCTATGTAATGCAGGTTTTGAAACAACATCGGAATCCCAAATTATTCCGGTTATTTTAAATACTCCTGACAAAGCGGAAATTATTGCAAAAGAATTGCAGAAAAACGGATTCTTTGTATTACCGATAAGACCGCCTTCCGTTCCAATCGGGACATCAAGACTCAGATTGTCGCTAACTGCGGATATAACTATTGATGATGTTAAAAATCTTTTTGAAATAATTAAAAATGAAATATAAATTTTATAATGAAAATAATGAAAAACTTATCATATTCTTTAACGGATGGGGAATGGATGAATTTATTATTTCTCATTTAGACCGCAAAGGATACGATTTACTGGTATTTTATGATTATACCAATCTTGATACCGACTTCCCGCCGCTGAATAATTACAAAGAAAAATATCTCATCGGCTGGTCGATGGGAGTTATGATTTCAACTCTTTTTTATGATTGTTTTGGAAAAATTGATAAGTATATTGCAATTAACGGGACACCAAAATCTATTGATAACCAATACGGAATCCCGGAAAAGATTTATAAACTTACTCTAAAAGGCTTCAATGAAAACTCATGCCGGAAATTTATCGAGAGAATGTTTGATAAAAAACCTACCATTGAAAAATTTTCAGACAGAACCTTAGAATCCCAAAGAGAAGAGCTTCAAAACCTAATGGGTATAGAAGGGAAATATATCTCATTTGATAAAGTTCTTGTATCAGAAAATGACAATATTATTCCGACAAAAAACCAATTGAATTATTGGAGGCATCCTGTAATAATAAAAGGCGGACATTGTCCGTTTTTTGAATTCAAAAGCTGGTCCGAAATTGTATGTTAGACAAAAAACTTATAAAACAACGTTTTAAGAAAAACTTAAAAACATATAAAGATAATTGTACAGTACAAAATAAAATGGCTGAAACACTTATCGAGATGATACCCAAGTCCCCAAAATTTGTATTGGAACTGGGTTCAGGGTGCGGAATTTTAACAAAAAAACTCGTTTCAAAATTTGATATCGAAAGGTATACGGCGGTTGATATTGTTGAAGAATGCGAAACGTATATCAAAGAAATTTCTCCGGATATAAAATTTATTCCGGCAGATATTGAAGAATATAATTTTGAAGAAAAATACGACTTGATTATTTCAAACGCAACATTTCAATGGATAGAAAATTTGCCGGATTTCATTGAAAAACTGAAACAAAACCTAACCGATGGCGGAAAAATAATATTTTCAAGCTTCGGAAAAGAAAATTTCAAGGAAATTAAAGCTGTTACAGATATCGGACTGAACTACAACTCAATCGGCGAATTAAAAAATATAGAGAGGATAAAAGAGGAGATTCTGACATTAGAATTTGAATCTCCCAAAGAGGTTTTAAGACACCTGAAATTGACGGGAGTAAATTCTATAAGGGAAACTCACTGGACAAAATCAAACCTTATAGAATTTGAAAAACAATACAAACTGTTATGTCCCGATAAAATTATTCTCACTTATAATCCCGTATACATTTCCATATCGTAACAAGCAAACAAGCGGGGTGAAACCTTTCTATAACCTGTGTTAATTGTTAACCTTCATTGTTTTCCCGCTTGCTGCCCGTTAGGATTGAATATGTACTTAAGAATATGAGATCTTTTTAAAAGCCCCGTTGCAGCAGTATGTTATTTTCCGGAGCTGACATGAATAATTGATTTAAAACATACGCCTTTGTCTCGTAAATGATATTATCATTTTGTTTCCTTCTTAAATCACACAATCCGATAACTGTTGATTCGTTGTTAAATAAACTTTTAATAAAACCCATCTTTCAAATCCTCTCTTTTTGTTGTACAATTTATTTAATGATATTTTTCAAAAAGTCAAGGGATTGGATAAACAAAAAATAAAATACAGTTCATCCCACAAATCTAAGGAGCGAATTATGAAAAAAAAAGTTACAAAAGAAATGGGAATAATGGATATAGTTCAACAATATCCTGAAAGTTTAGAAGTTTTTGCAAAATACGGACTTGGATGTATCGGATGTGCGGCTGCACGTTTTGAAAACCTTGAAGCAGGCGCTAAAGTTCACGGCTTTGACCCTGATGAAATGGTTAACGATATTAACGAACTAATCAATAAATAGTTTACCGTTGTTTTTATAAACGGCTGATATTAAGGTATATTTATGGTTATGTGGCAATTTTTAGTAATTTTAGGTGTAGCATTTCTAATATTAGAAATGTTTACTCCTGTTATGTTTTTCTTAAACTTTGCAATTGCGGCATTTATAACCGCCGGAATATCTGTATTTACACAAAACCTATACCCTCTAATGATAGGATTTGTGGCAATATCGCTTTTACTGCTCTTATTTGTACGTCCGCTTCTTATGAAAAATAAAACAAACGGCGGACAGGCAACAGGTATGAAAAGCAAATACATCAACAAGACCGCAAAAGTTATTGAAACCGTCACCAAAACATCAGGTGCAATCTCAATATACGACGAAAGATGGGATGCCAGATGTCTTGATGATACGGAAATTCCGCAAGGCGAAGCCGTAATAATAAAAGATTATGATAGTTTAATTATGTTTGTTGAAAGGAAATAATAATATGTTTTTATTGACTGTAATACTAATCGCTGCAGCAGTTATATTTGTCGCAAAAGGTGTCATTATCGTAAAACAGGCAGAAGTTGTAATCATAGAACGACTCGGGAAATTTGAAAGAGTATTGGAGTCAGGATTAAATCTTATTTTCCCGATACTTGAAGCTCCTCGTCCTATTGCCTGGAAAATTACACAAAAAGGTATAGACGGCAAAACATATTCTTATATAAAAGAAAAAGAACGAATTGATTTAAGAGAAACAGTTTATGATTTCCCGAGACAAAACGTTATCACAAAAGATAACGTATCTATCAGTATAAACGCTCTTTTATATTTCCAAATTGTAGACCCGAAATCAGCGGTATACGAAATCCAAAACCTGCCTGATGCGATTGAAAAACTAACCCAAACAACACTGAGAAACCTTGTAGGTCAGATTGATTTGGATGAAACTCTTGTATCAAGGGATAAAATCAATCAAGAGCTTAGGGCAATACTTGATGAAGCAACAAACAAATGGGGTGTAAAAGTTAACCGTG
The DNA here is from genome assembly GCA_944324825.1 of Candidatus Gastranaerophilales bacterium. Lineage (GTDB taxonomy): Bacteria > Cyanobacteriota > Vampirovibrionia > Gastranaerophilales > Gastranaerophilaceae > UMGS1585. The sequence goes on from CALUXU010000013.1 coordinate 53,924, forward strand.
TAGAATTGCAGGATATAATTCCTCCGGTTGATATTCAAACCGCAATGGAAAAACAAATGAAGGCTGAGCGTGACAGACGTGCCGCAATATTGGAAGCAGAAGGGCTGAAAAAAGCTGCTATTTTAAAAGCAGAGGGTGAAAAAGAAGCGGCAATTAACAAAGCGGAAGGTGATAAACAGGCATCAATTCTTCGTGCGGACGGTATTGCACAGGCAAGAATACTGGAAGCAGACGGTGAAAAACAAGCTATCCAAAAAATTATTGACGCACTGGCAGACAAGGGACAGCCGGATAAATATCTTATTGCAATGAAATACCTTGAAACAATGGAGAGCATAACTTCCGGAAAAGACAATAAGGTTGTATATATGCCGTATGAAGCAACAGGAATCCTCAGCTCCGTTGACGGAATTAAAGAAATGTTTAAAGGGACCAAAATATAATGAGCCAATTAAGTTTCAGTAACGTTGAAAAAGCATACAACACTTTAAACACTTGTTATCAAGATTATTTAAACAACCAAGATTCACCTCTTTTAGAATACATATGTGATTCTTGCGTTAAACGTTTTGAATATACACTTGAAACATCCTGGAAGTTTATGAAAAAACTACTTATCCAAAAATACGGAAAAACGGACGAAGAATTAACATTGAATAATATTTTCCGATTTATGGAAGGATACGGATACGCAAAAGATTGGCAAAAATGGAAAGAGTATTATCAAAAAAGAAATAATACAGCACACGAATACAATCTTGAAAAATCAAGAAAATTATTGGAAATAATCCCTGACTTTATAAAAGATATGGCTTATTTAGTAGAAATTTTAAAGGAAAAATTAAATGACGATAATTAAAGGAGTTACTGATTTAGAAACAGAAATAATTAAAAACATTCTTTCTCCTTTTTTAAAAAAATACCACTTTTATTTTTTTGGCTCACGAACAAAAGCAAATTTTCGAAAACTTTCAGATTTGGATATACTTATAAAAGGGTCTGAAGAAGCCAATCCAGACGACATCGATAATCTAAAACACTTATTTGATAACAGTTCTCTGCCATATATAGTAAATATTGTTGATTATCATAGAATCACACCAGAATTTTATGAATTAATAAAAAGTGATTTAAAATTAATTGAAATGAACTAAACAATAACATTATGATTTATCAACAAAACAATAAATTAATTTTATAAGTAAATCTCGTTTTTCTTTACTTATGGATTGAATGATATTTTTAATATTATAATAAAGCTCATCAGTTGCCAGATTATCATTTTCATTTACATTTAATAAATATGCAATAGGCACATTTAAAGCTTGAGACAATAAAAATAAAGTATCGGAATTAGGGAAACTATATCCTGTTTCTGCTCCGGAAATTGTTTGTGCACTACAATTACACATTTCTGCCAATTTATCTTGTGTTAACCCTGCAGAATTACGATAGAATTTTATTTTTTCTCCAAATTTTTTCATAAAAGTTTTTTATCATAATCCATACTAAGACAATATACGACACAGTCGAATTAAACAATCTAATATAGTAGTAGATACTACGAATAGTTCGTATATTGTAAATAATAGTAATTTAAAATTTTCTACTTGATTTATTTTTCTCCCTTGTGTTATGATGATAACACAAGGGAAGGTTTTGTATATGGATTTAGCCGAAGTATTAAAAAGTAAAATTGGCGTGCGTCTGGTTTTGATTGGTCGATTAACCAGAACTCTTGCCGTGCAAAGGTTTACAGCCCAAAATTTTGAAATTACACCTGAACAATTCACAATACTTTCGGCACTAATCGAAAATGACGGCATGTATCAAAGACAAATTGCCGCATTGACGTACAAAGACAGACCTAACATTACGCGTTTGCTTAAAATTCTTGAAAAAATGGAATTAATATGCAAACAGCCGGATATTAACAAAAGAAAGATTTATAAAATATTTATTACCGATAAAGGCAGAAAAATGTATGAAAAAGTACTGCCGACCATACTTGATATTTGGGCAACAAGCTTAGAAGATGTAACATCAGAAGAAGTTGATAATTGCCTGAAAACACTTTTTAAAATAAGAAATAATCTTCAAAAATATGTAAAAATACAATCTTAGGGGGTTAATAATATGACAGATAAAGATAAAGACAAAGATACTAAACAGGATGAACCGGCTCAAGAAAATGACAGACCGGAATATGCGAAGAAAAGAGTTTTTGTTCCTGCAATCCTTGCAACATTTTTATTATTACTGGGCATCTTTGCCGCAATACACTCTACGTTTTACCAATCAACTGATGACGCATTTGTAGAAGGACGACTGATTTCAGTCGCACCACGTGTTGCGGGGCCTGTTGTTAAATTATTGGTTGACGATAACTACGATGTTAAGGAGGGGCAATTGCTGCTTGAAATTGACCCTAACGATTATGAAGTCAAGCTGCATCAGGCAGAAGCAAAACTTGCGGAAGCAAAAGCTCAACTGAAGGTTTCACAAAAAGAAGTTGAAGTCGGAAGTTCAAACTTGAGCCAATCTTATGAAGATGTAACATCAACACATTCAAAACTTGATTTTGCACAAAAAGATTACAAAAGATATTCAGAGCTTTATAAATCAGGTATTGCATCAAAACAAGAATATGACAACAGCAAAACCGGTTTAACGGTTGCAAAAGCAAATTACAACGGAGCAAACGAAAGATCAAAATCTTTAAAATCCGCTCTTGAATCACATCAAGCCAAGACAGATGCGGTAGCTGCAGAAATTCAAAGACTTGAAGCAGAAGTTGAACAGGCAAAACTTGATTTATCATATACAAAAATCTATGCACCGCAGGCAGGAAAAGTATCTGCCAGAAGCGTAGAAAAGGGAAACTATGTACAAATCGGACAGCCATTAATGCAAATTGTACCTAAAAGAGTATGGGTTGTTGCAAACTTTAAAGAAATCCAATTAACCCACATGCACCCGGGACAACCTGTATCAATCAAAATCGATACTTATCCGGGGAAAAAATTCAAAGGAAGAATTGAAAGCATTCAAAGGGCAACCGGTGCAAAATCCAGTCTTTTCCCTCCGGAAAACGCTGTCGGAAGTTATGTAAAAATTGTACAACGTGTTCCTGTCAAAATCGTATTTGAAGAGGATATAACAGGATACAACATAGTACCCGGAATGTCAGTAGTACCAAAGGTTAAGGTTAAATAATAAAATATGGAAGCTGTTAAGAAAAAAATCAATCCATATATTATTGCAATTGTTGTACTGCTTCCTGCGTTTTTATCGCTTGCTGCAAGCTCTGCAACAAACGTTTGTCAGCCGAATATTGCAGGATATTTTGGAGCAACTCAATATGAAGCAAACACTGTTGTCACCTGTTATATTATTGCAGCCGGAGTTATGCTTCCTGTCACAACATATTTATCAAATCTTTTCGGGCAAAAACAGTATTTGATTTATTGTATTATCCTGTTTACTCTGGGATGCCTGTTTTGCATACTGGCAAAAGACTTGCACATGTTGATTCTTGCAAGGCTGGTGCAAGGGGTTGGCAGCGGAAGTATTCTTCCAATTTGTCAAGCAGTTCTTTTAAACGCCTTTCCGCCTGAACAGCGAGGAGTTGCAATGGGATTATTCGGGGTGGCAGCAATGTTTTCACCTCTTGCAGGACCTTATATGGGCGGATATCTGACCGATTATATGTCATGGCAATGGGTATTTATTATTAATATTCCGTTATGTATGTTATCCGTTATATTAATAAAATTCCTTCTTCCGGATACAAAACCGGTTCCTAAAGAAGAAAGAAAAACTTTTGATATTGTAGGATTCGTTGCAATATGTCTCGGCATGGGATGTTTACAAATAGTTCTTGATAAAGGGGAACAATTTAATTGGTTTGATACAACATGGATTTGCTGGCTAACAGGCATAAGCGTATGCTCTTTTGTTTTCTTTTACGTCTGGGAATTAGAATCAAGAAATCCGGTTATTGATATAAGAGTATTCAAAGATAGAAACTTTTTATACGGAACAATGGTGAGTTCGTTCATAAATATGATAATTTATTCAACTCTGCTTTTAGTTCCTATGTTTGTACAAAGCCTTATAGGGTATAGTCCGTCAATGGCAGGCTTTGCAATGTTTCCACGTGCAATAGCCTGCTTTATAGGGCTAATCGTTTTTGGAGAATTATCAAAATATATTGAACCGAGAGTTCTGTCATCGAGCGGATTCTTAATCATGGCAGGATGCTTATTATGGATGAGCCAGTTAAACACAACCGCATCACTAAGTGCCGTCGTCATCCCAAATATTATCCTTTGTATAGGTGTTGCTGCGGCCTTCGTTCCGATTACCGCAATGGCATTTCTGACACTGCCGGCAGACAAGAGAGTTGATGCTGCATCATTACACGCATTGTTTAAAAATATAGTAACAGCAATTTCTACTGCAATGGCATCAACATTTATTACGAGGGTGTCACAAGTTCATCAAAACTATCTTGTTGATCACTTAAGCTGGCACAATCCTATGTTCGGTATCCATTTAACAAACCTGCAGCATAAGTTTATGACTTATTACGCACCTGTTTATGCCGCAAAAAAAGCGAATGGAGCATTATATAGAGAAATGCTTCACCAATGCAGGTTATGCGCATTCTATGACGTATTTTTACTTATTGCATTCTTAGCAGTGATGATTATTCCGTTAATATATATGTTAAAAACCAGCCGCATGCTTGCAGCCAAAAAAGCTAAAGAGATTCCAGATAATTTATTACATCACCCAATGCATTAGCTCTGTGAGAAATCATGTTTTTTTCTTGTTCGCTCATCTGAGCCATCGTACAATCCATGCCGGCAACTTTGAATATCGGATCGTAGCCGAAACCGTGGATACCTTTTGCCTCTTTGATAATAGTTCCATGACAAACCCCGGTTGTTTGGTAAAGAAGGTTTCCGTCATCACCTAAAAGAGTCATACAGCAGACAAATTTTGCATTCCGGTTTTCTACTCCTTCAAGTTCTCCTAACAGTTTGGTAATTTTTTCCTGCTGAGTGCCGGCGTATCTTGCGGAATACAATCCCGGAGCTCCGTTTAACGCTTCAACACAAAGCCCTGTATCATCTGCAAGACACATCCTTTTTGATACCCTGTATGCCTCTTTTGCTTTTATAAGCGAATTTTGTGCAAAAGTAGAACCGTTTTCAACAGGGTTAAATCCTTCTGCCGGAAGTATAAATTCAATCCCCGAATTTCTTGCTATATCATTGACCTCTTTAAGTTTATGAGGGTTTGCCGTTGCAAATACTATTTGTTTCATAATTAGATTATATAAAAAATATAAATAAAAAAAAGCCGTCTTTTTTAAGAGCGGCTACTAGACTTGGGGAGGAGGTATGAAAAACCTTAATGGTTTTCCATACTTTTATCTACGGCAGATTTTCAAAAAACATTATAAACTTGATAAAAAAATCATCTATTTGATATAAAAATTACAAATATTCATAATAAAAATTTTTATTATTGTCCTCCGAACATAGTCTAATCAAATTGCTGCGGGGGTAATACCCCCTGTACCCCGCAGTCACATTTTATGAATTAATAATTGTATTGGGGGCTATGCGCCCCCACACCCCGCACCTGTATTTCTTTGGCAGTCAAAGAAATACAGGACAAAGAAACCTGCAACCTGAACTTCATTCGCTAAATAATATAACTGCTCAATACCAAGCAAGCAAACTCGCTTCGCTCAAACAATGCTTGCTCTGTCATTA
>CALUXU010000014.1 GCA_944324825.1 Candidatus Gastranaerophilales bacterium
CCAAATACTTTCATATCAATAAGTTTATAGTTCATAACGTCCTACTATTTTCATAACAAAATATCCATTGTGTTATGAACCTAGTAATAATAGGGCTTTGAGGTAGTATTATCTAAATATATTTACCATTTTATGATATTACATTTCGTAATAATGTATTTGCAAAACTAGTATTTATGATACGATATATTCAAGCGGAATATTGCATAACAAAATGGATATTTTGTTATGTGATACGAAAGAAAAAGTAATATAACACAATGGATATTTTGTTATCTAATATGACATTGAAATTCGTATTACGTTAACATAACACAATGGATATTTTGTTATGAAAATAATTATACAAGCAGGCGGCAGAGGAACAAGATTAGAGGGGCTTACTAGGAATAAACCTAAGTGTTTGGTCCCTGTAAATAATCTTCCGATTATATTTTATGCATTTCAGAAATTTCCGGATGCAGAGTTCAGCATAATTGCTGATTATAAAACTGATGTTTTGGAAAAATATCTTGCGGCATTCGGAAACAAATACAATTACAGAATTATTAAAGCTGACAAAAAAGGAACGGTATCCGGTATAAAAGAAACAATTTCAAGCTTTCCTTCTGATGAGCGGTTTATGATAATGTGGTGTGACCTTATTTTATCGGGCGATTTTGAGATACCGTCAGAAACAGGAAACTATATCGGGATATCAAAAGATTTTGAGTGCCGCTGGTCGTATGTGAATAATAAATTTGTCAAAGAACCGTCAAAAGAAAACGGTGTTGCTGGGTTGTTTGTTTTTGAGAACAAAAAACTTTTGGAAAATATTCCGGAAGAAGGAGCGCTTGTAGGCTGGCTTCAAACGCAGAATATAGAGTTCAAACGTTTGGATTTATACGGTTCAAAAGAAATCGGGACACTTCTTTCTTATGCAGATAATACTGATGATACTCCGAGGTGCAGACCATTCAATTCAATGGAATTTAACGGAGATATTGTTATAAAACGCGGAATTAATGAGCAGGGCAAAAAGATTGCCGTTGATGAAATAAACTGGTACAAAAAAGTTAAAGAACTCGGGTATGAATACATTCCTGAGATTTACGAATACGAACCTTTGACGATGAAAAAAGTTCAGGGGAAAAATATTTATGAATACGATTGTTTGACAAGAAGCCAAAAAGAAGAAATCTTAAAAAATATAATTGAGGCATTGGAAAAACTTCACAATCTATTACCGCCGATTCCGGCAAATAGAGAAGATTGTATAGAAAACTATATAACAAAAACGTTTGATAGATTGTCAAAAATAGAACATCTTGTACCGTTTGCAGATAGAGAATTTATTAGGATAAACGGACAATATTACAAAAACGTATTTTTTGATAAAGAAAAGTTCAGTGAATTTTTGACCGGCATGATTCCTGATGAATTCAAACTTATCCATGGGGATTGTACTTTTTCTAATCTGATGTTTGATACGTTCAATATGAAAACAATTTTGATAGACCCGAGAGGGTATTACGGCAAGACAAAATTGTATGGAGATGTGGATTATGACTGGGCAAAACTGTATTATTCCATGAAAGGCGATTATGACCAGTTTAACCGCAAGAAGTTTACACTGGATATAAAAGAGAACGAAGTTGAACTTGCGATTAAACCAAACAATTGGGAAGATATGGAAGAATTTTTCTTTGATAATGTTCCGGGAATAAATAAAGAAAAGATAAAAGCTTTGCATGCAGTGATATGGCTGAGTTTGACAACTTATGCGTGGGAAGATTATGACAGTATCTGCGGAGCATTTTATAACGGAATTATTCAGGCTGGAGGGATAATCTAGTGGAATTATCGACATTGGCAAAGACCTGGATACTGGATGTGGACGGAACATTGGTTAAACATAACGGATACAAGATAGACGGATATGATACATTGCTTGACGGGGTCAGGGAATTTTTCGACAAGCTAGGCAAAGATGATAAAGTTATTCTTTTGACCGCAAGAGAAGGAAAGTATTTGGAAGAATTGGAACAGTTTTTGCAAGAAAACGATATCAGGTATGATTATATTCTTTCAGATATGCCGATGGGGGAAAGAATACTTGTGAATGATGATAAGCCATCGGGTTTATGTTGTGCGTATGCGTTATGCAAAGAACGTGACAGCAGATTTGAAGTAAGTTTTGAGATAAGGGAAGATTTGTAAGTTGGGAATACTTGAGAATAAAAAAGTTGATAATGTAAGAACGATAAAGCTTTTGGGTTTGCCTGTCTATCGTGTTGAAAAAGAAAAGAGGCATAAAACTCAAATGTTTTTGGGCGGATTGATAAAAGCGGATAAAAGTTTTTCTGACGGATGTGTTGCAAAAAAAATAACGGTTTTAGGAATTCCTGTAAAAAAATATGTTCAGACAGGGAATCACATACAGTATTATTTGGGTGCTTATAAATTTTTTGGTGTTAATTTATGCGAAAAGTTTTCCAAAAAACATCGTAAGTTATTCAAAAAATATGATGATATTTATATTTTGCATGCAAATATTGGTGAGAGTGTAATCTTTTTAAGATTGGCAAAAGCGTATTTTAACAAAAACGGTTCAAAAAAACCGTTGATTGTCGGTTTGCAGAAGTATCACAGGGATTTGGTTAAATTGATTTTACCGGATGTAGATGTTGTGGTGATGGAGAAACCAAAACTTTCTATGTATATGGAGATTGGAGAGTATGGCGGACATTCGATTCGTTTAATGTTTCCAAAGTGGCATTATGATGAAGTTGAGGATGCTTTGCGGGTAGAAAATGCTCCTGTAAAACATTTTGTTGATCAAATACTAAATCGAATGGAGCTGGATAAATCTGATTTGAGCGACTGTGATATTAAGGTTGCGGATGAGGTTAAAAACTCTTTGATGAAAAAGATTTCAAAGATTAATTTGAATATGGATAATTTTGTAATCTTTTGTCCTGAGGCGAATACTTGTGATGATTTGGGTGAAGATTTCTGGCGGAAGTTGAAGAATCGGTATGAGTCAATGGGATATGATGTTTATTTTAATGTAACAAAAGAGGCTGACAGGTATAAAGATTGTAAACATAGTAATTTGACGGTTGGTGAAGTTTATGCACTTTCGGAATTGTCAAAGAAAATAATCGGGCTGCGCAGCGGATTAATGGATTTGTTGGTATTAACAAACACACCAATGAAAGTTATATATACCAAAGCAAAAAATAGAGATTCATTTAATCCATTATCAACAGAGGAAATAATTGAAGGCTTTAATATGAAAGAATACAGAAATGTTGAAGAATTCAACATGAACAACATTATTAAACAAGAATTATTGGAGAAAATTTAATGAAAATCTTTGAAAAGATAAAAATACAATTAATTAATGGGAAATCAAGACAAATTAGATTTTTAGATTTTCCAATATTGCAATATGATGTTATTTATACTGAAAATAAAAAAAATAAACTTTACTACTTTCCTTTTATAAAGAAAAATAAAAATTATACCAATAAAAATAAATACAGTACTGTTTTTTATCTAAAAGTTAATAGAAATATTGAAGATACCTATATTAATTTACAATATTGGATTGATATTGTAAGTGTATTTAGTGGGGATTATTATATAATTTGCGATGATTGTGAACTGGAAAAAAATATATTAAAAAACATTGTTTTTTCAAGTTCTAATATAAAATTTTTAAAAAGTAAAAGACATCATTTTGATAAAATTATAAAAAAACAAAAAATTGAAAAATGTTGGCAAAAAGCTTGTGAAGCCCATCTAACCGTTTTTGACCATGCAAAAAAACTCGGTCTTAATAATTTTTGGAATATTGATGCGGATGATGCGTTGTTTTTAATCAGCCCCACTATGGCCGCAAATTTTTTGAAAAAAGCTGCCGAATACGCAGAAAATAATAATTTAGATGCTTTTGGTTTTGATTTTTGGGCTACAAAAACAAAAGGCAGACACTGGTCTTTTGGAATAACGTATACAAGAAATAGTGTTGATTATTTTGAAAAATTAGAAAAATATTCAATTGATTGGAGTATTTATAAGCATACAACTGTATATAATATTGATTGGTGTTTTACACATCTTAAAAACATCGGACAGTTAAAATTAAAAACTTTTTATACGGAAAATTTATATTTCTTACACTGGGGCAGATTTTTTGGAGATATGAAAAATTCTTACCTTGCCACTTGGCACAATGGCATTATGACATATCCGATATTAGCACAAATATTTAAAGATAAATCAGGCATTCATCCAATTCCGATACAAGATGACATTATAAAGCTTGATTATGATATAGACAGTGAAAATTGCTATAAGTTTGCAATTGAATATTTACTGAAATGGAAATATAACCCCATACAAGCAGGAGAGCTTGAACTATGAAAATAATCAACAAATATAAAATTAATAATGAAAATGAAATTCGTTTTCTAAATATTCCCATTTATAGCTATGGAACAAGATGCCAACATAATTTTGAAATAATGGAATATGTCGAACTTTTTCCAAAAACTTTTAAACATCAGGTGTATGATGAATTTTTAAAACTTACAGAAAAAAAGCACGATTTTATTATAATAGTTCGAGCAGGATTGGGAGAAGCGTATTTATTAAACTATATGTTGGATGAAATCTTTCAAAGATTTAATACCCAAAATCCTTGTTTTGTTGGTCATAGAGCTTTTTATGATGAACTGTTCAGCCTGTATTATCCTGATATTCCTTATTATACACATAATGTTGATACAAGTTTTATGTTTAAAGTTCTTGATAAAAAAATAGATAAATATAAAAATCATATTTTTAATGTAAACCCATCTCCCTTTAAAGACTGGGCAAAAAAATTAACGCAACTAAAAAATGGGGAAATTGATGAAAATTATTCAGAAATTGTAAAAAAATTTAATAATGTTAAAAATTTTAAAAATAAAGAAATACACTATAAAAAGGATATAGAAAAAATTGTAGCTACAAAATTTCCCGAGATGAAAAAAAAGAAATTTATTTTTATTGTTCAAGGTGCTAATTTTGTACAATTACTCCCTAATTCTTTTTGGGAAAAATTAATCTTTAAAATAGAAGATTTAGGATATAAAGTAATTTTAAATACAGAGAATATATCGTTACAAGAAGCAAGATATATTGCCTCACATTCTAAAGCAATTATTGCAATAAGAGGTGGGTTTAGCGAAATTTTATCAACTTTAAATGTTCCCAAACATATTATTTATACTCCACGCAGAGCTGATGATATAAAAAATATGGCTGAAATTTTTTCTTTAAAAAAATATCCATTTGTTGACTCACAAACAATATATGAATATGATTCACAAAATACTGATTTAGAAACTATTTATGAAAGTATTATAGGAGGAATTGAAAATTGAAAATATTTCATAAAATAATAAATAAAAATTTAAATACAGAAGTAATTAAAATTTTAGGGATACCCATTTATACCAAAGAATATTCATTAGGTTATTGTAAGCGTAAAATATTGGGTGGAATATATAAAACAAAAATAAATAATAATGTCAAAAAATATTATTTATTTGGAATTAGGTATAAAAAGAAAGCGTTAGAAAACGCTAATCTTAAACCCAAGCGCAGTATTATAAATATGTTTATTATGGAATGTTTTTGCAATAAACAAAATGAACTATACTTACATAATCCTTTAAATATTAAAGAACTTTTAGAAAATTCCAAAAATATCATTATATCAGCTTCAGAAAATTATTTAAACCATTCACATGGTTGGCTGAAATATATATTTAAAGGCAATTTGTACTCGATTGATTCATTACCATTTGATAATAAAAATGCTGATTTATTTGTACTATTAGGTGGTGTTGGTTCAACTCCAGCTCAAGTTAGCGTCGTTGTAGAAGCAATGCAAGTAAATAAGCCGGTTCTAATATTAGAAGCAGCTTTTTTAAGAAGTATTAACACTTTTTGTGAGCAAAACGAGGCTCCCGAATATCGATATGACATAGGTTGTGTTTTGGATTATCTCACTGCTTATTATGATGCAACTCGCCCGAGTTATTTGGAATTAATGTTAAATGACAAAAACCTTATAATAACTGATGAGCAAAAACAAAGAGCAAGAAAGTGTATAGATAAAATTGTTCAAAACCATTTAACTAAATATAATTGTCAGCCGATATTTACCCCAAATATCGGAAGAGAGGGAGCTAAAAAGATTTTGGTTGTCGACCAATCTTTTGGAGATGGTTCTATTAAAAAAGGTATGGCAAGTATTTTTACATTTGAACAAATGCTTGATGCTGCAATTAATGAAAATCCTGAAGCAGACATAATTGTTAAAACTCATCCTGATACAAATACGGGAATGAAAACGGGTTATTATAACGATATGGATTTGAGAGACAAAAAAAATGTTTATTTTTATACTGATCCGATAAATCCGATTTCTTTAATACAATATGTTGATAAAGTTTATGTTGCAACAACACAGCTTGGTTTTGAAGCCTTGATGTGTGGTAAGGAAACTCATATTTTCGGAATGCCATTTTATGCAGGATGGGGTTATACTAATGATAGACAAACCTGTTCTAGAAGAACCAATAAAAGAACCATAGAAGAAATTTTTTATATATTTTACATTTTATATTCTTATTATATTGATCCAGTTAAAAAAAACTTTTGCGAAATAGAAGAAGCTATGGATTATTTAATTTCTACACGAGACAAATATTTTAGGGAAAAAGAACTCAATAATACTAAAAATTAGAAAAACAGATTTTAAGATACAAAGGAGGCTAATTTGCCATTATTGAAAATCAGCAAAAATGATAAACATAAAATAATTGAAATATTAAATATAAAAATAAAGTTAAAAATAAATTCGTTTGAATATAATAAAAAATCATTGAAAAATATACTTAGTCAAATAAAAAAAGACAAATTTAATTATTTATATCTTGATTGGCCTTTTGGCAGTTATGTTTTTGATGAATTATTAAAATCAAATAATAAAAATATTAATTATATAAAACTTTCATTTTTTGATATTTTTCAAATTGAAAATCGTTTTGATTTAACTAAATTTTTTGTTAGACATAAAGAAGAATGCTCTAATTTAATAAACAAATATTTTAAAAACAAAAAAATAGATGGCATACTTGTAACTATGGACTGGGCGCCACTTCACAGGAATGTTGTAGAATCGTTTCAAAAGATTGGTATTCCTGCAATTTGTATAATTCACGAAGGTGTTTTCCAAGACAGAGGAAAATATTATGAAGGAATTGTTCCAAAAACTGATTATACTCTTGTTTGGGGGGATATTTTAAAATCAATATTCGTTGAGCGCAGTTATAACATAGAAAAATTGACAAAAATAGGTTCTATAAAATTAAATTCTTACAAATACTATGCGCCGAAACAAAATAAATCAGAGTTTTTTAAAACCCTTAAATTAGATCCAAATAAAAAAACAATTTTATACTGTTGTCAGTTGTGTGATTTACAATGGGGCAATCAAGAAAATGCACTAAAGAAACAACGAGAAGTTATAGGCGATTTAGTATATATTGCAAAAAAATATAATTATAACTTAATAATAAGAAATGCTCCTGCAGATCCAAAGAAGATATTACCAATTAATATACAACAAGAATTTTTAAAAAATAATTTTGTTGCAATAGATGGAAAAGAAGTAAGCGTAACAAGTCAATATTTAACAACACCTGGAGACAGTATTTATTATAGTGATGTTATTGTCGGTCTTAATACTACAATGCAATTAGAGGCAAGCGTATTAAATAAGCCTGCTTTAATCGCCAAATATTTTGAATTTAATCCAAAATGGAATAAAGAATTGGGGTTGCCTGTTTGCAACAATAAAAGCGAACTGGAAAATACAATAAATAAATATATTGATTGTCGCCATAATTTAATTGCAGAAAATTTAAAAGAAGATTTTTGTAAAAACTATGGCTTTTATGAAGACTTAGATTATAACCCAATACAGAACACGGAACAATTTTTGCAGAATATTTCAAAAAGGAATAAATAATGCCAAAAATTAAGAACATAGAATTTTTAAGAATAATACTAATGTCAAGTATAGTATTATATCATCTATTTCAAGAACGCCATTTGGGTAATCTTTTCCCAGCAATGCAATATACTTCTTTTTTTGGCGATAAAGCGGTTGAGATGTTTTTTATAATTTCAGGATTTTTATTGGCTTATACTTTTAAACAAGCTACAAGCGTTTTTAAATTTATCACAAAAAAAGTTATAAGGTTTATTCCTTTGATGCTTTGTGTACATTTTGCATATTGGGTTCTTTCTTGCTTTACAAATTATAAATATTTGAAATATGATAATATTTTGGATTTATTCTTTTTAAGCTCTACTGGAATGGCACTTAGACCAAGCAATTTATCAGGAATATGGTTTATTTCAGTTTTAGTTTTTGTATCGTTATTTTATTTTTGCTTAATGAAATACTTTAATAAAAACCATGCCAATTTAATTATCGGGTTAATTACGTATTTTAGCTTTGTTGTATTAATAAATACGTCCCATGGCAGTTTGGCTGGACATGTGAGAATGTATAATGATTTTATAACTTTTGGAATGCTAAAAGGGCTGGCTTGTATAGGGCTTGGATATTTAGTTTATCGACTGCATGAGTATGTCTTGCCGGCTGTTAAAAAAGGTGAAAAAAAATTAACGAAAATAATTGTATATACAGGTTTAGAAATATATTTATTAATATTTTTAATTAATAATTTAATATTCCATAGAATATCGTTTAACAATAAAATAATATTAATAATCGCTTTTGTACTTTTGTTTTGGTTATTTTTACAAAATACAGGCTGGATTTCAAAATTTGCCTCAAAAGATATTTTTTCAGAAATAAGCAAATATACATTTTCAATTTATCTTACCCACTTATATGTATATAAAGTATTGTCATATACGTTGTGGGATGGAAAAATAAATGTGGAAATCATTGCAATTTTGACACTTATAATTGCTATTACAGTTGGTGTTATCGCTTACCATGTAATAGAGTATCCGTGTTATCGCTTTTTAATAAAAAAATTGGAAGATATTGAAAAAAGAAGGGTGGCGGAATAATGCAAAAATTAAAAATAAAAGGAGACAATTAAAATGAATTTGTTACAAATAATTTTTTCGGTAAAAAATAGAGATAATCATAAAGTATTGACTATTTTGGGAATAAAGTTGAAATTTAAAAATAAATTTAAAAAATTAGAGAATGATATAAATTCTCATGAAAAAAATCTAAATAAAAATCTAAATTCAAAGTTTAAACATTTAGAAAATAAAGTTAATCAATTAAATATTAAAACCCAAAAAGAGTTTATAACGGATAATATCAATAATGAAAATTATTTTAATTTTGAACAAGAATTATATAATTTCTACGAAGAAATGAAAGCGCTTAAAATGTATCCTGTTTTTTTAAACAGAGTTTCAATAAAAAACATAAATTCGGAAATTAAAAAATTTGAATCAAGATTTAATAAAAAAATATACATTCTAACTGATTGCGACTATATTCCAAGCAAGTATAATGTAATTGATATTAATGACATAGAAAAGTATAAAAATGAAGATTGTATCTTTGTTCTTGCGTATAATAAAGATTTTAATGCATTAGAAGTTGCCCGAAAACTTTCCGAATATAATTTAAAATATTTTTCTTTAACGCAACCATTGCCATTGGCACGTTATTTTCATACAAATAAAATTGCTTATGATGTTTTAGTTGAAGAAGCTTCTGCGAATAATAATTGGCACTTTTGCCCTGTTGATTTCGAAAATATATTTCAAGTGCTTGAAAACTGCAAAAATCTTGATGGAGATTATGTCGAAATTGGCACATTCAAAGGAGATTCTGCAAGTGCAACATTGAATTATATGCAAAAAGCCGGGATTAATAAAAAAAGTTATTTCTTTGATACTTTTCATGGGTTTGATTATGATGAAGCTTATAAGTCCGAAGACGGGTTATGGCAGAATACTCATAAGGGAACTTCACTTGAAGCTGTTCAAAAAAGACTTTCAAAATATAAAAATATTGAAATTATACAAAGCAATATTATTACAGATGAACTGCCGACTGATATTGAAAAAATCTGTGCCGCAAATATTGATGTAGATATGTATGAAGCTGTAAAAGCAGCTTTATACAAACTCAAAGATAAAATTGTTAAAAATGGAATTATAATTTGTGAAGATTATGGACATACACCTGGTTTAATTGGGGCACAAAAAGCTACAGAAGAATTTTTAGCAGAAAATCCCGATATGTTTATAAAAATTTATCTTAATAGTGGACAATTATTTTTAATTAAAAAATAAAACAGAGGCATTATGGAATTAACAGATTTATTCAAGCAAATTAAATCAAATATAAATATAGAATTAGAATTTTTACACCAAATACCGATAAAAAATACATTTGAGAGGCAAGTTGGTTATATTTGCCAAGGTTCCAATTTGCAAAAATATTGGCTTACAATTGCATATACAAAAGCTCAAAAGTATCGTCTTAGAGAAACTGTAGAAAATATTACGGACAAAACTTTACTTTGGAATAAATATTTTGCTTTCAATCAACCAATTGTTTATGGGGAATTTGATGATATATATTATGTTTTGTATCCGTATTTTGAAGATACACACAGATATAACAGTTTAAATTTTGATGAATTATTTAATACTGTTGAAGAAATCTATAAAAATGAAAAATTTACGGTAAAATTAACCTCTGAAAAAATTGATGAAATTTTAGATTCAATGTTAAAAGAAAGATGTCCTGATGAGATTGATGTTATTGAAATATATAAAAATACTCCGGAATTTATTGAATATAAAAACAGACTTCAAAAATATGATGAAATAGAAATGGTTCGTTCGCATTGCGATTTAAAACCTGCAAATGTTATGATTAAAGAAAATAAAAGATACCTTTTAGGCTTTGAGTTTGGTGGAATTGACTTGCCGATTGGTTTTGACTTATATTGTCTGAACAAACTTAATAAAAGATATTCAAAAGAAGAAATTCCTTATTATGAATTACATGAATTATTTTACAAAATTCATCATGTAGGAAATGATACTTATTGGTTAAAAAAATATAATCCAATAATTAAAATAGGCAAAAAAAATAATTTTATAAAAATCCGAGAAGAAAACAAAGTTGCAACTATTCCTATAAAAAAGTTGTTAAATATTTCAAATTATCATCTTACAATTGATTTTAAAGAGCACAAGATTTCTCCTTTTGCTATGAAAAAATTGGTTATTTTAATTCATGAAAAATTCAACTCAAGATATACAATAAATTTGAAAAATTCCCCATATTGGTTTGAAAGACTAAAACAAGATAAAGAAAACATACTTTCTTTTTCTGGAGTTATTAATAAAGATTATGAAGAACATAAAAATTTAATTGAAAAAATAAAAACCACCCAAGCATATATAAATTATTCACGCATGTGGCCGTACGTTAAGCCGTACTGGTTCAGGGCGTTACTTGCGATGCTCATTTGTATCCCAATAGGGTCACTCGATGCCGTTATCGCGCTTTCGCTCAAACCGTATATGGATCTTGTCATGGTTGAAAAAACCGTTCAATCACCTTGGTATATCCCTTTCGGAATAGTTGCCTTCACATCTATACAAGGACTTCTAAACTATTCTGCTACATACCTGAACACCTGGGTTGGAGGGAAAATTACCAATGATTTAAAGATGACTCTGTATAAAAAGATGTTGACCTTCGAAACAGGTTACTTCGACAGAAAGAAATCAGGTGATATTGTATATCGTTTCAACAACGATGCCGACGTTGCCTGCTCAGGGCTTCTTGATAATCTCAAAACCTTTGTATCAAGAATTTTCTCATCAATTTCACTTGTCGGCGTTCTTTTCTATAACTCCTGGCAATTAGCATTAATAGCAATCGTTGTACTTGGTTGTGCATTCGCACCTCTGGCAAATATCAGAAAGCGTATAAAATCTGTTATGGATAAATCAGTTACTGCAGGTTCTGCTGTAATAACTGCTTACAACGAATCTTTTGCAGGGAATAAAACAATAATTTCATATAATCTTGCACCGCAGCAAGAATCTAAGTTCAAAAATATTCTATCAAATATTTTCACCCTCAAAATCAAAATGATTCAACGTACCTCTTGGCTGTCTCCAATGATGCACGTAATTGTATCAATAGGTATTGGTATTGCAATTGGTTATGGTTCACATCTTATTCTGACACATCAAATAACATCAGGCAACTTTGTGTCATTTATAACTGCGTTGATTATGCTTTACCAGCCTGTTAAAAATTTGGGTAATAATTTTAATTCGGTTCAATTCTCGTTTATGGCAATAGAACGAATCTTTAACGTACTTGATGCAAAACCTAAAATCCAGAATAAATCAAACGCAATAGAGTTAAAAACTATTGAGTCAAATGTATCATTTGAAAACGTTAATTTTGAATACATCAAAAACAAACCTGTATTGAATGATATCAATTTGTATGTCAACAAAGGCGAAACAATCGCGCTTGTCGGGAACTCAGGCGGCGGCAAATCTACTATTGTAAGTCTTATCCCTCGTTTTTATGACGTCAAATCAGGTTCAATTAAGATAGACGGAATTGATATCCGTGATTATTCACTCCAATCACTTCGTCAAAATATCGCAGTAGTGTTTCAGGATAACTTCTTATTCTCCGGAACAATCAGAGAAAATATACTTCTCGGGCGACAAAACGCAACAGAGAAAGATATTCAAAAAGCGCTTGAGATGGCATATTTAGATGAGTTTGTATCAACACTTAAAGACGGGCTCGATACCCAAATCGGCGAAAGGGGAATACTTCTTTCGGGAGGTCAAAAACAGCGTGTCGCAATTGCCCGTGCGTTTATCAAGGATGCACCGATAGTTATTCTTGATGAGGCAACGTCTGCACTTGATAACAAATCAGAAGCGATAGTTCAAAAAGCAATAGATAATTTGATGAAAGATAAAACAGTATTTGTAATTGCTCACCGTTTATCAACGATACAGAATGCATCAAGAATAGCCGTAATCAATGAAGGTCATCTTGTTGAACTTGGGACTCACGAAGATTTGATGAGAATAGAAAACGGGAAATACAAAGCCCTATACGAAATGCAGTTCAGAAAAGCAGAAGCACATGTGTAGGGGTAATATCTGCTTTATTTACATCTGTTTACTGTGTTATAATTTCATTGAACAAAAAGAAAGGAGAACTTTATGTGGGAAAAAGACATAGATATTAATCAAGTTCGTGAAATTAGAACAAGAACTCTTGTTTATTTCGGATGTGGTGCAATTGAAAAAATTGAAGATATCGCAAAAGATTTAAAATCAAAAGGTATTGATAAATTAATTGTTATGTCAGGACGTAACGCTTACAAATCAACCGGAGCTTGGGATTATGTTGAAAAAGCTTTGAAAAACAATGGCATTGGTTATATAAACTATGACAAAGTTACCCCAAACCCTACAACTCAAGCGATTGATGAAGCTGCCGGCATGGCAAAAGAATTTGGTGCAAAAGCTGTTATTACAATAGGCGGCGGTTCTCCTACCGATGCAGGTAAATCAGTTGCAATTCTTTTGAAATATCCTGATAAAACAGCGGCTGATATTTACGAATTTACATTCACTCCGACAGAAGCTGCTCCGATTGTAGCTATCAACCTTACACACGGTACAGGTTCCGAAACAAACAGATTTGCTGTTGCAACTATTCTTGAAAAGAACTATAAACCTGCAATTGCTTATGATTGCATATATCCTACATACGCAATTGATGACCCTAAGCTTATGGCAAAATTGTCACCAAAACAAACAAGATATGTATCAATTGATGCCGTAAATCACGTTGTTGAAGCAGCTACATCTCTTGTTGCTTCTCCGTATTCAATATCTCTTGCAAGAGAAGTTATTGAACTTGTCGGAAAATATTTGCCGAAAGCAATTGCAAATGCAGAAGATTTAGAAGCAAGATATTATCTGTGCTATGCCGCAATGATGGCCGGTGTTGCGTTTGATAACGGTTTATTGCATTATACACACGCTCTTGAACATCCTTTGAGTGCTGTTAAACCTGATTTTTCACACGGTTTGGGACTTGCAATTCTGCTCCCTGCAGTTATCAGAAACATTTATGCTGCAAGAGCTAATACATTAGCATATATTCTTGAACCTATCGTTCCTGGATTAAAAGCTGATGCTTCCGATACGGAAAAAGCAGCATCAGGTGTTTATGAATGGTTAAAATCTGTTGATGTGCCGAACAAATTAAAAGATGAAGGATTTACTGATGCAGATGTTGAAAAATTAACAGAGCTTGCGTTCACAACACCTTCTTTAGACGGTTTGTTAGGTATTGCTCCTACAAAAGCGGATAAAGAATCTGTCGCAAAGATTTATCGTGAATCTTTATAAGATAACAAAAGTATAAATTTAGAATGGGTATGGTTTACAAGCCATACCCATTTACTTTTATATGAAAGTATATTAAAATTAATTTAGGGTCGCACCGCACTCCGGCAGACACACGTATTGTGCAAAGAAATCGGTCTGAGAGGGGGTGATAATATGACCAAAGAAATAATAAAAACCGTTATAACGGTCATTATAACGGTTTTTAGCATCATATTAATTTGGTTATAGGGTGCAAAGTGAAGTCCTAAGGAAGTCGTATTTTCTTAGGGCTTCCCCCTATAATTTTATTATACATCATATTATGTTTTTTACAAGTATCGCCTAATTATTTAGACTCTTTATAAGAATTAAACGCGTGACCAAAATTAAGAAGTTGTTCCGCAAAGAATTTGATATATGATTGGCAGTCCAGATAATTCTTGGACTGTTCTATTTTTATTTTTGTATTGCTGAAGATAGGGCCGTTATATACGGTCAATTTCCAGTTTTTATTTTTATAAAGCAAGACTTCTACTGATATATTTGGAATATCTGTTTGTTGATATTTTCTATATGTATCCGGAATGATTGTGCTTTCGCCGATAGAATCACCCGGAAGCAGGTGGTTAGAGGAATCTATTAATTGTCTGGAGTAGGTTTCAATCACCTGATTATTCAATTTATACACTACATCTATGCTTAGATTTTGTATTATGTAGTTTGAGATATTTTGCAGCCTGAATTTAAGTATTATCTTATATTTATCACCGCGTTTTACAAGTGATGCATTTGTTATTCTAAAGTCGATATCTTGCAGATAAATCAGGTTTTGATAAACGTTTTCTAAAAGTTCTTTAGCTCTAAAATCGTATAGTTTCGCCCTTGCTGTATCTCCTTCCATTGCGCACATATCAGAAAGTTTTGTAAGTATGTTATAGTACGCCTTATAATTAATTCTTGTCGGGTCTTGTTTAAAGAGTTTATTGAAATATTTGCAGGATTCCTCAGGGTGTGAATCCGCAAGTGTAAGGGCAAGCTTATATCTGACATTATAATCTTTCGGTTTAACGTGTTCCGCACGTCTTAAGAACTGCACAGCATCGTCAACTCTGTTTGAATTAACGCAGATATCCGCTAATAGTATTGCAGAGTTAAAGATTTTGTCATTTATCTGATTCATATATTTTATTCCCGGAGTATAAAGTTTTTTCCAGTAATAAGCAGCTTTTTCGTATTCCTGCAGAGCTTTATAGTACAAACTTTTTTTATAATAGACATCGCCAAGTTTGCAATAGAGTCTGGCTTGATATTTTATCAATGATTCGTTTGATTTTTGCGGAAGAATTTCCATTATCTCAATTGCTTCATCAAGTCTGCCGCGTTCAATATAGAACGATGCAAGAGAGTAAAACGGTTTATAAATATTCATCGGGGCTTTTTCTACCGCTTTTTTATAATAATATTCCGAACGGTCATATTCTTTAACAACGTTGTATAGATACCCGAGGTGTAAATCAATTCTGTAATCATTCGGATGAGATGCTTCCAAATCTTCATTTTGGCTGATAACTGTATTTTTGATGTATTCGTTAAAAACACGTTCACTATAATGTGACGATGCATTATTTATAACATCATATTGGGCATAATAAATTATAGCGCCTGCAAAAATTATTGCACCGAGTATTGTCCAAAGTATTGTTGTTACATACGATAGAAAGTTAATTTTGTATTTATTCATTTACACCCTGGATTGAAATAGAATCTACGCCCGGCAGTTTTTCTATCTTTTTGTACAAAGATTGAACAGGTTTTTTAGATGCTATTTCAACTGTCATACTAACCTTAATTTTTTCAGGATTTTCAAAAAGTTTTTGTATTTTTAAAGCTTCAACTGTTTTGAAATTATCTGTCATAAAGTCTTTTATATTGTCAACTTCCTCCTGTTGGCAAAAAAGTGTGACTTTCAATCTTCTGATATTTTTAGATGAATTGCTTAGAACTTTTCTTTCAAAAACTCTAATAAGAGTAAGCACTAAAACAGATGCGAAGGTTGCGGCTGTTGCGACTCCGTACATTCCGCTTCCGCAGGCAAGACCTATACTTGCAGCCATCCATAGAGTAGCTGCGGTTGTCAGACCAAAAACAGTCGGGCCGTTTCTCAATACTGTGCCTGCGCCGATAAAACCGATACCTGTTACAACTTGGGCTGCAACACGTGCCGTATCTCTGATACCGTTCGGATGGTAGTCAGGAATATCTCCTACAAAAGCAGGGAATCCGTATATAGAAATTATTGTGAAAACGCAAGCTCCTAAACATACAAGTATATGTGTTCTCAAACCTGCATATTTGTTTGTGATTTCACGTTCAAATCCCAAAATAAATCCTAAAGCTATTGCAGCTAAGATTCTTATTATAAGTTCTATATTTAAAGGATCCAAGATATTTTCCATGCTATTCTCCGATTTAATGTTTTACTCTCTGATTCTTCCTTTCGGGTCCAATATATCTCTTATTGTATCACCGATTAGATTAAATGCTAATACTGCAATAAAAATTAAAAATCCGGGCGTTAAGAGCCAAGGTCTATATAATATATTAATATATTCCTGCGCTTCTTTCAACATATTTCCCCAGCTTGCATCGGGCTGCTGGATACCTAGCCCTAAGAAGCTCAAACCTGATTCTGCCAGAATATACGAAGGGACTGATAGAGTCATTGCAATTATTACATAACTGGTTGTCTGAGGCAGAATATGTTTGAGTATTACTCTCAAATCAGATGCTCCTATTGTTTTGGCGGCAAGGACGAATTCTTCGTTTTTAATTGACAGCACCATTCCTCTTACAACTCTGGCAAACCCCGACCAGCCGATAAGAGCGAGGATTACAACAATAAGAGTAAACCTTTGAGTACTTGTCATATTAGATGGAAGAATTGCGGCCAATATTATCAACAGATAAAAACTCGGGATAGCCATAACGGCTTCTGCGAACCTCATCATAATGTTATCAACCCAGCCGCCGAAATAACCTGATATTCCGCCGTATATAAGTCCTATCGGGAATAGTATAAATAGTGATAAGAACCCTATTGTTAGAGATATTCGCCCTCCGAATAACAATCTTGAAAACACGTCACGACCATTAATATCCGTTCCAAGAAGGTACAAACGTCCGCTTTTTTCGACTCCGAACAGGTGGATATTAGTTTTTACCAGGCCTAAGAATTTGTATTCTTCACCACGATTAAACAGGTTTATGTAATACTTATGCGACCTGTCAAGAGTGTATACAGCCTGATAGAGTTCCGGCATGTACTCTCGTTTGTAGTTATAGGTATAAGGTTTTGAAAATTTTCCGTTTTCATCTATAACAAAAATTTTTGACGGCGGAGCATAGGATTGGTTTCTGTCTGAAAAATCTTTTGAATACGGAGCAATAAAATCCGCGAACAAAATCATCAAGTACATAATTACCAGAATGATTAAAGCAATACTTGCAAATTTGTCTTTCATTATTTCACGTATCATCTTGCCCCCCTTATTCTAGGGTCTGTTATTATTAATAAAATATCTGCAATCAGATTCCCTAAGACAAGCATAATTGAACCCATCATCAACGATGCCATAACGAGGTTTATATCGGATTTCATAACCGCTTCAAGTATCAATCTGCCGAGTCCCGGATATTGAAATACGTATTCCGTAAGTGCAGCACCGCTTAATAATCCTGCAAATTCAAACCCCAAGAGAGTTATCATAGGATTAAGTGCATTTCTGAGTGCATGTTTGAATATAACTTTAAATTCGGATAACCCTTTGGCTCTTGCAAATTTAACATATTCAGAATCCATTACCTCAAGCATATTTGCCCGCATCTGCCGCTGCAAACTTGCAAGTGAAATTGTAAATAAAACAGTTACCGGGAGCACTAAGTGTCTTGCAAGGTCAAGAATTTTCCCGCCTAATGACATCTCATCAAAGTCAAAACTTGTTAATCCGCCAACTGGGAATATTGATGTCTTTACGGCAAAAATCAAAAGTAATATTGCAAAGAAGAATGACGGTATTGCCATACCGATACTTGATAGGACTGTTAAAAGCCTGTCAAACTGACTCTTATGATAAATTGCTCCAAGAATTCCCAGTGGTACTCCGACAGCCCAGGTCATAAAGATTACGATTGAGGTTAAAAGCAGAGTATTCGGGATTCTTTCTTTTAATTTATCCGAAACTCTCTCTCCTGATGAAGTTACACCTAAATCCCCACGGACAAAAGAAGATGCCCATTTTACATATTGAACCGGTATCGGTTTATCCAAGCCAAGCCGTTGAGTTTCTTTCTGTAACGTTTCCTGTGAGATTGACGGGTTCAATCTCAGTTCTGCAAGAGGGTCTATCGGACTGAGTCTTATAATGAAAAAACTTATTATTGATACAATGAACAATAACGGAATTACCTGAATTATTCTTTTTAGTATATATTTCAATATGTTCATTTATCATTCCCTATATAAATTTCTTCGATATTATAAAGTATACCCGATAAAGTTGTAGGATATATATTTTTAAACTTTCTTCTGATTGCAACAACTCTCGTTGGAGAATACAGATATATTATAGGACGTTCATCGTAAATAATCTGCTGGTATCTGTCGTAATATTTTTTTCTGTCATTAAAGTTCAGCTTAAGCGCCCCCTGTTCAAAAATTTCGTCGAGTTCTTTTTCCCAGGATAATCTGTCATCTTTATTATATTGAGGCGGTCTTTGGTTAAACAGATGCAAAGGTCCGTTTGAAGCCCATACGTTTTTACCGTTATGCGGCTCTAAAGGTGAACCCGTAAGCCCCATTATGCACATATCCCAGTCATAAGTATTTGTTAGTTTATTTACAAGCGTGTTAAATTCGACAGGTTTAAAATTAACGGTTATTCCCAAATCCGCTAAATCCTGTTTAATCATAACACCTATGGATTCTCTCTCCGTATTTCCGGCATTGGTGTATAAATCAAACTCTACTTTGTTTCCTGATTTATCATAAAGCAATCCGTTTTTCCCTTTGTGGAATCCGCTTTTTTCAAGGAGAGTTTCTGCATATTTTAAATCTCTTTTATGTCCTTTTATATTTTTGTTTAGATAGATTCCATTAAGACTTTCCGATGTAAACAGAGGTTCCGCAAGTCCCTGAGCAATATTTGTTACCATGCTTTCTCTGTCTACTGCATAATCTACTGCCGTTCTGAAATTTTTATCCGAAAACCATGTTTGTTTCAGATATTTGACATACGGTTTCCCTTTATCATTAACTCTATTATTTAGGTTTATTGCCAAAAACATAGTTCCCGTATCCGGTCCGAGATTGTATATTAAATAATCAGACTTAGCTTCCTTTGATTTGTATCTTGCAACGGTTGCACCCTGTAAGTTAATTGTGTCGATTTCTTTCCCTTCAAATTTAAGGATTTCGTTGTTTAAATCGCCTACTATTAAATAAACTACCTGATTAAGATACGGGAGTTTTTGGTTTTTCAAATTGATTTCATAGTAGTTAGGGTTTTTGTCAAAAACAACTCTTTGTGCCGGAACATATTTTTTTAAATGGAACGCTCCGGAATACACGATTTCTTCAGGATTGATTGTCGTTGCAAGTATTCTGTCAAAAGATTTTTCCCAGTTAGGAATTGATGTAAAATAGTGTTTTGGCGCAATCGGATTTGCTAAAATTCTCAAGAACGGCGCAAAAGGTTTTGGCACCGTAAATACTACTGTGTAATCGTCTATTTTTTTTATTTCCGGCAGTTTTCCATCTATGATTATACTATCTCTGACAGATGTATTTCCGAGTCCTTTGAACACAATATCTTTCCAGGTAAACAATACATCATCGGCTGTAATAAGTTTCCCGTCAGACCATTTTATTCCTCGACGCAGATGAATAATATAGTCGTTGCCTTTTATTTCAACTGACTTTGCCAATTTTGGTATAACTTCTCCGGTTACCGGATTTGCTGATACAAGTCCGTCATACATCATACTTGCCATCTGAGAAGATGTTGCATCCTTAGCAGTAAACGGGTTAAACGTTTTAGGTCCTTCTCCGATTGTTGATGAAATAATTCTGCCTCCGAAATCCCCGACAGGAAGTTGTGATTGAAGATAATCAACACCTTTTATAGTGACGGTTTTAGGGTTCGGGAAAATTTGGTTGATAGAGCATTTATCAATGTTTGTATTTTGATTAACCGGTACTTCTGTTTTTACCTCTGGGATATCACGATGGATACAAGCTTTTAAGCCCCCAATTATAATCCCGATTAAAATAATAAGATAAATCACTCTCTTCATATTAAAAGGATATCATAATTTTAAAATTTTAACATAGTACAACCAGTGGGGGTCGGGGGTAAATGCAGGGGGGTGTAAATGCAGGGGAGGTATTCCCTTCCCCTGCACCCCGTAGTCACATTTTATGTATTAATAATTATATCGGGGGCTATGCGCCCCCAAACCCTGCACTGATATTTAAATAAATATTTTTCTTATTGTCCTCCGGACAGGGTCTTCCAGACGGGGTCGCTGCTTGGTTGGCGGCGATAAACGGGTCTGCGGAATTGACCTACGTCAATCCCTTCGCCCTCTGCCGCCAATCCGCTTTGCCGTCAAAAGTTCCACAAAACCGGTACTCTGCACTTCGTTCGCACATCAAAAGTAAAGCTCAACCCAAGCGGGTAAACTCGGTTCTTCGAACCTCAAACAATACCCGCCTTGTCACTGTTTCGCTAACATTGATGGCTCACTACGTGGAGAGTACAAAGATAAAATCTTTTGATGTTACAACCTTTACGAAATTTGCAGGGGTAAATAATAGATTAGTGTCAGTTAACGAAACAACGGTGAGCGGATTTTGGCAAGAGTGAGCGTAGCGAAACTCGTCCAGGCGAGAGCTGCGTTGAGCCGGTCGAGCCGCCAATAATCCAAGACAGCCGGTGCTGTCTGAGCGAAGCGAGTTCACCGGCTTGATGTTGAGTTCTACTGACACTATTTAGTCGGCGTTTTTTTCTTTCTTTCTTTCTTTCCATTGTTTCTTTCTGCTTGTTTGCCGGCATTAAACGGGTCTACGGAATTGACCTACGTCAATCCCTTCGCCCTCTGCCGGCAAGCCGCTTTTTGCATCGCAATAAAAGCGAATTGCGAACAGAGGCTGAAGTGACGGAAACGGTAAGTTTTCGGCACGTAACGCCGTTTAACGTGAGCAATTCAAGACAAGAAAGAAACAATGTGCGGGGTTTGGGGGCGCATAGCCCCCAATACAAATGATTAATTATTTACCCCTTATTTACCCCCGTTTCTTTATATGTTATAATTCACTTATGAAAAATTTATTGATTATCGGACATTCGGCAAAAGAGTATGCACTGGCGAAAATTCTATCAGAGAATTTTAATATTTTTGTTGCGCCGGGAAACGATGCAATATCTGAGTTTGCAACGGTTGTAGATATAAGAGAATCTAATCCGGCAGAACTTGTTGAGTTTGCACTGGAAAATGATATTGCATTTACGGTATGCTGCTCAGAAACAGCTATTGAGGCTGATATTGCAAAATTATTTGAGATTAATAACTTACGCATATTTGCTCCGACAGCATCTGCTGCAAGTTTTGCAATAAATAAATCTGTCGGGAAAAAATTGATGTATAAGTTAAAAATTCCGACTCCGAGATTTGGAATTTTTGAGAAAAAACAGCTTGCCATTGATTATCTAAAGAATGTACAAATGCCGGTTGTCATAAAAACCGATAAGCATAAGCCTTCTAATTCCGTAATGGTTTGTCCGTCTGAAACAATTGCGAAATCGTTTATTGAGGACTGTTTTTTCGCAAACGAAGAAAAAGTTATAATCGAAGAATACGTTCATGGTACAAGTTTTTCTTTGTATGTTATGACTGACGGGTACAAAGTTCTTCCGATAGGTTCTGTTACTGATTATAAATTTTCATTGGAAGGCAACGGCGGTGTTATGACTTCAGGTATGGGAGCGTATTCTCCTTGTATGACGCTGACAGACGATCATATTGCCTATATAATATCAGAAATTGCATACCCGTTGATTGATTCGCTTGAGGCTCAGGGCAATCCTTATTTAGGCATAATCGGATTTGACGGAATACTTACTCCTGATGGTAAAATTTCGATTATTGAGTGCAATACATTTTTAAGAGATCATGATGCACAGTGTATTCTTTCTTTGATTAATCATGATATTTACAAACTGATGGAGGCCTGCGTAATAGGTTCATTCTCGGATGATTACGATTATATAGATATAAAAGATGAGTTTGCGGTATCAGGTGTCCTCTCTTCCGGAAGATACAAAAATTCTGTTATTGAAGGTTTGGATGAGCTTCAGGACGATACGTTGGTTGCGCATTTGAATACTAAACGCAACGAATATCTGGAATATGAAACTCAAGGAGACAATGCTCTTGTTGTAACAAGAATTGCAAAGACCCTTTCAAGGGCAAAACAAGGTTTATATGAAGAACTTGAGTTCATCAATTTTGAAGGTAAACGTTATAGAAAAGATATCTGCGCAATTACTGAGGTTCACTAATCAAAGGAATTGAAACGATAAACGTAGAGCCGTTATTGATTTCACTCATCAATGAAATCTTACCCCCGTGAAGCTCGACCAGTTCTTTTGTTATGGTTAAACCTAAGCCTGTTGAACTTTCTTTTTTAGTATAAGCGCTGTCTAATTGTACAAACTTTGCGAAGATTTTTCCGTGGTATTTTTTATCAATTCCGATACCGTTATCGTGAACTTTTATCTCAAAAGTTTTACCTTTTTTAATCCCTTCAATATCAACTTGTCCGTTTTCAGGGCTGAATTTTATGGCATTGTTTACAAGGTTATAAAGAATCTGCTGGATTTTTTGATAATCCGCGTATACTTCAAAATCTTTGTCCAGAATTTTGTTAAGAGTAATAGATTTTTTAATCGCCAGAGGCTCCAGTATATTGACAACTTCATCAAGAGCCCTTGAGATATAGAATGTTGAACGCACAAGTTTAACGGCTTTTGCTTCAATCTTTGAGATATCAAGAATTTCATTTATCATACTCAAAAGATGAATCCCCGATACCCTGATATCTGAAATATACTCTGCCTGTTTAGGGTTTAATACTCCGTATAGATTTGTTGCGAGTATTTCCGAAAAGCCTAAAATAGCGTTCAAAGGTGTTCTCAATTCGTGCGATACGTTTGCCAGAAATTCATTTTTTGCCTTGTCTGCTTCAAGTATTTTTTCATTCTGTTCTTTGATAACCTTTAATGCTTCATTTTTTTCTACAATACCGTCTTTTAATGCTTTTAATTGTATTTTAAAAACGTTTGACAACTCTAAATCCTTAATCAAATAAGACAGTATTGCAGTGCAGGATTTGAGTACGTTTAAATCAATTTCATTGTAGAATTTTGATTGTTTTTTTGCCAGTATTAAGAATCCGAAAACAGTTGAACCGATACCTAGTTTTTGGAGCATAAAAGATTTGCATCCGAGGATTTTTAAGGCTTTAATAACATCGGAATTTTCATCCAAAAGATATCCGCCGTCGTGGTACATTTTTTCCATAATTCTTGGCGGAAGTTCAAAAATTGCATCAAGAATATAGTCGTTGTCATTATTTGCGGAGAATTTTAATTGTGCACCTGACGGGTTCAGGTAATAAACATACGCCTGCTCATAATCAAATATCTGCCCGAGCTTTTTAAATATCCCCTCGGCAGTGGTATCCGCATTTAAATTAGTTTCAAAAAACGACGGAATAACTCTCAATACTTCTTCGCTGGAAAGTTTCATCATGATAAATTCATTGTATCAAAGCCATACTTTGATTTCAAATTGTTAACAAAGATTAAATTAAGCCATAGGGTGCTTAATTTTTTTCTTGAACGCAAAGTATTTGAATAATACATAAGTCGCAACCGCAGAGAAGGTTAAAGCGAATGCTTGGGATATATCTGTTTCAATAACAGGTGAGAATAAATCTGTTTTACGGAATATTGCAGCAAAAATTTCCAGTGTAACAGCATTCACGAAATATCCGACAAGCCAGGTTGATAAACATTTGCAGTATTGTTTAACTATATGCGAATGTCCTCTTGCACGGAATACCAGAAGTCTTTGGGTTGTAAAAGATACGAAAGATGATGAAAACCACGCAAGAGCAAGTGAGAACTGACGTATAAATTGTAAAAAAGTAATATACTTTAAAAATCCGATATGAGTTTTCATATATTCATATAATCTGGTTGTATCATCTACAAAAAACTGTGCAAAAAAGTGTATTAAAAATACAAATATTAAAAATGACACAAGCGAATTAAACCCGCCTATAATAATAAAGCGAAGTTTTTCAGGAACATGAAACCAAACATCGTGTATCTTTTCTAAAAATACCTTAAATCTTTTCATTATTTTAAAATTATACAATAAATATTTCAAAGAAACAATTTACAACAATAGTAAAATAGTGTTATAATACATTCTATCAATTTATAGTAAGGAGTTATTGAATGAAAGGTATAGTATTAGCTGCAGGTGCAGGTACAAGGTTATATCCGGCATCCCAACCGATATCAAAAATTTTATTACCGATATATGATAAACCTATGATTTATTATCCTTTATCAACTTTGATGCTTGCAGGGATAAAAGATATTTTGATTATTACAAACGAAACAGATTATGATAATTTTGTAAAAGTTTTGGGTGACGGCTCACAATTCGGTATAAACCTTTCATACAAGATTCAATATATCCAAAACGGTATTGCAGATGCGTTTTTAATTGCCGAAGATTTTATTGACGGTGACAATGTTGCATTGATTTTGGGTGATAATATTTTCCACGGTCATGGTTTCTCAACAATGATGAAAGAAGCTATCACAACAAACCATGGTGCAACTGTATTCGGTTATCTTGTAAAAGATCCTGAAAGATTCGGGGTTGTAGAATTTGATAAAAATAAAAAAGCTATATCTCTGGAAGAAAAACCTGAGCATCCGAAATCTGCTTATGCTGTTACAGGTCTTTATTTCTATGATTCAAATGTTTGCGATTTTGCAAAAGAATTAACACCATCTGATAGGGGTGAACTTGAAATTACAGATTTGAACAAGATGTATTTAGAGCGTGGTATGCTGAATGTTGAAATTTTAGGCAGAGGTTTCGCTTGGCTGGATACAGGTACACATGATTCAATGCTTCAGGCAAGCAATTTTGTTAAATCAATGGAACTTAATACCGGTGCTAAGATATCCTGTCTGGAAGAGATTGCATATAATCAGGGCTTTATATCGGCTGCTGAATTACTTGCAAGAATTGAACCATACGGAAACAATCCTTATTACAGCTATGTAAGAAATATTGTTATCCATGATTTGGTTGGAGTGAAGTAATATCTTAAAAAATAAATGTTAAATTAAAAGAACCGTTGTCATTATTGGCTTCGGCTCTTTTTGTTAAAAATTATTACAAAAATCAACGGACTTGAAATTGAGAAAAGTATATATACTTTATATAAGAGTAAGCATTAAATAACACGAGAGATATTAAGAGAGAGTAACAAACAAAAAGAATCGCAGGTGAGAGTATGGCTGTATTAAACATCTATGACATCAATGCAAGAGCGAACGAATTATCAGATGAGTTTAAAAAACTTGATGAGAGTCCGGAGGATGAAAGCCGTGTATTATTTGAGGAAATGCGAATAATGGCACTCAATAACCGAACAAAATTCAAACTGTAGAGGAGTGATGTTTGGGTTACAGGCAAGCTATAACTTAACTTAACTCAACTTAATTCCCACTAACTTAATTTTCAGACCCTTTTCAGGGTCTTTTTTTTATTTTTTCTTAATTATATTTTGTAGGTTGGGGCTTCTACCCCAGCAAATTAACCGACAATGTCATAGAGCTTCTTGAACATTTTATCAGTAATTTCTTGAATATATTCTTGAGTTACCATACCGTTGATGATACAATCTGCGATTTGGTAAGTTGGTCTGATAAATTCTTGAGCGGTTTTGTTAACATCTTTGAATTGAAGGTCTGCAGCTTCCCCTGTTTTGCCTCTGGAGATAGCTCTTTTGTACCATCTTTCTTTAATAACGTTCAGTGGAGTAAATACGTATACTTTTACATCCATGATATCTCTTACTTCTTCGTTAAGAACGTACAGACCTTCTGTCAAAATAACTTTTGCAGGTTTTTTTACATCTCCGTCAGGGTTGGATTCACAGGTTTTGAAATCATATCTTGGAGATACAATTGTTTCACCGTTTTTAAGCCCTATAAGATGTTGTTTCATTAATTGCAAATCGATTGCATCAGGGGTATCAAAACTAAAGCCTGATTTGAACAGCTCTTCGTAGCTTCCTGCGGCCTGAAGTTCTTTTGATGTATCTTTGTAGTAATCGTCGCATCTGATAACGGTATAGATACCTTCTTTTTTATCTTTTACGACAGCTTTGATGGTATTATCGACAAATACGGTTTTTCCGGATGCACTTTCACCGGTTATCCCGATAAGAAATGTTTTTTTCTTTTCTTGCACAACTTTGCGTGCGATATTCATAATAAAATTATCTTTAACTCTTAAAAATAGAGGTTGTTTTTCTTTTTTATCCTCTTCAAGAATTTCTTTAAAGCCCTCAACAATATTAGATATCAACTCCATATCTAATCTGTTTGAATAAAAATTATAATTTGCCAATTCCAATGTTTCCATCATAATTTACACCATCTTTTCATACACAAGTATAATTTTACAGTAAACGTAAAAAAAATACCGCATTTGTTATAAATTGTTACTTAACACTTGTACACCATTGTTTACAAGGGGTTAACCCTGTTTTTGATAAATCATATTGTTTTTATCATTATACAGGTTTTTTACTACTATTGCAATAAGTCATGGGAATGAGATATTTTGCTATTTATGTAAAAAAATATTTACCTAATGTTACATTGATTTACAAATTTAGCAATTTTCACGAAAAAAAATCTTTTATATACATGTAAGGTTAATGAATTTGAAAGGTTAGTTATGTTACAGGTACCATCATATTACGGTGCAGATGATTTGTTAATAAATGCTCTATATGACGAAGGCTGTAAAGTATGTCATGAACATCAGGAGCATAAAACGCATGACTATCCTAACGATTCTTTTCATCATTCAGGAAAGAAAGAGGTAATAAAAAAAGGTGTAACGATAGCCTCTATTATAGGCGGTCTGGCGGCGTTGGGATATGGAGCATTTAAACTTATAAAAAAATTCCGGCCGTAAAAAGTTTTGAAAGATTAAGTGTTAGTGTGGATTTTAGCTGCAGGTTATGCAGCTTTTTTATTGGTTTTCTTCCTCCTCTTTCAGCATTTCTTCAATCATTTCCTGGTCTTGGACTTCTTCCCGGTGCCGGATAAAATGTCTTTGTACTCCGAGTTCGGAGAACATTTTGAGTTCGGCAGCTTTTTCTTCTGCTATATATTGCTCTTTTTTCTTCTCTTTATGGTTTTCAAGAACCTTAACTTCCTGTTCGCATTTAACAAGTTTTTCCATTTCCTGATCAAGAATTTCTTGCAGTTCCTGTCGTTTTTTTTCAAGTTCTTCGGCTTTATCCCAAAGATGGTGAAGGTATTTGTCGTAGTATTCCATCATTCTGTAATCGGCGAGTTTTTTTGCCTGAATTGTTTGAGCAATCTCGTCGTTGTTTTGCTGGATATCCATTTCAGCTTGATGAACCGCTTGTTGTGCTTTTTGTACAACAGCTTCCTGTTCTTCTTTTTTTCTGATTCTAAATTCCAGAATTTTTTGTAACCGGTATCTGAATGGCATACTTATATAATAACTCAACTAATATTGATAATGCATATTTTTGCACAAAAAAAACAGGCAAGTAAAAACTTACCTGTGGATTTTCTGGTATTTTTATCTAGTCTAATTTTTTAGTTTTATTTACACCTGCGCCTGTTGCTTTATATAGACCGATGGAATCTATAATGCAGGCAATTTTGTTTTGTACAACGAGGTTATCTATTGTCAAAAGGTTTTCCTGTCTTTGGTTTAGGTCAAGTTTTGACATAGTTCCTTGTTCGTACATGTGTTTTGATAAGTTGTAGTCTTTTGTTTCAAGTTTAAGGTTTTGCAGATTTTGGTTATATTTATCGTTGCTGTATTTATAAGCATACATAGCATCGTTAACTTCTTGTATTGAAGTAAGGTTTGTATTCCTATATGTATCAAGCATTCTTTCGTATCTTACTTTGTTCATTTTCAAATTAGCAATCCTTGCGCCACCTGTGAAGAAAGTTTCCATGACACCGCCGCCGATACCCCAAATAAAGTTCGGGAATAAGTTACCGCTGGAGTTAAGAACATTGAATAATGCCAGTCCGCCGATGTTAATTGTCGGCAGGAATTCTTTCTTCGCAACCCTAACATCAATACCTGCCTTTTGGAGCATAATTTCTGCTTTCAAATAATCAGGACGCTGAGTAATAATTTCTGATGAAATTGTGTCCGGCATGTTGTATTTGTACTGAATTGATTTATAATCTGCCCGTTTTAAAGAATCAATATTTGCAGGGCTTTCGCCTATAAGCACTGCAAGCTGGTTTAATGCTTGAACTCTTGCTTTTTCTAAATCAATCAAATCAGCTTCGCCTGCAACAAGTGCTTTATTTGCTTTTACTACATCCGATGTTGATGTTACACCTTCGCGGTTACTTATTAGCATTTGATGATAAATTTCATCTCTTAATTTTACAATATGTTTTTGTGTTTCTATCAGTTGGTCTAATTGAACAATATTAAAATATGTTGTTCCGACTGCTGAAACGATTGATATATATGCTGCTCGTTCATCTTGAATAGATGCTTCATAAGTTTTCTTAACAGATTTTGTTTTGTCATGGTTTTTTAAGAAAATATCTGCTTCATAATTTACCATAATAGGAAAAAGTATTGAGCCATCGCTATTATGCTGCGTTCCGCCGTAACCGGGCAAAAATCCTGCTCCGACTGTCGGTAATTCATTAGCCCGTTGCGCTTTTACGCTTTGGAAATATTCATCAACCGCTAATGATGCAACTTTTGCGCTGTAGTTATGTTCTACGGCTCTTTGAATATAATCGTTTAAATAGTCATCGTTAAACGCTTCCCACCATGGAAGGTTTACAAAATCATATTTATTTTCTATTCTTAATTTTGTCCATTTTGTTTTTTTATGTTTTTCTTTTTTCGGCTTTTCAGTTTTAGTTTGTTCAACTTTTGTTTTGTTATCTGTTGAATCTTTTTGGACTCCCAGATGTATGAATGCCAATGCAGGAGCGCTATTCATTGTGATAAAACTTGTTAATAATAATCCTGCTAAAATCTTTTTTTTCATTTTTTCTCCTACTACTTGCTTTTTTTATGAGATGATGATACCATAAGTATGTTGTAAATGCAACATGTTTTTTAAGCAACATTAATTATATAGTACAATATTATGACAGAACAATTCAAATCAAAAATTTCAAATAGGTTATATACAGATTCACTATTCTATGATGTGAAGCTGACAGAAAAGTATTCAAAGATGCTTGTACTGCAGTTGTTTGCAAAATTGAATGTACCTGTTAATCCAGAAGAGTTATTAGTACTGGATGTCACTTATTCTAATCCGGATATCTGCCAGCGTGATTTGGCAAAACTTTTGATTAAGGACAGAGCAAATACCGGCAGATTACTGGAATCATTGGAGAAGAAAAATTTAATAAAACGAATTGTTGATGTAAAAAATAATCGTTTAGTAAAAAGAATTGTACTGACTGAAAGCGGTGATAATCTCCTTCATGATGTAATGGATAAAATATTACCGGTATTTGATAAAATTTCTGAACAAATAACTGATAGTGAAGTTGAGTTGGTAAGAAATGTTTTAAAAAGAGCACGTGATACATTTAAAGAAGTAGTAGAATTACAAATATAGAGGTTAGAAATGGAAGAAAAAGAAAAGAATACAGTATCAGAAGAAAAAACAACTGCTAAAAAGAAAATAATTATAACAGCTATTGCAGTAATTGCAGCAGTATTATTGTTATGGCTTTTCCATGAATTGCATTATCAATCTACGGACGATGCTTACGTAGAAACAACTACAGTAAGTGTTGCTCCTCGTGTTTCCGGAGAAATTATTGCGGTTTATGTAAAAGATAACCAAACTGTTAAAAAGGGTGACGTTATAGCAAAAATAGATCCTCGTGATTATCAGGTAAGACTTGATCAGGCAGAAGCTGCTTATCAAAAAGAATTGTTAGCACAAACAAATGCTAAAGCTAATTTGGATGCGGCAAATTCCGAACTTGATTTGGCAAAACGCGATGTAGACAGATATACAAACCTTTACAAAGTAGGTGCAGTATCTAAACAAACATTAGATAATGCTATAACAAAATACGATTCATTAAATGCTCAAAGAGTAAGAGCACAAGAAGATATCATTACATTCTCAAAAACGAATAAAAAAGTTGCGGATGCTAATATTAAAATGTTAAAAGCACAAAGAGATGCAGCGGCATTGAATCTTTCATATACTACAATCTACGCGCCTCAAGACGGAACAGTATCTTCACGTCGTGTAGAAAAAGGTATGATGGTAACAGCAGGTTCTCCTCTGTTTACGCTTGTTCCTCATGATGTTTGGGTTGTTGCAAACTTTAAAGAAACGCAGTTGGGCGGTATGAAACCTGGCATGCCGGTAGAACTCAAAGTAGACACTTATCCTCATCACAAATTTAAAGGAAAAATTGACAGTATTCAACGCAGTTCAGGTGCAAAAGCAAGTTTGTTCCCTCCTGAAAATGCTGTTGGTTCTTTCGTAAAAATCGTACAAAGAATACCTGTAAAAATTGTATTTGACGAAAAAATTGATCCTAACGAATATACAATTGTTCCTGGTATGTCAGTCGTACCTAAGGTAAAAGTAAAATAAAAAAATCGAAACATAATAGATAATAATTGTATACAAAACTTACTCGCTAGAGCACCTCCAAGCTCTAGTTTTTTTTACAAATTGACGGCGGGGCTGATGCCGCCCCGAACCCCAACCTACCATCTAAGTAGTTAAGCAGCTGAGCGGCTAAGATAATTTGTGCTCCGAATATTACAATAATTTCACCTAGCTTCTTGACCTCATAGCTACTTAGCAACTTTCTTCAAGGGTTGTTTGTTGGGCATACTTGTCCAACAAAACTTCTCAATATTAAATTTAAATCAAATAAGAATTCAAAATGCTAAATTTATAATATTATCTTTTTCCTAAAATAATTATCCGATATTAATTTTATACATGCAAAATAGAATTAATGTGGAGGACTGATTATGAGTATACGAATTTTACTGGTTGAGGACCAGAAGCTTATGCGAATAGGTATAAAATCGTTATTCAACGATTATCCCGAGTTAGAGATTATAGGCGAGGCACAAAATGGTGCCGAGGCGATAGAAAAATCAAAACTTTTAAAACCCGATATTGTATTAATGGATATCGGACTTCCTGATATGACTGGGATTGAAGCGACAAAAAGAATTAATGAAATGAATATCCCAAATGTTAAAGTAATAATGCTGACCTCTCACATTTCTGAGGAGGAGATATTTGATTCTCTTTCTGCCGGGGCATTTGGTTATATTATGAAGGATATAAATACAGAATTTCTCATGACAATACTAAAAACAATAAAACACGGTGCTATGTGGATAGATCCTCATGTTGTACCTTATATCAAGGATAAAAATTGCGGAGTTATTCCGCCTCGTCAGCTTTCACGTGCCGGATTCAGAGAAACCCATGCCAATTTAACCCAACGTGAATATGAGGTCTTAAAGCTTGTTGTTGACGGGCAGACAAACAGCGAGATTGCCAAAACCCTGACAATAAGCGAGCACACGGCAAAAGCTCATGTATGTAATATAATCCAAAAACTTGTGGTAGACGATAGAACCCAGGCGGCTGTCAAAGCATTAAAGGAAGGATTAGTGTAAAAAATACATTCTTTTGTAACATTTTTGTTCTAAATTCGTTACATTTTTGCTAAAATGAGCAAGTATTGTGATTTATGTGACTTATATAATAATGTAAGTGTAGAATAAGGACTGAAGTGTGACAGCAGGGATTGGTAATCTATTAGGAAAAACAATTACAGCAGTTACAAAATCCGATGCAAAACTCCCGATAGTAGCGTTGGAGGCTACTGTTGTGGGCGGCCGTACTAAAAAAGCTTACGACAGAGGCGGAGTTCCTGAGGCAAGAGAACGTGTAATAGAAGAAACAAGCGGTTCTATTGTCTGGCTTTGGGGTGTTCAGGCATTTAACTGGATTGGGGATAAAGTTATCGGGAAGATTCTCGGATTACCGACTAAAGGTAAAAATGCGATTAAACCGGAGGTTGATACCGGTCATGATGCTTTGAGAAAACCGTTTAATAACTTCTTAAAAAATAAAGTATTTAATCCAAAGAATTATTCTGAACGTGCAGTGTCTATGATGAAATTCGGCAAAGTTGCAGCAAGTGTTCTTGCGGCAAATTATGTTATCGGATTTATTGTTCCGCCGATGAACCATAAAATAACTAATTACTTTGCTAAAAAAGATGAGGCTCATATTGTACCTCATATAGATAAGAGCAAAGTTCAAAACCATTTTGAAAACTTTAAAGAACACGTTACGCATAAAGATAACAAATCAAACAGTCCTGCCTTCAAAGGCGGTTTAAATACGTTCACAAACTTTATTGAAAATACTAATACCGGTCAATTACTTTCAACAGACCTTGGTGTATTAGGCGGCAGAACGTATAACGCAAGAAGAAAAGAAGAAAAAGTTGAAATCATAGTACGTGACGGCGGCTCGATTTATTTCTATATGTGGTCGCAAGGTCACACAAGGGCTGTATTGAATAAGATTGAATCCGGCAGATGGTCAAGACTTGACCCTAATACTGCAAAAATTGTTCATGAACATTTGTCCGATGCTCTTACAAAAGACGGAAGAGCGCAAATGTCTGTAAAAGATTTCAAAGAAATGGTATTCGGGAAAGAAAATGCTCAGAAAGTTGATTTGAATAAATTCTTCAAAGAAGGCGAAGAGGTTATATCCTTAGATAAATTCAATGAAGTTGAAACAAATCCTGAAATCAGAAAACGTGCTCAAGCAATGTCTGAATTACAGCCTAAACAGCTTGATACAAGCGTGTTATCAAGAGAACAAGTTGCAGATGTTTACAACAACTGTGAAATGAATTCTCCAAAACTTCTGAAAAAATCATACGAAACATTTACGGACGGAGCATCCTCTAATCCGAATAAATTTGTTAAAAGTAAAAACTTAACCAAACTAAAAGGCAGAATGGCAGATTATGTCGATGATATTTGCAAAGCTGCCGAAAAGAATGGTGGAATCGTTGATACAAAACTTTTAAACAAAATGAAAAATAAAAACCTTGTATATAGCGGAGTTAATTTCCTTGCAGGTTTTGCTGTTGCATCTGCTTTCTTGTCAACATTTATACCTGACCTGCAATACTGGATTACAAGAAAAACAACCGGAAGGAATGATTTCCCTGGGACATGCGATTACGGGAAAAAAGATGATAAACAGCCTGTAAAAGCTAAAGCTTAAAATATTCTTTTGCAAGCTTTATTTCATCAATATTCGGATTATTTATTTTTGATTTCAATATGTATTCAAAACACTTTGAATATTCTATTGACGGAGGAATATTCATTTCCTGTAAATCTTTACCCGTTATATTCAGTTTTATTTTGGACAATTCATCGAGAAATTTGAATACAGGGTTTTCGTCAATATTTATTGCGTATAAAAGTAAACTCTCTTTTTCTGCATCATGGAAGGCTGTATAAATAGAATAATCGTCATCAAATTTTTCTGTTTTCAGTCTGTTATAATCTTCTATAATCTTCCTTTCACGTTTTGTCAAAGGCAGTTTATCCGGATTCATCCAGCCCAGATACACCATCCATGTATCTTTGACCGGATATTTTTCGATAAGTTTTTGGATATTATACGATGGTGCCGTTATGGTTTCAGGTGTTAAAAGTTTATAGATATTTTCTTCAAAAAAACGTTCATAAGCGGTTTGAGAATTAAGGTTGAAGGTTTCAATCAATTCTTTTTTTACTCGTTTATAGCTCATGTCGTAGTTGATATTTTGAAGATATCCTTCTTGTCGTTTTCTTGTGTTTTCCTCTAAATCAAATCCAAACCGTACAGAGAATTTGAGCGCTCTTATTATTCTTGTCGGATCATCGATGAAGCTTTTATCATGAAGTATTCTGATTTTTTTGTTTTTAATATCATTCAATCCGCCGAGATAATCAACGATTTCTCCGGTTTCCAGAGATTCTGCAAGAGTATTTATTGTAAAATCCCGTCTTTGCACATCTTTTTTCAGGGAACATCCGATATCTGTTACCTCCGGAAGATGCCCCGGTCTGGGGTACTTTTCATCACGTGTTGATGCAAGATCTATTTCAAGTCCGTTCAATTTGATTTTGACAGTTCCGAATGGTTCATTTATCTTGAGAATTTCGGCATTATTTATTGTTTTAGCAAATTCTATGGCATCTCCTACATAGGTTATATCGATATCAAAACATTCCCTGCCAAGAATTTTGTCACGTACAATTCCGCCGATATAAAACAAATTTTTATCTTTTAGTTCCACCTGATTCATTACATAAATAATATCTTAATAAGTCGATAATGTAAAATTTATGTCAGAAACTCTCATATAAATTATCAGGATAAACAAATAATTTGAATTTTTTTATTTTTAGACTACACTTTTAATTGGAGACTATTATGATTCTATTATTTATCTATTTGGCGATTTTTACAATTTATTTTATTACATTAACAGTAGTGAGTCTAAGACCTGATAAAAAAGTTCGCGATACATATAACCAGAAGGAAAATAATCTGTGCGTTGTTATTTATTCACACAATAACGCAAAAACTGTTGAAAATCTGATAAAACAGCTTAAAACCCAAACTTACCCGAGAAAAAATTATTCTTTAAACGTTATTTTAGACAACTGTACAGATGAGTCAGAAATGATTTTTCAAGGGGATTTAGACGTTAATGTCCTGAATATAAAAAATATGGATACAATCGGGAAAGATCAAGCAATCTCCATTATGACAGAACGTCTTTCAACGGTTACAAATATTGATGCTTACGTATTTTTGGATGCTAAGTATTATGTAAATTCTGATTTTTTAACAAATATCAATACTGCACTTCAAAAAAATCATGTTATTACAGGTGCCGTTAACCTTATTTGCAAAGACAAATTATCACTGGTTGATAATATTAAATATAATTATAACCAGTATAATAATAACTTTATTCAAAAATCCAGAGCAAAACTCGGCTTGAGTTCTTTATTGAATTCAGATGCACTGGTTATTAGAAAACAAATAGTAGATGCAATAGGTTCTGTTAATTTTAAAGATATCAATGAAGAGTTAAAATATACACTTTTACTTGCAAAACTTAATTGCAGGTGTATATTTGATTCGAATGTTAAAGTATATCTTGATATGGATCATTTTGATTTGAGAATTCCTTCCCTGAGCAGAAGATTCTCTATGTTTTTCAACGCATTAAAACAAATCGGTATAAAGAATAAGAGCCTGACAGAATTGATATTTTCATTAATAGCTCCAAACGGATTGACAGTGATTCTGGGGTATTTGTTGTTAATGGTATATTCTTACAAATACTTTTTCTCTGTAAGCCCGTATTTCCTTGCCGGCATGTTTGCTATACTGGCAATAAGTTTTTGTACAAGCCTTTTGAATACAAAAATATTCTCAAAAGAGCATTTGTATTTATTTGCATATCCGCTATATTCATTCTGCCGTGTGGTTTATAATTTCCCTCCGCTCCGCGGTATCAGAAATATGCTGTTTGGCAGATTGGAACCAAAACATATTGAAAAACTTTTGGTTAACGTTTTCGTTTTTGACGGGAAAAGATATTATCCATGCAAACTGGAAATCATATCTGACAGCGGACTTGTTAAAGTTGTATTTATAAACAAAAAGAAAAAATATACGACAAAAACGCAGCATATACGTGTATTTGATGCTATAAAAGAAATTTCATCAAAATTAGAAGAATACGGTATGGTTTTAAAAATCTGCCAGCACTGTAAATACTTTGAACCTGACCAAGACGGAACAACCAACATGGTTAAAGGGTTCTGCAAATGTGAGTTTAAAAACAGAACTCCGGGTGATATTCTTCCGACTGTCCTCTGGAACTCTTGTGACGGGTTTGAAAAAACTAACGTTGTAAACCTTATTGATGCAATTTCTCGCGGTGAATAAATGGCGGAAAGCGTTTATATTCATATTCCTTTTTGTCTGAGCAAGTGCAAGTATTGTTCATTTGTGTCTTTTGATTGTATTGAAAATAAAACCGGATATTTATACTCTTTATTAAAAGAGATTGATTATTATTATAAAAAAGAGCCTTTGAGAACAGTTTATTTTGGCGGCGGAACTCCGTCTTTAATGGAGATTGAGGAGTTAAAAAAAATCCTTAATAAACTGAATTTTTCGACT
Organism: Candidatus Gastranaerophilales bacterium; assembly: GCA_944324825.1. Lineage (GTDB taxonomy): Bacteria > Cyanobacteriota > Vampirovibrionia > Gastranaerophilales > Gastranaerophilaceae > UMGS1585. Next base: position 37,217 of record CALUXU010000014.1, read on the forward strand.
TCAACGGAGATAACGATTGAAGTTAATCCTGATTCAACATCAAAAGGTTATTTGCAAGGCTTGGCGGATATCGGGTTTAACAGGTTGAGTGTAGGTTCGCAGACTTTTAATGACGGATTGTTGAAGGATATCGGCAGAAGACATAATGCTGAGCAAATATTTTTGACAATAGACTCAGCCATCTCTTCAGGGTTTAAAAATATAAGTGTTGATTTGATATACGGATTACCGAATCAAACGGTTGATATGTTTAAAAAAGATTTGGAAATAGTTAATACACTGCCTGTAAACCATGTTTCCCTGTATGGACTAAAAATAGATGAGGGGTGTTATTTTTATAATAATTATCCGCAAAACTTGCCGGATGACGATACTCAGGCTGATATGTATTTAATGGCGATAGAAAAATTAAACAGTTTTAAACATTATGAAATAAGTAATTTTGCAAAATCGGGGTACGAATCAAAACATAATCTTAATTATTGGCGAGAGGGTGAATATTACGGATTTGGCGTATCGGCGCATGGATTTGTTGATGGTGTAAGATACTCAAATTACAGGACAATAAAAGAGTATTTGGATAATCCCGTATCCCATGAATATGGTAAATTTTTGACCGAAAAAGAAAAACTGGAGGAAAGTATTTTTCTGGGCTTCCGAATAGCGGACGGTATAGACAAGAATATAATCAACCAAAATTACGGTATAGATTTTGATAGTCAGTACCGGAATATTTTGAACAAATATATAAATACCGGACACATAATTAAGACTGATAAAGGGTACAGGCTTTCTGACGAGGGTTTCTTGGTAAGTAATATTATACTTGCGGAATTTATAGGCTGATATATATTGTGTTTTGGGTTTCCCATTGAATTTAGATTAAAATTATAGTACCGTATAATAGTAGGAATTAGTTTTATGAGGGAATTTGAATGTCTGTAAGAAAAATAGTTGAATACGGAACCCCGTCATTGAGAGAACCGTCCAAGGAAGTTCACAAAGTATCTTCCAAAATCAAAACGCTTATCAAAGATATGCTTGACACTATGTATGTGAATAACGGCGTAGGTCTTGCGGCACCTCAGGTAGGCGAGAATTTGAGAATTTTTGTTATAGATGTTTCTACAAACGATGAACCTCTTAATCCTATGGTATTTATTAACCCTAAAATTATTAAAAAATCTGGATTAATGAAGGGGGATGAAGGGTGTTTGAGTTTCCCTCAGGCTTATACGGAAGTATGGCGATATAAAAAAGTTATGGTTAAAGCTCTTGACAGAAATGGACGTTCTTTCGTATTAGAGGCTGACGGCGATTTGCTTGCAAGAGCTATACAACACGAGTATGACCATCTTGACGGGATATTGTTTGTTGACCATGCGACAAACAGATTTGCTGCGGATGAAGTTTTGGCAAAGAATAATCTTCCGCCGGTTGAAGTTGATAAAATGATTGATATTCCGGAAGGTGAAAGTGAAGATGGCTCCGCTTCTTCAGAAGAGGGTAAAGAGTAGATGATTAATATTGTTTTCTTCGGGACGCCTGATATCGGGTTAAAATCTTTGGAATATTTGTTTAATTCTGACAGAATTAATGTTCAGGCAGTTGTTACCCAGCCTGATAAGCCGGCAGGCAGAGGACATAAAATTACGATGTCGCCGATAAAACGATTTGCATTAGAGAATAATATTCCGGTTTTTCAGCCTAAATCAATAAGAAAAGAGCCGGAGATTATGGATGCATTGAGAAAGCTTGAGCCGGATTTCTTTGTAACGTTTGCTTTCGGGCAAATCTTATCTCAGGAAGTTTTGGATATTCCAAAATATGAAACAATTAATCTTCATGCCTCACTTTTGCCTAAATACAGGGGGGCAAATCCTATCCAGAGAGTAATTATTGAAGGAGAAAAAGAAACAGGGATTTGTACTATGATAACTGAGCTTGCACTTGATGCAGGTGCTGTATGTATCAAAAAACCTATAAAAATCCCTGATGATATGACCTGTGAAGATTTGTACGAACAAATTTCAAATGATTCTCCGGAATTGATAGAAGAAACTTTAATCGGAATATACGAAAATAAATTAACTCCGACCCCTCAATGTGAAGACGGGGTTTGTTTTGCAAATAAACTAAATAAAGAAGAATGCAAAATTGACTGGGCAAAATCCGCTGTTGATATTCACAATTTAATAAGGGGAGTTTATCGTTGTCCTTCTGCATATTTTACTCTCAACAATAAAATGATTAAAGTTCTAAAAACCGAAGTTGTTGAAAAAAGGCAGCCTGAAACATATTATGCTGATTTTGTTCCTGGAACTGTTGTCGGAAAACTTAAAGACGGGATTGAAGTTTTAACCGGCAACGGTATACTAAAATTAATTACCGTTAAACCTGAGGGTAAAGGTGAAATGAGAGCTATAGATTGGTTCCATGGAGTGCAGGGAGTAAAAACGTTATGATTACAAAAGGTATAAGAGGCGCAATTACCGTTGAGAATAATACAAAAGATGATATCAAATCAGCAACTCTTGAATTATTGGCAGAATTGACTCAAAAGAATAATATTAAAAAAGAAAATATTTCACATGCAATATTTACTCTTACAAATGATTTAGATGCCGAGTTCCCTGCAAAATTTGCAAGGCTTGATTTTGGCTGGGATGATGTCGCAATGATGTGTTTTCATGAATTGGATGTTCCTGATTCACTTAAAAAATGTATCCGTATTCTTGTAGTTGTTAATGCTCAAGAAGATTTTAAGCCGGAGTTTGTTTACCTTAGAGGTGCTGAAAAACTCAGAAAATAAGATTGACAAATCAGACATAATAGTAAATAATAAAAATGCAGGGTGAAGCCTGTAAGAAGTTCGGGTTCTTAAAGGCTTTCTTCACACCCTACAACCAAATAATGATAATTTTGAAAACCGTTATAATTACCGTTATAGCGGTTTTTATCACTTTTTGAATCATAGTGATTGCCTCCTTTCTCGACCGATTTCTTCAATAATCCGTGTGCCGAGCGGAAGCGTGCGCTAACCCTGCATTATAATTTTACTATATTTGCGTTAATTAGTAAACATTAAAAAAGGGGCTTTTATTAAGCCCCTAAGATTTTAGTTATTAATCTATATTTAAATGATTTGTCGAACCCAGCCTTCCGGTCCTTCAATTCTACCGAATTGTATACCGGTAAGAGTGTCATATAGTTTCTTAGACACAGGTCCCATTCCGTTTTGCGAGTTTTTAAACAGAATTTCTTTTCCGTGGTCATTAACTTTTCCAACTGGTGATATAACTGCTGCTGTTCCGCAAAGACCGCATTCAACAAATTCACTCAATTCAGACAGATATACTTCTCTTTCTTCAACTTTATAACCAAGATTTTCCGCTAAAGACATTAAAGAACGTCTTGTAATAGATGGCAGAATACTTGGTGATTTTGGTGTAACAACCGTATTGTCAGCAGTTACAAAGAAGAAATTTGCTCCGCCTGTTTCCTCAACTTTTGTGCGAGTTTGAGGATCGAGATACATGTTTTCGTTAAATCCTTCATCGTGAGCTTTTACAATAGGGTGCAAACTCATAGCATAATTCAACCCGGCTTTGATATGTCCTGTTCCATGTGGTGCCGAACGGTCAAAATCACTGACTTTTAGTACCAGAGATGAAGCTCCGCCTTTTTTGAAATAAGGTCCGACAGGTGATGCAAAAATCCTGAACTGATATTCTTGAGCAGGTTTTACACCCATAACAGGACCTGTAGCAAACATAACCGGTCTAAGATAAAGTGCAGCCCCTGTTCCGTATGGAGGTACAAATTCCAGATTAGCTTTTACAACTTGTTCTACTGCATCAATGAATCTTTCAACAGGAAACGGCGGAATTTCTAATCTTACCGCTGAATCATACATTCTTTGTGCGTTTAAATCAGGTCGGAATACAACGACATGCCCGTCTTGAGTGGTGTACGCTTTCATACCTTCAAAACAGGTTTGGCAATAGTGAATAACTCCGGCGCATTCACTGATTGTGACCATAGAGTCTTCTGTGATACAACCGGAATCCCATTTCCCGTCTTTAAAATTTGATACATATCTTTTATCGGTTTTGTAATATCCAAAACCTAAATTCTCCCAATCAATATTCTTCTTTTCCATATAAAACCTCTCTTATGTGTTTTATTTACTTCTCGGCTCTCTTATAATTCCCATTCTTTTTAGTCCTTTTGACAATATTGTTGCCATTTTTTTAGTTGAAGGACTCATGACAATTTTATCATTTCCGATTTCAAAATTAGTTGTTACGCCTTTGCCTTTGATTAATTCTCTTACGTCGTTGAATAAATAAGGCTTGTGTTGATTATTTTTCCCTAAAACTGTTATATTATAATTCGGAGTTTTAGGTAATTTTGTTGTTATTACTTTTAACATAATTTTCCCTTCTTAATATCCCTTATATTTTAATCAAATCACATCAAGGAAGATTTTGTTAATTTATGCTTCGATTGTTACATTAGGAAACAATAAATTATCTATATTAACAAAATTCGGAATTATATAATCAACTCCTTGGATTCCTTCATAATAAGTTTTATCCTCCATCGACGTAACTGCTATAATCTTGCCTATACCTGCTCTGTAGGCAGCTTCAATCCCTGAGAGAGCATCTTCAAATACGACACAATCCTGAGGGTGCAAATTAAGTTTATCTGCCGCAATAAGAAATATATCCGGATTTGGTTTTCCGGGGATTGTTCCGTCTGAATAAACAATCTTGTCTAAATCAAACCATTGAGAAAGATTAAATCCTTCAATATAAAAATCAACGTTATCTTTCTCTGACATTGTTGCAATTGTTCTCGGGATATTATTCTCTTTTAAAAAGTTTAGGAACTCAACCGCCCCCGGAGCCAGATGAAAAAGTTCTGGTGAGCGCCTGCACATATCACGATAGTATGATTCTTTTTCTTTTGCGAGTTGTTCAATTTCTTCTGCCGGAAGCTTTTTCCCGACAGCGTATTCTATAATATCTGCGTTTGTTCTTCCGAACATGTATTTTTTCATCTCGTAATCGGAAAATGATTTTCCGCGAAGTTTTTTTGAAAAATCAATCCACGCATCATAATGAAGATGAGAATCCCAGAATAGTGTCCCGTTAAAATCGAATATCACACCTTTAATCATTATTTCTCCTCGAAATTGTAGATATTTAATCCGGTATTTGAATCAAACTTGCGTTCTATCTTGGCGTTTTGATATGCTTCTACAACAAATTCTCCGGCGCCGTTTATTGTTGCTTTCAAAAGATGTCCGGCAATAGATTTGTATTCACTGTTCCCGAGAGTAATATGGAGGTGTAAATATTCTTTTCCGTCTTTTGTTGAGATATTCCCGATAAGATTTGATATTTCCATTTGTTCGTTAAATGTTTTGTCTTCATACTGTTTTGTTTCAGGGTTGAAGAATCTTAATGTTACGGAGTTAACTGCCCCAAGGCCTGAAATTGTACCGGCTTTTATGTCTTGTGTTTTAACAAAATCAGTCAATGCTTCGACGATTTCACTGTTATTTTTTAGGCTGACAACATATTTATTTCCAAATACTTTTGCATCCCAAGATGCTCCATGAATAACTTTTCCGTATTCACCGTTCATTTTGAATACTAAAAATAAAGCAAGTATAACAATGAAAATATTAAATATAATAAAAACCATTCTTGGATTCATAACCTACCTCCAATGTTAATCATAGCATAAAAGTGCTTTTACAATAAAATGGACGTATAAAAAGCGAGGTCAATTTTCCAGTTGACCTCGCTTTTTTGTTTAAGCATTTATTACTTAGCTAATTTTTTAATAGCAAGAGTTAATCTTGATTTTTTTCTAGCAGCAGTATTTTTGTGTAAAATACCTTTAGAAACAGCTTTGTCGCAAAGTTGGTATACTTTTGATAAAGCAGTGTTTAATGCTTTTTCGTCATCTGCTTGTGCAAGTTCTAAAACTTTTTTTACAGCAGTTTTGATAGAAGACTTGAAAGCAACGTTTCTTTGTCTGTTAGCTTCTGCGATTAATACTCTTTTTTTAGCTGACTTAATATTTGCCATTTTGTTCACCTTTCTATATTGTACTGAGCAAAGTGTTTAATGACGACACCCGCTCATTTGGTGAGGATGTGAGTATAATTATTTTAACCCAAAAAAATATTTTTCAACAGAATTATTAAAAAAGATTAAAAAACTTATGCAATAACATTAAGTTTGTTCTGTTTCATTTCTTGTTTTATTTTAGCTTCGCATTGTTTTTTCCAAGCAGAAGCAACTTGGTACATCATACCATTCTTAGCAGCTGATACTCCGTTACGTACATCTTGTTGGTGCAAAGCATTAAAACTCATTTCTCCTGCGCGGGATGCTCTGAGCATGCTTAAATTATTTTGATTTGTTTGCATTATTGCCATGCCTGCATCATGCTGCATGGAAATGGCTCTAAACATTGATATTGCTGACACTAACATATAGATATACCCTTTACGTGCTTCTATTCTATCACATATGCGTTAATTCTGCAACTACCCGAGCTGATTATTTTAACTTTTATTAACTTAAATTTTTATCACCGAATTGCTTAACATATACACACAAGAGAGATTATTTATTATAATATATTGTTATGAAAAGGTCGGCAAAAAAGATTATAAAATTCTTATTTATTCTTTTGCTTTTAGCAGGTTTAATCGTAGGCAGAGATTATGTCAGAAAGTATGTTATAAACCGTATTCTCGGGGTTTATTATGTATATAAAGGCGACAGAGCTTATCATAAACATAAACTTGCGTATTCGATTGAGTATTATAATAAAGGGTTAGAATATTTTCCGAGTCATTATACTGCCTGGTATAATTTGGGGAATATTTATGTAGTTTATGAGGATTATTATTCGGCAGTTGAGGCTTATAAAAAAGCGATTGAATACAACCCGAGATACACTCTTGCAAGAATGAATCTTGGTATTATTGAAGCTGAAAAACTCGGTAATTTTGATGAAGCTATAAGACAATACGATGCAATTTTAAATCTCAAAAATAAAATTTGGGCGATTCCGTTCCTTTTCAGTAATAAAAAAAGCTCCCGTCAAAATAGAGGACTTGCTTATTATAATCGGGGGCTGGCTTATAGAGAAAAAGCTCTTTTCCTGCCTGATGAGGATAGAGAACTTGAATTAGGGCTTTTGAGAAAAGCTGCGGAATCTTACGAAAAATCTCATAAAATATTGAGGCGTAATTCCGATGTCGTATTTAACCTTGCATTAACTTATCACGTTATGGGAAATTATAGAGATGCAGGTATAAATTATTGTAAAGCAATATACCTTGCTCCGATGAATTACGAGGCTCATTACAACCTTGCGATATTACTTAAACGCTTGAAGCTTTATAAAGATTCTGTTGAAGAGCTTGAAAAGGCATCTCTTCTTTTATCATTCCGCTCGGATGATTCCGGAAAAGCTTCTTATGTGTTTGGAGTTTTAACGGATGCGTCCCATTTGTATAGCAAATACGGCCCTAACGGTTTAGGTACAAATATGGATATCTACGATACCGATAATCAAGATGTCGTTATTAAAAAGAAAAAGAAGAAGAAAAAACATACGGAAGACGATGACATCAAGTTTAATTATTCAACAGGTAAAATTGTTCCGACAGATGATTTAAGCAAGACTATGATGCAAACGTTCAAAGTCTGTGCCGGTATGGATTATTTTAAACATGAGGCTCCGGACGATGAAGAATATTAACGAATTAGAATTACTGTTGAATATTTCCAACCTGGTTAATTCAAAATCTGATATCTATGAGATAGTAACTTTAGTAAAACAGTGTTTAAAAAATCTCAAGGATATTAATCTTTTTTATTATGATTATTCCGCAAAAAAATTAAAAGATGCAGTTAATAATTTTTCTGTAGTAGAAGATATGTTTGATGATGTTGCTTCCGGGGTTTTGTATTCAAATTTCTTAAAACTTTCTAACTGCGATTTTATTCTTAATCAAAAAGAAACAATTTATTCGACACTCAAGCCTGATGAGATGATTCAGATGGAATCAATATTGGTGCCTCTAAAATCGGATGGTTCTCTGTTTGGAATGATAGAACTTTCTTTTGATAATACTGTCAGTGTAAAGCATTCGTTTTTGCAGTTTTTAGTGATATTTTCTAACCATATTTTGATGAAAATTCATAACAAACTTTTGCAAGACAGGATTCAAACAAATTCAGACTTCTATGATGCTCTCAAAAATATTGCCAAAATCATAGAAACCCAGTATGAGTTAAACTATATAATACCTTTGATAGGTGAAATGATAGATAAATTTATATCAAATCATCTTATTTATATATTTATAAAACAGGATTCAGAATACAAATTATTCTGGCCAAATGACTGCCGTGATCGAAAAATATACGATATGATGTCCGGCATGGGACGGGAATATATTGTTTCGGAGGATAGAAAGACGGGGGTGTTCCCGCTGATTAGCGGTAAAAATATCTTAGGCTGTGTTGCGGCGCGCAGTACAATAGATAAATTAACCCCCAATGAAATAGATTATATTAATCAATTAACAAAACAATCATCGGCAACAATAGAGCGTGCAAATGTTTATGCAGAAGCGCTGAAGCATGCGACTTTGGATGCTCTGACCGGTTTGAATAACCGCCGTCAGTTTGAATTGCGTCTGAAGCAGGAATATGCAAGCGCAACCAGACAAAAACATCCTCTGTGCGCTATGATGATTGATATAGATTTTTTCAAAAAAATTAACGATACTTATGGTCATGCAGCGGGTGATAAAGTCTTAAAAACGGTTGCGAATGTAATCAAGGATAAACTCCGTGAGTACGATATTCCGTCACGTTACGGCGGCGAGGAGTTTTGTGTTCTGCTTCCTCAGACCAAAATCGAAGAGGCTAATATTGTTGCTCAAAGGTTAAGAGCTGCTATCGAAAAAACAGTTATAGAAACTTTTGATGAAAAAAATTCTGAAAATAAAAAAATAAGTGTTACAATAAGTCTGGGGCTTACTCAGTTGAATGAAAAAGATTCTGCCGAAGATTTGTATATGAGGGCAGATAAGGCACTATACGAGGCAAAAGAACGCGGCAGAAACAGAGTAATAGTTTATGAAGGCTAAAGGATAAAAAATTGGTAAAAATAGTTTGTAAAACATTAGAAGATACAAAGAAACTTGCGGAAAAATTTGCAAGCCTGACTCCTGACGGATGTTTTGTAAATTTGTTTGGTGAAATAGGTGCTGGAAAGACTGCATTTGTAAGATATGTTGCAGAAGCACTTGGAATTAAGGAAAAAGTTACAAGTCCGAGTTTCACTATTTTAAATGAATACCATACAGGCAAAATCCCTATTTATCATTTTGATTTATATAGATTAGAAAATGAAGGAGTTAAAACAATAACGGACGAATTGAGAGAATATTCCACCGGCAGACAGTTAACGTTTGTTGAGTGGGCAGAATTCTCCCAGAATGAAATTCCTTTCGACAGAATAGAAATTAATGTAACCTATGATGACGATGACAACAGATGTTTTGAGTTTACTGCAATAGGTAACGGTATGGATAAAATTATAGAAGGACTTGAAAAGTGAAATTATTAGCATTTGATACCTGTCTTGATAAGACATATATATTATTAAGAGATGATGACAAAATACTTTCATCAAAAATTCTCAAGTCTGATGAAAAGAATTATCATTCGGCATATTTAATTTCAACTATAGCAAAAGTTTTAAAAGAAAATTCAATGACTCCAAGGGATATAGATGCTATTGCAATAAATGTCGGACCCGGCAGCTTCACCGGGATAAGAGCTTGCACAACGGTTGCAAGAGTAATGGCACAGGAATTAAATATAAAAGCAATAGGTATTTCATCACTTGAGATATTATCGAGAGTTATGAATGATGAATACATTGTAGTTTTGGATGCGCGTAAAAATAAAGGGTATTTATACGATAAAGAATTATTCGGTGCTGTTGATTTAGACGAGATTGATGAGAGGGTCAAGGGACGTAATATTATAACAGATGATAGATTGTTTGAACGATTTCAAAAACTTGGAAATAATGTAATATCATATCAGCAGTCTGATTTTGATTTAGGGAAAATCTTATCGGATATTGCAATGGAACGTATAGCAACAGAAGAGTGTGATTGGCATAAATTATTACCACTGTATATTCAACCGCCGCCTGTTACACTTAAGAAATAAATAATAAAGGGAATGAATATGAGTACATTATGCAAGAATTGGACCCAATGGTTAATGGAGACAAGGTTTTCTGCATTGACGGATGAGATGAAATCTCAAACAATGGCCTGGCTTGATTCTGTAGGGAATGCAGTTGTAAAAATGGCTCAAATCCAACCTGACGATACAGTACTTGATATCGGTACAGGAACAGGATTATTGGCATTTAAAGCGTTAGAAGCTTTAGAACAATTGTCTGGCAGCGGTAAAGTTATATTTTCTGATAAGTTTCAGGACTGTTTGGATTCTTGTAAATCTTTTTTAGATACTCATAAAGTGAATGCGAACTATGAGTTTTTGAACGCTTCATGCGAGGATTTAACTTTACCTGAAAACTCTGTAGACAAAGCTTTGATGCGTTCAGTACTTGTTCATATTGTTGATAAGCAGTCTGCTGTCAATGAAATATACAGAGTTTTAAAACCCGGCGGATTTTTCTGTGCATTTGAACCTATTATTCGCTCAAATACCCGTTATTGGGAGCTGTTGGAGCCCGGGGTTGTTGAAAATTATTATGAGTTTAAAGATGCAGAAAACAAAATCATGTCGGACGTAACTGATTCTTTGTGTAATTTTGATGATTTTACGTTGAAGAACAATCTTGTAAAAGCTGGATTTTCTAACTCATCAACATTGATACATGCAATTGAGTCCAAATATACAGTTACCCGTGAGATGGTTATTCCTTGGTTTGTATCCCCGCCATCTCCTGACAGACCGTCAATGAAAGAACGTTTTCTTAAGTTTTTTGATGAAGCAAAAGTTAATAAGTATATAGAAGACGTTCAAAATTGTTTGGAGGGAAAAGAAATAACTCTTAAGACGAATTCTGTTCTTATTCACGCAACGAAATAATACTTTAGTTATACTAAAAATCATACTAAATGATGATTGTATTAAATACACTTTTTACTTACTATACTTATGTTATCAAGATAGGATAGCGAAAGAAGTTTAAAAACAAGGAGAATCACAACATGGCAACAAAAGTTAGAAAAGAAATGCAAGAACAAATTATTGAATCAGCTGGTCAAATCTACAATTACTTAGCAGATAAAGGCGAAGTTACAATTAACAAAATGACAAAAGATTTAGACCTTGATGAAAATTTTGTTTCAATGGGATTAGGTTGGTTATCAAGAGAAGATAAAATTTCTTACACAAGAAAACCAAAATCAGTTTCTGTAAAATTAGTTTAATTTTACAGATTTAAAAAGAAAAAAGAGGACAGAATCAGGTTTTCTGTCCTCTTTTTTAATGTTAACAAATGTAACAACATGTATAAAAAATACTAAAGTTTTTTAAAAATAATCCGATATATAGAATATTAGGAATTAAAAAAGGAGTGCCCACATGGGTTTAGCGGTATCACAAGTTAGATTATTGGCATTGACATCCAGAAAAGCGGATGTCGAAATGCAGATACAGCTTAATTCTAAGCGTAAAACCATGTTAACCAGAGAAGCAACAGACCTGGCGAAATTGTATTACGCAAAACTCCAAAATACTAAGATTCAATATTCAACAACAAACGGTTACAAAGATGTAACTTACGGATATTTAATGGCTCAGGATACTGGAGCATTTTTTGACCAGATTGTAGAACCTAGTTCCAGTTCAAATATTGATACTAAAGCTTCAGCTAGTATGATTTTAACGGATATCTATGGTCGTGTCATCTTGAGTGATGCAATGTTAAATGTTGTTGTTAATGTTTTAAACCGAGATGAAACTCCGAGTGGATCTACACCGGCAGGTGGAACAGATCCAGTAACAGGTGCGGAATTGCCGGTAATGACAGTAGAAGATTATACTTTAGCTGCTATGTCGGAGTTATTGAATCTATATTCCGGAGAAAGTGATAGTAGCCTTGGTGTTGGAACTTCACAAACTGCTGCCAGCTTAAATTCAGTGTTTACAGATTTATATGAAGGAACAGCCTGGGAAAATAATACTACACTTCCGATTTCGCCAAAGCGTCCTGATATAGGCGAGGATGTCTTGAAATACTTGCTTCGTAACGGTTTTCAACAAGGGCCTACTCTTTATTATGATGATGCTGGCGGTACAGGTTATTATACAGATCCTAAAATGACAGCAGATTCAAAAGTTACTCCGACGGATGGTACCTTCTATATAATTAAAAATGCAAGTGATTTATCTATTATTGGCAGTACAGAAGGCGCTTCCGGTGTAATGTACTGGTCTGAAAGTACACCTGATACATCAGGAGTTCCATACGTTCCTGGATTAACTACAGTTCATGCTAAACAGTTGGCAAGTATGTTTAGCTATTATGGTTCAATATTCTCTGCAGCATTTAATGGCAACAGAACATGGAATGAGACTGAGACTATTGATGGGCCTGATAAACAGCTTTCAGTTAAGCATTTTAATGCCGCAGCACAACTTGGTCAAAGAGAAATGACTAATGCTGATGGTACAACATATACCGAATATTATGTAGTAAATGGCGGTAATTCAAAATATACAACAGTTTCAAATGTTGATAATTTGCAGGCTGGTTTGAAATCAGGTTTATATCAGTTAGTTAATGTAACATCCCCTGTGACAGGCGGTTATGCAAAAGCTCAAGGTTTAGATTATTTTGAAACACAAAACTATGTCGTTGAAAAAGCGGACAGTGCAGCGAGAGATACCGTAACAGCATGGTACGATGCAGCAAGAGCAGATTTGGAATCAAAAGAATCTTATTGGGATTCAGAAATAACTGCTTTATCATCAGAATTAAATTCAATTACAACTGAAATAGATTCGGTTAAAAAATTAAGAGAAGATGCAATTTCTGCAACCTTTAAATGGGGCTCTGCGTAATGTTATTCCATAATTGATAAATTAAACCAATGGTATCCATATTTATGGGTACCATTGGTTTATTCATAACTGTTCTGAATCATTCTATTATCGGGTAAAGTTCTTCATTTTTTATAATAGAACTAATAAAGAGGAGTTCTTTGAACTCCTCTTTTTAAATCTTCTCCCCTTACTCCCAATTTTTGAAAAATCAGATTAATAATTCATACCATCACAATATAAAAATCTCTCAACTCTCCCCTGAGTCTGGTAGCCATCACTCCCTTCCAAGTACATAGTTATAGTATGCTAAGCCTGAAATATAATCAAGTAAAGAATTTCCGAGAAAAAATTTACAATCTTACATGCCCCTTTTAAATACTAAACTTAAAACCAAATTTACATTCTTAATGAAGCAAATTTAATTAAATTAGGTAAAAACATGGGATTTTTTTTGTTGACAATTTGAATTTATTAAGCAGTTCAACAAAAACAAGAGTTGTGAAAATCGTTAGGAAAAAACAACCAAATGTAAAGAAATATTATGATATATTTTGATTTAATAAAATGGGTTAAAACATTGATGGGGGAAGTGATATACCCCTATGCAAGTAATTGTTAATATTTATTTCGTAAATTTTTATTTATATTTTTAATAAAACATGAAACTCAATAAATATGATATTTCCCATGGTTTATTCCCTCAAAAAACATGTAAAAAAATTGTCATGTGAACACTTTATGTTTGTTATTTTTCAAAAAATTTGCTTTAATAAGAATACAGACATCGCAAACATTATTTTAGTTTTGTATACTAAAAGTTGGGAGCTTAAAATTTCAATTACATTATTGATAGGATGTCAAAATAGTTGATAAAAATTAAAATATAATTAGAAAATGCAGTTAGTATTTCGGAGGGCATATTTGTGTTAGAGCACGGTTATATTCAGATATATACAGGAGATGGAAAAGGAAAAACTACAGCATCTTTGGGTCTAGCACTTCGTGCCTTGGGACATGGCTGGAAGGTATTAATTATCCAGTTCACTAAGGGAGATTGCGGAACTTCATACGGAGAAATTGTTTCTTCATCTAAATTTTTACCTAATTTGGATGTTGTTCAGTTTGGGATGGACAGAGTAGTTTATTCACACAATATTTGTATGGAAGACTACAAAGAAGCAAAAAAAGGATGGGAATACGCAAAGGAAGCTATATTCAGCGGGAAATATCAGTTGGTTATTCTTGATGAAATTAATATTTGCGTATCTATGGGTATGATAAAGGTTTCTGATGTTAAGGATGTGTTATTGAAAAAACCTGAAAATCTTGAAATAGTATTGACAGGAAGATATGCGCATCCGGAACTACAAGCTCTGGCTCACCTCGTTACTGAGATGAAGCCTATTAAACACTATTTTGATATAGGTGTTATGGCCAGACAGGGCATTGAATATTAAATTTTAATTGAAGAGAGATGATTATTAATTAATAACGAGCCTAAGGCTCGTTTTTTTTAACGATTGATTTTAATACTCTAAAATGCTACTATTTTGGATATGGCAAACGATTTAATCAATGATAAGTCCGACGTAAAATTTGCAAAACTTCTTTTTAACAAAGGTACTGATGATGCCTTAAGTTTTAACTGCCTTATTAAGAATATAGAGCGCGAATATGTAAATTTTGTCGGGATGTCTGATTATTCCGATCAAGTGTCAATCGGTGCCCCAATTGATATTCGGATATATTCAACCAACGGGGTCGTTGCGGCGGAGGCAACGTTGTTAAATATGTTTAAAATAGGAAGAACTCCTGTTTATACAACAACATATCCGTCACCTTACGAACATACACAGAAAAGAGCTTATTACAGAGCAGATATGCATTTGCCTATTACTTTATTAATCGTGCTGCCTAACGGTTCTACAAAACAAATCAATGCGACAACAAAAAATATTTCCGGACGAGGTATGTGTTTTATATCACTTGACCCTATTTTCCCGGATTATTTTTCAATAACTGTTAATATCAAATTTAAAGACCGGTTTGTTGTCACAACAGCGGACCATATTTATACGAATCCGGTAAAATACAAAGATTCTATTCTTTATATCCATGCTTTCAAATTTACGGGGATTGACCCTGAAGATATTAATTTTATAGTAAAAGAATGCTTCCTATACCAGATAGGAAAGAAAAAACAAGCTTAATAAATTTTATCCGTTTTAAATTTTGACTTTGTGAAAAAAATAACTAAAATATATTATGTAGATAGTGAAGGTTAATTTATGAAAATGTTAGAGAGATTAAAAGACTTGGAACAACAGTATGTGTTCCTCCGTTGGGTTACGGGGAACGAGTACGGAAAAA
Organism: Candidatus Gastranaerophilales bacterium; assembly: GCA_944324825.1. Lineage (GTDB taxonomy): Bacteria > Cyanobacteriota > Vampirovibrionia > Gastranaerophilales > Gastranaerophilaceae > UMGS1585. The sequence goes on from CALUXU010000014.1 coordinate 52,735, forward strand.
TTGAATACGTAGGAGATGATTTCATTGAATTCAGTATCATAGATGTGGATACAATGGAATACAGAGAAACGATTCTGTTGAATTCACAGTTGGTTCTTGAAATCACATTTGGCGGAGCAGATGTTGCTCGGATTATTGCCGAGAGATCTTCTCAGCTTCCTTCCGTCGGCGAAGGCTAAAAATCAGAGTAAATATATCGGGGTTTATACACCCCCGAACCCCGCACCTGTATTTCTTTGACTGCCAAAGAAATACAGGCTAAAGAAACCTGCAACCTGAACTACATTCGCTAAATAATAGGGGTAAATGAACTGGTTGAAATTGCGATTCAATAAATCAATTACGCTCAGACAGTGCTTGCTCTGTTGTATGTATTCTTTCACAGCTATAATGTGAAGCTTGAATATTCACCCAATATATTTACCCCTGCTCATTCCGTAAAGG
>CALUXU010000015.1 GCA_944324825.1 Candidatus Gastranaerophilales bacterium
AAAAAAGATGCCTAATGAACAGAGGTTTTACGGTGATATCTAGTAATATTAATTAAATTTTGTAGTCTTAAGTAAAACCGGAATTATAACGTAACATGATAAAAAAAGAAAAAGTTGCCAAGATTGACAATGGCAACATTAAATAAACACGAGGATATTAAGAGAGAGTATAAAAAGAAATCTGTGTTTCAAAACTGTTTAATTAAACTATCTAAACTGTTTTGTTATTTTGCTTAATTCCCCAAATCTTTTTCTATCTTTTTAAATCCAACTTACTGATTACTTACATTTATATAAAGTATTTTTGTTTTGGAAAATTGCTTTTTTGCTTTTAATTGTAAATAAATGCTAAAATTGTATATACAAACTATATACTATGTGCTGTTATTAACATTTTTAAGTATGGCTAATTGCCTGTATTTTTCATATTCCTGTTGTTTTGCTTTCAGGATTTCTTGTTCTTGTTTCTGTTTTTCAATTTCTGCTTGTTTTTCTTTCAGTTTTTCAAGTTTTTCGTGTTTAGCTGTATATGAGCCGCCCATTGCTTTCAGGGTTAAAAATTCTCCTGCATTACTTCCGATAAAACTTCCGACTTGGTCCCCAATTAAATTCCCGACCATGAAACCATAGGTACTACCGATTACAGGTACAAGCTTTGTCCCGAAGCCGCCGCATAGAGCTCCAAATGTTAATTTCAAGGCCGTTTTACCGGTTTCCTTGACTCCTGCTAATAGTCCTTCTTCTTTTGTTGCTCGCCATATATTAGGGAGCTCAGAGGCAAGACCTATCATTGCAAGGATGGCGGGGGCAGCTTTGCCGAGTGGTTTTATTATTTTAGAGCATTTGTATATAAAATTTTTGCTAAAAGATGCATTTGGGATTTTGGCTTTTTGCCATTCGCTTTTTACATCTTTAAGGTTTTCCCACATAGATGAGAAGAATCCGCCGTTTCTTTGGGTATGGGTATAAGCATCTTTGCAGCCTTGTTTTGTTCCTTGATACAAACTTTTCATAAGCCCGTAATTGTAGTCTTTACGGTATTTGCATGTATCAATAACTCTGGTTACCATCGCATCTGCACTGCTTCCGAATAAGAAGTCGCAGTATGCACTGCCGATTTTACCTATACTTACCATAATTAACCTTAATGTATAACTAACCTTATATATATAAAGTTAAAATAGTTGTAGAAATTGACTTTTAGGTAACAAAATGTAACTTTTTGAGTTCCACCGTGAACAAAACTGTTTCTATTTTAATTTTTAATCTTATTTTATTTGGTTATTAGTTTTATTTTATTACCCATATATTGTGAAATTTCTTTATTGAACCCTGCGAGTTGATTATTAAAATTTGAACCGTTTTTTTTGCATTCTTTTCTTAAAAGTTCAACGCCTTTGTTATATAAATTTTGAGCCGTATTAATGTTACTTTGAGGTATTTTGCCGTTGTATATTTTTGTAGCGATTGATATATCCATAATACGACGTTTACATAATCCGCTCATTTCCTGGTTAGTATTATTTGATTTTATATAGGTCATTTTATTTATCGCAGCTTCATATTTCCCTGTTTTTAAAGTATATAGAAACCCGGGTGTATCAGTAATCGCTTTAATTCCTTTATTAAAAGCCATATCCAGCAGAGCTTCTTTAATCGGCTGCGGAAGTTTATCATAGTTATTTTTTCCGCCCATTGCGGAATAAAGATTTTCTTCAACTTTTAACAGGTCTTTGGATAACTGTTCGCAAACTTGAGCATTTGTTAATTTTTGCGGTTCACCTTTTTTTACAACATGACCTATGCCAATAGTTTTTACTCCTGCATTATCTATATATGGAGTATTATGAAATTGATTATCTTTAAGATGTGCTGCATCTTCCGCACGTTTAAGTTTTTTTATAAAATCAACGCTGACTCCAAGTGATTTTGCGGTATCATTTAAGTTTTTTACGTTTTTTACTTTTCTTGTCGGAGGAATTTTGATTACTTTACCGGGTTGAATCTTTTGAGCACTTTCTTTGGTTAGAGAATTTGCATCAAGTATACTGCTTTCTTCAACTCCGTATTTTTTTGCAATTTTAGAAATTGTTTCGCCTGCTTTTATTTTGTATGCCGGATTTTGGGTTTCGGTTATATAATGTGAACGTATTGCCTCTGTTCTAAGTTGTTCATCCGTTTTTGAACCGGTTATTTTTATTTCGTTTTCGAGTTCTTTTTCATGTCTTGCTTGAGATTCAAAGATTGAATTTTTGTTTGCAGAATCTGTTTTTTGGGTTTGTTTAGGTTCTCCATAAATAAATGTTTTTATGGTCTTTTTGATTGAATTCCAAAGATATGATAAAAAATCCATTTTATATAAATCCTCTATTTATAATCCGAAGTATTGATTCAGCCCTTTAATTAATTGGTTTTCAAATTTGAGTTGGAAAGCTTTTGAATCTAAATTTTGGCATTTTGATCCATTAACATACTCAACTTCAAGTAAAACTGACGGGATATTTTCACTTTGTTTAAGAACTTGTAATCCGTTTCGCCCGGATATTCTTTCTGATAGTCCGGCTTTAATCCAGCTATCGTTGTTCAAATTTGTCTTAAGTGTATTTGCAAGCTCGGTATCATTTTGGAATCTGGAATCATAGCATATACCGCTTCCTGACATTCCAGGTTGGGAATCTGCATGTAGTGATATAAATGCAATATCTTCCTTGTTATATTTATGACCGTCTTTATCTCCGTTTTGCAGTCTGCCAATCAAATCAGAGATTGATTTTTGGTCTGATATTGTTTCCATATGTCCGCCGACAATGACCACTGAATACCCGCTGCTTCTAAGTTTATCTACTGTATCCTCCGCATAAATATTCATTTTTTCATATTCAAGAAGCGGTGCATATTTCCCGCTGCCTTTTTTTATAAAACTGTATGAGCCCGGGTCGAAATATCCGCTTCTTGAACTGTAGCCGCCGTGACCGGGGTTTAAAATTACGACCTTTCCGTTAGGTGTGGTTGTCGGTTTTAATAGTGCTGTTTCTGATGCGACTATTTTTCCGTTTTTAACAATTGGTGCCGGAAATCTTTCCATTGGTGCTAAGTCTAAATTATCTTCGCTGTATGGGATATTGTTATCTTTGCAGTATTGCTTAAATAACTCTGTCGCTTCTGCTTTTGCAGATTTGATGGCTCCGTTTTGCAGATTTTTAGCCGTAAATGTTTCGGATTTTTTTGTCAGGGTGATTGATGTATCCGGTTTTGCTGAAGAAACCGTATAATTATGGGTAATAACCTGTGATTTGGATACTTTTGTTTTAAGCATTGTATCAATCATTGAATCAAGTTTTTCAGTATCAACCATTCCAAAAGAATCAAACTGGTCCTCAAGTTCTTTTACAAATTCTGCACGTTGTGAGTCAGGAATCCCTTTTGCAGAGGCAAGTGTGTCGTATATAAACATAACTGCTTCTTTTCTGGAGGATTGTTTACTTGTGATTTCACTTGTAATTCGATTAATTAAAGAACGTCCGTCATTTGCTTTTGAATATTCTTGCAACACTTGAGAAACATTTTGAACATTAATTTCTTTGAGCATATCATCAAACGGTTTTTTACCTACGGCTCCCCAATGGTCATTTGCTGCTTGCTCAAGTTTATCAGCAATTTCTTTAGGCGAAAATGAGCCTAATTCACTATTATTTAACAATAATTCTTCTATTGAGCCACCTATTAATGCACCTGCCTCTAGAGCTTTAAAATCCGATTCCGACTCTTCTTGTGTTTGAGATACTGCTGAGTCTGAGTTACTTTTTGGGGCCGATTCATTTTGTGATGAACTTGTCATTTTATAAGGTTTTACATAGAATTCCTCATTTTTATCGGCTTTATATTTGTCGTATGGTTTTGGTATTTTGTTTAACTTGCAAAATTCTTCAAAACTCATATTATATTTTCTTGCAAGAGCATAGATTCCTTTTCCTTCTGGTACTTTATCCATCGGAAGCGGTATTTTACTTCCTTTTTTTAGGGTAGAAGTTTTAACGCCCGTCCATTTCATAAATTCTTCCTCTGTCATACCGGTCATTTTGGCATAGTATGCGACAGGTGTATCTTTCTTTGGAATAATAAACTGTGGGCGTTTATTTTGTCTTGTATTTCCTGAATTAATTATCTTTTTTGTATTTTCAACACTTCCCAGATTAGGACTCATTAAAAGCAACTCCATAAATTATCTACTTCACACTCAATCTTAACGACATATAAGATAAAAACTTTAAATAATTAATAAAATTATTAAAGAAACTTTACATAATGCTATAATTCGGATTTAATTATATTTATATAAAACGCCCCTCGATTATAATCGAGGGGCATTGGTTTATTTTTCTACATTCAGATGATGTCCTTTTTCTGCTGCCGGTTTTGCGTTGTATGCATTTTGCTGTCCGGTTGGAGTTAGGAGGTTTCCACCCGGTCTTGCAGGCTGCAAGAGGTTTGAACTTTCATTATTTGGTACACCCATTATTCCGAATCCCATCATAGGGAACATTCCGCCCATTCCGTAGAAACCTGAGATTCCGCTTTGACCCGGCATTCTTGCACCCATATCTGCATAAGCCATAGGGTTGTTGAAGAATATGTTTGCGTAAGGTCTGTGAGGACCAAAATCGTTTATATCAACTGATGGTAATACTACCGTTCCGCCAAATCCTGCCGGAGCTACACCGCCTGTTGCTACAACTCCTGGGGGTGTAACTGCTTCAGGTGTATGTGCCGGTTGGTGAGGTTCTTCTTGTCCTTCGGTTTTTTCAGAGTATGACTTGCCGACAATTTTGCTTCCGATCCAGTCACCTACCATCCACCCGACTATCGAGCCGCCGATTGGTAATATTGCTGTTCCAAGAGCTGCACATAGTGCACCGGTTGTAAGTCTTACTGCTGCTTTTCCGACTTCTTTGGCTCCTTGACCGACTCCTTTTTCTTTAGTTGCTTTATATATATTTGGTAATTCAAATGCTATGGTAGAAAATGCCATTAATGCAGGCATGGCTTTGCCTATACCTTTAAATGCACCTGTCAGTTTTCCAAAACCTTTTCCGGCTTTCCAGCCGTCCGGTATCGCTTTAAATCCGTTTTTGACACTTTTCCAGTATCCGCCCCTTCTCTGTGACAGATTGTAAGACTTTTTTACACCTCTGCTAAAGCCTGTTGCTAAAGCTTTGGGGTAACTTAAATTGTGTTGTTTTCTATACTTAACAGTATCTTTTATTCTTTTCCCGATTTCTTCAGAGCCTGTTCCCAGGATAAAGTTGAAATACGTGCTGCCTACAGATCCTATTCCCATAGCATAACCTTTCTAATTTATATAACCTTCAATAATATAAAGTATTTTTTTCTGTGAGAATTGCCTGTTTGTAACGAAATGTAAATTTGGCTTTATGTTAGAATTAATCTATGGATAAAACCGGCTCAAAATGTTTATTTGAATTTGATAAATCTTTTAAGAAATTAATAATCGGGACTGATGAGGCCGGCAGGGGACCTGCTGCCGGCGGTGTGTTTGCAAGTGCTGTTTATTTTCCTGAAGTAAATAAAAGAATAACGGAGGAGTTATCAATATTAAATGATTCAAAACAGTTGTCCGCTAAGAAACGTGAGTATTTATACGATATTATTTTGAATGAAACAATTAATGAAACCGTTTGTGTAGAGGTTGAGGATATTGAAAAATATAATATTCTTGCATCTTCTCTAAGAGCAATGAATCTGGCATGTGAGGGGGTAATTGCTAGGATAAAAAACAAGAATATTTTGGTTTTGGTTGACGGCAACAAACTTATTCGTGAGTTTGCATATCCCCAGCAATACCTGATAAAAGGCGACGGAAAATCGGCTTCAATTGCGGCAGCAAGTATTCTTGCAAAGGTAACCCGTGACAGATATATGCAAAAACTTGATGAGGAATATCCGATGTATAATTGGAGGCAAAATGCGGGGTATTTAACCAAACAGCATCTTGATGCGATTGATAAATACGGTCTAACACCTTATCACAGAAAATCATTTTTAAAGAAACATTTTGAAAAACAGTTATCTTTATTTTAAGGATTCTTGTTGTTTTTTTCTTACGATATCAAGCGGTTCGATATTTTGGCTCTTTAGGATAAAATCGCATAATTCTCTGACGGCACCTCTGCCGCCATTGAATTTTGATTTGAATTTGCATACTTTTTTTACTTCCTCTACTGCATCACAAGGACAGCTCGGGAGCCCAACTTTCTCCATTATACAGATATCCGGAAGATCATCTCCCATATATGCAACATTCTCGAATGTCAGGTTGTATTTTTTCAAAATCTCTTCCAGAACAGGAAGTTTAAATTTTACTCCCTGATGCAATTCTTTTATTCCGAGGTTTTTAGCTCTATATTCAACAGTACCGTTTTTTCTGGCTGTAATTATGACAGTTACAAAACCAGCATTATTAAGACAAACAATCCCCTGCCCGTCTTTTGCATTAAAAGTTTTGTATTCTTTCCCGTCTTGAGAGAAGGTAAGACTTCCGTCAGTCAGAACCCCGTCAACGTCAAGCGCAAGAACTTTAATCTTTTTAGCAATTTCTTTCAGATTCATTATACAACTCCGGCTTTCAATAAATCATGGATATGAACAACTCCTATCGGAGTATTTGTATTATCAACAACAGCGAGAGCCGTAATGGAATATTTTTCCATCAAGTGTAGTGCGCTTGCTGCAAAATCTGTTTCCTCAACGGTTTTCGGATTCTTTGTCATAACGTCTTTTGCTGTCAAGTCTTCTATTTTAGAGCTGTATTTTACAATAACACGTCTGATGTCACCATCTGTCAAGATTCCTGACAGCTTACCGGTATTATCTGTTATGATTGCCATACCAAGTTTGTGCTCTGAAATTAATTTGATTAAATCCGTAAACAGCATATTTTCAGGCGCAATAGGCAGGTTTTCTTTCAGCATTAAGTCCTCGACATGGAACTTGATACCTTTTCCAAGAGCACCGCCCGGATGATAAATGAGGAAATCTTCCTCCGTAAATCCTCTTTTTTTCAACAGACAAACCGCCAGAGCATCACCCATTGCAAGAGTTGCCGTTGTACTTGCTGTCGGAGCTTTCCCGAGAGGGCAGGCTTCTTTTTCAACGGATATATCCAGAACTACATTTCCTGCTTTTGCAAGAGTGGAATTAAGATTTCCGGTCATAGAGATAATCGGAACCCCGAATCGTTTTATCAAAGGCAGAAGGTTTAAAAGCTCTTGAGTTTCTCCGCTGTTTGATATTGCGATAACTACGTCATCTCTTGTTATAATTCCGGAATCCCCGTGGGTGCTTTCTGCCGGATGCAAAAAGTATGAAGGTGTACCTGTTGAAGTTAATGTAGCGGCAATTTTTTTACCTATAAGTCCGGATTTTCCCATACCGGTTATAATTACTTTCCCTTTTGAGTTGTATAGCAAATCAACCGCATCATCAAAACTGCGGGTCAGATTGTTTTTTAATCTCAATATGGCATTTGCTTCAATATCAAACACATCACACGCTAATTTATTAATATCCAATACAGGCATATATCCCTCACATCCTTAAATAGAGTATTATAAGTATATTATATAACAAACGTCATACAAATGTATTATCTTTAATAATTCTTATCAAATTATTTTTAAAATTTGCCGATTAATAATACATAGAGGAAAGCAGATGTTGAAAATATTAAGTCAAAAAAATTCAACTTTAATGTTGAACGATTCTGAGCCTAATAAAATCGTCGAGAGCGTTAAGAAGTACATCACGACCTCCGGATGTAAAAATCTGACAGTAGATATTTCCGGCATGAATATTATTGATGCGTGTAAAATTTCTGTTTTATGCTCTACAGAGCATTATCTCCAGCATCCTGACGGTCAGATTAATTGGGTTGTATCATCTTCTTCCGTTGAAAAAATGGTTTCCTCTATGGGACTCGGTAATTCGTCTTTTTTGTATAAATAATCTTTGAAAAAAACTCTGATTAAAGTATAATGTTTCCGTAAATATTTTAATTAGGGAGTCCGCTTATGAAGATTAATAAAAATTATTTAAACTTGGAAGCCAGCTATTTATTTTCTACGATTGCGAATAAAGTCAAAGCATACTCTGAGGCTAACCCCGGGAATCATATCATAAAACTCGGTATAGGCGATGTTACTCTGCCGTTGTGTAAAGATGTAGTTATAGCAATGGAAAGAGCCGTATTAGAAATGGGGGTTCAAGAAACATTCCACGGTTACGGGCCTGAGCAGGGGTATGATTTCTTAAAATCCGCAATCCGTGATTATTACGGAAAACGAAACGTATCATTGGATTTGGACGAAATCTTTATAAGTGACGGTGCTAAGAGTGATTTAGGTAATATTTTGGACTTATTTGATGTCGATAATACCGTTTTGGTGCAGGATCCCGTGTACCCTGTTTATGTTGATACAAATATAATGGCAGGGCGCAAAATAAAATATCTTGATTCAAATGAAGAAAACGGATTTTTACCTCTGCCTTCTGAGAATGATAAGGCGGATATAATTTATCTTTGCTCCCCGAATAATCCGACAGGTGCCGTATATAATAAAGAGCAGTTAAAAAAATGGGTTGATTTTGCTCTTGAAAATAATTCAATTATTCTCTTTGATGCGGCTTATGAATGTTTTATTTCGGATGATACGTTGCCTAGAAGTATTTTTGAAATTGAAGGTGCAAAGAAGTGCGCAATAGAATTTTGCTCCTTCTCAAAAACAGCAGGGTTTACAGGAACAAGATGCGGATATACGGTTGTTCCTAATGATTTAGTTTTTGATGGTTCTGCACTTAACAAAATGTGGCTAAGACGTCAGACAACTAAATTTAACGGTGTTCCGTATATTGTTCAAAAGGGTGCTGCTGCGGTATTCACCGATAACGGACAAAAAGAAATTATGGAAAACATAAATTATTATAAAGAGAATGCGAAAATTATAACAGATACACTGGATAAACTCGGTATCTGGTATACAGGTGGTAAGAATTCTCCTTATATCTGGCTGAAATGTCCTAACAATATGAAATCCTGGGAATTCTTTGATTATCTGTTGAACAATATTCAGGTTGTTGGAACTCCGGGTTCAGGCTTCGGCGAAAACGGAGAAGGGTATTTCCGATTGACTTCATTCGGAAGCCGTGAAAACACAATTGAGGCTATGGACAGATTATTAAAATACAGCCTTGCTAACGTATAGTATTTATAAATAATTAAGAAGTTCAAACGGGGTATCAATAATAATTGATGCTCCGTTTTGTTCTAAGAATTCTTTTGTTTTGTATCCCCAGCTTACACTTATACAGTCCATATTTGCGTTTTTTGCCGTTTGAATATCCACCTCGGAGTCGCCTATAAATACAGCATTTTCGGCTTTGGAATCCAATTCGTCAAGTGCAATATATACGGTATCCGGAGCAGGTTTTTTCTTTGTATCTTTTTCTTGCCCTATTGCAACATCAATAAGAGTTTTGAAATATTTTTTACATAGCGGTTTTACTGCGGCATCAAATTTATTTGATACAACCGCAAGTTTGTAGCCCTTTGTTTTAAGTGTTGCAAGAGTTTCCAGAATGTGTGGATAAGGTTTTGTATTTACATCCATATGTTTGGCATAGTGTTCTTTAAAGATACTCAGGCACACTTCAAAATTCGGATTCTCTTTCCCGTTTGGCAGCGAGCGTTCAATTAGTTTTTCGACTCCGTTGCCTACGTTATTTCTGACCATTTCCAGAGTTTGCTTCGGATACTTAAATCCGTAGAGTGCGTAATTAACACTGACTTTTAAATCTTCAAGTGAATTTATGAGTGTTCCGTCCAAATCAAAAATAATTGTATCTTTTTTATTCATTCCTGTTAGTCCATTCTTACTAATGATGTAAATATTTGATAGCCGTTATCTTCGTCTATCTCAATAATCTTGTAGCATTTTTGGTTCAATGAAGGTGTTACGATATAGTATATTCCGTTTAGAGAAACTTCATCATTTTTGTTGAAGTGTCCTGAAACAACAGAAATTACATTATCGTATTTGTTTATCATTTTTAAGTATTCTACGGCATTTGCTGTGTATAACAAATCGTTGTTAGTTTTGTTTGCAAGTGGGAAATGCTGCAGGATAACTATTTTATTTTTAGGGTATAGTTTTATTTGGTTTTCAATCCATTCCATTGTTTTGGCATTGAAATATCCGTTAGGCATTGTGATAAAATCCTTTGCTCCGTCTGCCGCTATGAACACAACATTGCCTTGTTTGAAGGTATAGTTTAATTCTTTAGGAGATTTTCTGCCGAGGTATTTGTGCAATTTTTTTGCGTAAACTTCTTTTTCAAGATGTTTAGATTTTGAAACGTCTTTATCGCCAACGATTACATAGAATGGTTTGTTTAGTTTTTTTGCGGCAGTGGTAAAATCTTTCAATAATTCCTGATTGGCTCCTGCCGTGTTATCTCCGGTGAATACTACAAAATCAATATCACTCATATTGTTTATGTCTTCAACGGCTTGTTCAAGGATGTCTGCGGACTCGCCTTTGCCGTATAAAACATCAGTAATTTGTACAAATTTGACACTCTTTGCATAAGCAGAACCGCATAAAAGAGTTATTAATAATGTTAAAGTAAGTAATATTTTTTTCATCATTCTATACCTTTTCATACATATTTATTATCTTATCAATTCCGGATTTTGCAATCTCGAATATTTCAAGCATTTGAGATTTTTCATAAGGTTCACCTTCTGCCGTTGTTTGAAAATCAACGATTTTACCACTTTTTGTCAGTATAACATTTGAGTCGACTCTTGCGTGGGAGTCTTCTTCGTAATCTAAATCCAGCAGAATTTCATCGTGGCAAATCCCTGCGGAGATTGCGGCAATAGGTTCAATAATAGGGTTTTCTGTTAATTTCCCTTCTTGAATAAGTTTGTTTATAGCTTCTCTCATCGCAATAAAACCGCCGCATATACTGGCTGTTCTGGTTCCTCCGTCTGCTTGTATTACATCTGCATCAATCGTAATTGTAATACCTGTCATTTTTTCTAAATCAACACAGGCTCTCAGGCTTCTGCCTATTAATCTTTGGATTTCGTGGGTTCTGCCTGATATTTTTGTTCTCTCTCTCTGGCATCTGGTATTGGTAGATGCAGGGAGAAGAGAATATTCTGCAGTTACCCATCCTCTTTTATCATCTTCTTCCATCCATTTTGGGCTTTTATAATCAACAGAGGCAGTTGTTATTACTTTAGTGTCGCCGAATTCGACCAGAACGGAGCCGAGTGCGTGTTTTGTGAAATCTTTTGTAAATTTTATAGGTCTAAGTTCGTTGTTTGCTCTGTTATCTTTTCTCATAATAGCCTCTTTCTTATTTATTTTGAGCCTTTCGGTTCATAGTCCCACATATAAATTTGTCCGCAATACCTGCATACTGCGTGTTGGTTCATAAACTGTAAATCCGGAACAAATGTGTAGCCGTCAACGGTTATTTCAATATCACCGTTTTTATTATATTTATGCGTGAACTTCTTGCTGCCTTTGTAATCCGCAGCAAACATAAGTTCAAATTTATCTATTGATTTACAGCTTTTACATATAAACATTGGTTTAATCTTTATATTTATTTCTTTTACGTCGTTTTACTTCTTGGTTTACTCTGTTCATAAACTTTTGGTCTGCAATTTTGACAACGTCATTATCGTTGCAGAAATTTTTATACCATAGACAAATACATATAGTTCTTAGAGGAAGCAGCATTTGGACAGTAATCTTGTATATCAGTATTGCAACTATGATACTTGCAACATTTTGCGGATTTACCGGCTGGTGGTTAACTGCCGAGAGCATAAGATTCAGATTGTATAAAGAAGAGGTTTGTATTCCTTCAGCGATAAATTCTGTCAGGAATCCGTTTACTTTTATTACGTTTAAGAAAGTATAAATAATTTGAGGAATTATACAATACGTGAGTCCGCCTATGAATGTGATAAGCCAAAACAGCTTCCAGAAATTTCCCTGTACGTACATTGAACTTTTTTTGAAGCAGTCAATAGGCGACAGCTGTTCTTCAAATACAAATATTTGGAATACGAATGTAAAATATATGAGAAGAATTCCGCCAATCAGCCAGAAAATAGGAATTCCGGTCAGGAACATAATACTTCCGTAGAGAAACCATAAACAGAGATATTTAAACCATCTTCGTGTCACAAGCTCGTTATGTGCAGGGAAATCGTAGACTCTGTCGGATTTCAAAAGATTTTCGGTCATAGAGTTTACCGATGCGTAAGATATCAGGTATTTCCAAAGTGCGCTCAGGTACACTATCAATCCCGGAATCAGTACAACAAATAAAATAAGGTTTTTATATAGAGGTGTATTGAGAACCGGATAGTTGACAATAAGTGCATCGAGGTTTTTGTTATAAAAAATTATTGAATAAACAATAATGATTCCGCCTAGAACTCTGCCGAATACAGGATAAAACATGTATTGCAGAAATTTATCGGCATTTGAAAAATAAAGCCCGATACCTTGTAAAAATATTTCAAAAAATGTTTTAATTTTTTTTGTCACAATTTTCCTTCTTATTATATAATAGTAAAGCAGTAAACTTTATACAATCAATTATAAATAAAAGCAAGTAAATATGAAAGATACCGAAGATATAATTGAAACAGATTTAGAAGAAGAAAACCCTGAGCAGGAAGCAAATTCTGACGATATAGAGTCTGATAGTTCTTTGTCCGATGAAATTGTAGAGGAACAAGTCGAAGAAAAGGCGGATATAAGAGAGATTATTAAGTCATTTCAGCCGTTGGATTACTTTGATTATGTTAACCTTCATATACATTCAAAGTATTCTGATGGAAAAGCGGATTTCGAAGATATTATTCGTCAGGCAAAAGAAATGGGGTATCATAAGATAGCGATTTGTGACCATAATACGGTTGAAGGTCACAAGCATTTTAAAGACGATGTTTTGATTCCGGCTGTTGAGTTTGACTGCTGGTGCGGATATGTATTTTTGCATCTTCTGGCATACGGTATAGATGTTGATAATCCGGTGCTGGACGAATTTTATGCAAAAACAAAAAAAGAAACAGAAGCAGATATTGTAAGGATATTTGCAAAACGTGATATCAAAAAATTAATTAATGCAATCCATGAAGCGGGAGGTATTGCGGTTTTGGCGCATCCGGCATGCTGTTGGGCGTTTAATCTCGATAAATTTGTCGGTAAACTCGTGTCATACGGGCTTGACGGGATTGAAGTATATTACCCGTACCGTAGACACAGAGCTGTCATACGTTTTGCTACATTAAGACAGATAAAAGATATCGCCGCAAAATACGACTTGATTGTTACAGGCGGTACGGATTGCCACACAAGAAATATTACTGCGTATTAATTAAGGTGTGAACAGTGAGGAGAATCCTGTCTTTGTGTGACTTTAGCCGCAACAATCTCTTTATTAGTGAAAAGTGAATAGTGATTAGAAATACGGCTAAGTAGTCAAGTGGTTAGGCCGCTAAGCTAATTTGCGCTCCGAATATTACAATAATTTCGCCTGGCTTCTTGACTTCATAGCTACTTAGCGACTTTCTTCGATGAGTAGGCAGCGCTCTAACTAAATATATTTACCCATAAAGAGTAGGCAGAACTCTAACCAAATACATTTACGCCTCCCCCTACTTCTAACGAGTAGGCAGAACTCTAACTAAATACATTTACCCATAACGAGTAGGCAGAACTCTAACCAAATACATTTACCCCTACCCCTACTTATGCTTTCAATGGGTAGGCTGAACTCCAACCAAATACATTTACCCCTACCCCCCTAAGGCATTCAAATACTCTTTATTTGCATTCAGAGTATCTTTTGATGCGACAAGCGAATAAATAGGCTTGTTATTGAATACATAATTTGCTGCTTTTTGGATATCTTCTCTGGTAATACTGTCAATAGCGTTGTATTGTTCATTCATGAAATCGATACCGTACGGATTATTCATGCCGTCACTGATTGCCTGATTACTGTTTGCTTGTCCGTATGTGTGAGTTTTCAGGCTTTCTTTATATCCTTTTTTAGCTACTTCCAATTCTTTATCGGTGAATTCACCGTTTTTCATTTTATTAATCTGTCTTGTAAACCCGTTAATTGATTTCTGAACATTATCATACGTATGTTCTCCGGTATCAGGATTGTCTGTTGTTGTCATTATATTACAGCTGATATATCCGTTGTTACCGTCTTTTTCGTAATCTGACCAAACAGAATACGCGAGTTTTTCCTTTTCTCTCAAGTTGTTAAACAAACCTGTTGTATCGCCGCTTGATAAAATTCCGTTCAGGAGTTTGAAGGTTACATAATCTTTCAGATTCCCGTTATCCTTAAAACTGTATGCCTGTGTAATATACGCTTGCGAATGCGGAGCTTCTTTTGTTATTACTTTGTTTGCTGTCTGCGGTTTGTGCAGGTCATATATTTGCGGAATATTTTGTTTAACCGCAGGCATTTTTGCGAAAGATGATATAACGGAATTCATAACGGTTTTATCTTCCATCGGCGCTGATACCGCAACGGTTGCAGAACTGTTTGTCATAATATCGTTATACAGATTCTTGACATCATCAACCGTTATAGAATCAATATTCTGTAATATCTCCTCAGGTGTGTATCCTAAATTTGAATCAGGATACATGGTTTTTAACAAGCCGTCTCGAGGGCTTGGTTCTATATGTTCAAATATTTCTTTTGTAATTTCTTTTTGTTTATTAAGTGTTGCCTCGTCAAAACCGGGACACATTAACTGTTCTTGAGTGATATTAATAAATTGCTGAATATTTTTAGACGGCATTTTACCTGATATTTTTATTGTTCCGTCTTGCTCAACTTTGATTGATTGAGAAAGGTTGTTTTTGTCTAAATAATCTCCGAATTCATCTTTATCTTTGTATAAAGTTTTATCCTTCAGCATCCTGTTTAGAAGTATATCAACTCCCGGCTTGATGTTTATTAATTTTTGCGGCTTATAACATATTTCCGCTTTTGCATTTGTATTATGAGGAGTATTATTCAACGCTATATCATAATTATTGCTTAATACCAAATGGTTTATATTCTGTGTATTAATCGGGGCTGTTGAATCCGTTTTTTGAATATTACCTTTAAATGAAATATTAGTATTATTCGCATTGTTATAATTGTTTTTTAAGCTTTCTGCCGTTACTGATACCGGATGTACAACAGCGATTGATGCTTTTGATGTATCCAGATATTTTTTGACAGCGTTTTCAACATCTTCTTTGGTTAAAGAATCCAGGACTTTATCTTCGTTTACTGTATCAGAAATACTAAAATTAAATGAACTGCTGCCGATTACGTAGTTTAGCCTGTCAGGATCTTCGTAAATATCCTGATGCTTTGATTTTATCGCATCTTTTAGCTGCTGCAGTTCGTTTTCGTCCTTGAGTTTGAAATTTTGTAACTCGTTGAATATAGTTTTCAGTGCTTTTTCTGAATTATTTTCTGTTGTACTGATGTCGAATGTTATAGCAATACCATCTGTCGGTACTGTACTAACCTTATTTACTCCCGGATTAATTTCTGCGTTCATTTCCTTTAGAGGTGTTGCAATTCTGGAGTTGGATTTTAGAAATAATGCTGCAAGAGCAATATCAAGTGCGACCTGATCTTTATGGTTGTTGTTACCAGGGCCGTTGAATGCTATTGTTGCATTTGTTTGGACTGCTTTATCCGATACGATATCCTGTCTTACTGATTTTGTGATTGGATTCAACTTTTCAAATCTTCTGTCAGGGGTTGGTTTATTTTCTCCTCTGAAATGTTTTGCAACAAGGTTTATTGCTTCATCAGGATTAACATCACCCGTGATAACGGTTGTCATATTTGCAGGATAATAGTTATTTTTATAATAATCCATTACTTTTTGTCTGTCGACGTTTTGGATATTATCTACTCTTCCTGCAACCAAATCTTCAGATGTACTTTGGATATTATAAAGATTTTTGGTTGCGATATTATTCGCTTTTACCGGCATAAAATCGCTGTACATATTGATTTCAGAACACACAGGGCCGTGCTCTTTATCAACCATATTCTCAGGCATTTCAAGGTTATTCATCATTGCAGCTTGAATTGCGACAGCTGTTTCCAAATCATTTTTGTCAAATTGCGGTATCCCTATTGTGTAATTGGTTTCAGCCATGCCGGTTGAAGCATTTGTGCTTCCGCCCATCTCCGCAACTTTTCTGAATACGTCGCCTACTCCAAGCTTCATATACCCGTCGGTACCGAAGGTTCCGTTAAATGCCATGTGTTCGTTAAAGTGGCTTATACCTCTTTCTCCGTCCTTTTCGTTCATAGCACCCGTATTAACGTACGTGTTTACGTATGTTTTAGGACTCTTCATCGGGACAATCATAACACGTTGTCCGTTTCCGAGTTTGTAACAGTGGATTTCCTGTCCGTTAGAAAGTTTTTCGACTCCGAGTTTTGTATATGTCTGCGGAAGTTTTACATTGTAGTCAACAGAAACGGTTGATGGCAATGAACTATTTTGGACTGGTTTTTCCTGTGAATTGACCTGTTCCGGAGTATTATTCTTATAAGGATTTATATATTGAACGTTAGAATTACTAATTCCTTTGACCATACTATTATAAAACCATATTTTTAAGAAAATTTGTTACTTATATTAAACATTGTAACAAAATAAGAACTTTTTTTGATTCCGAGTAAATTTTTCTTAAAACAAATACTTTATATATGAGTAGGTTTAATTATCGTATGAATTTTGAAGGTTTAGTAAAAAATACGTACCCCATAAATGTCGTACGTCCTTATGACTCAGGTAGGGACACGCGTATAATTCTGCCAAATCGTCCGGACAGAACCTCTTTGAACGGAACTCTGGATAAGTATTTGGACAGAAATACCCTGTTGGCCATTGTTTATTCAAACCCTGAAATAACAAGGATGCTGGCAGAAAAAGGAATTCCGGTCAATGTAAATGTTGACGGATTCAAAAAACATGTTTATAACCATTCTGTTGATACAAAAAATACGGCAATTGCAATATATAACAACCTGCCGCAGAATTTAAAATCCCAAGCGGACTTGAAAGATATTGCAGATGGTGCTCTTTTGCATGATATAGGGAAAGTTCTTATCCCTGAAGGGATTCTGACAAAACAAAATAAACTGTCACCTAAAGAAGAAAATATCATGCGGCTTCATTCTTCATTAAGTTACGAACTACTCAAAAATCAAGGAATAAGTGACGGCGCATTGAGTGTTATCAAGTAT
The DNA here is from genome assembly GCA_944324825.1 of Candidatus Gastranaerophilales bacterium. Lineage (GTDB taxonomy): Bacteria > Cyanobacteriota > Vampirovibrionia > Gastranaerophilales > Gastranaerophilaceae > UMGS1585. The sequence continues at coordinate 17,404 of CALUXU010000015.1, forward strand.
CATCACCAAAACCCTGCTCATTTAGGATACCCGATAATGCCTGACAATGAGAAAATGGATATTAACTCTCAAATTGTATCTATGGCAGATAAGTATTCTGCCTTAAGAGAAAAACGGAGTTATAAACGGCAAATGAGTGAAGATGAGGCACTAAAAATCTTATCTTCAGAGTTGGATAAGGGGATAAATCCTGATATTTATAAGGCACTGGCTGCTTATGCTGCAAACGGCAGAATAAATAATCAAAATACGGCAACCCTATCTAATTACTTAGAAAGAAAAAATGCCGTACCTCAAATTAATAAGAATACGACATTTTTCGCCTAGTTTATTTTTTAATAAACGCTAGTTAGTTTTTAAGAAAAGTTTCATAGTTTCTTGCAAGTAAATGTGTTCTGACTTGGTTAATCAAATCAAGTGCAACCCCAACCATGATGATTAAAGATGTAGCCCCAATCCCTTGTATGGTTTTGATGTTTGTAACATAACTTGCAAATGACGGTACTAATGCAATAAGTCCTAAACCTAAAGCACCGATAAATGTTGTTTTTGATAATATTTTATCCAATGCTTCTGCGGTTGGTCTGCCCGGTTTAATCCCCGGAATAGAAGAACCGTATTTTTTCAGGTTATTAGCAATTTCCTTAGGCTGCATATTAGGAATAATAGATGCATAGAAGAATGTTAATAAAACAATCAATGCAAAATATATTACATAATATACCAATCCGTCAGGACTAAAGAACTTATTTAATGTTAGTACGATATTTTGAAGTGTTTCGTTATGTATATTGGTTTGTCCTACAACACTCAAAACAGTTGACGGGAATAATAATATGGCGATTGCAAAGATAATCGGCATAACCCCGCCCGGATTAAGTTTGAACGGAATAAACGTATTTACGCCGCCGTAAACCTTGTTTCCGACCTGTCTTTTCGGGTTAACGATAATAACTTTTCTTACAGCCTCCTGCATTATTACAATGAAAATCATTGTTGCAAAGAAAATTGCAAGAAGCAAGAATAAGCCAAACTGTAACCCCGGATCTCTGGCAACTAACTGTGCCGTTCTTGATGCGTACAAAGGAATCCCCGATATGATACCGACAAAGATGATTAAAGAACCGCCGTTACCGATACCTTTTTCAGTGATTAATTCTGAAATCCACATAACAAGAATAGAACCTGCCGTAAGTGTTACCACTGATGATATGTAGAACATTGTGTGGTTAACTGTTATCGCACCAGGCAGATGTGACATATAAGCCATAAACACCATAGCCTGAAATGCTGCTAATACAACGGTAAACAGTCTTGAATACTGTGACAGTTTACGTCGTCCGGCTTCTCCGTCTTCTTTTTGAAGTTTTTCTAAAGACGGAATTACGACAGACAATAGCTGCATAATGATTTGTGCGGTGATATAAGGCCCGATACCCAGTGCAAATATAGATACCTTACCTAATGCACCACCGGAGAACAAATCAAGAAATCCGATAATATTATTTCCGCCTGCAATTCTTGAGAAAATTTCATTGTTAATCCCAAAAATCGGCAGCTGAACCCCGAATCTGAATGCAGCAATCATCAGGAAAGTAAAAATAATTTTACTTTTTAGTCCTGATGCATTCCACATCGACATAAGGTCTGCTGTTGTAGGCATTTTAATATTTTGTGCCATTATACTAACTCAACCTTTCCGCCTGCTGCTTCAATCTTAGATTTTGCAGAAGGTGATACGTATGCTGCTTTAACGTTAAGAGCTTTCTTAACTTCACCGTTTCCAAGAACTCTTAAAGATTCGCTTGAAGGGTGAACTTTTTTAAGTTCTTTAAGAGATTCTAAAGAAATATCAGTAATATTTAATTGTTCAAGTCTGCCAACGTTGATTTCAGCCCAAACTCTTCTGTTGATAAGTTGGAAACCTTTCAACTTAGGTAATTGTCTGTAACCAGGCATTTGTCCGCCTTCAAAACCTCTTTTAGAGCTTTGACCGGAACGTTGACCTTCACCGTTATGACCGCGGGTAGATGTTTTACCCATACCTGAAGCACGTCCGCGTCCTACACGTTTTTTTGTAGAAGTTGCGCCTTCAGCAGGTCTTAAATCTTCTAAAGTGATTTTATCTTTTGACATGTTTATATTCCTTCTTTCTTAAATTATTCTACTATTGATACTAAATGAGAAATTTTATTAACCATACCCATAATTGTTGCGCTGTCTTGGTGTTCAACGATTTGGTCTTTTTTAGAGAAACCAAGTGCTGTAGCAATTTTTCTTTGAGCAGGTGAAGTACCTATTAAACTTTTTACAAGTTTTATTTTAATTTGTTTTGTTTTTGCCATTTTATTATATTCCTTATTATTTCATGTAATATTTTAATTCAAATTACCCGACTAGTTTAAAAGTTCAGACATAGTCAAGCCGCGTTTTTTAGCAACTTCAGCGAACGGAGTTAAAGATTTTAACGCTTCGATAGTTGCGTTAGCTGCGTTTAGAGGTGAATTAGAACCTAATGATTTTGAAAGAATATTTTCAATACCAGCTAATTCTAATACTGAACGAACAGCACCGCCGGCAATAATACCTGTACCTTGTGATGCCGGTCTAAGCATTACTGCACCTGCACCTGAGCGAGCTTTGATTGGGTGAGGAATTGTTGTTTTGAAAATAGGAACGTTGATAAGATTTTTTCTACCATCAACAATAGCTTTTTGGATTGCGATGATAACTTCAGCTGCTTTAGCGCAACCAACACCAACTTGTCCTTTTTGGTTACCAACAATAACGATAGCTCTGAAACTAAGTTTTTTACCACCTTTTACAACTTTTGTAACTCTGCTGATTTGAACAACTTGTTCTTTCCATTCAGATTCAGGTTTTTCTTCTTTAGTTTCAATTTTTTTCTTTCTAGAGCGAGTTCTTTTAGCAGGTTTTGCTTCTTCGATTTCTTCTTCTGCTAATTCAGCTGCTTCTGATACAGTTTTTTCGTCAACAGTAACTTCTTCTGTTGTAGTTTCTTCTGCAACAGTTTCTTCAACAGCTGTTTCTAATTCTTTGTTTTCTTCAGTCATGTTATACCTTTCATAATTTAGTAAGTGTAACTTTTAGCCTTTTATATTTGTACTAAATACGTGAAACACAGCCTAATTAAAGGCTTTCACAAAATATTTAGTTGTTAACTTTTCTGACAGGATAAATAATAACCCAAACATATTATAAATACAATAGTTCGGGTTAATTTTTGTAACAAGTGATTAAATGATTGGTGGAATATCATATTTAATGTTTGCCCTCTCCTGATAGGTGAGGGATGATACAATACCTATTTACTTAGCTGCTTGACTACGGAGCTGCATTTCTAACTTCTTTTCATCCGCTTAATCACTTAATCACCCAGTCACTTAATCACTTTTTACAAATCTTTCATACAAATCAGGACGACGGGATTTTGTGCGTTCGATTTGTTGTTCGTATCGGAATTTTTCTATCTCTGCATGGTTTCCGTTCAACAGAACCTCCGGAACTTTTAAACCTCTATACTCTCTTGGTTTTGTATAGTGCGGGTATTCCAAAAGTCCGTTTGCAAAACTGTCCTCTTCTGCGGATTCAATTTTACCTAATGTTCCGTCAATTTTTCTGCTGACACTATCAATAACACATAATGCAGGCAACTCTCCGCCGGTCAGAACAAAATCCCCGAGAGATATTTCCTCCGGTTGTATAATGTCTCTTATTCTTTCATCAAAACCTTCATAGTGGCCGCATAACATTATTAATTGGTCGTATTGGCTTAGTTCGTTTACTTTTTCTTCATTCAACGGCTGTCCTTGAGGGGTAAGCATAATTGTTTTGGTTTTCTCAAACTTCTCAATGGACTCATACGCATCTACATAAGGCTGCGCCATCAAAACCATGCCGGCGCCGCCGCCATAAGGTGTATCATCAACTTTTTTATGTTTATCAAGCGTAAAATCACGAGGGTTTACTGTGTTCAGATATATTACGCTTGCCTCTATCGCTCTTTTAATAATACTTTGTGAGCAATAGTCTATAATCATCTCCGGAAATAATGTTATAACATCAAATCTCATTCTAATAACCCCGGTATATTATCAATTTCAACAGTTTTGTTTTTAATATCTACGTTTAAAACAATTGCTTTTACAAAAGGCACCAGCGACACTTTTTTAGACGGAGTTTTGACAGATAAAAAGTCACTCTGGCCGTTGTTTGAAACCCCAACAATTACACCTACTTTTTCTCCATTTGCAACTACATCCATGCCGGTTAATTCGTCAATTAGAAATTCATCTTCGTCCAGATTTTCACGTATAGTTTGTTCTTCGACAAAAAGTAAACAGCCTTTGTAAACTACAATATCGTTAACAGTGTTAATTCCTTCAAACTTTATAATTGCAAATTTGTTGTTAAATTTTATATTCTTTATTTTTAACGGGATATATTCATTGTTATAGAGAACATAAACCATATCAAGAACATTCAAAAAATCTTGTTGATTCTTTGAATAGCCGACTTTTGCATCGCCTCTAACACCGTGAAAATTGAGAATTTTTCCAACAGAAACGTATTTACTCATCGTCTTTCTTTTTAGGTTTTCTTCCGCGTTTAGGTTTTTCTTCAACAGGCTCTTCAGAAGTTGTTTCTTCTTTTACTTCTTCGGCTTCAGCTTTTTTTGCGGTTTTACGTGTTGTTTTTTTCTTAGGTTTTTCTTCTACAGCTTCTTCTTGAGGTGTTTCTTCTGCTGTTTCCGCCTCTGCTTCTGCCTGTTCTTTTGCAGCTTTTTCAGCCGCTTTTTTAGCTTTTTCTTCTGCTTTCTTTTGCGGATGTTTCGGAACCATGTAATCTGCCGGTTTATCCGGTCTGTCTTCGTTCCATCTGTCTAAGCCCATTTGTGCACGTATTAATTTAATTGCAACGTGAACTCTCCATTCATCAATTCTTAATTGTGCAGCAATAATCTTGTGGCATCCGATAGGCGGAAGCGGTAATAACGGTTCATATAAACTTTTTACTGCTAACATTTGATCAGGTGATACCGCAAGTTTTCTTTTCGGATAAGGAAGCTTAGGCAGCATTAGTTTTTGTCTGACTAAGTTGATACCAAAGAATACTTTTCTAGGTTCAATACCCAATTTTTCTCCGATAACTTCATGCGCATCCGGATTTGGTAAAGGAAGCATGGTCTTGTAGAAAATTTCTATTTGTTCCAATTGCTCCTTACTGATTAATAGTGGTTTAGCCGCTCTTTTTTGCGGTTTTGGACGTTTATTAGGCTGGAATCTTCCTCCGCCTTGATTTGGACGTCTGTTTTGTTGAGGTCTGTTAAATCCGCCGCCTTGGTTTCTATTGTCGTGCGGACGACGTTGCTGCCCTCTATTATTATCATATCTGTTTCTGTTACCGTAATTATTTTTCGGCCTTGAATAATTATTTCTATTATCATATTGACGTTGAGGTCTATCTTCTGTCGAATATGAACTATAACTTTGCAGCGGTTGTGAACTATCTTGCCCCTGTCCTGCATCTGATGAATTTTTATCAGCATACAAACAATTTGGACATATTACACGTTTGGGGTTTTTGGTTTCAAACTCAGCACCACATTTAATGCATTTATTTACATACATAATACAAGCCTCTTAATTACGGTCAAAAAACATCTCCTTAAGTCCAGGATTATAAATTAATACTACTACTAAACATGTATAATAGCAAGTTTTATTTTAAATTTCAAGCCCTTTAGGAAATTTATCACAATTCATAAAAAAAATAGCCCAACTCGGTAGTTCCAAATTCAAGACATTTTATATATTTTCAATATATTATGTTACCAACAAAAAGTTATACAATTCTTGAAAAATTTACTAAAAATGCAGTCATAACAACGCCGTTGTGTATTTTAAAAACCGATTCGATATTACAAAATTATAATAAATTATTGCAAATCATAAATAACCATCCGGATACTGAATTTTGGCTTGCAACTGCCAAGCAAACCCGTGAAATTATTGAAAAGGCTAATTTGCTCGGTATAAAAAATATTCTATCGCTGCCGATTGATGAGAATATAATACATGCCTATTTTAATAAACTTCTTCGTTTACATAAAGTTTCCGAATTTGTCTCGGAAATAGATTTATCTAATATGAATGTTGCTGTTGTTGATGATAACGATATGAATGTAAAGCTTTTAGCCGAGATTTTAAAAGAGTTAAATGTAAATGTATATTCTTTTACGGAGCCGGAAGGGCTTGTAAAAATACTTGAAGAAGAAAAGTTCGATTTATTTCTTCTTGATATTCTTATGCCTAATATTTCCGGATTTGAATTGGCTAATATGATAAAGCAGAGCAAGCTTAATTCCGGAGCTTCTATTATATTTGTAACGGCTATGTCTAATCTGGATGCCAAAATGCATGGTTATGATTTGGGTGCGTGTTCATATATTGAGAAACCGTATAATGTGGAATTGGTTAAAACTCAAATTTATAATTTGTTAAAGAAGCAGGTGCAAAATTCGATGTTAAATTCCCGAAAAGAGAATTTTGTTGCAATGTTAACTCATGACTTGAAGAGTCCTATTAATGCGGAAATTAATGCTCTGGAGCTTCTCGTAAAGAAACGATTCGGTGAAATGTCAGATTGTCAGAACGAAATTATCGGAAGTGTCCTGAACTCCGCGAAATATATGAAACATATAACTGATCAGATATTAAGTTTTTATAAGTGTAATCAAAGTTATGTCAAACTTAATAAAGAAGAAGCTGTATTTGAAGAAATAGTTTCAAAATCCGTTTTATCAATGAAGTTTTTATATGAAGAAAAGAATCAGCAAATCCATATAGAAAATCAACTTGGAAAGAAGAAAATCCTTATTGATGTTATAGAAATAAACCGCGTTATTAATAATTTAATCTCAAATGCTGTTGAATATTCTCCGGAGAATTCAGTTATTAATATTACACTGTCGGAAAAGGGAAATTATTTTGTATTCAAGATAAAAGACAGCGGATACGGTATTGATATCGAAAATTTGGAAACAGTATTTGATGAATACATGTCGCTTGCAAAGAAACAAAAACGTGTGGGCTTTGGTCTGGGACTAAATATTTGTAAAACAATCGTTGAAGCTCACAAAGGGAAAATTTCAATAGACAGTGAAGTCGGTAAAGGTACAACCATTAGTTTCAGTATTCCGGTATAAAACTTATCTAAATTAACAAAAATTAATAAAAATACTCTCTTAGAGCAAATATTCAAAAAAATTTTCTTTATAAAACTATAGGTTAGATTTATAAAGAAAGGAATTTTTTATGGGGTTAAGTAATATCGGCATGAGTCTTACTCAAAAAGCAGCTAATTGGGCAAAATCAGGAGTTTTACATACAAAACCAATCGGGAATATTAATTTTAAAAACTTAAAATACGCTCCGGCTCTTGAAAAAGATACGGTAGAGTTTGCTCAAAAAAATCTTAAGCAAATACGTACTGATGCTGACGAAATATTGAACAAATTAAGACATTCATACGATGCCGAATATATAGAAACAAGAACCCCTGAAATTGTTGAAAATGTGGCAAAAGGAAATATTACAACACATGGTGAATTGGCTTATAGGCAATATAAACAACTGGAAACTTTATGCAAAGAAAATCCTGAATTTATTGTTTTGCTTGGTAAAGAAAAAGGCAGTTATTTTGATCTGCGTGAAATGATATCAAAGTATGGTGATACAATAAATGAGATTGCCAAAGAAGTCCCTGTTGAGCAAATAAAACAAACATTTACAGAAGTTGATTCCTTTGCTCAAAAATTAAAATTCGAACCTGAGTTCAATCACTATATGAACATGTTAATTATGAAGAAATATAATCCGGAAACATACAAGTATGTAATGACTACATCTGATATTAGAATATCATGTTGGCCTGAAGCTTGGGGGAGTAATGTTCCATCTGCCAGTATGTTAAAAAATATCACTCCGTCACAAATGTATACTATGAGTTATGATAGACTACCATATTCTATGAAAAATATTGGTGCATACGTTGAAGATAGTGATGCTTTTGTAAGGAATAAAGAGGCTGTTCAAGAACTGAGTAATGATTTAGCAAAATGCAAGTTAAGTCAGGATGTAGAACTTTACCGCGGAGAAAAAACTGTCGGGATGTTTGACGGAATCAGTTTAGATTCTGATATGGAAAAACGAATCAGGCAGTTATTGGAAGAAAACAAAGACAGTGCAAAAAATATGAAAATTACAACTTATACCGGCAGATATAACTGTGGGCCAAGTACAAATTTATATGATTTTCTATCATCTAAAGAACATCTAACTCTTGCAGATGCGATGCAAGTTGCAAAATACGGTGATGAAAAATTAGTAAACGAAATAATCGGCAGAATAAAAGATTCAAAAGTTGTAGATACCAGATTCAAGTCTCTTTCATTCGATAAAGGTATGGCAGCCGGTTGGAGAAGTCATAATTCCGGTGATAATACAACTATTGTCCAAAATGCAATAGTAAAACAGGGAACTCAAGGCGGATTCCATTGCGGTAATAATGAACAGTTTGAGGTTATTTTGAATAATACTCCGAAAGAAATGAGTTTTCAAAATGTTGTTTATAACAAAGATACGGATACTTTTGAATTAAATTCTACTATTCAAAATTTAAATCCTTAATATTTTCAATGTCTTTTAAGCAGCCCCAATCGTTTTCATATAAGCCTTGTTTAACAAATTTATGAAAAGATGAATACTGCCAGTCGCATACATTATTCACAAGCCCGTGCTTGACAGGGTTGTAGTAAATATAGTTCAAATGTTTTGTTAAATCATTATCATCACGTATAGAGTGTTCACAATATCTGTTTTGCCATATTAATATTTGTTTGTTAAATGGATAATAGTGAAGCAAATGGAGGAAGTGAGAACCCGTTTGTTCGGGTGAATGCAGTTTTTGTTGTATTAATACGCCTAACTAATATATATTTACCCCCGAATCCTGGAGTTAAATTATGAGTACAAAAAATAGGCCCGGTGAAGGACTCCGTTTGCGATTAGAAAAACGATTAATTATCGTTTTTCGTAACGTTATTCTTCGAATAAGTTTTTTGTATCTCAAGCAAATGGAGGGAGTGAGAACCCTTTTGTTCGGGTGAAGATAGTTTTATGATTGTAAATTTAACCTAATACATTAATCCCGAACAAATTGGTTCGAATCCATAACTTAAAATCTAAAACATGAAAAAATAGGCCCGGTGAAGGACTCCGTTTGCGATTAGAAAAACGATTAATTATCGTTTTTCGTAACGTTATTCTTCGAATAAGTTTTTTGTATCTCAAGCAAATGGAGGGAGTGAGAACCCTTTTGTTCGGGTGAAGATAGTTTTATGATTGTAAATTTAACCTAATACATTAATCCCGAACAAATTGGTTCGAATCCATAACTTAAAATCTAAAACATGAAAAAATAGGCCCGGTGGGATTCGAACCCACGACCAAAAGATTAAGAGTCTTCTGCGCTACCACTGCGCCACGAGCCTAAATTATGGTATTATTATTCAGTTGTATGTGGCTGTGGTAGTGTGATTTACCCCCGCTACCTTCCTCTCCTCGGAAGATACTTAATCTTCCTCGTCGGCAGAGTGCCACGAGCCTAAGTTAATGGTATTAAGTTTTCAGTTTTATTGTGGCTGTGGTAGTGTGATTTACCCCCGCTACCTTCCTCTCCTCTCCTCGGAAGATACTCAATCTTCCTCGTCGGCAGAGTGCCACGGCCTAGGATGCCATTTATTTAATTTGATATAAAAAATTATATGTCTAACAATTTAAAATATCAAGTTATTATTCAATCAAATCTTTTATTCGGTTTTGTGCATCTTTGTTCATATCATAGTTAGGTGTAAGTTTTTTTATGTAATCATAATGGCGGTAATACATCCCGATATCGCCGCTATTGGTCATGACAAGAGTTCCGGCTTTGCGGTTCCCCGGATATGAAAGATAGCTTTCGGTTTCTTTTCCATTATCTAATATTGCAGGTGTTGTTTTTTCCAGAGTATATCCTTTTAGATTGTTGGATAATATTGGTTTATTTTTTAATTCTTTTTGCACTTTAATAAACAAATCCTTTGTTTCAGGTGTCATTTTTTGTGAACAATATTCCAAATTCTTATATCTAAAGTTTCTAAACGCTATATTATTTGAGCGTTGATTTATTCGTAAATCCATATTTCTCTCATCTCCCGTAACTTATATTTTAGTTCAAGAGCATTAAATTACTAACAAAGATTTACAATAATTTACAGAATAAATGTGCTATAATCGTTTTATGTCCGAATATATCAAAACCAGAAAACGTTATACGATTAATTATTACGAGCTGAATACAAATTTACGCTTAAAAGAATTTATGTTTATGCTCTTTTTACAGGATGCTGCAACTGTTAATGCAGAAAAGAACGGATTTGGTTATACCTGGTGTGAAGAAAACAATTTGGGTTGGTTTCTTATCAAATATCGGATTGAATTGGAGCATTACCCTGAGGATATGGAATATATAGAGATAGAAACAGTTTGCCGTGGCGCTTCAAGACTTTTTGCAAATCGTGATTTTACTATCTACAACCCGTCAGGTGAAATTATCGGACGTGTTGCCAGTTTATGGGCTTTAGTCGATATGGATACTAAAACAATGATTGCACCTCAGAAGGCTAAAGAAGATTTTCAGGTATTTGAAAAACGGGAAGATGACTTGTCATATAAAAAAATTAAACAACCTGAAAAATTTGATTATGAAAAAATCTTTGATGTCCGGTTTGATGATTTGGATGTAAATCACCACGCGAATAATTCAAACTATATTTCATGGGCGCTTGAGGCACTTCCTTATGAATATAGAATGAATCACAGCTTGAAAAATTTGGATATACAGCTTAAAAAAGATATTTCTTTGGGGCAGACCGTTGTTTCAAGAGCCACAATTAACGGATTAAACTCAATTCATGCCGTTTTGAATCAAACGACAGGTGATGAATTAGGGCTGCTTGAAATTGAATGGGAATAATATTTAACTGTTTTGATTCCTGTTGTATGGCGGGTCTTTTATTGTAAACGGATCAACAAAGTTCGGTTTATCTTTTATATTTGTATTTGTATTTGTATTTGAGCCTCTGTTATTTTTAGGTGTTTTTGTGTTATTTTCATTATTTTTAGTGTCGTATTTGAATGGCGGCTCTTTTATATCATCTGTTCTTGTTGATGTTTGTGCCGCAAATACAATATTAGAAATATTCAATACTGCAATACAAAATAAAAAGATAGATGTAATATATTTTGCTTTTTTCATAATAACCTCTGTTTTATAGATACAGATATATTTTATTAATCTTTAAAGAGTTTTTTATCGGTTATTATGATATAGTTATTTGGATATTACAAAGATGACTTCTTCTGTAAAAAAGTTATCAAATATTTTGTGGAGTATACTTTTTCGAACTTTAGCTTTTGTCATACAAATAGTTTTTTCTATTTTAAAATTATTATTTTTTGCGAACTCGTGAAAATCTTCTATCGTAAGCAGGTGAATGTTGGGAGTATCATACCATTGGAACGGCAGAATTCTTGATTTTGGCATTTTCCCTTTGAACATCAGGTAAAATCTAACTTTCCAATACGCAAAATTAGGGAAGCTTACGACAACTTTTTCTCCAACCCGGAGCATTTCTTTTATGACGAAATCAGGTTTTTCCGTTGATTGAAGAGTCTGGTTTAATACAACATAGTTGTACGAATCATTTGGATACTCTTGCAGTCCTTCATCAATATCTCCTTGAATCACTGATAAGCCTTTTTCAAGACATTTGACAATGTTATCCTGATTAATATCAATTCCTCTGGCTCTAATTCCTTTATTTACTAACATTTTCATTAGTGTTCCGTCACCGCAGCCTAAATCAAGCACAGATGACCCGGAGTCAATCATGTCAGATATGATTGAATAATTGAGATGCAAACCTTTTGATTCAAGATAATGTTTATTCATAGCTATTCTCCTTGAGGAAACTTTTTATTATTTTTGTTTGGGTTTCGTATTCCAAGAGGAATGCATCGTGACCGCATGGTGATTCAATTTCGCAGAAGGAAACATCTTTTTTGTTTTTCATTAACGCGTTACACAGTTCCTTTGATTGGGCGGTCGGGAAAAGCCAATCAGATGTGAAGGATATAATCAGGTATTTTGCTTTTGTATCTTTAAAGGCTTCTTCAAGTGATCCGTATTTCGCTTCAACATCAAAATAGTCTACGGCTTTTGTTATGTACAGATAGCTGTTAGCATCAAACCTGTCAACAAAGATTTCGCCTTGATGCGCAAGATAACTTTCGACTTCAAAATCTATATCAAAGCTGAAATCCGGCGAATCTTTGTCTTGGAATCTTCTTGCAAATTTGTTTTGCATTGCTTCTTCACATAGATATGTAATGTGTCCGACCATTCTGGCGATTGCAAGTCCTTTATCCGGTTTTTCTCCGTGATAGTAATTCCCGTGATTCCAGTTGGGGTCGGATAGTATTGCGTTTCGTCCGACCGCATTAAATGCAATACTTTGTGCAGAAAGTTTCGGAGTTGATGCGATTATAATAACGTGTGTTACCATATCCTTATGGGCTAAAGCCCATTCCATCGCTTGCATCCCCCCCATGGATCCGCCTGCAACACATAGTTTTTTTACCCCTAAAAAATCTATTAGTTTTTTTTGAACTTTAACAACATCTTCAATGGTAATTACAGGGAAATCTAATCCGTATTCACGTCCCGTATCAGGATTTATTGATGATGGACCTGTTGTACCGCTGCAGCCGCCAAGCATATTTGAACAGATAACGAAGTATTTATCGGTGTCAAAAGCTTTCCCTGAGCCGACCATATCATTCCACCAGCCCGGCTTTTTATCTCCTTCGTGATATCCTGCTGCGTGTGCATCACCTGTCAGAGCATGGAGTAAAAGTATTGCATTATCTCCATTTGGGTTTAATTCTCCGTATGTTTCGTATGCAACCTCTATCTCTTTTAATTCTCTGCCTGATTCGAGATGTATAGGCTCGTTTATTTTAAAATATTTTGTTTCTACTATCATTTTATTCCTGAGAAAGTTTTATTGCTCTATCAATATCTTCAATCAAATCTTCAACATCTTCCAGACCGACAGATAATCTCATAAAATCATCGCCAATACCGCAGGCTTTCATTTGCTCCTCTGATAACTGCCTGTGAGTTGTAAGGTACGGATAAGTAATAATACTTCTGCTGTCACCGATATTTGTTGTATGAATAGGAATTGTCAAAGAATTGATAAATTTTTCACCTGCTTTTGCTCCGCCTTTTAGACCGAAACCAATAATCGAAGAGCAGCCTTTCGGTGTATATTTTTGTGCTGCTTGATAGTACTTGCTGCTTTTTAGCATCGGGTAATTAACCCAATTTATACAAGGGTGCTGTTCCAGATGTTCTGCGATTTTAAGTGCGGATTCACAGTGTCTTTGCATTCTAAGGCTTAATGTTTCAAGTCCTGTCAGCGTAAGATATGAGTTAAACGGACTTGAACAAAAACCGTAATCTCTTAGTATTTGTGCTCTTGCTTTTACGATGTAAGCAGATTCTTTAAATGTATCGGTATAAACAATTCCGTGATATGATTCGTCCGGTGCCGTAAGTTCAGGGAATTTCTTTTTGCGTTCATTTGTTGACCTCCAGTCAAAATTACCGGAATCAATTATTGCTCCGCCCATGGCATTGCCGTGCCCAGAGATATATTTGGTTGTTGAATGAATAACAATATCTGCTCCGTATTTTATCGGATTGCAGAGATATGGTGTAGGGATTGTATTATCAACAATAAGCGGAATGTCATGTTTGTGTGCAACTTCTGATATTTTTTCGATATCCAGAATATTTAATGCCGGATTACTTAGAAGTTCAATATAGATACATCTTGTTTTATCGGTTATTTCGCGTTCAAAATCTTCAGGTTTTTCACCATTGACGAATTTTGTATTTATTCCGAGTTTTTTGAAGGAGAATCCGAATAAATTACAGGTTCCGCCATATAGTGTTGAAGATGCAACTATTTCATCGCCTGCTTTTGCGATATTAAAAATGGCACATGTTACTGCTGCCATGCCTGAAGATACTACAAGTGCACCTACTCCGCCCTCTAATTCTGCCAAGCGTTTTTCAAGAATTGTATTTGTCGGGTTTGAAAGTCTTGTATAAATATCTCCTTCGCATTTCAGGTCGAATAAATCAGCACCTCTTTGAACGTCATCAAAATCAAATGCTGTTGTTGGATAAATAGGCGGATTGATACACATATTATGCTCTTTAGGGTTATGTCCTGCGTGCAGTAATTTTGTATCAAATTTCATTTTTATCCTTTCTATGCTTTAACAAGTTCTTTTACTTCTTTTCTTTTTACTTTCTTAGTTGCAGTTCTTGGAAGTGGAGTTTTTGAAACAACAATATTAATTGGACGTTTATATGCTGTTAATCTTGTACAAAGTTTTTTAACTTCTCCTTTGACAATTGTATTAAGTGTTTCATCGTCATATTGATTAATCAATTCTTCCTTCGGGACAATTACGGCTGCAATATCTTCAGTACCGTCTTTTGCCCCAAATGTTCTGGAAACCCCGATTACGCATACTTCATCGAAATATTCGCTTGTCTCAAGGACTGATTCAACTTCTTCCGGAAAAACTTTTTTACCGCCGGATAGTACAATCATGTTTTTAATCCGACCCGTGATATATACGTATCCTTTTTTATTAATCTTTGCAATATCACCGGTGTGGAACCATCCGTCTTTATCAATAACGGATGCAGTTAATTCAGGTTGATTGTGGTATCCTTTCATTACAGAAGGGCCTCTGAGTAAAAGTTCTCCTGTTTGTTCGTCAACCATTGCTTCCATACTCTTAATAGGTTTACCTACTGATTCCAAATCTCTGAATCGACCTGTATTAACGGTCGCGATAGGGCTTGTTTCCGTAAGTCCATATACCTGATAAATACTTATGCCGACACGTTCAAAGAATTTTGCGGATTCCATATCTAAAGGTGCGCCTCCGGAGATAAAACCTCTGAATTTGCCTCCTGCATATTTGTGTATATCTCTGAACATAAATCTTCTGATACAGGTAAACGGTATAAATTTTGCAAGTTTTAATTTTATTTTAAACAAAAATTTGCTTAGTTTTGAAAGGTGTGTAACTTCGTTTTCAATCGCAGTCTTTAATAATTTGATGAATGCCGGTACTGCAACCATAAACTGAATTTTCTTTTCTTCCATCATTTTCATAATATCTTTGGGTTTAAGGCTGTGTGTATAATATACTGAAAAACCGAAGTTCAGAAATGTTGAAAATCCTACAGTCATTTCAAATAAATGGTTCATTGGAAGAATTGATAAAATTCTTGCTTCTCTAGGGAAAATATCAGCAAATGCGATATCCAAATCTTTTAATTGTGACAAGATATTTCCAAAAGTTGTTTCTACCCCTTTAGGAGAACCGGTAGTTCCTGAGGTGTATATTATAAATACTGTTGAATGTCTTGAACGATGCACCCATTTACATTCATAGTTATTCGGAATTGTATAAATACTAGGTAATGTCTGATCATAAGACGGTTCATCCATGACAATAATGTGTTTTAATGACGGAAGCTCTTTTTGCAGCTCGAGTGCTGTATTAACATATTTTTGAGAAACCATCATTACTGTCGGGTTACAGTCAGACAATATTGATTTCAGTTCATATTTTGTAAGTTTTATATCAAGAGGGACGGTTATCAAGCCTGCAATAATTGATGCAAAAACGCATGTTCCGTATTCCGGTTTTGATTCCGATAGTATCGCAAGTTTTTCACCTTTAGAAATCAGCAGGTCATTTTTTAAGTGTGCGGCAATTCTTCTGGACATTAGTCCTAAACCGTTATATGTAAATTCCTTCCAGCCATAAAAAGATTTCATTCCAAGGGCAATTTTGTTTGCATAATCATTAGTTCTGTCTTCAAGTAAAGACAATACATTACTAGTCCTATCTTTCATCTCCCCTCCTTAAACGAAGTTATAATTTGTTAATCCAATTATAACAGCTATAAGGTAGGCATGGAATTTTTGTTTACATAAATTTAGATATTTAATTTTTTACAAGTTCTTTAATTTCTTTTCTTTTAAGCTTTCTTGTTGATGTTCTAGGTAATGCATCTTTTGATACAATAATATTTACCGGTCTTTTATAAGGAGTTAAATGGGTACAAAGTCTTTTGACCTCATTTTTTACAAGTTTATCAAGAGTTTCATCATCATATTTATTGATTAAATCTTCCGTTGGAACAATTATTGCCGCAATATCCTCTGTGCCGTCTTTTGCTCCGAATGTTCTTGAAACACCGATAACACATACTTCTGCAAAATAATCGCTTTTTTCAAGAACTGATTCAACTTCCTCCGGAAAAACTTTTTTACCGCCGGAGAGAACAATCATATTTTTGATTCTGCCTGTAATATAGATATGACCTTTCTTACTTATTTTTGCTATATCTCCGGTATGAAGCCATCCGTCAGAATCAATAACGGAAGCGGTTAATTCCGGTTGATTGTGGTACCCTTTCATTATTGCAGGTCCTCTAAGCAGAAGCTCTCCTGTATCTTTATCCGTTTTAGCCTCATAGCTTTTTAAAGGTGTCCCGACAGATGCTAAATCTCTTATTTTGTCAGTATTTACCGATACAACAGGACTTGTTTCTGATAGACCGTAACCTTGATATACTTCTATACCTATTCTTTCAAAAAATTCACCGACTTGAACATCTAATGGTGCTCCGCCTGAGATACAGCCAATGAAATTCCCTCCAAATTTAGTATGTATTTTCTTAAACATAAGTTTTTTTATCTTGCGGCAAGGTATAAATTTTGCTGCCTTAAACATTATATTGAATAACATTTTGGTTGTTTTATTGGAATTTTTTATTTCAGATTCTATGGCGGTTTTTAAAAGTTTTAAAAATGCAGGTACGACAATCATAAACTGAATTTTTTTATCTCTCATAATGCCCAGAATATCTTTAGGCTTCAGGCTTTGGGTGTAATAAACAGAAAAACCGAAATTCAAAAACGTAGAGAAGCCGACAGTCATTTCAAAAAGATGATTCATAGGAAGAATTGATAATATTCTGACATCTTTTTGCGGGAGTATTCTGTCAAGTGCATATTTTAAGTCATCCAGTTGTGAGAGCATATTCCCAAAACTTATTTCAACACCTTTAGGAGCA
This sequence comes from Candidatus Gastranaerophilales bacterium, assembly GCA_944324825.1. Taxonomy (GTDB): domain Bacteria; phylum Cyanobacteriota; class Vampirovibrionia; order Gastranaerophilales; family Gastranaerophilaceae; genus UMGS1585. The sequence goes on from CALUXU010000015.1 coordinate 34,768, forward strand.
CCGGTTGTTCCTGATGTATAAATTATAAACAATGTTGATTTTCTTGAACGATGCCGCCATTTGCAGGTATAGTTATTCGGAAGGGTATAAATACTTGTTAATTCCTGATTATATGACGGTTCATCCATTACTATAATATGTTTTAAGGACGGAAGTTCTTTTTGCAGCTCAAGTGCTGTTTCAACATACTGTTGTGAAACCATCATTACTGTCGGTTCACAATCAGATAGTATAGAATGCAGTTCGTATTTTGTTAATTTAATATCCAACGGAACTGTTATTAAACCTGCAATAACAGAAGCAAAAACGCAGGCTCCGTATTCAGGCTTTGATTCTGATAGTATAGCGAGCCTTTCACCTTTAGCGACTCCTAAATCATTCATAAGGTACGCCGCCAGCTTTCGTGAGGTTAATCCAAGTCCGTTATAAGTAAACTCTTTCCAGCCGTAAGATGTCTTAATTCCAAGTGCAATTTTATTTGCATAATCATTTGTTTTATCTTCCAAAAGAGATAAAACGTTACTTTTTCTATCTTTCATACTTCCTCCAGAACACCATGCCGATATTATACCAAATTTTTTAATTATTGCCTATACCCTATTTTTTATAGTATGATTATAAATATTAATTTATTTGAGGGTTATATATGAAGAAAATAAAAATTGGTATGTTAGGTTTGGGAACAGTCGGTTCCGGGGTTTATAAAACTTTAAAGAGATTTGATAATGTAGAAATAGTCAAAATTTCCGTGAAAAATATTGATAAACCGAGAAATATTGAAGGACTTGATTCAAATATCTTAACAACCGATGTTTATTCAATCATAAATGATCCGGAAATTGATATATTTGTAGAAGTAATAGGCGGCGTAAATCCGGCATGGGAATATATCTCTGCAGCAATAAAAGCCGGAAAACATATTGTAACCGCTAATAAAGAGCTTCTGGCTAAAAAAGGGAAAGAGTTGTTTGAGCTTGCGGAAGAACACAACAGGGTTGTTTTATATGAAGCTGCTATCGCAGGTGGAATTCCTTTAATTATGCCGTTAAAAACAATACTTGCAGGGAATGATATTACTAAAATAGAAGCAATTTTAAACGGTACAACAAATTATATTTTAACCAAAATGGATGCTGAAGGTGCTTCTTATGATGCAGTATTGAAAGAAGCTCAAGAATTAGGTTATGCGGAAACTGACCCAACAGGTGATGTTGAAGGGTTTGATGCAATGTATAAAATTACAACTCTTTCAACAATCGCATTCGGACAAAGAGTTGATGTTAATAATGTTTATAGAGAAGGTATCTCAAAAGTTCGCGCAGAAGATATGAAGGCTGCAAATGAACTCGGGTATAAAATAAAACTGGTTGCAATCGGAAGAATTTGTGAAGACGGAAGAATTGATGTCAGGGTTCACCCGACACTTGTTCCTAAAAAGGCGACTTTGGCACATATTAATTATGTTACAAATGCTGTTGGTATGAGCGGGTATCCGATAGGAGATATTGTTCTTTCAGGTCCCGGAGCAGGTGAATTTCCGACTGCAAGTTCTGTTATAGGTGATATTTTAAATATCGCAGCGGAAATAGAAACAACCGATTATCCGCTTCCAATGATGAGATGCAAACATTCTGATGATGCGAATATGGTTCCGATATCAGAAACGTACAATAAGTATTATATTTCAATAACTGCACCTAATAATACCGGTGTAATCGGAAAAATCGGTACAGTTTGCGGGAATAAAAATATAAGTTTATCAAGTATCTTGCAAAAAGGTGTATCCGAAAATAATACTGCGGATATTACCGTTATTACGGAAATTTGCCGTGAGGCTGATATTCAGGCTGCAATTTCCGAATTGAAGGATTGTAAGATTAACAGTTTGATAAGAGTAATGTAAAGCGAGGGAAATTATGTATTACAAAGGTTTGATTAACAGATATAGAGAATATTTACCGGTTTCGGATACAACTCCTGTTGTAACTTTGAACGAGGGTAATACACCTTTGATAAAGGCAGATAACCTTGCAAAAAAGATTGGTCTTGATGCAAATATTTATTTAAAATTTGACGGTTGCAATCCGACAGGAAGCTTCAAAGACCGTGGTATGACAATGGCTGTTACCAAGGCAAAGGAGGCAGGTTCTCATGCAATTATTTGTGCTTCAACCGGTAACACATCAGCCTCTGCTGCAGCTTACGGTGCCAAGGCAGGATTGAGAACGCTTGTTTTGATTCCTGACGGCTATATTGCCTTAGGAAAACTTTCTCAAGCGATGATGTACGGTGCTGAGATTATTGCTATACAAGGGAATTTTGACAGAGCTTTAGAGCTAGTAAGAGAAATATCAGAAAAATATCCGATTACTCTTGTTAATTCTGTTAACCCATATAGAATAGAAGGACAAAAAACAGCGGCATTTGAGATATGTGACGCGCTCGGTAAGGCTCCTGAATATCATTTTATACCAGTTGGTAATGCAGGAAATATAACGGCTTACTGGAAGGGATATACAGAGTTCCATAAACTTGGTAAAATAAAAGCTCTTCCTCAGATGATGGGTTATGAAGCAGAAGGTGCGGCTGCAATTGTTAAAAACCAACGAATTATGAATCCTGAAACACTTGCAACTGCAATAAGAATAGGTAATCCTGCAAGCTGGGATAAAGCAGTTGCTGCTCGTGATGAAAGTAAAGGTTTAATCGGCTGCGTAACTGATGAAAAAATAGTTGAGGCTTATAAACTTATAGCTTCTTGTGAAGGTATTTTTGCAGAGCCTGCTAGTGCAGCATCTGTTGCCGGATTAATTCAGGCGCATCATAGAGGGCTTGTTAAAGAAGGTGCGGATATTGTCTGTGTTCTAACAGGTAATGGATTGAAAGATCCTGATAATGCTATCAAGTTTGGAAATGCGGAAGTTCAAAAAACTTCTGACAGTATGGAAGATGTATTGAGGTTAATTGGTGTTTAATGGCATCAAATTTTGACTTTTTAAAATCTACTGACAGAAAACTTTTTACTATGATAGGAACTGCTGAGCAGTTATATCGTGATGAGTATTTTGATCAGTGTATAGTTCAGACCAGAAAATTTGCAGAATCAATATGCAAAAAGATTTTAGGTCCGCGCAAGGGTGAGTCAAAAACGTTTGATGATATGCTTGCAACTCTGTGTGATATTTCAACTGGTTCTGAGCAGGAAAAAGAGGTTATAGAGGACTTGTATTTTATTAAACGTGAAGGTAACAAGTCTGCCCATACATCGGAACAAAGGCTTCCTGCATCAACTGCGTTGGAATGTTTGCAGAGAGCTTTTGAAATATCAATTAATTATGCGTTTGCAAAAACTCCAAGTAAAACAAAGCTTTTAAAGCTGGAGTTTGATACGGAGCTTCTAATAACCGGAGAAAAAACTAAAAAAACTCTTAAACAAAAGTATCTGGAGGCAAAATCAAAGTATTATTATGATGACGATAATAATATTACAGAAGTTGTATCTACAAAATCCAGACATAAAAAAAAGAATATAAATCTTACCGGAACATTTGTATTTTGTTTGATAATTATAATTTATGTGTTGTGTTTAATATTTGGTTAGTTATCTATATTTAATAAAGAAGCCCGGAAGTAAATTCCGGGCTTCTTTATTTTTTCCTATAATATACCGCTTATGGATTAACATCGAATCGGTCTGCGATATTAAGAGTATCTAAGTGTTGTTCAAGTGCTCTGTATACACTGTCACCGATGTTCATAAGGTATTTTCCGCCTCTTCTGCCTTCGTGTGCTGCGAATGCGATTGGAGCGAAGTCTGAACCGATTCTAACATCAACACCTTTGTCTCTTAAGTAGTTCATAAGCTTAACAGCATCTTGGTCAAGTGTTCCGCCGCCGAAGCCGTCACCGCCTCCGCCGATAGTTCCACCGCCAGGGTTGTCACCGCCGCCACCAGGATTTACTGGTGAGTATGGATAGAATATTACTTGATTTACATTAGTAGCACTATCAGTAATTATTTGCTTAAATGGATCTAATTCTTGACCATTGATTGTTGTGTTTAATCTATGAATGTATACTGAATCACCATCAGAGAATGCTGTTGAATCGATATCTGATTCGATGATGTGACCGATTTCAAAGTTATTGAACTCTATGTGACCGGTATCAACGTTTCTTGCTTCAATCCATTGAGCATTGTTAACAGTGATATTATCAGCAGTTGTTTTATCTCCGTTGAGAGCAACGAAACCGTGTTCTCTTGATGCAGAGATTGTTAAATCTCCGTTTATATCGTTTACTCCGGTAAATGTAACATCATCACCTGATGTCATATTTACGTTACCGTTGTAGTTAGAGTTGTTAGAAGTGATATTTGCTGCATCTAAACCGATGTTTGGAGCATTCAGTTTAGAATTGTCAGTCAAGTTATCAACTGTCATATTCCCGTCAGTTTTAATGTTAACTGCGTGACCACCAGTTAATTCAAAGTTTGAATTATTGTTGATAGTCATATCACCAGTTGTTTCTAAGTTAACATCGTGTCCAGCATCAGCATCAATGAATGCTGCGTTAGAATGTTTGATATTAACATCATTGTTAGCTTCAGCGTTGAGATTACCTGTAACGTTAGTATTTGTAATATTTACGTTAGCTTTGTTTGTTTTACCGTTAGCTTTTACATTAGCGTCACCGCCGATTGTACTGCCGTTTACGGTAACTGCTCCGCCAACAGCTGATTCTAAGTTTGCATCACCTTGAGAAGTTGATTTATTAAATCTTACATTGTATTTAGCTTTTGCATCAACTGAACCTACTTGAGAAGATGTGATACCAACTTCGCTTTGTAATGATTCAGCAGTTAATTTGTTGCCGACAGTAGAGTTTAATACTCCAACTTTTCCGTGAGCTTTAGCGTTTAAGTTTTCAGTAATTGTAGAGTCTACAAAGTTTAGACTTCCTTTATTTGATGAATCAAAATTAGCATTTTTAGATGAAACTTTGATATCACCTAAGTAAAGTGAGTTTGTAGAATTTACATTACCATTTTTAGCAGTAAAGTGATTTCTGCTAGTTCCTGTTGTTTCAGTATCTTTAACATTGATATTAGCTTTGTGAGATGTAGCATTAACATTTCTAACTTTTGCATTAGTAATATTAACGTCACCGGTATTAGCTTTTATTTTTAATTCACTATCAGATGTTGAATTATAGAATCTAGCACCTGTTTCACCGTACATATCAGTAGATCCTACTTTCGATTCTCCGATAGCTGCTTCATTCTTTGATGATTTAACAGTTGCTTTACCATTTACGGTTGAAGCGTAGATTGAAGCTTTTCCTTCTTCTGCATTTACATTAGCGTTTCCTGTAATATTTGAACCGCTGATAGCTGCAGATCCTTTAGCGTTAAGGTTGGCATTACCGTTAACTGTTGCATTGCTCATTGATGAGTTTCCGTTAGTAGAATTCATATTAGCATCGCCGTTAACAGTTGTGTTGTATAATCTGTTGTTAAATTTAGAATTTATTTCAGCAGATCCAACTTGAGAAGTTTGACCTTCAGAAGCCCCGATAGCAGCTTCATAGTTGTCAGAAGTAACAGTAGCTTTACCATCTACTGTAGAGTTCCAAACTTGAGCTTTACCATCTTGTGCGTGAACGTTAGCATCACCTGTTACAGTTGAACCGTTGATTGCTGCGTTACCTTTAGCATTTACTTCTGCACTACCGTTAACAGTTGCGTTGCTCATTGTTGAATGACCGTTAGTAGAAGTCATTTTTGCATCGCCGTTAACGACTGTATTGTATAATCTGTTGTTATATTTAGAATTGATTTCAGCAGATCCGACTTGTGAAGTTTTTCCTTCAGAAGCTCCGATAGCAGCTTCAAAGTTGTCGGATGTAACAGTTGCTTTACCGCCTACGATAGAGTTCCAAATGGAAGCTTTACCGTTTGTAGCGTGAACTGTTGCATCTTTATCAACAGTTGAACCGTTGATTGCTGCGTTACCTTTGGCATTTACATCTGCGCTACCTTTAACAGTTGAATTGTTAATTGTAGCGTTTCCATCAGTTGATGTCATATTAACATCACCGTTAGAAGTTGAATTATTAAATGAGTTGTTCCATTTAGATGTTAAATCTGCAGAACCAACATTTGAATTGTTAACAGCTACTTCATAAGCATTTGATTTACCTGTGAATTTGCCGCCAACTTTAGAGTTGTTTAATGCAACTTTTCCGTCAGTTGTTGCTTTTAAAGCATTAGTAACGTTTGAATTATTAAAGTTTAAGTGGCTGTTAGAATTAAATGTACCGTTAACCGCATTAACAGTGATTGTACCACCGTAATTTGTATTATCAGAAGTTACATCTCCGTTTTTAGCATTAAGGTTAGCATTGTTCTTAACATTTGTATCCCAAATTTTAACGTTACCGTTAGTTGATGTAGCATTTAATGTTCCGATTTCATTCTTCGCATTAGGTTCTGCATCAATTTTGATATCGCCGTGGTTTGTAGTTGCATTTAATGTTTCAATATTTGATCTGTAAACGTTTACTTCACCGTAACCTTTGTTAGAGGCTGTAACGTTTTTGATTGTAGAACCGGAAACTTGTATCTTTCCGCCTTTAGCTGACAATGTTGCGTTGTCTGCTTTTACATTATTAGATAAAGTAATTGTTCCGTCATCACGATCAGCAGTTGATTTAATATTATTAACTTCAGAATTAGAAATGTTAGTTGCACCGTGGTGTGCAGTTGTTTCTAAATCTTTAGCATTTATTCTTGAAACGTTTATTGTACCAAAGTTTGTAGTTGAAAGATTTGCTTTGTTTCCAACTTTAGAATCAGAAAGAAGAATGTTTCCGCCGTTAGAAGTTAATGTTGCATCACTAGTAACATTTGTATCCCAAACTTTGATGTCGCCATCTTCTGTTCTGAAGTCTAAGCTTCCAACTTTGCTCATTAATGATTCATCAACACCATTAGCGTTAGAATCTAATGAGATATTGCCATCAGTGTTAGCAGCTAATTTGCCGTCTACGTTAGCATCAAAGAATCTTAAGTCACCTGTAGAATCTTTGAATGTTGCATTCTTAGCTGTAACGTATATGATTCCGTCATAGCTTGAGTTTGCAGAGTATACTTGGTTGCCTGCTGCTAATCTGATAGCGTTATTTTCGCCATTGAAGTTTGTTCTGTCAACTAAGATATCGTTATCAGCATCAACATCAGTACGACCATTGATTTCTGATCTTGCAAATAATACATCTTGAGCATCTATATCAACTCTGTTAGCAGTTACATCTGATAAGTTTGTTCTGCCGTTTGGTGTTGTAATATATGCATCTTGTAATTTAGTTTGTACAAGGTCAGTACCTTTATCAGCATTGATTATTGCTGTTCCGTTAATTTCACTTTTGTATGCATCAAATTGATCATTTTTAGATGTTGCTTTTAAATCTCCATTTGATGTTGAATAATCAAATCCAATGTGTCCGTTAGATGTTAAATCAGCAGAACCAACTGTAGAATGTGAAACTGAAATAGTTGCATCATCATTCTTAGTTGCTACTGTCAATTTTTGTTTAATATCTGAACTATGTAATTGGATTGATTTATTTGTATTAAATGTTGCATTGTTTGTGTTTGCTTTTACTGATTTAGCATAATCAGTACCGTTTGATGAAATGTTTCCGTTTTTAGCATTCATTTCAGCAAATCCGCCAACTGTAGAATCAGAAGAGTAAATACTACCGTTTTCTGCATTCATTACTAATGAATCTTTAACGTCTGAATTTACTAAGTAAGCATTTCTGCCTGCATTTAATTCTGCAGAACCTACTTCTGATCTTCTAGCACCATCCAATGCACTGATATAAACGTCACCGTTTTTAGAAGTACCGGTAAATTTCTTACCTACAGTTGACTGCCATAATGAAACTTTGTCACCTGCAGTAGCTGTTGCGTTACCTTCAACAGTTGAATTGCTTATTGTGATTGCACCATCTTGAGCATTTACAGCTGTTAATTTAGCATCACCTTTAACATTTGTATTGTATAAATAAATATCGTGTGCAGGATCAGTTGGTCTGTCTGCCGGATGACCTACACTCTTATCACCTGTGAATGTAGCATCTAAGTTTTTATCAATATTTGTATTCCAAATAGTGATACCTTTGTTAGCTTCAACAGTTGTATTACCGCCGATATCTGTTGTATTAATACTTATTTTTCCGTTAGCAGATTCAGCATCAAAGTCTAAACCAACGTTAGAATCTTTAAAGCTTAAATCTCCATCAGAATAAGCTTTAACCCAAGAACCTGTGTTAGCAGTTATGTTTCCGCTGATTACAGTAGAGTTCTTTTCATTATCCATATCATTGAAGTTTTGGTTTTTATAGCCAATGATGATATTTCCATTATTATTTGAATTCTCTGTATTAGCAGTTAATTTAGCATCCCCGTTTACAGAGCCACCACTTAATTGTATAGCACCTTGTTTAGTAGTAACATCTAATGAACCAACATTAGAATCTCCCATATAGAATGATGCATACGGGTTACTAGGTCCTTGAACGACTTTATCACCAGAAGTAGAAGTAACCTTTCCTGAAATATTAGAGTTCATTAAATTAGTATAACTATTAGAAGTATTATTTAAGTTTGTAGCGGTTAAATTGTTATAGTAAGCAATGTCACCGGAATTAACAGTAACATCTCCGCCTACTTTTGTATTAAATAAACCGGTTCTGTTTCCGGAAATAATATTTAAGTTTCCATCAATAGTTGTAGTTTCACTTGAACCGTTATTAATAGTAGCTAAAGTAGCAGCATCTAAAATAGCGTTACCGTGAATGCTGCCACCAGTTAGATTTACACTACCAGTATTAGATTCCGCATAGAAATCTAAACCGATATCAGAGTT
>CALUXU010000016.1 GCA_944324825.1 Candidatus Gastranaerophilales bacterium
TTCTAAGCATCCGGCAAAAGTCGGAGTTCATATTTCCCGCATTTGAACCGGAATGTGTTTACAAGCTTTAGTTTCTTATCCAACTGCAGTTTCTCTATTATCTGGATTGCCTGAACAAGATGTTTACGGTTAACTTTAATATCTAAAAGTTTTTTGAATTTTCCCATAAATCCTTTAACTTTTGTTTCATCAAACACAAAAAGTGCCCAGGATTTTTTTGTATCCCAACCCTTCGGACAGGTGACCCATTCTGACATATATGGCTCTTTAGTGGTTATTATACATCCGTGAGGGGTGTCGCATTCCTCAGGTTTCTCCGGTGACGGTTTATCAAGAGGATACGGCTGTATATAATATGTTGCGCCTAAATGTGTTCTGAAATTCCCGACAAAATCATTCATAATAACGTAGTTGCTTATATTTGAGATAAGCTTGCCGCGATATTCTTCACGCTCTTTTTTATTAAAAGCAAATTCCATGCCCGGTGCGTTAAATGTTATCCCGTAGCAGTTGTCGTCGCCGTTTTTTATTGCTCTGCCTGCTATAACCTGTGCGTAAGCACCGCCCAAGGAATGTCCCGTAATGATTATTTTGTAATCTTTAGCTTCTTTTCTTATTCGTTTATAAATATTATAAGCCTTTGTCATTGAAGGCGGGATTCTTCTTGCCAAAAATCCGGTATCGGCAATAAGATCTAATAAGTCGTTTGTACCTCTGAATGCCAGAATAATTTCATTTCCTTTTTTGTATACAACACATGCCAAATTTAAGCGGCTTATTACTTCCCCTTTGGATACAACATCCATATCCTGAATTTTTTTACGTTCACAAAACTCCCAGCCGTCTATAACCTTTGGAACTTCGTTATTGTATACTTCTTTGCTAAGTTTTTTGCATATATCGTACATCTTTTTCATAATTTTAATTATGCATTTTTTCGAAAATATTGCAACTAGCCGATTGGTTTTTATTTATTACTGTTGGGGTAGAAATCAAAAAATCTGAATCTGCATTCTTACCAGTGTAGTATTTCAAATTCGTCATTGGTAAGACCCTGAAACGAGTTCAGGGTGACAAAGTATGCCAATTTCGCTCAGCTGCTTGACCTCATAGCTGCTTTGCCGCTTCCCTCAACGGGTAAGCGCAGTTCCGGCCAATCCATTTACCCCCATTTATCCCTACCTTATTTGCCCCATCTGCGGTGTCTGTTGTGGAACTCTTCAATCGCTTTGGCAAGGGTATCTTTATCAAATTCAGGCCAGTATTCTTGCATTACGATGATTTCCGCATATGCAATCTGCCACAGAAGATAGTTTGATATTCTTTTTTCTCCGCCTGTTCTGATTAACAAATCAGGGTCAGGCATTCCTGATGTATACAATGCTTTGGCAAATGTTTCTTCATCAATATCCGATAATGACAGATCTCCTGATTTCACGTCAAGCGCAATCTTTTTTGCTGCTGTCACAATCTCATCTCTTGCACCATAATTGAATGCAATTTGTAAATGTACTCCGGTATTGTGTTTTGTAACTTCTATTGCGTGGTACAAAATCTCTTGGAGTTTTGGCGCAAGTTTTGTTAAATCTCCGAGGAATGTTATAACTACATTATTTGCATCCAGTTCTGACAGTTCATTTTTGATAGTATGTCCCAAAAGGTTCATCAGAAAATCAACTTCTTCCGGTTTTCTGTTCCAGTTTTCTGTTGAGAATGCATAAACTGTAAGATATTTAATCCCATAATCGTTACAAGCATAAACGGCAGCTTTTAGGGCATCTACTCCCTTTTTATGCCCGACAGCCGAAGGCAAGCCTTTATTCTTTGCCCAGCGTCTGTTGCCGTCCATAATGATTGCAACGTGCTGTAAATTTGTTTCTTTTACTATATTTTGTATTTCGTTAGTGTTTGTTTTTTCTGAATAAATCGTTTTCATAAATTTCCTCAAAAAATATTATAACCTAAAAAATAAAAATGTGATATTATTAACCTATGCTAAAAAAAATTCTCGGTAAAATATCTATTCATTCCGTTTTGATTTTCGTATCATTACTGTCAATTTTCCCTTTTATATGGTTGATATCAACCTCCTTAAAAGGGGTTAACGAAAATATATTTGCTTATCCGCCGACAATTATCCCGACTGATTTTACCTGGGAAAACTATATTGGTGTATGGCATAGAGTAAATTTTATCGGATATTTCATAAACAGCATGGTTGTTGCAGGGTTTACCGTTTTATTAAACCTTATACTCTCATCTCTTGCGGCTTATCCTCTTGCAAGAATGGAGTTCCAGGGTAAAAAAACAGTTTTCTTTTCTGTTCTTGCAACCATTATGATACCCTTCCAATCAATTATGCTTCCGGTTTATTTAATCACCATAAAATTAAATCTTATCGACAGTGTTAATAATTTTATGGGCTACTTAGGTTTAATTCTACCTTTTGCAGTTAATGCTTTCGGGATATTTTTGATGCGGCAGGCGTTTATGAAAATTCCGAGAGAACTTGAAGAAGCCGCTATTATAGACGGTTGTAACGTATTTCAAATGTTTATGAAGGTTTGTGTTCCAATGGTGAAATCTTCACTGGCGGTGCTTGCAATATTTACGTTTATCGGCTCCTGGGGCGAGTTTCTCTGGCCGAGCATTGTTTTGACAAAAGACAGTATGTACACTCTGCCGGTCGGGATAAACAACCTGCAAGGGTTATTTAGTTCAAATTGGAGATACATCGCAGCCGGTTCAATTCTTGCAACTATTCCGATTGTTATTTTCTTCCTTGCAATGCAGAAATATTTTATCTCCGGTGAAAATGAAGGTGCAGTCAAGGGCTAGAGCAAAATCCCCGTATCGCCCATTAATCGTACATTTTACACTTAATAGTGATTTTTGTAACGATTTATTTCAATCCTTTTGAAAACTATTCCCAAAATCTGAAAAATAATTTATAATTCAGAAACTTATTGTTTTGTGTGCAAATAAAGAAGATTTAGTACAACCATATATGAAAAAGATTAAGGCCAGAATAATCCTTTAATTTGAAGGTCAGAGTAGTCGCACCTGCTCTGACTTCTTTTTATTTTATAGAGGAAATAATTATGCCGATAGTTAGAATTTTGGGGAATAAAAATTTTGGTATAAGGATTAACATATAGGTATGAAAAATATGGAATGGTATCACAGCTTGAATCAACCCCCTTTTAGTCCGCCGGATTGGCTTTTTGCACCGGTGTGGTCGATTCTTTATATATTAATGTTTGTATCATTGATAATGATTCTAAAAGACGGAAATATTAAAGAAAAATCTGCCCCATTGACTCTTTTCGGGCTGCAGTTAGTTTTTAATCTGTTATGGACTCCGACTTTTTTTGTCAATAAAAATATCTCGGGCGCACTTATTGTATCTATTTTGCTTGTTATTCTGGTATACCAAACAATACGTAATTTTTATCCGTATTCAAAAACTGCTGCGATGTTCTTAATCCCGTATCTTTTATGGACGATGTTCGCTCTTTATCTCAATTTCGGGATTTGGAGATTGAACTAGCATATAAAATATTTTTATGTTTAACTAAAAATGTTGTTTTATGTTAGAGGATTTTTGTATGAATGAAAAAGAAAAGATGCTGAGTGGTTTACTCTATGATGCAAACTATGATAAAGCTCTTATTGACGAAAGAATTAAGTGTAAATCACTATGTTATGAATATAACAATTTATCACCTGACAAAACAGAAAAAAGAAAAGAATTGATAAAACAAATTCTCGGAAGTACAAAAGAAAATTTCCTGATAGAACAGCCTTTTCAATGTGATTACGGGTACAATATTTCAATCGGCGAGAATTTTTATGCGAATCATAACCTTATTATATTAGATCCGGGTAAAGTTGAATTTGGTGATAATGTTTTTATAGGTCCAAATTGTGCTTTTTATACTCCCGAGCACCCGCTTGATGCAGAAACAAGAAACAAGGGGCTTGAATATGCCAAACCTATAAAAGTCGGTAACAATGTTTGGCTTGGCGGTAATGTTGTTGTCTTAGGCGGTGTTACAATCGGTGACAACTCGGTTATCGGCGCAGGGAGTGTTGTTACAAAAGACATTCCATCGAATTCCATAGCGGTCGGGAATCCGGCTAAGGTTATAAAGGTTATTGATAATGGAAAAATACAACAATAAAATCAACCTTCTAAAAGCTCTTGCTATTATGCTTGTTGTATCAGGGCATCTGGAATTTTCGCTTATTCCTGTATTCCCGCCATACTCATTTCAGATAGCTTTATTCTTCTTTATTGCTGGCATGTTGTTTAAAGAAAAATATTCTTTTTTTGAATTTTTTAAACGAAGGTTTAAATCTCTTATGCAGCCTTATATAATTTATTCGGCGGTTTATCTCGGGATAACAATTCTTATTGCTCCCGTTGTCGGCAAGTTCTGGGGAATGCCTGTAACTTTGAAAAATGAGATTTTAATCCCGTTTTTGACAGGACATCAATTGGATTTGATCTCTCCTCTGTGGTTTGTTCCGCAGCTTTTTACAACATTGATTGTTTACAAGATTTTGTCCAAAACAAAATTGAATACACTGTTTTATATTATACTTGCGCTTGCGGCAATCCAGCTTGAAAAGTTTAACCAAAACTTATATATACTATACCTTTTAAGAACTATGTTTTCATTATTATTTGTTCATCTTGGGCATATCTATACAACCAAAATAGAAGGAAAGTATGATATATTCACTCCCAAAATATTTTATTCGGTTATCTGTATTCAGGCTCTATGCTGGCTGACAAATGCGGATTACACCCCTATGGACGGCATCGGGCTTAGTTATATTCTTGTATGGGGACAGTTCGACCACTGGTTAGTGCCGGTTATTACCAGTCTTACAGGAATATGGATAAGTTTGTTTATTATAAATATAGCATATGATTATATTAAGAATTGGTCGTTCCTGCATAAAATAGGTCAGAATACGTATCATATAATGGCTAATCATTTACTGGTGTTCAATATTATTACTTATACAATGCTTACGATAAAAGGAATTCCGTATAATGTAAAGAATAATGCTGATATATATTGGTTTTTCTGTCCTTTAAAATCTACGTATTTCTATTTTATAACCGGTATTATCGTTACAACTTACTTTGGAGAATTAATAAAGCTGATAAGAGGTAAGGTATGCAAAATCAAAGAATCTTAGAAAATATGGTTAATGATTATAAACAATTTGATGAAGTGGAGGCTATTGTATTAGGCGGATCTTCTGCTGTTAAGACTTCTGACAACAAGTCGGATTTTGATATCTATATCTATTGTACAAAAGAACCCGATGTTGAAAAAAGAAGAGAAATTGCGGAAAAATATTCGGATAATCCTGAAATTGATAACCATTATTTTGAAACCGGTGATGTTTATTATTTAAAGGAAACAGGAAAACCGATTGATATTATGTACCGCTCTTTGGATAGTATTGAAGCTAATATCAAATGGGTTTGGGAAAACTGTGGTGCAGGTTTAGGATACACAACCTGTTTTGTTGATAATGTCAACAAATCAAAAATTCTCTATGATAAAAACGGGTGGTTTAAAAAGCTGCAGGAGAAAACGCAAACTCCTTATCCCGAAAAACTCGCCCAAAATATCATATCCAAGAATTTTAATTATCTTAAAGATGTTATGTTTTCATATTACGATCAAATAAATTCCGCTGTTGAACGAGATGATTTTGTTAGTGTGAATCATCGTTGTGCAGCATTTTTGGCAAGTTATTTTGATATCGTATTCGCTCTCAACAGAGTTCTTCATCCCGGGGAGAAAAAACTGGTGCAATTTGCGAAAGATAACTGTAAAATTCTGCCCGAAAATTTTGAATCAGATGTAAATACACTTGCTGTCGGCGCTGTAAAAGACAGAGTTCAAACCGCAGAGAGAATGGTTGAAAACCTCAGAAAAATAATCTAAAAAAAGCAGGAAAATTCCTGCTTGTGGATTTATTTTGTTATATTCTGTATTATGTTTTTGATTTTCGCTCTAATTATACAACTTTAGAGCTGCTATCAGTCAATAGCTTTTTTATAAATTACCAACCAAAAAAATATGTTTAAAAAAACAGTTTATTTAAACATAAATGAATTATATAAATTTATCCATTGCTTTTTCGATACTTATTTTTTGGGGTTTGGTATTCATATATTTTTCTAAATTATGTCTTACTTCTCCAAAATACGGATGTTTTTTCATTAAAGAAACCAGTTTATCAAAATGCTTTCCTGATATTAGATATAATGCTGTTTTTTCAGGTTTCTTGTTTACTGCTATCGTAATGTATTTATCAGGAATATTTGGTCTTATCTTCTCAATCTGATTAGGTCGTCCGACTATTTTCTTAAATTTTCCAAAATGTACTTCATTGTTGTTATTTATATTCATTTTATACCTCGCTTTTATGGTATAAAACTCCTAAAAAAAATGTTTGCTATTTATTGTGTGTATGTTTTGGTCTTAATAAAAGCATTTTGGTATTTTGAACGGCTTTTAGTCCGTGAGGTGTCAGTGCGGGCATTACAATCATTTCGCCTGATGTTAATCGAAATACCTCCTTGCCTACTGTAACGTCTGCAACTCCTTCTATAATCTGTGTAACTTCATCTTTTTCATCGACATGAATGCTTCTTTCAACTCCGGCTTTGAATGAGAGCAGAGTTAAAGAACTCTGCTCATTGTCAAATACGGTTTTTTTATTTATTGTTGCAAGATAATCTATATTTTTTAAGTCTATTACTTCTGCCATTATCCTAAAATCTCCTTCAAATCGTTATTCGGAGTTGTAATTGGTTTAATTTTGTATTTATCAACCAGAATATTGAGTACATTCTGGGAAACAAATGCAGGTAATGTCGGGCCGAGTCTTATATTTTCAATTCCCAAATATAATAGTGTCAATAATATACAAACAGCTTTTTGTTCATACCACGATAGAACCAGTGAAAGCGGTAATTCATTTACGGTACAATTAAAAGCTTTCGATAGTTCAACTGCAACTTTTATTGCGGAATACGCATCGTTGCATTGACCCATATCTAATAGTCTCGGGATTCCGTTAATTTCTCCTAAATCCATATCATTAAACCTGTATTTCCCACATGCAAGTGTTAAAACAAGAGAATCTTCAGGAGTCTTTTTAACAAATTCCGTGTAATAGTTTCTGCCCGGTCTTGCTCCGTCACAGCCGCCGACCAGAAATATATGCTTCAGGGTGCCTGATTTTACCGCTTCAACAACTTTATCCGCAACGGAGAGAACTGTATTATGCGCAAATCCGACTGTCAGAATATCTCCGCCGTTGATACCTGTCATTTTTTTATCTTCTTTATATCCGCCAAGTTCAAGTGCTTTATTTATTACCGGAGTGAAATCTTTATCATCTCCTATGTGCACCATTTGGGGATACTCGACAACTGATGTTGTAAATACTCGGTCTTTATAGCTGTCCTTTACCGGCATGATGCAGTTTGTCGTAAACAGTATTGCTCCCGGGACATTATCAAATTCTTTTTGTTGGTTTTGCCAGGCGGTACCAAAATTTCCTTTTAGATGCGGATATTTTTTTAGTTCAGGATAAGCGTGGCAAGGCAGCATTTCGCCATGGGTATATATATTTATTCCCTTGTCTTTTGTTTGCTCTAATAACAGTTCCAAATCCTTTAAATCGTGGCCGGTTACAATAATGAACGGACCTTTTTCAATATTGGTGCTAACCTTTGTCGGCTCAGGATTTCCGTATGTTTCAGTGTTGGCTTTGTCCAAAAGCTCCATACATTTTAAGTTTATTTCTCCGGTTTTGAGCACAAGTGATAAAAGTTCATCTGCAGATAGATTTTTTGACAGACTTTGTAACGCTTCATAGAAGAAATCGTCTATTTTCTTATCAATATATCCGAGGACTCTGGCATGATGTGCGTATGCTGCCATTCCTTTTAAACCGAATAAGA
Source organism: Candidatus Gastranaerophilales bacterium (assembly GCA_944324825.1). Classification (GTDB taxonomy): domain Bacteria; phylum Cyanobacteriota; class Vampirovibrionia; order Gastranaerophilales; family Gastranaerophilaceae; genus UMGS1585. Next base: position 8,006 of record CALUXU010000016.1, read on the forward strand.
TTAACGATTTTAAACTTCTGATATCTTCATTACAATTCCAAACCGTATTTATGTCAAACTTACTATCGCAGGAAATATTTTTTCGTACTCTTTCAGTTAATTCCTTTATTGATTCGTTATCAAAATTTACATTAGTCACTGTGGTAAATAAACCGTTTATTAAAAGTTCTGTATTTTCAGCGTTATTTTCAGAGCAATTTGCCAGTTCTATTAATGAACTTGTTAATTCATCCTGCAAGTTTGCAGTGTCTGCTTTTTTACCGCAAACGCCCTGAACGGTGCAGCCTTCTCCTTTGGCTGTCTGTTCGCATTGAAAACAAAACATATTGTTCATAAGTTCCTCCTTATAACTTTAAATCAGATATTCGATGATTATTCATAAAAGATTCAAAAGAATCGTTAACAGTCTGTATTAACGGTTTCATAATACAACAGCAAGGTGTAAAATGTCTTGATGAGAATAGGCAATTTTTTCGGGTATATTCTCCTTCAATGGACTCATAAATTTGCATCAATGTTGATAATTCTTTCCCTTCAACAAGCCTAAACCCGCCTTTAGGGCCTTTTATTGAAGTTAAAAATCCTACTTTAACAAGCCGCTGCAAAACCTTTGACAAGTGGTTTTCAGATATGCTGAACACTCCCGCAATTTCTTTCAGCGAAATTGTTGAGTTTTTTCTGTTTGCAATATAAATCATAACGTGGATTGCTATAGCTGTTGCTTCCGAAAACTGTATCATAATTTCTCCTTTTATATTTTGGTATACTAATACCAAAATACCAATATGTCAAGGGAAAAATTAATAGAAAAATATTTTTAAATCAATTATTTTTCTTATGCAGGGCGCTAACACCTGCGGTAGTACCTGCTGCGGCAGATATTATACCGTTAACGGCAAGAGAATTTTTAAACGGGGATTTAGAAAAACTTATTTTTCTTGATAGGAAATCAAGACCAACCCCGAAGCCGAATCAGGCTCCGGCGGTGGATAATCCGTTATTTATCGGACTTCCTGTTTGTTTTTGGTTGTTTTTTACATTTTGATTTTTCGCACGAAAATATACGCACGGAGTAATACTGTTTATTCTCATAATTTGCCTATTTAATAGCTGTGTATACCTGTTATGCTAGCATAAAAAATTATTTGTTCAATAGCTCTTTGGTTTTTGTATAAGCGGAATTTAATTCTTTTTTTACATCAATTCCGGCAAGTTCTCTGTCTTTTAATGTTGATAGTTCTTTTATGTTTTTATTCAAGTCATTAATATTTTCGGTATTGGTTACAGATAAAAAATCTTCAAAATCAAATTCGCTGGTATCCAGACAAGGTTTATTACCCGGTTTAAATTCTTCAACGGCTGCTAAAATAATTTTATTTTTAATTAGTTTTTGATTTTCAGGTTTAACTTCTTTGTTTACTAAAGAACCATACATCATACGTAGTGGTAATAAATCAGAATAATAAAGGCCGTTTGCATTTATAAAATCTATTGCTGTTATGCTTTTATTTTTAGGATTTATAATAACATTCTGATTAATGCCATCAAATAACATTCCATTATTATTTGCGTGTGTTATTTGTTTTAAAAATTTGTTAAAAGATGAAACGGGAAAATGTGATAATTCTCCTGCGATTTCAGGTTGGTTTAGAACAGTTGCTCCATCTATTTTTTTCATTATAACAGCGCCGTCTCCAAGATGTGCTTTTATATGATTTATTTTATCTTTTTCCGTTATATTTAAAGAAAATGATTTTTTATAATTAACAGGTGTTAAGTTGGGATGTGGGATTTTTACACAATAGTTTGAATCTTTAATACTGTAAACGCTTCCTTCATCTCCATGTCTTGCAACACGCCTGCCATACGGGGATGATATCACGAAAGAAAAATTAAGGATTATAGAAAACGGCGAAGCTGTTTTAAAAGAGAACGGTTTTGACGGTGCAAGATTAAGACTCCACGGTGATATCGCAAGGATAGAGATTCTGCCGGAAAAATTCGGGAGTTTTATGGATAAGAAAACCGAGATAATAAACCGCCTGAAAGATTTGAGTATAAAGTACGTAACACTTGATATTGAGGGATTTCGTTCGGGGAGTATGGACGAATAGAAGCGTTCAATAGGTATTATTTCTTAATGAGTTTTATTTTGCTCGTACTTGCCAAAATCCGCTCTAACCTCTGGTCGGTTCTCATCCTTCGCCCTTACAACAAAAAACAAGATCCGAAGATCTTGTTAAATGGCTGGGGCGGAAGGATTCGAACCTCCGAGATGGCTGGACCAAAACCAGCTGCCTTACCACTTGGCGACGCCCCAATAAATATTGGTTACTATTTTATGATATTCTATCAATCCAAATTGTCAAGCAATATGTTAGTGGGTAGTAAATAGTGAGGAGAGGTTAGGAATGCGGCTAAGTAGTTAAGCGGCTAAGCTATATATAGTGTCTGTCATTTCCTCAAGGAAGCCCAATTCCGACCCATTATTATTTACCCCCTTATACATTTACCCCTGCCTCTTGTATTTAGCCTCTGTTTTAACTATAATTCAATTGTTCGAACCAGTAAGAAAGGGAACTGAATTATGAAAAAATCAATCAAAGATTTAGGTGACATCAAGGGTAAAAGAGCTCTTGTCAGAGTTGATATCAATGTACCTTTAGATGAAAACAAAAATGTTACAGATGATACACGTATTCAAGCAATTGTACCTACGGTAAATTACTTGAAAGAAAGAGGAGCTAAGATTATTCTTATGGCTCACTTAGGCCGTCCGAAAGGAGAAAGAAAACCTGAGTTTTCTCTTGAACCTGTTGCAAAATATATGGCAAAAGTTTTCGGAGAAGAAATTGTATTTATTCCGTCAGTAGAAGAAGCTCCTGAATATGTAGCTAAACTTCAAGACGGTCAAATTGCTTTATTGGAAAATATTCGTTATTACAAGGCAGAAGAAGCAAAAGATGATGATATGACTTTTGCTGAAGAATTAGCAAAACTTGGTGATTTCTATGTAAACGATGCTTTTGGTGCAGCACACAGAAACCACACATCAACTGCAAAAGTTGCAAAACTTGTTAAACCTGCAGTTTCAGGTCTTTTGATGGAAAAAGAAATCAGATGCTTATCTCAAGCTCTTGATAACCCTACAAGACCATTCACAGCTGTTGTCGGCGGTGCAAAAGTTTCTTCTAAAATCGGTGTTTTAGAAAACTTAATCGATAAAGTTGACAACCTTATTATTGGCGGCGGTATGGCGTATACATTTGTTAAAGCTAACGGCGGTAAGATTGGTAACTCTATTTGCGAAGATGATCAATTAGATGTTGCAAAAGCTATTGAAAAGAAAGCTGCTGATAAAGGTGTTAAACTTGTTATGGCAACAGACGTTTTAGTTACTGATGATTTCTCAGGAAACGGAACAAACAAATTCGTTAAGATTGACGAAATTCCTGACGGATTTGAAGGTGTTGACGCAGGTCCTGAATCAAGAAAAGCATTTGCAGAAGTTCTTAAAAATTCTAAGACAATTTTGATGAACGGTCCTGTTGGTGCTTTCGAAAATCCTAAATTTGCCGAAGGTACAAAAGCTGTATTAGAAGCAATTGTTGAAGCTACTAAAAACGGTGCAACTTCTGTTATCGGCGGCGGTGATTCTGTTTCTGCTGCTAAGAAATTCTGTAAAGCAGAAGATTTCACTCACGTTTCAACAGGTGGCGGTGCTTCATTAGAATTTATTGAAGGAAAAGTTCTTCCTGGCGTTGCTGCTTTAGATGACAAATAAGAGTTAATACACTTATACAAATAAAAAGCCTTGGGATTTATTTCTCAAGGTTTTTTTATTTCATAGCAAGTTTTATTTTTATAAGGTTTAAAATAATCATCAATAATATGGAGTAATCAGAATGAACTTAGAGATTTTTAATCGTGCAAATAGTTTCTATAAGATGTTATACTCAAAACCTCAAAGCTTTAATAATAAGTTAGCCGGGCAAATTGCTGCAAAAAAACATTTACTTGATTGTTTAAACAGTCCGACAACTGCTTTTGTTGCTAGGCATCAAGCAAGGAAATCTAACGATAACTCTTTGGTAAAGAATAATATTATAAATAATATGCAAATTCTTAGACGTGATTATTCTGTTAGTATATTCCAAGAACTGGTGGATTCAAAAGTTAAAAAATTATATCCTAAAACATTGGCAGCAAGACAATATATGATACAAAATGAACATGTAGTTTTTGATTCAGTAAAACCTAAATCTAATACAAAATTTAAAGACAGAGTTAATATCGTACTCCAAAAATTGATTAACAGAATTTTGGATATATCATAATGCTCTCAGGTGTTTTTTTAAGAGTTTTTCATTTTTCTGGAAAATCATAATGTATTCGTGTTTAAAAATATTAAATCCCATTGCAAGCGCTCTGTAACGCCATAGATTAGCAGTTTTGCCCTTTGCACGTTCATTTCCTTGCATATCTTTTATAATCGTTGCTTTGTGTATGAAGCCAAGTTGTTTCATTCTTTCCTGGCATTCAAATCCGAGTGAAATAATTTGTGAATCCGCATATTTATCTCCGATGATTAAAGCTGCGAATCTTCCGTCCTCTAACAAGTCATATCCGTTTTTTGCAACCTGTTTAAACAGTTCATAAAATTTTTCAGTTGAGCCGCAGTTTGATAAATCTTCTTTTCTGTCAGAGAATTTTATAATATCATCATACGGCGGGTGAAGGATTAGAAGTTGTGCTTTGTCACGTCCCATAATTTCTAATCTTGCTTTAACTTTTTCTTTTGCAATTTCGCTTGCTGAATCTGCGCTTATGATATTAACATCGGTTACAAGTTGTTTTGGAGTAAATTTTTCTGAAACTTTTTCTGCCAAATCTTCTTTCAATTCAACCCCGATGCAGCGGCGGTTCATGTTGATTGCTTCAATACCTGATGTGCCGGAGCCGAAGAATAAATCGAGTACAATATCATTTTTCTTTGTATATCTTTCATACAACTGCTGTGCTATTTGAGGAATAAAATTGCCGTGGTATTCGTTTGAATGACCACCTTCTTTTAAACGAGAAGAGAATTCCCAGAGAGTATCTGTTTTTACGTGGTCGTATTCTTTCCACTTTTTCAGGTTAATATCGTTATACGCAGTTGTTTTAACCGCATTATTTTTAACGACTTTCAAATTAGCCTTCTGAGGCTCTACTCTCTTAACGTTTGTTTTTCTTGCCATACATAATCTCCCTCAAGGTTTGGGGATATACAACCCAAACCTGCAACAAAATTGTAAACAATTATTAAGAAAATCACATCAAACGAATAGATGAAATGATATTTTATACAGAAAAACAGATTTCTTGATAGTATGCTTTTAATGAGTATAATACTGGTATGAACGATAAGATTTCTATTAAGGGGGCAAGGGAGCATAACCTTCAGAATGTGTCGTTAGAAATTCCTAAGAATGAGTTAATTGTTTTCACAGGGGTTTCAGGTTCGGGGAAAAGTTCACTTGCATTTGATACAATATTTGCAGAGGGTCAAAGACGTTATGTTGAGAGTCTTTCAACTTACGCACGCCAGTTTTTGGGACAAATGGATAAGCCTGATGTTGATTATATTGACGGTCTTACCCCTGCGATATCGATTGACCAGAAATCTACGAGTAACAATCCCCGTTCTACTGTCGGAACTGTTACTGAAATCTATGATTATTTAAGACTTTTATTTGCAAGAGTCGGTACTCCGTATTGTCCGGAATGCGGACGTGAAATTAAACCGCAATCAATTGATGAGATTGTAAACAGTATTTTTAAAAACCCTGAGGGGACAAAAATTCAAATAATGGCACCGGTTGCAAGAGGTAAAAAAGGCGAGTTTGTATCGCTTTTTGAAGAGCTGCGTCAAGAAGGGTTTGCAAGAGTCAAAATTGACGGAGAAATTTATAATATAGACGAGGATGAAATAAAACTTGCCAAAACAAAAAAGCACGATATTTATGTTGTTGTTGACCGTGTTGTTGTGAAAGAGTCTGCAAAATCACGTATTGCGGACAGTGTTCAAACCGCACTAAAAAAAGCCGACGGTGTAACTGTTATAGACGTTATCGGGAAAGGTGAAGTTATATATAGTGAAAAACTTGCCTGTGAACATTGCAATTTGAGCTTTGAAGAATTGGCTCCGAGGATATTCAGCTTTAATAACCCTTACGGAGCGTGCGAAAAATGTTCTGGTATCGGGTTTGATTATCAAATTTCTCCGGATTTGGTTATCCCTGACAGAACAAAATCTATAAATGAGGGCGCTATTTACCCTTGGAGTAAGAGTTCCACCGATTATTACAAGGATTTACTGGCATCTGTTTCTTTAGAATGTGGTATAGATTTGGATACTCCTTTTAAAGATTTGCCAAAGGAGCATCAGGATATTATTCTATACGGAAGCGACCATATAATCAAACTAACGGTTAAACAATTCGGAACCCACAGATACAAGACTAAGTATCAGAGATTTTGCGGAGTTATACCATTTTTGATGAAGCGGTATAATGAAGCCGGCGGCGAATACTGGAGAGAAGAGATTGAAAAATATATGATAACGACTCCTTGCGAGGCCTGCCACGGTGCAAGATTGAAACCGTTTCCGCTTGCTGTTCGATTGAAAGGTACTACAAAAGAGGTCAATATCCATGAATTTTGTACAATGCCGATTGATGAAGAGTATGATTTTGTGTCGGAGTTGTATCTGTCATTAAACGATTTTAAACTAAAAATTGCAAAACAAATTCTTGATGAGATTAGAGCCAGATTAAAATTCTTGATTGATGTCGGGTTGAGTTATCTTTCTCTTGCAAGAACTGCAGGAACTTTATCCGGCGGCGAAGCGCAGAGAATTCGTCTTGCAACTCAAATAGGCAGCGGACTGTCAGGGGTATTATATGTTCTGGACGAACCGTCAATCGGTCTGCACCAGAAGGATAACGACAGATTAATAAAAACTCTTATCAGATTAAGAAATCTCGGAAACACCTTGATTGTTGTTGAACACGATGAAGAAACAATGCGAAACGCGGATTATCTTGTCGATATAGGACCAAAAGCAGGTGTAAACGGCGGCAGAATAGTTGCTCAGGGAACAATGGAAGATATTATGAAGGTTGAGGAATCAATTACGGGGCAATATCTTTCGGGGAAAAAATTCATTCCGATACCTGATAAACACAGAGAAGGCAACGGAAATTATTTGAGGGTAAAAAATGCACATTTAAATAACCTGAAAAATATTGATGTAGATATTCCGCTCGGAAAAATTAATGTTTTAACAGGTGTTTCCGGCTCCGGAAAATCAACTTTGATGAGTGATATTATCTGTCAGTTTGCTATTCACAAACTCCGCGGCAACAAACCGAAACCGCAGGGTGTGGATGATATTTTAGGGTTTGAAAATATTGATAAAATAATAGAAATCGATCAATCTCCAATCGGGCGTACACCTCGTTCTAATCCGGCAACGTATACGGATGTGTTTACTCCGATAAGAGAGCTTTATGCCAAAACAAATGAATCCAAGATGAGAGGATATAAAGCCGGCAGATTCAGTTTTAACGTTAAGGGCGGACGGTGCGAAGCTTGTAAGGGTGACGGGCTGTTAAAGATAGAAATGAACTTTTTATCTGATGTTTATGTAAAGTGTGATGTCTGCGGCGGAAAGAGATACAACAGAGAAACACTCGAAGTCAAGTATAAAGGGAAAACTATATACGATGTTCTTGAGATGAGCGTAAAAGAAGCGTTGGAGTTTTTTGACAGCGTGCCTCAGATTAAGAACAAACTTCAAACGTTGAATGATGTCGGTTTGGATTATATCAAACTCGGACAGAGCGCAACAACTTTATCCGGCGGAGAAGCACAGAGAATTAAACTGGCTTCCGAATTGAATAAACGTGCGACCGGTAAGACCTTGTATTTATTAGACGAGCCGTCGGTTGGGCTTCACTGGGCGGATTTGGATAAACTGATTAAAATTCTGCAGCAGCTTGCGGATAACGGAAACACAATACTTGTCATTGAACACAATATGGATTTAATCAAGATAGCGGATAATATAATTGATTTGGGCCCTGACGGCGGTATCAACGGCGGTCGGATTGTTGCTCAAGGAACTCCTGAAGAGGTTGCAAAAGTTAAAAATTCGTATACCGGTCAATATTTGAAGAATATTTTAGAAAACGGCAAAATATAATTTGCATAGCAAATTCTTTTGTTAAAATGTTTTATATAATATAAGATGGTAAGTATTTCTAATAATGTATATATAAACCAGCCTCCGGTAAAAAATATTGCAGTGAATCAGAATGAAAAAACGCAAAATAGTTTTCAATCTGCCAATCTGATTGATAAATATCTTGCAAATCTTGCACTGCAAAATCGACCGGTAATAAATACAAAACCAATCTTTACTCCTGCTTTTGACGGGTATAATAATATGCTGCAAAAAGATATAAACGGTAATACCGTCCAAGAGGTTAAATACTCCAAAGACGGGAATAAAATTACAGAAATAAATTTCGTAAGATGTTATGATGGTTCTATATTTAATAAAATAATGACACGTGATGGCAATAAGAAAACAATGGAGATAGATTTTAAAGATAAAGACGGCAATACCCTAATTCAAGAATCAAGAACATATGAAAAAATAGATGATGATACAGCCATTTCAACTCATAACGGTAAAGAATACAGAATATCCGGGTTAAAGGGTAATATTCTGACGATTGAACATGACGGACAAAAACATGTTGTTGATTTTGATAAAAAGATTAATGCAGAAACAGAAAAAATAACCGAAGAAAAAACCGGTAATAAAATAACTCCGAGTCAAAAAGAGTTTTTAATTTCAAGGATAAAAAACCGTCCGGGGGATTTAATTTTAACATTTGATAAAGCGATTGACAGCATGACGTATCTTGATATTGCGGATTATGAAGGTTTCTATAACAATAGAGTGTTAAAAACCTCTCCTAAAGCAGATAGTGCATTAGAGCTTCATGAACTTGGACATGGTGTTAATGATAATGCTGCTGCCGGAAAAGCAAGGTGGTCAGATAATAATGCGGAATATATTTCGGCAAGAGAGCAGGAAATAAATAATTACAATAATGTGAATAAAGATGATGATATGGATTGGAGAATGCAAAAATTTACAACTTGTGATTATTTTGTAAAAGATGGCTGGTCAAAAGAAGCAGCAAAACAAGAGGGTGCTGATGAAGAGTTTGCGGAAACTTATAGTTATATAAATAACATGGATATAGAAGATGTTAATTATAGAACTACATCACTTATACAATTTATGCCGAAATCTGTTGCTATTGCATATAATGCTTTTAAAAATTAGCAGGTAGATTCACTTAATCACTCAGTCACTTAATCATGTTACACTATTATTATGAAACGAATAATTGCATTAGTTGATTGTGATTCATTTTTTGTTGCCTGTGAGCAAGCTGTTGAGCCAAAACTCAAAGGTAAACCCGTTTGTGTTCTTTCAAATAACGAAGGGTGTGTTATTTCCCGTTCAAAAGAAGCAAAACAAATGGGTGTCAGAATGGGGATGCCATACTTTATGGCAAAAAAAGAATTCCCGAAAGCAGTCTATATTAAAGCTGAGCATGACAGATACCGCTGGTTCTCAAAACGGGTAATGGATTGTCTGAAAAATTTTTCTCCAGATGTTGAGATATATTCAATAGATGAAGCTTTTATTGATTTAACCGGTACGAGGAAATTGTATAATCGAAACTATACGGAAATCTGCCGCATGATAAAGGAGGAGATTAAAGCAAAAACGGATATTGATGTATCAATAGGTGTAAGCCATTCCAAAACTCTTGCAAAACTTGCGAGCGACAAAGCAAAAACAACCGGCGGAATTTATTCGATAGGTGCGTTCAGAATCAAAGAAGAGCTGAAAAATACAAAAGCCGATGAGATTTGGGGAGTAGGCAGAAAGATAAGCAAATTTTGCCAGCGGTGGGGGATTTTAACCGCTGCGGATTTTGTTTCAAGACCGGATGCATGGCTGAAAAAAGAAATTGGAATAAATGGAGTGGAGCTAAAACACGAACTGTTGGGCGAATGTATTTCTTCCGTTGATAACAAAGAAGAGCCGCCAAAATCTATCCAGAATACATCTGTTATCGGCTGTTTTACTTCCGATATAAATATAATCAAATCAGAAATCGCAAGGCATATTCACTCTGCCTGTAAAAGGTTAAGGAAATATGACGGCAAATGTGCCTCGGTAGGTGTAATGCTCAGAACCAAAGATTTTTATGTCTATACAAAGTACAAGGATTTATTGCAGCCTACCAATTTTGAACTAACAATAAAGAAGGAGCTGGATGAACTTTTGCCTTTGATATATTCCTCTGACCGCTTGTATAGAAGCACCGGAGTTATTCTCGGCGACCTTTCGTACGGTAAATCAGAGCAGCTGTTTTTGTTTGATACGGCTTCCGACAAAGATGATAAACTTGCAAAATGTATTGATAAAATAGAAGAAAAGTACGGAAAAAATTCTATCAAAACAGGATATTATAAATAGAATTTATTTAAAATAATCACAAATTAATTCTTTCTTCTTCGGGATAAATTTCTTTATGGCTTCAACAAATTTATTCTTTTCAGCGTTTTCAAGCTCTTTTTTGAGTATAGCTTTTTCCAAAATAGCTTTATTATAAAGACTTTCGCATAAATCAGATGATTCTAATCTGAGTTTAAATTTTTGGATTTGCGATTCTTTTTCTTTGATATGTTGTTGTAAATGTTTCTTTTTCAAAATAATAATCCTTTGTATAGAGTTTATCATTTTTTTTTATATTTTTAATCGACTTTTTAGAGTATTAATGCACCGGCGCAATGCAATTCATTCCGAGCTTAATAACTTCAAGATTTGGATAAATCAAATGTTTTCTATCATCGGTCAATACTTTCCCAAGTGCTTGTTTAAGTATTTCTTCATTAAGCCCCGGAATGATTTCCGTTAAAATTCCGAGCGCAACCATGTTTGCCAATTTATTATATCCTGATTTATTAGCAATATCTGTCATTGGGATAGAAATATACTGTATATCGCTTCTTGATTTTGTTACATCAACGAGAGTTGAGTTTGAAAGAATTAATCCGCCTGATTTAACTTTTGGCAAGAATCTGTCAAATGATAAATGGTTTAAGACTATAATACAGTCGGCATTCTCTTTATGAACAGAGCTAACCTCGTCATCAGAGATAACTATTTCGCAATTTACGGTTCCGCCTCTCATTTCTGCTCCGTAGCATGGATACCAGGTTACGTTTTTACCCATAAGCATAAATGCGTTGGCTAATACTCTGCCTGCAAATAATATTCCTTGTCCGCCAAATCCTGCAATTATAAAATTTTGTTCCATTATTTATCCTCAACCGTAATATCTTTGTATACTCCCAAAGGATATACATTCATCATTTCGTTTCTAACTCTTTCGTGTGCTTCATCAGGAGTCATTTTCCAGTTAGTAGGACATGTTGCGAGAAATTCTACGAAAGAATACCCAAGCCCCTTTAATTGGATTTCAAAAGCTTTTTTAAGAATTTTCTTTGCCTGATTGATATGTGCAACCGTATCAACAGCAACTCTTGCAGAGAACGCAGTACCATCGCACAGTGCTATTTGCTCCGCAACTTTAATCGGATAACCATAAGTTCCCGTAAATCTGCCCATTGGAGAAGTTGTTGTTTTTTGGCCGAGTAAAGTTGTAGGCCCCATTTGTCCGCCAGTCATTCCGTAGGTCGTATTGTTGATACAGATTCCGGTAATTTTTTCTCCTCTTAATGCCCCGTGCATTGATTCTGCAAGTCCGATTGATGCAAAATCTCCGTCACCTTGATATGTGAAAACAAATTTATCCGGTCTTGCACGCTTTACTCCGGTTGCCTCTGCCATTGCTCTTCCATGCGGAGATTCTATACAATCTATGTTTAAAAAGTCATATAAGAATACTGAACATCCGATTGATGTTGCACAGATTGTTTTTTCTTTAAGCTCCAATTCATCAATAAGTTCTGCTAAGATTCTTACGATAATCCCGTGGTCACATCCCGGACAGAAGGTGAATTTAGAACCTTTTTTTATTGATTCAGGAATTTTAAACACTTGCATAACTTTTCTCCAATACGTTTTTTACTGCCTGAGTAATTTCTTCTACACTAAGCCATTGTCCTACCGGTCTGTGAACCAAATCGACTTTTGCCTGTCCTTCAACCGCAAGTTTAACGTCATTAACCATTTGTCCCATATTCATTTCAACAACGATTACATTGTCAACTTTTGCCGCAAGCTCATGGATTCTCTTTGACGGGAACGGTGAAAGCGTAACAGGTCTAAGGATACCGACTTTTAAACCTTGTTTTCTGAGTTCGGTCATCGCAGCTTTAATATTTCTTGTCATGCTTCCGAATGCAACAAGCAAAATATCTGCATCTTCTGTATTAAACTCTTCCCATTCGGTTTCATTTTCTTCAATTGTTTTGAACTTCGCAAACAAATTGTAGATATGTTGGTTTTGTGTATCTTCTGCCGTTGCAACAGAGAAGATAGCACGTCCGTCACGCCCTTTGGCACCTGTTAGAGCCCATGAGGAATTATCGATTTCAGGATAAGGATATTCTCCAAATACTGCCGGCTCCATCATTTGCCCTAAAAGACCGTCTGCCAAAAGCATGGTCGGGTTTCTATATTTATGTGCAAGATAGAATGCTTTGTATGTATAATCAATACATTCTTGAACGGTAGACGGAGCAAGAACTATAAGTTTGTAATCTCCGTTTCCGCCGCCTTTAACAGCCTGATTATAATCTCCTTGAGCCGGATAAATATATCCGAGCCCCGGACCTGCTCTCATAACGTTTACAAGAACAATCGGAACTTCATCAGAGCATGCGTAAGATAAAGCCTCCTGCATTAAGGAAACAGCACAGGAAGAAGATGTGGTCATGGCTTTTGCTCCCGTTGATGCGGCTCCCAACACCATGTTTATTGCCGCGAGTTCACTTTCCGCGCATACATAACCAAGTCCTCTTTTATACATTTCATCGCTCAGATACTCTCCGATTTCGGTCTGAGGAGTTATCGGATATCCGAAATAACATTCCAATCCGGCATTTAATGCTGCTTGTGCTATTGCATAGTTTCCTTTTACTAAAACTTTATCCATATTATTTGTGTACCTCAACTATTGCCATATCAGGGCATCTTGTTGCGCACATAGCGCATCCTATACATTCTTTTTTAGGGTCATCAAATTCTACAAGGTAATCCCCGAGTTTACTTGTTTTTGTACTCTTCTTAATTAATCCTTTCGGACATGTATTAAGACAGATATAGCATGATTTGCACTTATTTTCGTCAATTATTATATGTGCCATATACACACTCCCATGTTGTCTATTCAATAATTATAGCACTAATAGAATTAATAAAAGCCTTTTATGAATATTTGTAATTATTATACATAACTTTCTTACTGTCCTCCGGACGGGGTCTTCCAGACGGGGGAACTTTTGACGTCAAAAGTTCCACAAAACCGGTACTCTGCACTTCGTTCGCACATCAAAAGTAAAGCTCAACCCAAGCGGGTAAACTCGGTTCTTCGAACCTCAGACAATACCCGCCTTGTCACTGTTTCGCTAACATTGATGGCTCACTCCGTGGAGAGTACAAAGATAAAAATAAAATAAAATAAAATAAAAAATATAAATATAAATAAATATAAATTATTCAACCAAAACACAATCCTAATCTTTTGATGTTACAACCTTTACGGAATGAGCAAATAATATCTGCGAAATAATGACAGAGCAAGCATTGTTTG